>JAXMHN010000099.1:0-13797 GCA_046346765.1 Verrucomicrobiota bacterium | reverse complement strand
CAGCTGTTCTGTCGGCGCGCTTAAGGCGCCGCGTTTGGCGATGGGAACGATGTGCAGAACCGGTGGCGCTTTCAGAGCGAGGATTTCCGCCCGAACGGCTGGGTCCATCGAATTCTCCAACTCGACTATCCTCACTTCAAACTCGAAAGGGTTCAACCGCAAGAAGATGTCTGTGCCGACCAAGCCTTGCACTCGCTCGCGTTGCGCTGGGTCCGAGAGGTAGGCAAACGGTAACCCAAACGACTTCGAGAGGATGGCCACATGCGAGTTCGGCGTCGAGGGTGTCAGCGTCAACACACCGGCCAACACTGGAATCTCGGCCGGAACGCCATCGGTCAATAAGATGTCCTCCGGCAGCAATCGGCCATCCCGAAAAGCATCGTTGATTTCAGTTCCTTTGAAGAACTTCAACCGACCAAGCGCCCACCCGGTGGAGTAGACGTCGTCAGTGCTCAGCCACCGATCGGGCGAAGCCAGCTGGATCCCGCGCGATTCAAAGTAGGCGCGGTTCGCTTCCGCAGACTGGGCTTGCTCGTATGCTGGCACGTAAAAGGCCCGGTCGCCAGGTTCGCTGGCCACCGTAGCCCTGACCAATTCGTAGTAACGCGCTAAGAATTCCGGCGCGTATGGATCCAACCCTACGAATTGAATCCCAAACTCGCCCTGGCTCGGGAATGGCGGAAACAACACCGTCCCCAACAGCACCTCCTGCTCGTTCGTCCGCGACGCAATTCGATCAAACTGCTCCGGCGTCAGATTCTTGAACCGCTCCAAGCGCGCTTTGGCAAAATCATAGTGAAACTCGTATTTCCGGCTGTCCTGGTAATACACCCGAGCTGGTTCATCCAGCGGAATGGCGAATTTTATCCAGCGAAAATCAGCTCCGAATACGCCCTCCCCACTCGATAGAAACGCGTCGTCGGGGAAGTGAATCTGGTTCTTCCAATCGTCGGCCCCTGTTCTATTCGTCGCTGCCAAGAAATAGAAGCGCTGGGCGAAAAGCGGTGTGGCGGCATCCGGATACTCCGAGACGTCGTTGTGAGTCGTGCCGATCGTGGTCCAGTCCAGCAAGTTCGTCGATGCGCGAATCTGAAAAACGCGGCCGGTCTGTCCGGGACTGCTGAGGCGGACCCATCCTTGATCATTGGGCGGCAGTATCGTGAGGGGGACCGTGGCGGATTGCGCCGGGAAGGCGCTTGAAACCACGGCGAGCGCGATCAGGGAGGGTAAGACGTTTGCGAGCATAGAATGGGAATGGGATCGATGGCTGGCCTGGGCCTGCGCCGCGACGGATGGTCGCGAGGAGGCGGGCGAGCTACTTAATGACTGTATGGTTACACACATACAGTGCGTGTCAAGAAACAGATTAAGGGGTGTCGCTTCGCTGGGCCCCTCCTGCCGCGAAGAGGATACGGCCCGGCGAGCTTCGCACTCAATTCGAGCTAAACCCGATCAAAAACGGATGTAAACCCAATACGGGCCTGATACAGCTCGGGTTTAGATCGCGCGTCATCGAGTCTCGATCGGCGTCTCCGTCAATCGTGGCGCGCGATCCTCAGAAATCACGCTGAATTCAACGACTCTCGAGATTTGCTGCTTGACAGCGGCGGTCAAGTTTGGATTCCCTCTGAGGCGCATACACCCGTATGGCTAGGGTCTGGGCGACGGACACTGTCCTTGAAGCACTCGAACCGCGATTGCTGCTCTCTGCCGCTAATGGCGTAGATCCGCAATTGACAGGAGCGGGGGAGTCGTCGTCCGAAGTGGTGGAGGTGACTGCCTCGATTCCTGCGCCCGCTGCCGAACAATTGTCGTCGTCTGCCATGGATGCCGGAGTTCGGATGGAGGATATTTTCGGCGATCTCGGGGACGGAGCCGATGAATGGACGCTGGACGAAGAGCCGAACCCGTCCGAAACGTCTGATCCGGACGGGGAGTTGGTGGTGGTTTCGCCGAGCAAGGGGGAGAGCAGCCCGGCAGCGGCAGTCAACGCCACTGGGGAGGCCCAGCCGGTTGCGATCGCTGAGAGCGAGGGACTCACAGTGACCCGATCCAGCGATTCCGGCCAGGAATCGGCCGAGGTTGCGCTTCCGCCCGCGACGGTGCAGCCGATTTCCATGACCGAGCAGCTGACCGAGACCCTGCGGGCTGCGAATGGCCCTCCTGGGGAAGGGGATGGAACCAGCCTGGGTTCCGTTTCATTCGTGCTGCATGCCGGTGAAGTGCTTGGAGGGAATGGTTCTCCGCGATTGGATTTGCTCAACGACGGCGGCACGCTGAGTCCCGGTTTCTCACCAGGGGTATTCAATACCACCAACTACACCCAGACCGCGGACGCTACGCAGGAAATCGAGATCACCGGCTGGAATGCGACAAATACTCCGGTTGTTTATGATCAAGTTGTTGCGTCAGGAAATGTCGCTCTCGACGGCACGCTCAAGATCAAGCTGAGCGGCTTCACCCCGGTCGCGGGTACCGACTTCTCCATTCTCAAGTGGGGTGGTGTTCGAGTGGGCGAGTTCGCCAATTATCTTGGCACAACGGTTCCCGGCAACGATCAACTGGCTTTGGTTCCCGAGTATGACAACGGCGCGAAGGAACTGCGGCTTCGAGTCGTAGATACCGAGTCTGTTGCGGTGGAAGTGGAGCGTGCGTTGCGGGATGTCGCTGATCTGGCGGGCAACCTGCTGAACCTATCGCTTCCTGGCGCGACCTCGCTTCCGCTGATCGGCAGTCCGATCAAGGACTTCCTCAATGCCAAGAAGATGGTTGAGGATACGATTCAGGCCAAGATCCTGAGCGTCGTCAATGGGCTACCCACCCAGGCCCTGGTCACCAAAGCGATTGAAGACCTGGAAGGCCAATCATTTGGCAACTTTACCGTCCAGGTGACTTCGGTGCTGGGACATTACAGCCAGGTAGCAGACGCTACTATTTATTACGCCTGGGATGTGAAGCTTACGCTCAAGGAAACCAAGCTGACCGCGTTGCTCGCCAGCGGCTTGAATACGGTGTTTGATTTCTTGTTCGGCGCAGGCTCGCAACTGACGCTGGAAGACACGCTGGAGCTGGACTTCACCTTTGGTTATGACGACAGCGACAGTAATCCACTGACGCCCAATGCATTCGTTGACTTGCGGTCGATCACGCCGCGCGTCAAAGCGATCGCTTCCAATATCAATCCGCTTCAACTCACGCCGGCCTGGCTGTTGGCCAACCCGCTGACCAATATCAGTACTACCGCAACCGTCATTTTTGAGGCGTTCATCAAGTTCGCGCCGGATCCGAACACGTTTCCCGGCGGGCATTGGCTATCGACGCAACCGGCCACGCTGCCGAGCCTGGCTAATTTTAACCACACTCAGGGCTCTTCGCTTGATGCCACGTTGGTGCTCAATGCCACGTTGAACGATCCGAACAACCTTTGGGCGCCTTTCACTTTCGCCAAATATAGCGGCCAGCACACCCTTCACATCGTCGATGCCGATTTGTTCGATAACGTTAAGCCGGACGTCACTTTGACCGTCAACGGCGATCTGCTCGTCTTCGGACAGAAGTTGACCGGCATCTTCATCCTCTCCAAGTCTGGCAGTTCGACCGACATTGCCATCGACGCCAATATCACCAACCTGGAGCTCAAGCTGACGGTGGGAATCGGTCCGGAGTTGCGGATCTTGAAGGCGACCGGGACAGGCCACTTTTTGATGAAGGACAATGGCGATTTGGCTGGGGTCGCGTCGTTAACGATTGCTCCTGGCAACGGTCCCGAGCTTCCTAACATCGACGACCTTTCCGGGACGTTTACGTTGACGTTTAACGGGGCGTCTACTCAGATCACGGTTCCGCTCCCGAACAATCAATCCATCGCCATCCCAGGCGGCGGGCCGTATTACCGAATCGACGGCCAGAATGTCACCTTGGATCTCGGCATTCCCGACCTGGTGCTGCACGCGGACAAGTTTACTTTCGAACCGATCGACACGACCCCGGCGAATTTGAACGACGACGAACAGGACATCGTGGTTGCGGTGGAAGGGTTGTCTTTCGCCTTTATCCTGCCTGGCAACAACAAATTAGTGGCGCTGACCAACGGGGCGGGAGTGCTCCTGCTGACCCGGATTGGCAGTGAATCGGGAATGGTGGCGCAGATCACGTCCGCTGACGTGGCGGTCGACATCTTTGGCATCGCCGGCCTGACCGGCCAGTTCAGCGCTGCGATCAATGATTTTACCCAAGCGATCAACCGCCCAGTCACGGTGCTGGGGCAGACCAAGAACTTGAGTCTTCCGGCGGGCAAGTATTTGCGCGTCGAAGCCAAGTCCGCCGTCTTGAGTTTGCTGGCCGGCCAAATTGGCAATGCACTGCAGGTTTCCGGCAACTTTGCCTTTGAGCAAGTGGAAGATCCAAACGCGGGGAAGTTCGTGACGGTGGCATTCAACCAGGGACATCTGCCGTTCCTGGACGGAGGAGCGCAACAGGTTTTGGTGCTCGATAACCTCTCCGGCATCTTTGTCAGCACGGACAAAGGGCTCGCCGGGCAGGCGACAGTTGGCAACTTCCAATTCGGCGTTCCGGGCGTGATTGGGTTTACGACCAATCCAAACAGCGACATTAGCCTGCAGATCAATACGACTGACGAGCCGCTGCAAAAAACCATCCAGCTTGGCGGACAGCCGGTCGCCTTGAACGTGGATACCGGTCCCTTCATTCGGTTCCGGATGCTGAAGGTGAACCTGACCGTGGCTGGTTTTGACGTCATTACCGGGGACTTTGGCTTCGAACAGCGGCAGTCGACCACTGGGCAGCAGATGATCACCGTGGCGGCGCGCGATGTGCAGTTCGACCTCGGCCCGGTTTCGCCTTTCTTTGATATCCGCGACGGGAACGGCCTGTTCGTCATCAACAACGGGCAGTTCGCCGGCGCGGCGCAAGTGGTCGTCGATGTCATTCAAGCTCCCTGGCTGACGATCGACGACGGCGACCCCGATCCGGGTATCAAGCTCACCTTCAACTTCAACAACAGCACCCAGGCTGCCATTGACGAGGTTTTCGATTTCAGCGGGGCGGCCTTCTCGGGCTCAAGCGGCGCCGCCCTGGCCGGTTTGGCCTCGGGTGGAGGCGCGGTCGCCTTGGCTGGAGTTGGGCTGGCGCAACCGCCGGCTGCGCCCGCCGCGGGTGATGGGCTGGTGCCGCTGCAAGTGCCGGCCGGCGAGTTTTTCGAGATCAAGGGGCCCCTTGGTATCTCCTTCAACGCGGGTGGCGGCACGCAAACGCTGAGCGGCGTTTTCACTTTTAGCGACGTGGATGCAGGCGTCCCTCCGTTCATCGGCGTGAAGGTGGAGGATCTAACGCTAAAATTGAAGGCCGGCGCGACGGAAGTGATTTCGTTCCGCAACGGGACGGGTCAATTCGCTATCTACAACGACGGGATGGGCGGGACGGCTCAGCTGGATTTCGAGGCGGGCATTGTCAACGTCGGCGGGAACATTCTGCTCGAACTGAACACGACCGGGCACGCGATCGTGGCGACCCAAGGCGGATACAACATCAACCTGACGTTGACGAATTATCTCAAGGTGTTCGTGGACGGCTTTATTGCGGTGGGGCCTGGGTCCTTCCCATTCGACCTGAACATCGAAGTGAACTTCGCCACCAACGAAGTCTACTTTCGTGAGACCGGCCAGCCGGCCAATCAGTTCCTGGTGAAGGTAGATGCGAACGGCAATATCATCTTTGGCACACTCCCGGCGTTGCCGCAATTCGTCCAGGTCGGGGAGGGTGAGTTCCTGCCGTTGATCAAGCAACTGATCAATTGGCTGGACCAGTTCCGCAACTCCGATGTGTTTGACGTCAATATTCCGTTCAGCGGAGGCACGACTTTGGGAGATGTCTTCGATTACGCGCAGTGGTTCATCACCAATGTTTATCCGAAGGTGGCGAGCGTCGAACTGCGATCGGTGGCGGCGTTTCGGGACAGCTCGGGCAATCCGTTGCCGGTAGCGCAACTGCCGTTAGGAGGAACGTATGGCGCTTTCAGCCTCCAGCTCCAAATCGGGACGTTCGCGGCCGGATCGAACGAGCCCGTGACGGTGAATGTGCCGGCTGGCAACTTCAATAGTGCGGCCGACCTGGCTAACAAGCTGCATGCGGCTGTCTTTGCGGCCACGGCCGGGCGCGTCGTCGGTCGGGTAAACAAGGAAGGGCAACCAGTCCTGGCCTTGAGCGATACCGAGGTCACGAAACACTCGACCTTGATCCTGAGCTTTTCCGGCGCCAATCATCCCTTGACCGCGCTCGGATTCGCGAACAATCAACGGGCCATCGAAGTAGAACGCGCCGCCATCGGGGATATGGTGCAAGCGGTCGGGCAAGCCCTCGGCCTGAGCCCTCCCCCCTATGACCCAAACAAGAAGGTCATCACCTTCCCCGTCAATATCAACCAGAACCTGCCGGTTCTGAATATCCCTCTTAAATTCGGTGAGAGCCTTGGGCTGATCGCCGAAGCTTCCCTGAACGGCAACCTCGCCGCCTCCGTCAATCTCAAGCTGGGCATGACTTTGGGCTTCGATTTCAGCGCGATCGAAGTGCCGATGATCCTGACTTCGCCGCTGGTCCCGGTCCCCTCCAACGGCCGCCTGTCCGCCAATGCCCATTTCGATATCTTCCTCAACGGCGATCCGGTTCCCATCCCGATTGATTTAGTGGCGGCGGATACGGCCGGGTTCACGGGATCGAACACCTGGTCAATTATATCAACGTTTAAATCTGACGGTAAGATTTACCCAAGGAGGGCTGAGCCACTGGATCATCAAAGGCAAAGCCGGGATCAGGAGCATCGTCTCATGGCACTGCAGGAAGACTGCGACGCCATGATCAACACTCTGACAAAGCCAACGAGGATTGAATGCAAACACCAGCCTGATCCAAGCAACATTCCATTTCAAGGGATAAGTACCCCTGATCTGAACAAAGAGTGCCATATTGAATATATCCATGTCGCATTCAAGTGAGGATATCGATGGTGATACATCTCCTGACTGAAGAAGATTTGAACGGGGATAACGTTTGGAGAATCATCTTGGGTCATCACCCGGATCAGTTATATGTCGAAGGACCAACCAAGTGTTACCGAGATCACGGGACTGGTAACTGATGCCCAACATCAACGGAACTGAGCCTGATTCACTGCTCCAGCCAAGTCCCTCCCTCAAAGGCTTTGAACATCGATCTGGCCACTTGAAGCAGCTTGACCGACCATCAATCGTCATGTAAATCAGCATTTGGTTCATCGTATTGACGTTAAGTCGGGAAATTGGTTCAGCATAACGTCGTTGCTTCCAATGATTCCCTGATTGGGGGCTGCTACACTGGCCAAACTGCTTTTACATCTCGAACTGATAACAGCTCATGCTTCAAAGAAGATCTGAGTCCTGATACGAACCTCACGTAGGGTTCTGAATGGCCCAGCCTGCTCAGTTCTGATCCGGTGCCTCACATCAGCAGCCTACGGATGCCAATGATCACATTCAAATCCCGGATATCCCAAGTGACCTGGATCTTTAACTTGGACCCATGCTGGCAAGACAGGTGTTTTCCACTTGAGGTCAACAACTGGATCCAGAATTCAGCGATGCCATTTTCCAGATCTCAGAAGGAAAGGCCATTGGGGATGACGTTCTCCACCGGCAAATGTCTGGATCCCCGGGGAGACCTCTCGACGGAAAGATACCCGGCATAAGGTGCCAGGGGCGGGCTGACAAGGGTCGGCCTGGAGTTGTGAGGTTCACCAGCGTCATCCGGAAGAGTCAAACGATGGATCGTGATATCCAGGTGAGATCGGAATGCCTTCCAGGCTAATTATCTGGGTCAATCAGAATTATCTCTTTGATTTGGAATGGTGGATGATGTCCTAACCGTCTGTGGGCAGGGCAGTGAAGGTTTGAAGTGACTCGATCCCAACTCAATGGATGGCTCACTGCATCACCTCCCAGGTGACGTAATGCTCTTCTCCTGACCTACGGTATTTAATAGAGGAGCGATGCTGCCTGGCGGATCATCCCGAGTAAATTGACGTTGAAAGAAAGTCCCTCATTAAGAACTGATTCGTGGGAGTCACGATGAGTTGAATTCGCGGATCACTGTTCAAGCTATGATCTAATTATTCTGGTTCACTGATGGCATTGACTGAGCGCTGCTGGAGTAATTTTATTTTGTCAATCTGCAATCTATGATTCATATCCATTTGAATTTAACTGGCTTTGATGATAACATCTGGCTTCAATCAACCTCCTAGGTTTAGCCATTTTCAAGCTTAGAAGCACAATTACAGCTGCTCATCAATCTTTCTGTTATTCTAGTTTGATCCATCCTGAAGGTGGATGGCTCGATGATGTCATGCTTCTGGCTGATTGTAGCCTTGATTCTTGGGCTGATCCTGCCTCGCATCCTGAACTCGAGATGGTTTCGATGACTGACGGTGGCCTCCGCCTGCTGAAGCGATCTGGCACGATCTCGACCCGAGCTGCCGCCTCACGTCTGTCGGCAACTTCAGACTCGTGAGTTGGAATCTGTGACCCGGGGAGGATGATGATCCTGAAATCAAGTAGCAGAATTGAGCTGTCGTCTGTGGGTTATGAGATGAATTCTGATACGGTTGCATTGGCCTAGTTTTTAAGACTAGTTTGTCCTGATGAAGCCTTTGCCTGGATCAAAAAATAGTTTGACGGTTGATCCATTATTTATTTCTGTTTGTCGAAGAACAGTTTCAGATCAGATGGCATGATGCATTCGTATGGCTATCCGGATATCGGTGGTGGATGGATCTGGATTCTCTTTGTCTGTTTGTTCATTCCGGACTGTTGCGAAGGAGTCTGATGCTGCATGATCCAGATAAATGTAAGGGAAACACAATGATTTCATCATCACTTCCACGTACAAAGATAAGTTCATGTGGGTTCTCGTCTCATAACCGATCCCCATGCTGATGTATATAACTGCACTTCAATACCCTCATGATATCATGATCAATAGTGCAGGCGTCATGATTACGACCCATCCGGCTGAGCACACAAGCCGACGTTCAGCGGTGCGTCACGCCGATGACGACGGCAACCCGAACATGACGGGCACATCGAATGGCGTTGGCTAAGACGACCATTGCCACGCCTGATCAGCTGAAGAAATTCATCAATCCGATCTCTCAGCATCCGGATAAGAGCGCCGGTTGTTGCTCGACGGCCTCGACAAAGCCCCGGCTTCATCCAGGACGGGTTTCAGGTCCGACGCTGTCGCCGCACCGGATCAGGTCTCGATAGGCGACGGCTGGCCGGGACGGCCAACTTCACGAGCCCGCGAGGCCTGCTGGCCGATCCGCGGACGGCTATTCGCTCCACCGCGGCAGCGCTACCGAGACGATCAAAATGCCTGCAACAGGTGATCTGGAATGCCGGCAAGCCTGGCGCCGACTTATCGATCCACGGCGCCCTCTCGACATCAACAGCAGATCAAGATGACGAACTGACCACGAAGCGGCCCAGTGGTCAACCTCCGGCCTGCACAAGCGCTTCTTCAATCCTCGACATGAAGAGCTGCTCGACATCGACCTGGCGCACGCCTGGTCGGTCAGCCGACCGCACCGCAGCCCAACTGGCCTCGATTTCGCCTGCTGGCCGAAACGGCATGATGGCTTTATCTCGCAGACCGAAGGCCAGTCGACCTCACCGACGTCAACACGGACGACGTCAATAGCTCAGCCATGGGAACGACCGCTGAACTCTTCCTCGGATTCAGCGTCACGCCGAAACTGGCGGCGCGCGGAGCTGTTCTTCCTGCAACTGGATGTCCAGACCTGGGGCTATTTCCGCGGCGGGTTTGAAATCGGATCTGCAAGACCCGAATCACGACGGCAAACTGACCTTGCGGAACTGACCTCGCCCGGGCTGGATTTCGGCAAGCGTCTTCCAGCCGCGGCTTGGGGCCGTGGCGAATGTGGATCTGCACGCCGCTTGAGCTTTGGGGGAAGCGGGCTTTTCCGCGTGTCCTGGCCAACTTCCACCCCGACTGGAGCTGGGATCTGGAGCATGGACAGGACGGGCCGCGGCCATTTCATCGTTTTCGACGAGATCTACCTGGATCTCGGCTCTTACATCTCCGACCTCGGACCGGTGCTCGGGAAGATCCGTGGGGAGTTCACTGCTCCGGTCGATCCGATCCTGGACATGGTGACGACGCCCCTGCCGATCAGTGACTTGTTGGGCGAGCCGATCACGTTCCTCGATTTGGCGGAGGCGTTTGGCTACCTGGACCCGGGGACGCGGCAGTTCATCGATGTGCTGCACCAGGTCGTGGATGTTTCGTCCAGTTGGTCGGCAATTTCGACGGCAAGAGCCTGCTCATTCCGATGGGGGCTTTTGAAATGATCGCGGGCATCGGCGGCGAGGCCCCGCGCATCAATCCGACCGGCAAGCTCCTCAACAATTTCGAACAGGACCTCGACTCGATCAAGAACGCCAATCCGAACGCCGGTGGCGCCGAGGCCGTCAAACCGTCGGCTTCAATAAAGAAGCTGGATGCTTCCGTCTTCCACTTCCCGATCTGGGAGAATCCGGCTGAGCTTTTCCAACTCTTCGTCGGCCAGCCGGTGCGGTTGATCGAAGTGCGCCTGCCGACCTTTAAGTTCGAGTTCACTTACGTGCAGAAGATATCTGATCTATGGGCCGCTCTACGCCCGGGCTTCGGGGCACGGTCGGCGCGGAGCTGACTTCGGCTTTGGCTACGACACGTTCGATCCAGAAGTTCATTTCCTCGGCAGACAAGAACGTGGCCGACATCTTCGATGGCTTTTACATCATCGACTTTGATGAATCCGGCAATGAACGTCCGGAAGTGCGGTTTCTTGGGGAGATCTTCGCCGGGGCGGAGATCAACTTGGGGGTGGCCGAAGCGGGCGTGGAGGGCGGCGTGCGGGTGACGGTCGATTTCGACCTGAACGATTTCAACAACGACGGCCGGATCCGATCAGCGAGTTGTTCTCGATGGCTCAGATCGATCCGCTTTGCCTGTTTAATATCCATGGCACGGTGGACCTCTTCCTGCGCGCACTCTTGAAGGTCAACCCTGCTTCTGTTCTCCATCGATGCGGAGTGGGAATTCGCCACCATCACGCTGTTCGAGTTCGAGTTCACCTGCCAGCTCCCTGAGCCTCCGCCAGTCAAAGCGGAGACACGCTCACGTTGCATTTGGTGATGATGCGGCCAAGCGGTTGGCATTGGACACGACTGACGGAGCCGAACGCTTCGTGGTCAAACATATCGCGGATGATCCCGGCGGCGAGACCGTGAGGAATCGAGGGCTTCGTTAAGGAGTTCAAGGGGGTGGCCAAGATCAGTCAAAAACGCCGGCAAGAAGGACGATTACATCGACCTGCGTGGCACGACCTCCGACGACATTCACCTCGGCGAAGGCAATGACACCGTGCTTGCTGGGGACGGCGGCGGCTTGATCGATGGCGGCGACGGCGATGACACCATCACCAGCGCGGCACCAGCCTGGAAATCCGCTGGGCAAAGCCGGAAGAATACGAGGTCATCCAGGTGCCGCGGCCGCGATCGCCGGCGTTGCTGATGGCGCCGGCGAGATCACCGGCAGCGACGGTGACGACAAGATTTATGGCGGCGGGGGAGGGGCGACCACATCGTCCGGCCCGGGCCTCGACACGATTGAGGGCGGTTCCGGCAAGATGTCATCGATGCGGGCTTGGGCGACGACAATATCAAAGGGGACGATGGGGCCGACGATTCAAGCAGGCGATGGCAACGACGTCGTCTCCAAGGTGGTCGGCGATGACTTGATCCCGGGAGGCGCTCGGCAACGACGTCCTGCTCGGCGGGAATGGCAACGACCAGCTCTTCGGCCATAGCGGGGTCGATTTGTTGGTCGGCGACACGGTCCAAAACTGGTCGCCCCAACCCATCCCGGATGACCCGATTAACGGCCTCACCGTAACGGGGATCGGCTTTGAGGACCTCCCGGAGGTTGCGGATCCACCGCAGGCCACGGCGACCCATGACGATTTCATCATTGGCGGCGGCAACTACGATTTCCTCTTCGGCGGCCAGGGTGATGATTTCCTCTTCGGCGGCAATTTCTTCGTCAGCGGCCAAAGCGAGGTCATCGAAGAAGACAACAACGATATGATGGATGGCGGCACCGGCGATGATCAACTTTTCGGCGACGATGCCCAAGGCAAGACCGGCGACCGGGACACGGGCATCGCGGTCCGTTCGGTGGTTTGGCTGGATTTGAATGGCAACAGCATTCGCGACGAAGGCGAGCCGGGCGCGGGGGGCGTCCAAGTGGAAATCTACAGTCCGTCCGATCCGACCTTCCACGACTCGACCGTGACGAAGGAAGACGGTTCGTTCAAGTTCACTGGGCTGGACCCCGAAAAGTACTTCCTCGTCTTCACGTCGCCTTACGACAGCGCGACGCAGAAGGGCCTGAAGTTGGTGGCGCGGAATCAAAGCGAGAATGAGGCGATCGACAGCGATGCGGACATCACCAAACCTGAGCTGGCGTTGGTTGGCAAGCCCGTCGGTCAGGCCAATATTGGGATGAGCGAGACCTTCACTCTGCACGTCAATGAAACTCTGACCACGGTCAATGCCGGCGTCATTGGACAAGTGGTGCTTTCGGTGGACGAAGCTCCATCGGCGGAAGAGGGGCAAACTGGCAGCGGGATGCTGAACGTCACGCTGACTTTGTCCCGCTTCGTGACCGCACCGGTAACAGTTCGGTTCCGCACCATCAATGCGACGGCCCAATCCACCGGCGCGTTCCCCGACTATATCGCGGTCAATACGACGGTCCGCTTTGAAGCAGGAGCGCGGAGCAAAACGGTGGCCGTGCCGCTGGTTGGCGACACCATCTATGAAGGTCGCTACGAACAGTTCCAGGTCATCCTCGACCAGTTGACATCTCCCGCCAATGATCCCGTCTTCTTCTCCAATGGCGGCCAGGTGTCGCTTGGCACCACGGCCACGATCATCGGCGACGACGGTCCGCCCGAGCTGAGCATCAGCGACTATGTTCCGGAGGACAAAGGCACCGCGCCCGCCCATGAAAACGACCCGGCCCGCTTTACCGTCCGCTTGTCGAATCCGAGCGCGGATATTGTGACGGTCAACTGGAAGACGGTCGATTCGGCGGCCTTTGAAGCGGAAGGCCAGGTCCATTACGCCACGACCGGAACGGATTACCAGGCGGGCGGCGGGGTGCTGGTGTTCTTGCCTGGTCAAACGGAGAAGGCGGTCACGGTGACGGTGCTGGACGATACGGTGGATGAGTATGAAGAACGCTTCTTTGTGCAGTTGATCAATGCTCAAAAAGCGCTTCTCGCGGATGACCATGGCGTTGCGGTCATCGCCGACGACGACGCGCCCGTGCGAGTCGGGCTGGTCCTGGATCCGGCCAACCAGGTGCCCGGCTCACCCAACACCACGGAGGTCTTTGAGGGCGGCACAGCCGTCTTCAAAGTCCAGCTCGGCAAGGCGAGTGAGAAGGATATCTACGTCAGCTATGCGAGCAGCCAGGGAACGGCCGTGACGGCCCTCCCCATCCAAACGATGCTCCTCACTGGGCAACGGCCCGACTTCATCTCAGCGCCCGACCCGACAGCGCAGCCGGCGCAGCAAACCATCCACTTCGCGCCTGGGGAAACGGAGAAGGTTCTGATCGTCAATACGCTTGATCAGGACACCGCGGCGGAACCGGTCGAAGCGTTCTTCGTCAATCTCCTGA
>JAXMHN010000098.1:0-13876 GCA_046346765.1 Verrucomicrobiota bacterium | reverse complement strand
GTTTCTGAATCCCGGCCCAAGTGCAAGTCCTTGGCGGTAGCGCCCGCGAGGATCGGTGGCGGATCGGAAGAAAAAAGAAAGCGCAGCGTCGCGTCGCCGCACGTCTCCGCCGTCCCGCGGGATTGTAGATGGGCCAGTTCCTGGCCTGCGGACTTTAGGCAGTCACCGCTGTGACCCGGCCGGTGAAGTCATCAACTTCCTTCAGATTCTCGCAACCGACATTGAGAATATCGACGCAACCGAGTCCGAGGACGTACTGGATGGATTTGTTGCGGAGTTCGTCGCTATTGCGATAACGGCCTTCGCCAACCAGTTTCATGCCGACAACGCCTTTGCCAGCCTGATGGATCGATTGAAGGACGGGAACCACCTTCTCGGGTGGACCATCCATGCTCACCCCGGTGGGATTGATACGGGCGTGAACGGAATCAACCCACGGCTCCTTAATGCAGGCTTCCAGCGCCGGCAGTGAATGGCATGAAACACCATGGGCGCGGATGACTTTCTTGCTTTTGAGGTCGGCGAGAATGTCCATCTGCTTGCGGAGATCCTGGTTCCAGGTCGGCGCGGTGACGCAATGGAGCAGCACGAGGTCGATATAATCCGTCTTCAATTCGCGGAGAAAGCGCTCAATCACGATGTTGGCGTCAGGACGCTCCTGTTCAGGGATGCCATTGGGAGCCCACCAGATTTTGCTGATAATCGTGAGGCGATCGCGGGGGATTCCTTTCAAGGCTGGAATGACATAAGGATGCGTTCCGTAAAGGTCGGCCAAGTCAAAGACCGTCGTGCCTCGCTCATGCGACCCGCGGATCAGTGCCTCAAACTTCTCCTTCCCCATTCGGGTGTGGTTTGACTCACGATTGCCCCCGCGCATCCCTGTGCCCAGGCAAAAGCGGGACATTTTGAGGTCGGTCTTCCCCAAAGTAACTAGTTCATAGGGGTTGATTTTGGTTTTGGCCGGCTCCGCGGCCGCAAAACGGCTGCCGAGCAACACGCCACCCACGCCAGCAATGGATTTTTCCAGGAACTCTCGACGTTTGATCTTCATGGCTTTGAATGGTTCAATTGCGCCCCTCCAGACCTGGATTACCTCTGCTCGCAGATCGCTCGGGACCACGTGGAACACCTCTTTTCTAGGCCATTCTGGTTGAAAGGAAAGCGCAAAGAAGCACCGCTTCTAGCGGCGGAGATCAGAGGCCAGACCAGATTTCTTTGCGGGTTTCAATGCTGCTTCGCGCCTATTCAAGTGAACGGCATTGAGTTTCAGAGAATGCCGAGCCCGCGACCGGAACGGCTTGCTTGCGGTTCAGGTAGGCCACCACTGGGAGTTCCGGCGCGGGCGTTTTGCTTCCAATGGGTGGGCTAACTTTTTATTGGCGGGGTTTCCGGCGGCCTTGCGCATGTAGGGGCGAGGATCAATGCGACGAAGGCTTCGGTTCGCTCAATGAGGGTTGGGAGAGCAGAGTAGCTACCGTCGACGTTCCTCGGCCCGTGCCGGAACCACCTGCTTGCTGTTCAAGCCGGTCGCTCGGGAACAACCGGCATGGGCCGTTCTTTTTTAGGGGGAAATGCTGCTTGGGGACCGATGGCCTTCGTATTGCCGTCGCTGGGTCATGCTGGGGATCGTAATTCGGATGGACGCACGCACTTAGGAGGGACGAGAGATGTGACGGGCGTGCTGCTTCCTTCTGGAGGAGTTGGGGCAGCGGCTCTGCGACACGCTCTCGTTCCTTCCCCTCTCGGGCATGGCCCAATGTCCCTCGCCAACGTAGTTGGCCTCAGGTGTTTGGTTGAAGCAGGAAACAGCGGCCTCCGATATCAGGATAGGCGGCGTTCATCAATTGACGGACTATGGTCCATTCCTGCGCATGTAGAAGTGGCGGGAATCCCGCCATGGTTATTCATGCAGGCAAAGGAAGAGTCACTCCCAATTGTTCGCGCGCGCGCTCACTCCCGAGGCGCGCTTCTCGCCGCAGGCCTGTGCCTCGCAATCGGGGTGGCGGCTGGATATCTCGCCGGCTCGTTCAGGACAAAATCCAGGCTGGCTCTGAGCACGAGGGTGCCCTTCGAGTATTACCTGGCGGAACAGTCTTTTTCAGAAGTGGACAACGCCAAGGCCAGGCTGGATGCGATCTGTACGGAATTCGTGACCGACCTTCGAGCGGGTTCCCAGGCGATAGGGTCGAAGCCGCACCCATGGCGGACCTCCGAATCGGGATTAGTCGACGATATGATCCGGGCTTTGCGCGAGGGAATGCGTCAATTCGAAGGCACGGAGCAGCAGTTGCACCTGATCAACGAGCTTCTTTACCTGCTGAAGAAGCAGCCGTGCGGTGACCGTTGGCTCGATCTGTATCTGGCAACGCTCTACCGGCATCCGACCTCCGGAATGGTGACCAGGAGCAAAGGCACCGCGGTCGCCTTTGGCGAGGCCTTGGGGCGTCAGGAGGAAGTCGCCCGCGCCATGAATTTCCTGGGCAGCATTCCTGCGCGGTTCTCCGCCCAGGGATGGAGCAAGATTGCGTTTTCCAACGGCCTGGAGCCGAGCCTGGGTGGACCGCCGGGCGGCAAACTCACCTCGATTGACGGGAAACCCACCGAATGAACGGATGCACCTGATCTCAGAATTCAGCCACTTCAAATCCAGGGCGGGGCATCTCCCGCTCGTCGGCTTGCTGGCCCTCCTCTTGGTCGCCCATGCCCGTTATCGCTTTGCGTTCGTCCAAGGCGAGAGCATGCTCCCATCCCTCGCGTCGGGGGATTTGCTGATTGTCGACAAAACGGCTTACCGGGCCGCTGATCCGGCGCGCGGCGACGTGGTGGTGGCGTTGAGCGGTCGAGATCTGATCGTCAAGAGAGTGGTTGGCCTTCCAGGCGAGCAGCTGGAGCTGAAGGCGGGGCACATGTTCGTCAACGGCTTACCGGTCGCGGAGCGCTATCCCTTGCAGTCGGGTTTGCTCTATATAGCGCCGGGCAAGCTCCGGACAGGGCGCTTCGCTGTCATCGGCGACAACCGCACCTTGGCTCCGACACAGGTGGCGAGCTGTGTCGTCACTCGCGAATGCATTGTTGGCAAAGTCCTGCGCACCGTGCCATTCAGCCGGCTTTTTTGCGGCAAGCCCACCGAATCGAGCCAACTTTCCAGCTCCCAGTCCGCGGCTAAGCCTCCGCCAGGGCGCGGTTGATCCGTTGGATGGCTTCATCGATCTCGGGACGGCTCTTGAAACCGATCACAACGGCGTCCAGTTCACGCCTGGACATGGCGAAGCGAATCGACTTTTCGCGGTCTTCCGGAGTGACGAATTCCCCGTTGCCGATGATCTTCATGCCGATGACGCCTCGGCCTTTTGCGCGCATCTCCTTGATTTGGGTGACGACTGGGGAAACGTCATGGATGTTGTCATTCCAGACGGATTCCTCCTCACCGTCGATACGGCGGCCCTGGGGATTGACTCGGACCAGATGCACTTCGGCCCAGGGAGTGGTCGTGGCGGTACGTAAGGCTGGCAAGCTGTGGCAGGAAACTCCTTTGCCTCGGATCCATCCTTTCGCTTTGGCCTCGTTGAACCCGTCCATGATCCGTTTCCATTGGTCGGTCCATCCATCTTTGATCATGCAGTGGATCAACATCGAATCGATGTAATCGCTGTCGAATACTTTCCGATGCCGATCGATGGCAGCGAGAACGTTCTCTGGTTGGCCTGGGATCTTGGATTGGATGAAGAGGTTTTCCCGAGGCAAGCCTTTGATAGCGCCGGCCATCCAATCGAAAGTCTGATAGGTTTCGGCGCAATCGAAATAGGTGATCCCCTGGTCGTAAGCATAATGGACCAGGCTAGTGAAGTGCTCGCGCCCCAGTTCGTGCTGGACCTGGCCGCTGTTACTGCCAGTGCCCATCCCCAGGCGGCTGGTCTTAATGCCGGTGGCTCCGAGTGTAACCTGGTCGACGGCAGTGCGCTTGCCGCCAGGAGCGGCCGCCATCCGTTGCGCTCCGAGGACGACAGCTCCAGTGGCAGTAATGGACTCGCGCAAGAATTGGCGGCGGCTTAGTTGGCTGTGGTTCATAAGCTCATCAAGGATGGACGTTGCACGACTTGTTGTTAGCAATGGCAACCCGCTCGTTCGCCTCTTGAGCGCGGTTGAGCGGGCCTATCATCGAACCGCGCCGGATCTTCGTCTATTGGTTACCACAAACGCTCGAGGAGTTCAATCTTTGGCCACCGGGGAGCCAGCCGCGAAAGCCAGGGCGCGCGCACCTTAGCGCAGAGCAGCCCGGACCCTGACAAATTGCGGACCGGCGGCAAAGGCGGCACGACTGGGAAAGCAGACGACTTCGGCGGTTCCGGTGCCGTCAAATAGGTTTCGCGGCGCCAGGATCGAAATCGCTTCCGGAACCGCGGGGTTCCATTGGCTGAGGTCGTTCGAGGTTTCGACGGTATACGTGATTAGCGACCCAAGGCGGCGATGGAAAGAGATGGTGAGCTGGGACGATTGGCGCGTGCGGACCGCGTTTGGGCCCAGCGAGCTCGCCGCAGTCGGCGTCTTTGGATCGGTGCCGAAGGCGAATTCAAGAAGGTTGTCCCATCCGTCGCCGTCTGGGTCGTCGGCTGGGCCCGCGGCGAGGTTGCCGAAGAAGCGTGTTTCCCAATCGTCGGGTAATCCATCGTGGTCGCTGTCTTGCCTCCGGGCGGCATCGAGGAGCAGTTGGGTCAAGGCCGCGCGGTTGGAGGGGTCGCTAAGGTTGTGCTCGGTGAGGTTGTAAACGGCGAGAAGTTGATTCTGACTGTCGAGCACGCGCAGATCGCGGTAGCCGACCTGCCACCGTGTCCAGACATTGTCGGTGGCCGTATCTTGCAGCCACGGAATCGTTCGCCCGGAAGTAATGACAGCGTTGAATGCCGCTTTCGACGCGTCATTCACTCCCGCAATTTCAATGTTAAAGTCGGTATTGGTCGCACGCAGTTCGGCTTGCAGTTGGTTTAGAAAGCCGAATTGCTCGCTGCAGTAGCTGCAATCCGCGTGGGCAAAGTAGAAGGCAGAAATTTGCTGTTGGTAATCTCGCGGCGATACGGCCGTATTGCGCCGCGGGGAGCTAAGGTTGGTATCGAAGAGGTTGAAGTCAGGGACAGGCGCCCACCAGAGGTCAGCGAACGCACCTGCCATGAACAGCCACACCAGGACCAACCGACGCATCACCCGACTTTGTCAGCTCCCGGATGCTTTGTCACTTCTCATTCCAGCGCGCCCGAGTTAGGGTGGGCTGAGAACCGCTCGCTCTCAGGTCACGACTTGCCCCGCGGAGGGGGCTGGAAGCGGACTTTTCGTGCATTCCACCCCCTGTCAGCCAAAGCTCGCCTTGACCATGCGATCGGGCGGGCGGGCATCCCGGCGCAAGATTTCTGTCCGCTTTGCTGTCATGGCGGGTTCTTAACGTCAAACAATGTTAGAAGTTGACCAATTGCTGGCGGAATACGCGACCTCCGGATCCGAGCAGGCCTTTCAGGAAGTCGTCAGCCGTTATATTGACCTGGTCCACTCGACCGCGCTTCGCTTGGTGAATTGGGATACCCATTCGGCCGAAGACGTGACCCAGCGGGTTTTCGCCGATCTGGCCAAAGTTGCCGGAACGTTTTCCCAAGGTGCCATGATTGGTGGCTGGCTGCACCGGCACACTTGCTACATGGCGAAAAAATTGGTGCGAACTGAATTGCGGCGAAAAGCCCGCGAAAAACTGGCCATGGAAATCAATCAAGCGGATGGCGAATCCAACTTAAAGGAGATCGCACCGGTCCTGGACGAAGCGATCAACCGGCTGAGAGCGCAGGATCGCCAAGCGATTTTACTCCGGTTCTTCGAGCAGCAGGAGTTCAGCGCCGTCGGTCAGGCGATCGGCGGAACCGAGGAAGCAGCCCGAAAGCGTGTCAACCGGGCGTTGGAGAAGCTGAGGCATCTCCTGCAGAAACGGGGTATCACCCTGTCCAGCGGCGCCCTCGCCGCCCTGCTGGCGAGCGAAGCTGTCAACGCCGCCCCGGTCGGTCTGATCGTGACGGTGACTTCCGCAGCCCTTACCACCGCCGCCGTGGGAGGCGGCACCGCAACCCTTGTTTTACAACTTATGAGCATGACCAAGCTACAGATTGGAATTGTCGCGGCCATCACGGTTGTTCTGACCGTGCCCTTGGCCCTGCAGCAACGTCAAAAATCCCAACTCCAGGAGGAAACGGTCGCCCTCCGCTCGCAATTGGAAGAGTTGCACAGCCTCAAGCGCGAGAATCAGCGCCTCTCCAATTTGCTCGCCAGAGCGGCTTCGCCATCGGACGAATCCGCCGCAGACCCGAAGCAAGTCCAGGAGTTGATGAAACTGCGCGGTGAAGTAGGCGTGCTGCGGAAAACTGCGAGCGAGGCTGCGGCGGCGGCCAGCTCACGCCAGGTAAGCCCGCTCAGCGGCGTTACGCAAACACCGGAGATGGCCAAGGCGATCCGCGACCAGCAGAAGCTGGGGCTGTCTATCGTCTACAAAGATTTTGGCAAGGTGGCCAATCTCTCTTCCAACCAACTCGAGCAACTCAACGAAGTGCTGGCCGATGATGTCATGACCAACATCAATCACATCACCGCTCTTTTGCGCGACGGTAAAGCCGGCGAGGAAATCGATCGTCTCTTTTCGCAGCAAGAAACGGAATTGCACGGCAAGATCAAGAGTCTGTTGGGCGACGACGCATTGACCCAATTCAAAGACTACAATCGCAACCTGCTCAGCCATCTGACCGCCGATCAGTTCAAGGGCATGATGTTGCAGGGGGATCAAACGAGCAAGGATGCGGCTGGGAAGCAACTCTACGCCGTCTTGCAAGAGGAGACGCAAAAGGCGCTGGCAGGGGCCGGACTGAGCTCAGACTATCAAACCGTGCCGACACTCAATTTCCGCAATTTTGTTTCGGAAGAGGAAGGGGAGAAGAACATCCAACTGATGGACTCGATCTACGAGCAGACCCAAGCTCGCGCCGCCACCTTCCTCAAGCCCGCGGAGGTGGAGAAATTCGGAGAATTTCGCAAGATGGCGGTCAACAACAATCGGCTGGCACTCGCGTTGAATCGCAAACTGATGGCCCCTCCCGGCAAGTAATCGGTCGCGGCAGGCTAATCCCCGAGCCGACGGCGCGGCGCCAGCCTGATGGCGCAGAAGCCTGCCATGGGTCAGACTCGGTCGAAAGAAGCGCTATGGCAGGACAAGGTTCAACCGGAAATGTGATCGCCGCCCTGGCCAGTTTTTTTATTCCAGGCCTCGGCCAGTTGATTCAAGGTCGGCTGCTGATCGCGGGGATTCAGTTCGTCCTGGCAATCGTTCTTTGGTTCGTCCTTTTGGGGTGGATTATCCATCTCTGGTCCATCCTGGACGCCGCTCTCTTCCGTCCAAAAGCTGTTCCGCCCGCTACTTGAAGCACTCCGGATCGTTTCATATTTTGGCTCCATACGGCCGGGATGCGATTTGGGGTTAAGTCGCCGACCCGGCGACGATCTCGCGTCGACGGCGGAGACAGAGCTAAATCAGGCTTTCCTCCAGTCCGCCGACTGCGCATCCTCGCCGTTATGAAGTTCTTTGGCTTATCCGAGGCGGCGGCGAGTTTCGCCTTGATCTCGCTATTCGCAGGCGCGGGCCAGAGCGCGCCCGCTGAGCCGGATATTTCGGCCGCCGACCTGCCCAGAGTCTTGCCGACACCGCCGGAAAAAGCCGTCGGGACTTTCCAAGTGAAGTCAGGCTCGCGCCTCGAGTTGGCGGCGGCGGAGCCGGAGGTGATGGACCCGATTGCGCTCTCGTTTGACGAGAACGGTCGGTTGTTTGTCGTCGAGATGCGTGACTATTCAGAGCATCGCGAGGAGCGTCTGGGCCGCATTCGCCTTCTGGAAGACACAAATGGAGACGGGCGATTTGACCGGGCGACTGTTTTTGCGGACAACCTGCCCTGGCCGACAGCGGTCATCTGTTACGACGGCGGCGTCTTCGTCGCTGCGACGCCGGACCTTCTCTATTTGAAGGACCGCAATGGCGACGGGGTGGCGGACGATCGGGAAGTGGTCTTCACCGGCTTTGGCATCGGCGTGCAGCGGTTGAACGTGCAGCAATTGGTGAACAGCTTTGCTTGGGGCCTGGATAATCGCATTCATGGAGCCAATGGTGGCAATGGCGGCGTCATCACTTCCCCAGCCCAACCCGGCCGTCCCGCTCTCGACCTGCGTGGCCGGGACTTCTCTTTCGATCCGCGCACGCGACAGCTGCAAGCCGAAAGCGGCGGTGGCCAATACGGGATGAGTTTCGACGATCATGGGCGCAAATTCGTCTGTAGCAACAGCAGTCATATCCGCGCGGTGATGTTTGAAGATCGCTACGTGGCACGCAATCCCGCGCTGGCGATGCCGTCGCCTGCCGTCGACATTGCGGTCGACGGCCCCGCCGCTGAGGTCTACCGCCTCAGCCCGGAAGAACCGTGGCGCGTGATTCGCACCAAGTGGCGCGTCGCCGGTCTCGTTCCTGGTCCTGTCGAAGGAGGCGGCCGGGCGTCCGGCTATTTCACGAGCGCGACCGGCATCACTATCTACCGCGGCGACGCCTGGCCGGAAGACTTTCGCGGCAACGCTTTCGTCGCTGATTGCGGCAGTAACCTGGTCCATCGCAAACGGGTCCTGTCGGACGGCGTCAGCCTGCGGGCGGAGCGTCCGGCAGACGAAGTCAAAACCGAGTTTCTCGCTTCTCGCGATGTGTGGTTCCGCCCGGTGCAGATGGCCAACGCGCCGGACGGCGCGTTGTACATTATCGATATGTATCGGGAAGTGATCGAGCATCCGTGGTCCTTTCCTGCCTCGATCAAGCGCCATCTCGACTTGGACAGCGGGAATGATCGCGGCCGAATCTACCGCCTTGTCCCCGACGGCTTCCGGCGTCGTCCCGCGCCGCGGCTTCGGGAGGCGAGTGTCCACGAACTCGTCGCCACGCTGGAGCATCCGAACGGCTGGCATCGGGATACAGCTGCCCGGCTTCTCTATGAACGCCAGGACCAGGCCGCCGTCCCGCCTTTGCGCAGACTGCTCAGCTCCTCTCGGTCAGGGCTGGCCTGCCTGCATGCTCTTTACGCACTCAACGGCCTGGGCGCCTTGCAGTCGGCTGACCTTTCTTTCGGGCTCGCCCGTTCCGAGCCTTTTGTCCGCCAGCATTCCTTGCGCTTGCTCGAGACCATCCCCGCCGCCGATCAGATGAAGGTCGCCTCCGCTGATACCTGTCAAAGCTTGGCCAATGACGCCGATCCTGTTGTTCGTTATCAATTCGCCTACACCCTCGGAGGAATCTCCGTTCCGGGCAAGCTAACCTGGCTGCGGCAAATCTTGCAGCGCGGGGCGGAGGATTCGTGGGTGCATCTCGCCGTCCTCAATTCTCTCGGCGAAGACACCGGAGAATTCCTGGCTCTTCTGGCCGAAGACGGGGCATTGAGGCGCCCGGGCCTGGAACCCTTTGCTCGCCAATTGATGACTTTGGTTGGCGCCCGTCATCAGCGGGTGGAAATGGACCAAGCTCTGACGGTCCTGACGCAGACGGAGCCACGCTCCCTTGCGTGTGCCTTGGGCAACGCTCTTGGCGAAGGCACCCAACGGGCTGGCACCACTCTGTCGCGAGTCGCTGATCCTGGCAAAGTGGAGGCGCTTCTCCGTGGCGCGCAGGCTTTGTGGCAAGACTCTGCGACAGGCCAGCCAGCCCGGTTGGCCGCCCTACGGCTGCTGGGGCAGGGCGCGTATGCTTTGGCGAGGCAACCTTTGCGTGATGCCCTCGCGCCGGGTCAGCCGGCGGCGGTTCAGAGCGCCGCCCTGGACGCCCTGGGCAATTTTGCGGATGCGCATGTGCCCCAAGCCATCCTGTCGGCTTGGGAAGGCCTGACCCCCGCACTACGCAATCGAGGAATAGAGATTCTCCTGCGCCGCGCGGAACGGATCGACGCCGCATTGGACGCTCTCGAAGCCGGACAATTGCGCCGATCTGACTTTTCCGCCAGCCAGATGGAGTTCCTTCGGCAACGTCCCGATGCCGCAGTCCGAGCGCGCGCCGCAAAGCTGCTGGGCCAGGCACCGGTTGGAGATCGGCAGGAGGTCATTCACTCCCGCCTGGGAGCGCTGAGGCTGGCGGGCGATGCCAGGCACGGTGCGGCGATATACCTGGAGCGTTGTGCCTCGTGTCATCGCCTGGCGGGACAGGGCCATGCGCTCGGTCCCGATCTGGAAACCGTTCGGTCCAGCGGCAAGGATATTCTGCTCTCGAACATTCTTGACCCGAACCGTGAAGTCATGCCGAAGTACGTCAGCTATTTGGCGGAAACGCGCGACGACGAAAGCGTGACGGGGATTATTGGAATGGAGACGGACTCGACAGTGGTGTTGCGACAGCCCAACGGGGTGGAAGCCACTCTGATGCGCTCAGCCCTGGCGCAGTTCCGCAGCCTGGGCCAATCAGCGATGCCGGAAGGATTGGAGGAGGGGTTGAGCGATCAGGACCTGGCCGATCTGTTGGACTATATCCTTACCGGGCATTGACGACGGCGTGGTCCTGGCGATGAGATGGGCCGACGCCCTCGCTTCATCCTTTTGCCGTGATGAACTCAAGCGCCGATCTTTTTGTGAATCCGCTAGACACCTCTTTCGGGCCCGATAACTTCGCCGGGGATGCCTGCACCTGAAACCAAACCCGGACTCTCCAAGGCCGCGATTCTGTTACGCCGGACGGTGAGTTCGTTGCTCCTGTGGACCATCGTGCTCGTGGCCATCTTTTCCGAGAACAGGCTCATTTCGGACTACTTCTTTCTCTGCGTGATGCTCTTGTTGGCCGGCGCAGGGTTGGCCGAATTTTACGATTTGGTTGGGCGCCGCAACTTGGTCTGCTTTAAAGGTTGGGGAATTTTTGGCGGGCTCCTTCTGATGGTAAGCACCTTCGCCTATCTTTCGCCGCGCGTCCCGGCGGCCAAAGCGAACGACTTTGAGACCAGCTTTCTCATCTTATTTGTCCTTGGCCTCTGCCTGCGCCAGTTTCTTTCGCGGAGCAACCCGGCCGGTCTCCTGGCCATTTCGACCACGCTCTTTGGCCTGATGTATGTCCCCTGGTTGCTCAATTTCGTTCAAAAGATCAATTTTTTCCCCCATATCAACGGCCGGTTCTACGTTCTCTACTTCATCCTCGTCACGAAGTTCAGCGACATGGGCGCCTATCTGATTGGGTCGCTCTTTGGCCGCCACAAAATGATACCCCGCATCAGTCCGGGCAAAACGTGGGAAGGTTTCGGTGGCGCTATCGGTCTCTCGGTGCTGGCCAGCCTCGCTTTCGCTCATTTCGCCCGCCGCGAGTTGACCGGAATGAACGCGATCCACGCGCTGATCCTCGGCTTGATTTTGGGCTCCGCGGCCGTCTTGGGCGACTTGATCGAGTCCCTCTTCAAGCGGGAAGCCGGGGTCAAGGATTCCGGGAGGCTCTTTCCTGGGATTGGAGGAATTCTCGACTTGATGGATAGCCTGCTGTTTAATGCTCCCCTCATGTATCTTTACTTGCGGCACGTTCTGACGAACTAGACGATGGTGGCCACCTCCTCCACTTGCACCTCCGCTCGATGAAACGAGTCGTCCTTCTCGGGAGCACCGGGTCTATCGGCACGAGCACGCTCAAGGTGGTCGATGACTTGCCAGACCGGCTCCAGATTGTCGGCCTGGCCGCGGGCAGCAACCTGCGGCTGCTCTCCGACCAGATGGCCAAGTACCGTCCTCAGGCCGTATCCATTTGTGACCCGGAGAAGGCCAAAGAACTGCGGGCCTTGGCTCCGTCGACAACGCACGTTGGCTGTGGCGCCGAAGGCCTCGTCCACCTGGCGACCATGCTTTCCGCGGATATTGTGCTGATTGCTATCGTCGGCACCGCCGGCCTGCGCCCGGCGCTTGCGGCCATTCGCGCCGGCAAGGACATCGCCATTGCCTCCAAGGAGATCCTCGTCATGGCCGGCGAGACCGTCATGAGCGAGGCGCGTAAACATGGGGTCCGGGTCCTCGCGGTGGACAGCGAGCATTCCGCCATCTTTCAGTGTTTGGATGGCAAGCCGGCGGGTTCGGTCCGCAATCTCTGGCTGACGGCTTCCGGGGGCCCCTTTCGCGCGACGCCGAAAGACGAATTCGCCCATATTTCCGTCCAACGCGCGTTGAAACACCCGTCCTGGGTTATGGGCCGGAAAATCACCATCGATTCCGCCACGCTTTTCAATAAGGGCCTCGAAATGATCGAGGCGCGGTGGCTTTTCGACGTTGAAATGGGTCGGGTCCAAGTGGTCGTCCATCCGCAGAGTGTCGTCCATTCCATGGTGGAATTCATCGATGGCTCCATCCTGGCCCAGCTTTCGACACCTGACATGTGCCTGCCCATTCAATACGCCCTGACGTATCCCGAACGGGTCGGCAGTCAACGCGTCCAAACCAACTTCGCTCAAATCCGATCCCTGACTTTCGAACAGCCAGATTTGGACAAGTTCCCTTCGCTGGATCTCGCCCGGCGGGCCGGAGAAGTCGGTGGCACTCTTCCGGCCGTTCTCAATGCGGCCAATGAAGTGGCGGTCGAGGCGTTTTGCAGTGGAAAGGTCAGCTTTCCGCAGATCAGCGAGATCGTCGCCCGAACGATGGGCCGGCACGAGACAGTGGTGTCCCCCAGCCTCGATCAGATCATCGCGGCAGATGCATGGGCCCGCGAAGGCGCCCTGGCGGGAGGCTGATCTCCGCTTCCGCAGACATCCAGGGAGGAAGCGAGTCCGCGTGTTCCCAAGAGACGCAAATCCATCTGGCGTCTTCGAGTGTTAAGACTTGCTTTTATATAAGTATTGCAGGATAAGTCTTAATACTGCCTACACGAGACGCTGACCGAGGAAGCCAACGCCCCGCGAGCAGCAGCTTACAGGATACGAATCAACGACACACTGCCTTGGGCTTCTCTCGTGGCCGGGGCAAACGGGGGTTTCCCGCAGGCTCCGCGCTGCGGGTCGGTTCGCCTTAGGGAGAGAGGGCCCGGACAGTCCAACCAACCGGCAATACCGTGAAAGCGCATTTTTGGCCCATGCTCTTCGCCCCAACTCGGCTCGCCTCAGTCGCGCCGAACCCTCCATCTAACCGGCTTTTCATCGGGCCGCGGCCGTCTTCGAATGGTAGACTCCGGGACTCAAAATACCGGATCGCCTTAAAGTCGCCTTGGACCGGTTTATCGGCGGCGATCGGGATAAGTGTGGCCGTGATGGCCTCGCCATCGATCCTCTCGGCAGCGCCGATTCAAGCGGAATATCACATCAACCCGGGCGGCGTAACGCTCCAACAGGTGCGGGACACCATCCGAGCCAACAAAGGCAGTATGACCGGCGATATCATTGTGCATCTTCACGGTGGCTCGTCGACACCGTACCCGTTGTCGCAGACGGTCGTCTTTGATCAGAACGATTCGGGAAACAACGGATTCAGCATCATCTATCAGGCTGCCGACGGCGAGGGGCCCGTCCTCAGTGGAGGAGTGGCGGTCACGGGACCTTGGACGTCAGTGGGCAACGGCGTTTGGAAATCGCCGGTTCCAGGAACGGTGCTCTTTCGGCAGCTCTATGTGAACGGCAGTTGCGCGATCCGCGCGCGCGAACCGGACAGTGGCAATTACTACCGCTTGATTAATCCATGGGACAGGACTGGCTTCTATCTTCTCGTGCACGCCTATGAAGTCGCGAATTGGTCGCGATTCGATCAAGTGGAGATGGTCATGCTACGGAGTTATCGGTGTGCTCGACTCCACCTGGCTTCGTTTACCGTCGCTGGCAATGTCGCGAAAGTT
>JAXMHN010000097.1:0-14805 GCA_046346765.1 Verrucomicrobiota bacterium | reverse complement strand
CCTTGGCCGGACGCGCTCCCGTTTCCCCTCATGGTCGTCGCGCAGGTCAAGGTGTCGGACTCACTCGGGCATGAGTATGTGACCCAATTTCGCTACCACGACGGTTACTACGATCCGTTCGAGAAACAGTTTCGCGGGTTTGCCCATGTCGAACAGATCGACGTGGGCGACGCCGACGCGCCCACGCTCGTAACCCGTTCCCGATTCGATACGGGCCGAGAATTCGAAGCCATGAAAGGCAAGCTGCTCCAGCTCACCACCGAGCAGGCGGATGGCCGCATCTTCTGGGACGAGACGACCACCTGGACTCGACCACCTCGGACATTGATGGTGGGAAGCAACGGCGTAGCCGTGCACTATGCCCACCCTCTCTTAACGACCAAGGACATCCTGGAGCTGGGCAACGGCGCTCCCCGGCGTCTGGAAATCGAATCGGCATATGACGACTATGGTAACCAAATCCGCCTGGCCGACTATGGGATTGTCGAAGGAACCAACCGGGCCGCTTTCGACGACGAACGCCTCACTCTGACCGACTTTGCCATCAACCTCGACGCTTGGATCCTGCACAAACCCAAACGGCAGCAGACTCAGGACGAGAGCGGCGTAGTCATCTCGCGAAGCGAATTCTACTACGATGACGAGTCATTCTCCGGGAACAATCCGGGCTACGTTGACCGAGGCAACCTGACTTTGCGTCGCGACTGGATTGATCCCGCCCAGTCGGATTCATTCGTCCCAGCGAACCGGACCAAGTATGACGCCTACGGCAACGCCATCGCGATGTTGGATCCCCTCTCGGACGGCTTGGCCGCTCATGGCCACTATCGAGAGTTAGTCTATGACGACCAGTTTCATTGCTATCCGATACGGGAAACGGTCTCTGTCGGTGACAGCAAGCCCCCGTTGATCTTTCGAGCTCACTACGACCAAGGCTTCGGCCTTGTGGCCTCCAGCGTCGACCTGAATGGCCATGCCAGCCGCTTCCAATACGACGCCCTGGCGCGTTTGACAGCCGTATTCAAGCCGGGTGATTCGAGCGACTGCGCTTCCACTGAGTATCGCTATGCCCTGGGCGTTGCGGTCACCCTGGACGGTGCCGCGAACGACGGGCGCGTCAACTATATCGAGACGCGCCAACTCGAGCGTATGCCGGCGCTGGGCGTTTCCAAAGCGGAGTGCCAGTTGATCACTCGCCAATTTGTCGACGGTCTCGGACGCCGTTTGATGGAGCGAGCCGAGGCTGAGCCTGCGCCCGGACAAACCGCCCCCCGCGTCGTGGTGAACGGCGCCGTTCAGTTCAACGCCCGGCAGCAACCCGCCGTCACCTTAAATCCGTTTTTCACGACCCGGCTCGGAACGCTTGATGAATTGCTCGTCGATGGGCTGCACTGTACTTGGGATTTTAAAGATCGATTGGTCGCGGTCGAAGACGAATTGGCTCGGGCCGAATATCGTTACGACTTCAGCGACCGCCGTATCCTGAAACGGGTCGAGTGGAAAGATCGGTCCGGTAGCCTCGCCCATTCGTCACGTTCGCCGTGGGAGGCCGTCGTCTATCCGGGAAAGCATTTTGAAGTCCGACCGCTGGACCAACCGGTCAAGTACGTCTTTAACGGCGGCACGCGCGTTGCCCGCGTCAGCGGCTCTCTTTCCGCCAACACCCGTATCCAACGACTTCGCTTACATCCCGGTTGGAACCTGGTCGCGGTCGCGGTCACGGCTGACGATGTGCCCGCTCAGCTGAGTCAAGCCGGGCCCGAACTCATTGCGCTGGATTCGCTCTACCGCTGGAGTGCCAGTGATCGCAGTTGGCTGCGGCTTCGACCGGAAGAGAATGTCCCCGCAGGAACCGTTCTTTGGATTCGCTGCCGGACGAATGCGACGATCAGTCTTACGGGCATTACCATGACGTGATCGACCGCTCCGTCGCCCCGGGCAGGTCCTTCTATGGCAACGGCACCTTGGATTTCGGCCCGAGCGCGGGAAGGGCTGCAGCGGGGCTATCCGGCTCGCCTGGTCGACTTCGACGCCGCCCATCAGCTTTGGCAACTGAATGTCCCCACAATCTGGCCGGCAGGTCCGGACCTGCCGGAAATGCCAGCGCCGGGCCAGGCGCTTTACATCGACGCGGAAGCGCCTCTCCAGCTGGAGATGCCCGATCCCAATTTGCGGCTACGCTACTATCATCAGGACCATTTGGGGTCAGCGAGTTTTGTTGACGGACGCAAGTGGCGCACGGGTCGAGGAGGCCCAGCTTCTACCCTTACGGTCTGGAACGGACGGAAGACCACCCGCGCCGGGTCGATGACGAATATAAGTACAGCCAGAAGGAACGCGACCGCGAAAGCGGCCTGCACTATTTTGAGGCGCGATACATGGCCGCGGCGATAGCGCGTTTCATTTCGGTCGATCCCAAGTATCTCAGTCCGGACAACTTGTCCGACGAAGAGCGGACCTCTTTTCTGGCCAAGCCGCAGTCTCTCAATCTTTATGCCTACGCGCTGAACAATCCTCTGACCTATAACGATCCGAGCGGTCTGGATGCCGTTTCAACCGTCTCAACCGGGTCCGATATCGTTGGCATTGCTGCCGGCGGGGCGGAGGAGTTCTCGCTCTGGAGTTCGCTGGCAGGGGTGAACACTCCAAAGTGGGTCGACACGGGGGCGAACGTCGCTGGCAAAGTAACCGCTGGAATCAGCGTCGGCATCAAAGCCGCTCAATTCATCGATGATCCTTCCTCCGCTACGGGAGGCCAACTGGCCAATGAAAGCGCCAAAGCCCTGACCGGGCTGGCGGCGCCTCCTGTCGGGCTGATCTGGTCGGTGCTGGATTTGACCGGCTATGGCCCGAGCGCGATCCTGGAGGCCACCGAGCAGTCGATTCAAGCGAACCGCGCAGCTGCCAAAGCATACCGGCACGCAGCCGAGATCAATCGACAGACAGCGGCCATGCTCAACAAAGCAGTGCCGCGCATTGAAGCGCAACAACGGCAGGCGGCCGCAGCCTTGAAAGTCCTGAAACAGGAGACGGCCAAACTGAACGAGACCACCAGCCGGGCGCTCAAGGGCGAAACGCGCAGTCTGGAGCAACTGAACGCGGAGATCAAAAGGATGGAGGCAATGAACCGGCGCAGCGCCGCAGAACTAAAGCGACTCCAAGCCCAGGCGCGCAAGGTGGAACAATGAGCCCTCTTGGCCCTCTACGAGTCCAGGCCAGGACTGACGTCCCCGAGCCTCGCCAGCAACTCACGCACCCAGGCGCTGCGAGCCCAAGCCATGACACTTCGCCCCTGGCCGTCTTTCAGCTCGGGACTGAGCCCGGCCAACAGGAAGGCCTGGATGATCTCGCGCTGCGCTTGGACGGCGACAGCCGTGCCGCTTCCTCCTCGTCCGGTGTTCTGCACGGCGAGGTGAAACGGAGTCGACCCGGATTTGTTCCTCAACCGCGGATCGGCTCCAGCTTGGAGCAGATACCTGACAGCGGCCGCGCACCGCGTTCGCACCGCCCGGTGCAACGGTGTCGCCCCATTGCGATCGGGTGTTTGAATCCCAGCCCCGCGCTCGAGTAGGCAGCGGAGAGTCGACAGCTGCCCAGCCTCGTCCCACGCCGGTCCGGTGATGAAGCCGTCAGCGGCGTAGTGCAGAGGCGTGCCTTTGCGTTTGTTGGCGGCAGCGTTCGGATCGGCCTGGGCGTGCAGCAGTATTTGGACAATCCTGGTGCGATAACCCGCCGCGGCCAGATGGAGCGGTGTATCTCCCACATAGATCCAATGGAAGATGCCGGTCTGATAGAGTTTTGCCTCGCGAACCGGCCGGGTCGCGAGGCTGGGATTCTCCTCGAGCAGCCTTTTGACGGCGGCGCTATCGTCGGCGACGATCGCCGCCAGCATCGGTTCCATAGCTCTGCCACTCCTCACTTCCATCCCCTCCCCACCAGCACAGACCGATCGCGCCGCGATCGACCCACCTGCCCCCCTCGGTCCCCCGGAGGATAGCAGCGCGCCCAGCCTTTGGCAATGGAGCTGGGCTTTAGCCCGGTTCACTGGGTGCATCTGGTGCCCGCAGCCCAGCCCGTCAGGATCAGTCATTCTCCATGTAGACATCCGCGGATCGGACCCGACCAGCTGTCGAGTTTGCGGCATCTGTGATCACGGCGGCGAGACCGGTCTGTAAGCTATGATGAAGGCCGTGTTGTTCCCGGACGGATGGTTCAATGTCCTGCGTTGGGTGGGCGCCTTGTTGCTTTGGACGGCCTCCCGATCAGCGGTTGCTCAGGTCACGGACACCTGGTCGGATCTGGCCATCAGCAACTACAGCGGTTACCTCATCGCGGCGGACGAAGGAGCAGTGCCTGCCGCGAGTGATCGGTCCGCGATCGCGGCCAGTGTTTCGGTCCGCTTTGCGCTCGCGCCTTTGGCAGGGACAACCAGCTTCGGCTATACTGCCGCATTCCGGCTGATTGATGACTCGAACAACACCCCTCAACCGCTTCAAACCGCGGCCGGTCAAGAGACGGAGGTTGCCATTACCAAGTCTATCCTTCTCTTGAACTCCGGCGTCAGGTCGCGGGTCGATTCATTCGCGGCCCTACTTCGTCCGGCGGGGGAACTGGACCCGAACCACCTTTATCGTGTCGCAGTCGAGTTTCGCTACACCGACCTGGTGACCGGGGAGACGCTAGGACGGGGGGCCACCACGGAAACGCCGGCCCGACCTTACTTCCATTTTAGGAACACGGTCAGTCCCGATTTAGCCCTGAACTTTATCACCCGGACTGAGTCCGCCAAGTACGATCGACTGGCCTACGTGCAATCGGCTGGAGACACCACCGGATTCAGCGTTACCGCCACCGCTTTGGTCGCCCGCTATGACGACTTCACCGAGCCGCCTCGCCAGGATGCGGTCACTTTCATTTGGAGAGTGAGTGTACGCGATACCTCCGCGGACACTCCGGTTCCACTCGCGCAGCCGGAGCTGCGGACCGAGATCATGCTGAGCAGCCACCACGCCGCCGGCGGGCCAGCTACGTCCGCCTTGACAGGGCAACTTTCTTTGGCGCCGGCCGACGGCGTGACGCTCGACCGGAGCCATCTCGTTCAAGCCACGGTCGCCTTGCTTCATCTCGATCTGGAAGGCAACGAGGTCCTCGATGGAGAACAGACTTTGAGCGAAGTGAAGCTGTTGCCGCTTTCCGGGCGGCTAGTCTTCGGAGACGAAGCCGATCCCAACCACGTTGAAACTCGCTACACGCAGCTTGCGAATGACCCGACCTTGGATCTGGTTCAGGTTGGCGGCGAGTTGGCAACCAAGCTGGCGCTTGCTTCATCGAGCGGGCTGATCGTCGCGAAGCCGTCGCACCGATTCGGAGATCCAGCGGCCCCCCTCACCGTTCGGCTCAACGCCGCTGGGGACGCCTTTGTGACCGGACTAAGCGTCGCCAAGGTCCTCCCGCCATCCACGCCAGATCGGGACGAAGCCAGCGGGCTGGTCTTTGAGCGTCGCGCGGTCACGCTGAGTATCATCGGGGCGCATGCCGAGGGCATTCTGCTGCGTTTCCCGGCCGGCTTCGGGGTCAGCGGCAGTGCCAACGTCCGGCGTCTGTCTGGCCAGCACGAATTCAAGGACATGTTTTTGAATCCGAGCTTGGCGCCGCGGGACGACCGAACGCTCGAGCCCGGGGCGGTGAATGGGGCGGCTGTGTTCTGTGCCTGGGAGCGGACACCGGTTTGGCTTGTGAGCAACGGCCTCACCTGGCGCGTCGCGGATGGGGTGCTGGATTTGGGCTTGTGCGAGACGCGATACCTGCGGAATCGGAACTGGGACGGTTGAAAGCTATGCCGTCCAGGTCCCCCCGGTGCTGGCGGATGGCTCGGCTGCGAACCGATTTTCCAACGATCATCTCTATCGCTCAGCCAAGAACAGCACCGCGCCCGTGCTGTTGCGCAGCGGCCCGGACGGGTTGGCCCGTCTCGAAACAGCGTTGGAGTTTAACCCCGGCGTTTTCAGCAGCCATTTCCCGAGAGGGGTCGAGATCGCCTGGGATGGACCCGGTCTCCTCGTGTTCACCAACGGAGTGCCGGATGTGGCTGTCAGCCGACTCGGATCCGTCCATGACATCGTTGTCCGCTACGCGCGGAACTGTCCGCAGGGCGATTGCGGCGCGGTGGCGGCTGACGCTGGAGTTACATTCACCCCTGCCAGCGGCAACCTGATTATGACCTGCGATGGTGGATTGCGCGCCACTGGCACGGTCGCGCCTCATGCCCTGGAATGGGGCGCGATCGACAGCCAGACCTTTGCCCAGACGGCCCGTGATTTTGTCGAAGCTGGGTTTCTCATGGCCGGCAACTGTCTCGGGGGCGAAGCGGGCCGCTCGATGCGAAACGAGGAACGTCCTGGGGGCCTCTTGCTGAGCGGTTTGGGGCGGCCCGGAGACGACAACTACGAAGAACGGCCTGAGACGACCTCGTATGACACCGAAGGGGCCGCGGATTATGCCGGCATCAATTTCCGGGTCGACAGTGACGGAGCGCAGAAGGGCGCGAGCCGATTGACAGGCCAGCCCACCGGGGACTACCCGCTAACCCATTATTCGAAATACTATGCGCGACCAGCTGGGGTCAGCGGCGTTCATGATGCCCTGATGTTCCCGGGCGCCATCCGGCTCTACGATTTTGACACGCGCCTGACCGCCTACAGTCTGTCTTTCCTTGACTCACGCAACGTCGACTCTCGCACCGCCGGCGAAATGGATGTTCCCTACCCCTGCGCCTTCACCCAGGAATTCGAGCGACTTCGGTTCGGTTGTCGTGGCCAACTGCAGGAGGCGCAAGTAGCAGAAGCAGGGCGCGGCGAGAAACTGCTTGAATACTGGACAACTGCTTTCCGTAGCCTCGTCATCCAATTTCGGCAGCCTGGGCAAGCGCCTTGCCCTCCGCCGACCACCGGCGCCCTCGCCATCGGCGCAAAGACACGGATTCCTCTCATCAACACCCCGGTCTTTGGCACGCTCGGCTTTATGATTCGCGACCCGGCCGGAGCGCGCTTGGGCGATTTGACGTCAGCCTCGGACAAGGTCGGGATCGATTCCCGATTGGAGGTTCCCCCTGCCCAGCTGCCCATTGCGGGACCCGGACAAAGCAGCTACTCATTCGCCTCGATCATCCGGCCTTACTTCAACCGATATCTGCCGGGCGCGCCGCGCGAAGGCGGCTTTGTCAACCTGGCGGGCCGTTTGAAAGCCGCTTTCTTCGAGTCGATTCCCGTTCACGTCCAGGCGACGCCAAGTCTGGGAACCAGCGGTCTTTTCTTCATGGCAGGCTGGGAAGAGCCGTCTGGGCACACGTTCTTCAACGACGCCAATTTTGATCCCGACAATCGCGGCTTTCCCAGCGCCGCCGGCAATGCGGAAGCCTACCGGACGAGCAGCGCCTATCGCCCCCATGCCCGGCGGACATGGCTTGATCTGGTGACATTCGATTTTCCAGTTCAATGGGAAGGGGCCGTGCGCAAGTCTTTTGCGGCTGCCGGCGATGGCCCGGCCAATCTGCGCCTGGTGGAGGTCCCATCCCGTTTGCGCCATCTTTCCCCCACGAGCGCAGAAATCGAGTTCGGTTCTGAAATCAAGGAACTGCCGCGATTCTCGGCCATGCAATTGCTCGGTGATGTGATCGACGCGCACACCGGCGCCTCACGCGCCCTGGGCGAAGCCCTGGCGAGCGCCGCCAAGGCCGCCGGCATCACCACCGCGGCAGAACGGCTGGATGAACTCACTCGCTCCCGACTCGAGGCCCTCCTCGACCCGCCCTTGGCCGCGGCCGTGGACGCCACCGGCGGGATGATGGATCAGCTCTACGCCAAGCTCGTGGAGGCTTATGCGGACGGGACCAAGCCGCTGGCCACCTTCCAAGCGGACTTCTGCACCGCCTTGAACGATAGCTTTCTTGACGGACAGCTCGACCTCGCCCTGGCGCGGCTCTTTGCCGGCGCCGAAGGGGCGCAAGGCCTCCTCCAGGGACTGCAAAACAACCTGAGGCAAGCACGGGATGGCATTGGTTCGCTCCGGGATGTCGTCAAGCCCGACGGCAGCGGGCAGCACCCCGTGGTCGGCACGCTCGCTTTCAAACTGTCTCGGAGTGAGCTGGCCAGTGCTCTCCTGCAACAACTCACCCAAGCTAGCGTGCAGGAATATATCGAACAACTCGGGCCGACGTTCAATGAAATCAATGGCATCCTCGGGGAACTCGAGGCCGCTCTGGCCGACGCGGAAGGCGAATTGGCCCCGGCAGGCGGAGAATTGAGCGCGGCCCTGCAGCAGGTCACACTCGCGAACGCTCAGCTCCAACAGCTCCGCAACCGCTTCCGGCAGTCGCTTTGCGACGAAGTCAAGCGTTTGTCGTTCACTCCGGAGCGGCTGCTGCTTGAATATTCCCCGGCGCAATTGAAACAGCGCTTGCGCCAAGCCTTGCTCGCCGAATTCTACTCCTCTTTCGTGCCGGAAAGAATCGCTCTCGTGCTCCGGGCCCGCTTCAGTGATTCCCGGGCGGCATTCCGGCAGGCGTTGGACGCGGTGTTCGGACAAGTCAACCGGGCGTTGCGCGATGCCCTGCTCCAGCAGTTCGGAGACGAGGTGTTGCCGGACGATGTCGAGCGCGGGCTTGGCACGCTTGGTTCCAGCTTTGAAGGCGCCAAACTGAGCGGTTATGCCCGGATTAACGGCGATTCGTTGGAGGAAGCGCGAGTGGATGGCAAGCTCGGGTTGAGCCTGGAAGATCCGAAGAAGCCATTTGGATTTGAAGGCTGGATCCTGGTGAGTAACCGAAAGTCCGACCGGCCTGGGGCGGCATGCCGTGATCCGGGCGCCCGCGCCACCACCATTGCCGTGGGCGCCATACTGTCGGCGGTCGTCGGCTATGGTCAAAACCAGGACGGAACAGGCGTCCGGGCCAGCGTCGATCTCGGGGTCGCTCTTTCCCCTTCCTCCAAACTGCCGCTCGGGTTGGACGGGGCGGTCGGCATCGCCGGCGATTTTCCCGTTGGCGATTTGAATCTGAAGGACGCCGCGCTGAAATTCGCCGCGGGTGATGGCGGCAATTACCTCGCTGGTGTCGTCCACGGCCAGCTCAACGGGATCGAGGCCGACATTCGCGCGTTCATCGGCCAGTCCTGCGATGTTGGGGCGTTGAAAATCGTGGATCCGAGCGTCCAAAAAGTCCTCGATCTACCCGACTACAAACCGCATCTCGTCAATGGCCCGAAGCCGGGATCGCTCATTGGCTTCTATGTCGCGGCGGACGGGGCGTTCCCGCTCGAAAAATTGCTCGGGCTTCCATCCACCTGCGTCCTGAGCCTTCGCGCCCTTGGCGGCAACGCCTGGTTCGGCTTCCTGGTCGATCAGGGTCCGGGCAAAGAGCCAGCCTTACTCGTCGGACGAAGACAGTCCTTCGGCCTACACGGGCGGGTCCTCTGCGCCATTGAGGTCAAAGGCGAATTAGACCTGGTCGGGGCGATCGGTTTGATTCCATCCGGCAAGCAAATCGCCGGCTTTCTGCCCGACATCACTGCCCAGGTCACTATCGAAGGACATGGCCGCATCGAAGGCAAGTTCGGCATTTGCCCAGCTTGCTTCAAAGCGAGCAAGGATGTGACGGTCCTCCTCCACCTCACGCCGGCGATTGGCCCGCCGCCCGTCTTCGTTCGATTCAGCAAGATCTGCTACGAGGTCGACGTGGATGACGTCATCGGATTCGGAGGCTGCCTTCAGGAATGAACTGCTTTAGCCCATCCCTTTGGCGGGCCTTGGCGGGCCTGGCGAGTGCCAGCTTGCCGCCCGTAATACAGGTTGCGGCGCAACCGCCCGCCTTGCTCACGACGGCCGCCACCGTGGCCCGGAACCAAACTGGCCAGGATGTTGCCTGGATCGCCTGGGAAGCCAACACCGCTGGTGTGCTCCGTGGCCGACTGTACGCCTTGTATGCCAAAGCCGGCCCACCGACAGCCGCCAGCCCCTTCACCCGGCGCGCCATCCTTCCGGTCCTTCCGACAGCGGCCTCCCTGGCGCCGCTCCTCGCCCAGGCCGGTGGCCTCGGCCTGGAGGTTGATAGCATCAGAGAATCGCTCACCGCGATGGGCGCTCCCGCCGGCGTCCCTCTTCCCGATCAACTCGCTGCCCTCCTGACTGCCGCTCAGGACAAACCACGACTGCTCGAAATGCTCGTCCTTCTGGGCAAGGCTTATCCCGTCGTCGAGCTCGCCTTGGGCCGCGCTTGGACCGGGCCAATTCCGGCGGGAGAGACCACTTTTGAACTGCGGGAGTTCGATCCCCAGGCTCAAACCGACATTGCCACCGTCGCGCGCGTCAGCGTCACGGCCGGAGCCTTCGTGCCGCTCCCGCCGCCGGGCCCTCCCGTTCAGGTGCCCGACTCCAGCCCTGCCGGCGACTTGGCATCCCGGCTGCGTTGAGCCACGCCCGTCGATCTCCGCCATCGCTCCGCTGGTAAGCTACAATGTTTGGCGATTGCCCTGGCTGGAAACGGAGCAACTGCGTTGGGTGATCACGCCGCCGACTCTGACGGAACTGGCCAGGCGCGCGCAGCGGGCCAACCCGGTTCCGGTCATCGTGCAACGCGATTTCGACGCCAGCAGTGTGGCCGATTTCAATAGTCCGGACACACGCAGTTTGTGGATGACAACGGGCGTTTCACGGACCCCGCCCGCGCCTTCACGGACGGTGCCGAGTTTGCCTATTTCGTAACCGCCCGTGATCTTCTCGGCCAGGACGGACTTCCATCGCTCGCGGGGACAGGGCGCGCGTGTCATACCATGCCGCCTCGCGAACTGGCTGGACTCCGACCGCCAATGCTCACGGCTTCGGCGGCCAGCCCGGCGCCGCTGACGCAATGGTTCCAAGTCACCTGGTCTGCCAACACGCAGACATCCCCAGACCAAACCACCCATTACAGTATTCCGTGGCATCGATCTGCGCGACACCAGAGCGCCCCGGACGGACCGCCCCCGCCGATGTCGCAACCGTGCGCATGCTCCTGGCCAGTCCATCATCACCGACGACCGATCGCGGCCGGAGGTATTCGCCAGCAAGACCTTCAGTTCGCGATTCGAGCGCGGCGCGATGAGCCGTGCGGCCCGATTCATTCGGCAATGAGCCCGCCCGTATTCGCGAATCTCAAAGGTATAGCGGGCCACCCGCTCCGACAGGAGTGGTGAATGGGAACTGCCCTTTTTCCGTCGTGGCGTGGCAGGAGAATCGGGTGATCGAGAATGCCACCGCCCCTCATTGGGGTCGCTCATTTCACGGTGCAATGCCACGGCCAGGAGTCCCCAGCATCATCTGGGCCGAGTTTAGTGAGTTTGTCGGCGAAAATCGCGAACTGCAGCTGGGCCGCATCTTTCCCGACGAGCTCAATGAGGTATCGGTGGACTACACCTGCAGCCGCCCCAAAACGGCAGCCGGATCGAACTTTGGTGCGTTGGTTCGGCCGAAGGTCTGGCAAGCACAACCGCCATCCGCCCTGCGGGGCGCTGCCTTCCGGAAACGGTGGAACAGTCGTGGATATCTTTGAGGCGGCCGAACTGACGGCCTGGGACATGCCGGACGAACCACTCGCCGCCGGTGCGCTTGTTGGCCAGGGTACGTGCTTCCGGGCAACCTATGCCGATCCTGCCGGCATCGTTGCTCTCCAAGCCCAGCCTTTCGCGAGCAAACAGTTTGCCCTCTTCACCCGCACTTCCGGCAGCATTGCCGCCTCGCCCGATCGCCCCATCGGCACCTTCCGCATCCGGGACGGAATGCTCCACTTTCCAGATCCCTTCCTGGTCGGGACTAGTCATGACGTCAAGTGGGTCTATTGCGGCTACGAACTAAGCCCTGATCTAGTCTTGTGAATGCGCTCACCTTGCCCGCCCTGACGGCGGCGATCGCGTCCCACGACCTGCAGGTCCTCATCCGGCTTCATCCGGACGCGCGCGAGTTCCGCCTCTTTCGACAGATCGATGGCGGGGATCTGGAACTAATCGCGCAAGGGGCGGCCGACGGCTCACTCCTCCCATCCATCCCGGTCCTTGATCCGGCGCTCCCGCCATGACCGGCGCGTTTGTACTACGCGCAGCTTCTGGATGAAAATGGTTTGGCCAGTCCAATGGCCCTGCTGGGCTATCGGCAGACCGCGTCTCTTCCTGTGCCGCTGCTGGGAGCACCCAGGCGAAGGAGATCGTCACTTTCGCGGGCTCGGCTCCATTGGTTCTGCCCAACCTCAGGCGTGGAGCAGTTTGAGGTCTTTCTCCGTCCTGTCGCCAGGCTCAAACACGCCGTCAACGCTTCGCGGTCGCCTCGCAGGTGCCGACCTCGGCCTTCAACGCCGGGGCGACCACCTTGTCCGGGATCTGGAAGGCAAGCCTACATCAAACTCAACGCCGGCGAATCGTTCGTCACAGGGCGCATTGGGGGCGATTTGCCCGGCGGACCGGAGTTTGAACTCAGCAGCCCGGTCGAAGCTGGCATCGCCTACGATATCTGGATGAAAGCCGTCGGCCCCACCGGCCGCCGCGGGCCGCCCAGCGCCGCGCAGCGCTTCACCTGGCGGCCCCCGGCGCCCCCACGCGATCGGGCGCCTTGGCCAGCGCGGCCACTGCCCCCCAAACTCCCGTTCAACCCCAGGATCGCAGCCACCACCAAGATCGACTGCCCACTCGATCGAGACGCTTATCCGGTGGGGGTGCGGATTGGAGCAATGCCCTTGCTCAATGGCCGTCAATGCGCCTCCGAAGCGAACAGCGCGATCGTCCTGATGAGCGCCGCCCGCGCGATCGATCTGAGCGCCGCCAACCCCAACCGGTGGCTTTTCCGCGATGAACTCAGCTTCCCACTTCGCACGAATATCACCGTGCTTCCGGCAGTTTTGTACCGTCAACAAGCGACCAACTTGAACTTCCCGGTCGTCTCCGGGGATGTGGTCCAGGTTTCGCCGCTGGTGGAGAAGCTCGCGTGGGGATCGATCGACGTGACACGGGACACCCACGCTGCCGTGCTCCTCGATCCATTTATTGGAGTCAAAGAACAGTCGAATCAAGGCAGCGTCGTTCTCGGGCCAGGCGCTCTCGAACTGATCCTCCTCGACACTCATCCTGTCCTGTCCGGAGCCCGCTACCGTTATTGGTTGTTGCACTTTGACGCCGACGGCGAACCCGACGGCGTCATCCCCGCCGGAGAAGTCGACATCCCATGAATCTCACAGCTTGCCTCCTGCCTGGGCTTGCCTGCAGCCTGCTCCTTCGCATCCAGGCCCAAGCGCCCTTCCTCCTCCAAGGCAACGTCCTCCTCTATGATCGCGATCCCTTTTCGTCCGAGGACGCCCAACTCCTCGGCGGCATCCAGGTGCTGGATTGGACCTCCGCGCCCAGCGGGTTGCCCGGGAGCCTCGTTGTCATCGCCGAACGGGCCGGCGCCAGCGGTCTCGGCGTCGTCAGCAACCTCACGGTGTCACCATTGCCCGCAGGCACCAGCTACGCGTTGGTGAATCAACTCGCCTCGGATATCTCGCTTTACAACTACACCGGCACGGCCGGTTTGTCCCGTGACGCTGACGGAAACGGCTTGAACGATGCCTGGGAGCAACGTTACGGATTGCATGAGCCAGGGGCGGACGCCGATCAGGACGGCTTCAGCAACAAACAGGAACACGATGCCGGCACCGATCCGCTTGACCCGGCCAGCCATCCTGCGGCCGATTGTGCTGCGGCCCAATGGACTCTCCGCTCTACTTCGGGCCCGCCCCCGCGTTCCGGGCTAACCCTGGCCTACCACCAGGCCGAAGGTGTCACTTATCTGTTTGGCGGAACCTCCCGCACCAACTCGACCGATCCGGGAACGGTCTTCAACGACCTCTGGACATGGAACGGCACCGATTGGACACAGCAGATGGCCGCAAGCGTCACCAATGGTTGGCTCAAGTCGCCCGAAGCCGGATGGCAACCGAGCTACGCCGAACGCCCCGTCCAGCGCTTTCGCCATGGCCTGGTCTACGACAGCCTTCGCCATCGTCTCGTTCTTTTCGGCGGAGAAACCCGCACGCCGGAGGGACAACAACTCTTTCTCAATGACCTGTGGGAATGGGACGGTCATGCCTGGTTGTTCCGCACCGCGGCGGGACCAGCCCCTCGCGTCAATCACGGAATGGCCTTCGATCCGGCACGGGGCGTCACCGTCGTTTACGGCGGCTTCATCAATGCCCCAAGTCCGCAGCTGGCGGCGGTTTGGGAATGGGACGGGAATCAATGGCGGAACATCGTCCTGACGACGGGTCCTAATGCGAACTACTCCCAGGACATCGGATCGATGGTCTACGATCACTCCCGCCGCCTGGTCGCTTTCGGCCCCACCATCGAGACCTCGGGCAATTGGACCTTCTGGAGTTGGGACGGCCGAGCCTGGAGCAACCTTTTCGACGCCTATTCCGCGCCCTTCTTTCGGCTCGAGTATGGACGTATCGCCTCCGATGCCGGCTGTGGACGGCTCCTCTATTTCGGTGGCAAATCCGGGGCGGGACCCGTCCGCGTGACCGGGTCGTTCGATGCCACCGGTTGGAACGCCCTAACGAATCTGGACGTCACCCCTCCCAGCCGCTTCGAACACGCCCTCGCCTACGACGCCGCCCGGGGAACAGTCGTCATGTTCGGAGGCGAAGGTGTCGATCTGCGCGGGTCGGCCGTCTTCCACGGCGATACCTGGGAATTTGGCGGCCTCGCCGCCCCGCCTGTTCAACCCCGCATTGAGCAGTTCCATTTCAGT
>JAXMHN010000096.1:0-15857 GCA_046346765.1 Verrucomicrobiota bacterium | reverse complement strand
GCTATTGCGATCTGGTTGAGCATGCCAATGACATGATCTACACCCTCGATGCCGACGGCCGGATCACCTCGGTCAATCCAGCAGGCGAAGTACTCCTGGGCCGACCTGCCCAGGAGTTGATCGGCGTCGCCTTCGAGCGGTTTATCGCGGATGGGGCCGCTTTTCCAGGACTGAATTCAGAGCACCCGGCCTTGACGGAGACGCTTCGGACCCGCTATGAACTGCAGTTGAGGGGGCCAGGGGGCCGGGCGATTCCCGTCGAAATCAGCAGCTGGAGGTCGAGCCAGAACGGACAGGATGAAGTGCAAGGGATCGTGCGCGACATGAGCGATCGCAAGCGCGCCGAGGCTGAGCTGGAGGCGGCCCACGCCAAGTTGATCGCCGCCTCGCGGCAAGCGGGTATGGCCGAGGTGGCGACCAGTGTCCTCCACAATGTCGGGAACGTGCTCAATAGCGTCAACGTCTCGGCCAACATCGTCGCTGACCAGGTCAAACGGTCGAAGAGCTGCAATCTGGCCAAGCTCGCGGCGCTCTTGCAGGAGCATGCCGCCAATCTCGGCGATTTCATCAGCCGTGATCCGCGCGGGCAACATGTCCCGGGATACCTTACCCAATTAGCGGATCACTTAGGGAATGAGAACGCGTGCCTCCTGCGCGAAACAGCCGCCTTGCAGGAGAATGTGCAGCACATCAAGGATATCGTCGCTGTCCAGCAGGAGCACGCGTCGGTTTCGGGCGTGCGCGAGCAGATCCATTTGGCTGCCTTCCTGGACGACGCGGTCCAAATGCTGGCCCACGGCCTCGCCCGCGACGCCATTCAAGTCATCCGGGAGTATCAGGCGGATTTGCCGGTGATCACCTGTGAGAAACACAAGGTTCTGCAAATCGTCATTAATCTGCTGCGCAATGCCCAATATGCCTGCAGCACCTCAACGCAGGCGGACAGGCGCATCCTCATCCGCGCTACTTCGACCGCTGACTTCGTCCACGTGACCGTCAGCGACAACGGCGTGGGTATTTTGCGGGAAAACCTGCAGCGGATCTTTAACCATGGGTTCACCACCAAACCCCGCGGGCACGGATTTGGCCTGCATAGCGGCGCCCTCGCTGCCAAAGAACTTGGCGGCTCGCTTACTGTCCAAAGCGACGGTCCAGGCAAGGGTGCGAGTTTCACGCTCGCCTTGTCTTTGAGCCCTTCGATTTCCAAGGACAGCCCGAGCTCCCTCTAGACAAGGAATGTGTCCTGTCCGGACTTACTCCAACGCGGTCTGCCGCCATCATTTTTTAGCAGCCATTGCCGAAAGGTCCGACGCGGGCTATCCTATCCCAAGTGTGCCAGCAGAAGCCCTGAATGCGGTCCCTCGAGGGAGACCAAGTATATGCGAGAAGATTGGTCGAGTCTGTTCCCGATCGACGTTGCGGACGCCGAAGTCGCTGTTGTCCTGACGGATTGGAAAGGTCGGATTGAGTGGGCCAACCCAGCCTTTTTACGCCTCACCGAATACACCCTTGATGAAATCCGCGGCTGCAAACCCGGCCCGCTGTTGCAAGGCAAGGGGACCGATCCGCGGGTGATCGAGGCGATGCACGACGCCATGACGCTGGGCGTGGAGATTGCGGTCACCGTTCGGAATTACACCAAAGGCGGCAAGCCTTACGATGTGGCGTTGGCGATCAGCCCCCTCCACGATGATCAAGGCGCTGTCCGCCACTTCGTTTCAGTGGGGAGTGAAGTAACTGGTGCCAGCCCAACGGTTTGCCAAGCAACGCAGGCGCGGATCCTAAGTCGCCTGGCGGAAGTGCTTCTTCTTTATCAGACGACGCCGGAGCCGGCTTAGCTCGGCCCATCCCTTTTGCCTTGATACCGGGGCGGTCTCGTTTTAGACGGGCAGGTTGATTTGGTCGATGGCCCAGCGGGCGTGCTCCGCAACGAGCGGCTCCGGGTCGGCAGCTGCCGCCTGCAGCGCCGGCAAAGCGCGTCGGTCCCGCAAATTCCCCAGCGCAACGCATACATTGCGAAGCAAACCCTTACGCTTGGTCCGGACCATCGGTGTTCCGCCGAATCGTCGCTTGAACCCGGCCTCATCCAGGCGCAGCAACTCCACCAAATCCGGCAACGCCAAGTCGTCGCGCGCGTGGGAACGCATCAAGCGTCCTTCGCCGGCGAATTTGTTCCAGGGACAGACTGCAAGGCAATCGTCACAGCCGTAGATGCGGTTGCCAATGGCGGAACGCAGTTCCACCGGGATGGCGCCTTTCAGCTCAATGGTCAGGTACGATATGCATCGCCGGCTGTCGAGCTGGAAAGGGGATGTAATGGCTCCAGTCGGGCACGCCACCAGGCAACGAGTGCAAGAGCCGCATCGGTTCCTTTCGGGAGGGTCCGGTTCGAGCGGTAACGTGGTGATCACCTCGGCAAGAAAGAACCAATTGCCGAGCCGCCGACTGATCAGGTTGGTATGCTTCCCGATGAAGCCCAGGCCAGCCCGTTGCGCGAAGTCGCGCTCGAGGATCGGTCCGGTATCCACATACCACAGGGAACGAACGTCGGGGCCGCCGATTTGGCTCAGGCCCGTGGTCAAGGCTTCCAGACGCTCCCCAAGAACATGGTGGTAGTCAGCGAATCGAGCATAGCGAGCGACGACGCCAGTCAGGTTACGCGACGGTGGCAGGCTGTCGCTTGTCGGAGCGCCGCCGAGCTCGGTGCCCGAACGCGCATAGGCCGCTGCCAGTATGATCACGGTGCGAGCACCCGGCAGGACTAGCTGGGGGTCGAGGCGCTTCTGCTCGTTGCGCGCCAGATAGTGCATTTGCCCGTGGCGACCCTCAGAGAGATACCGTTGAAAATGCGGAGCGCTCGTCGGCGGAGCGGCGGAAGTAAACGCACAAGCATCGAAGCCCAAATCAATGGCCAGCTGTTGGATGCTCAATTTCACCCGATGCCAATTTGCGACTGACGCGATATTGATGCGCGACGTGATAAGCCACCTCGCGAACCGAACGAACCTCGGTGTTGACGAGCACGTCGGCCTGACGGTAAAAGGGCGCGCGCTCCGCCAGCAAGCGTTCAATTTTCGACCGCGGGTCCGGATCGTGCAACAGAGGGCGATGTGTCTGATGTCGAACGCGTTCCCAGATCGTCTCGACGGAAGCCCAGAGACAAACGACCAAGGCATGGCACTGCAGGCTGGCCAGGTTGTCGCCGTTCGCGGCCAAGCCCCCGCCCGTGGCGATAATGACCCGCCGGCAGTTGGCCAGTTCAGCCACGACCTGCCGCTCGAGTTCGCGGAAACGGGCTTCGCCATCGGTGCGAAAGATGTCGCTGATCTTCTGTTGGGCCCGATGCTCAATGAGGTCGTCCGTATCGAGAAATTGAAAATGCAAAAGGCCGGCGAGCGCATGCCCTACGGTCGTCTTGCCGGTGCCCATAAACCCGATCAAGGCAATGTTTTCGATCTTTCTTGCCCTTTGCACTGAGTTGTCCTTAGCGGAAATGCTGCATGGGAGCACGAGTTTTTTCGGGTGTCGCGCGGACTCTTGGGGTGTGCGACCCAACCGTGCCGAGAATTTCATTTTCAAAAGGTTGAATCATGGTTAATAATTTTTCATGCCAGACTCCTCGCGACCAGGGGAACGATTGATACGTGGGATTCCGGTATCCACCGGGGTTTGCCGAGGAAAGATTCTTGTTCTGGGAAAGAGCAGCACGTCCGTCCCGGCCCACGTCATCACCGACGCCGAACTGCCGCAGGAGTGGCAGCGGTTGGAGAGGGCCCTAGTCCTGACCCGTCAGCAAATTCTCGACGTTCAACGGAAGGTTGGCCAGGCCATGGGCGCGGAAGACGCAGGCATTTTCGACGCTCATTTGTTGGTCCTGGAAGACCGCACGTTGATCGATGAAGTGACCCGATTGATGGGGCAGCAGAAGATCAACGTCGAGCAGGCTTTCCATCAAGTGGCGGAGAAGTACGCCGCCACTCTCGAAGCGATCGACGACGATTACCTCCGCGAACGCGCCTCGGATATGCGCGATGTGACCGCGCGGGTCCTGAACAATCTATTGAACCGGCCGCACGAAATCGATCTACGTCATCTGCAGGAACCATGCATTCTCGTCAGCTACGACTTGTCTCCGTCCATTACCGCCACCCTTGATCGCACCAAAGTGCTCGGCTTCGCCACGGACATCGGCAGCAAAACGTCGCACACCGCCATCATGGCGCGCTCCCTCCAGATCCCAGCGGTGGTCGGGTTGCATGATGCCAGCCGCCAACTCGAGTCCGGGGATTACGTCCTGCTCGACGGTTTTAACGGCTTTCTCGTCATCAATCCCACTGACCAGACCCTCTTTGAATATGGCCAATTGGTGCGGCGGCGGGTCAATCTGCAGGACCGCCTGCGGGATGTCGTCGACAAACCAGCGGTGACCCTGGATGGAGCCCGGGTTAGGCTCGCGGCCAATATTGAACAGGCGAGTGACACCGAGGCGGTCGTTGCCTACGGCGCCGAAGGGGTCGGCCTTTTCCGGACGGAATATCTGTTCATCAACCGGGATACTTCGCCTAGCGAAGAAGAACAATACCAGGCCTATCGAGCCGTCGCCGCGGCCTTGAAGCCAAACCCGGTCGTCATCCGGACGCTTGACCTCGGCGGCGACAAGTTTCTTTCGCACCTACAACTCCCGCCGGAAATGAACCCCTTTCTCGGCTGGCGGGCGATTCGATTTTGTCTGGAGGAGAGAGATCTTTTTCGTGACCAGCTCCGGGCCGTTTTGCGCGCCGGCGTTGAGGGGACAGTCAAGCTGATGTACCCGATGATCTCCTGCTTGGATGAACTCACCAAAGCCAATGAGCTCCTGGAACAATGTCGCGGCGAACTCCGCGCCGAGAAAATCCCGTTCAACGAAAACCTCGAAGTCGGGGCTATGATTGAAATACCCTCGGCTGCGATGACGGCTGACTCGCTCGCCAAGCGGGTCAACTTCTTCAGCATCGGCACCAACGATCTCATTCAGTATTCCCTGGCGGTCGATCGTCTGAACGAAAAAATCGCGCATCTCTACGAACCCAGCCATCCCGCGATCCTTCACCTGATCAAAATGACGGTGGATGCGGCGCATCGCAAAGGCATCCGGGTCAGCGTCTGTGGTGAAATGGCCGGGGACCCAGTCTACGTCCCGTTGCTTCTCGGCCTTGGGGTTGATGAACTCAGCGCCGCGCCTCCGGCCATCCCACAACTCAAGTTTCTCATCCGCCGGTTGAAGCTGAGCGAAGCGCGCGAGTTGGCTGATTTCGGATTGAGCTGTGAAAATGGGGCAGAAATTCTGGCCCGCTCCAAAGCCTTGGCTCTTCAGGTCGCCCCCGGTCTGTTTGAAGACCAGAATCAGACCTCAAAAAACTAGGCTGGAACTGGTTAACCGGCCGTCGCGCCTGATCCCCGTTTCGGCACTGATATTAGCTCTTGCATGAACTCGCCTGGTGTCATCGTGAGACCTGCTGCTCCCGAGACTTTTTTCTTCCCTGAACTATGAACCCGTCTCGCCCAGCTACGTCCCGAACCATTCTATATTTCGTCGCCATTTTCGCGGCCGTCGTCGCGGCCTTTCTCTATGGTTACTGGCAAATCCGTCCGCGAGGTGAAGATCGGTTTACCCGGCTCATGATCGTCGGCAAGAATTATTACGAGCAAGGCAACGCGCTCAAGGCGATGGAGGCTTTTGAAAAGGCGTTGGCTCTGCAGTCCACTTCAGCGGATGCGCAGATGAACCTGGCCAACGCCTTCTTGCTGGCCGGCAATGCCGATCAAGCCCTTCAGCATGCCCAAGAGGTGCTCGCCCTCGAATCGAACCCAGCCGGAGCTCATTACGTGCGAGGTTGCGCCTTTCTTCGGCAGTCCAAGTTCGAGGAGGCTGTCAAAGAACTGCAGACGGCCAAGGACATCGACCAAAAAGTCAACGCCGTCAGTTTCCAGCTCGGCCGCGCCTTTCAGAATTGGGGCAAGTGGGACGAGGCGGCCGAGCAGTTTCGCGAAGTCATCCAGTTCGAAGAACACACCGCGCCAATTTACCTTTCGGCCCACTACGCGCTCGGGCAGGTCCTTGTCCGTCAGGGTAAGGCGGAGGAAGCGACCGAAGTGCTCAACCAGTATCAGAAGCTCCTGGCTGAGCGTCCAAATCGGCCCGCAGACGTGGCGGCGCTGGAGCGCTGCGCCTATACACAAGCGCGCGTGCCGTTTGTGGTCGAGCAGCCCGCGTCCAAAGGCGTTTCGGTTTCCTTTGCCGATGCGACGGCCCAGTTCTTCGGCAAAGCGACGGGTGCCTACCACGGACCGGTCGGCATCTTGGATGTGAACCATCGGGGGGCCAACGATCTATTTGTCGCAGAGGGAACGGCTGGTTTTCGACTTCTGATCAACAGTAACGCGTCTTTCCAAGCGCAAGGGGATCTCTTGCCAGCCACCGAAGGCGCCCACTACACGCGCTGCCTCGTCGGCGATCTGAACAACGACCGGTTTGAAGACGTGATCATGATTGGAGACAAGGGTCTGCAGGCTTTTCGATTCGCCACCAATGGCGCCGCCATTGACGCGACCGCCTTCTCCAACCTGAGCGACAGTCCCGCCATCGATGGCGCGCTGGTGGATCTCGACTTCACCGGCAAGCTCGATCTGCTGGTCATCACCCCCGGGTCCAATACCGTCCGGGTGCTGCGGAACCTTGGGAACATGTACTTTAAAGACACCACCACCACGTCCGGCGTACCCACCTCACTGACGACCGCTCGCCAACTGCGCATCGACGATTGGAACAATGACGACATCATGGATGTCCTCGTTGTCAGGGATAATCAAGCGCCTCTCCTCCTTTTGAAGCAGCGCGGGAGTGATCTGACCGAAACCAATTCCCCTCCCGACTGGCCGGTCGGGACGGCCGCCATCATGGGCGACTTGAACAACGATTTGCGCACGGACGTAGTGATCGCTTCCGCCGGCCACATCGACTGCATCTTCGGCGGCCTGACCAATCGGGTGCAGCTCCCGACGCCAGGCTTCACCGCGACGGGCCTTTCCTTGGTGGATTATGACAACGACGGGTGGCTGGACCTGTGCGCGCGCGGCAATGGACTGCGCGTGTGGCGGAATCTCGGCGCAGCCGGCTTTCGCGAAACAACGACCGAGCTGCAGCTGGACAAGGTTGGAGCCGACCCGATCGAGCAAGTTGCCTGTGCCGATTTTGATAACGACGGCGACACCGATTTTCTGCTTAGTACGGCTCGGCGTGGCCTGGTCCTGCTCCGCAATGACGGCGGCAATGCCAACCAGTTGCTCAAACTCCGTCTTACGGGCAACCGCTCCAATGCCAGCGGCCTCGGCGTCCGCATCGAAGTTACCTCAGGTCGCTGGCGGACGATACGTACCGCGACAGAACTGCCCATTGAAATTGGCGTCGGTCACCACCGCCAGTTGGACTCTCTGAACGTGCATTGGGTCGACGTCGCGGCCCCATCCGCCGAAGTCCCCGTAGAGCCGCGTCAGACTTTGGTCATGCTCGAGTTGCTTTTGCCGACCGGCTCATGTCCCTATCTCTACGTTTGGGACGGAACACGGTTCCGCTTCGTCACGGATATTCTCGGGGCGTCCCCGGCTGGCCTGCCGGTCGCCCAGGGAGTGATGATCGACGCCGATCCGGATGAATACGTCTGGCTAGGGGACGAGAGCGAAGTCCAGCCACGAGGAGATCACTACACCGTGCAGATCACGGAAGAACTTCGGGAGGTTCTTTACCTGGACGAGGCGAAACTCGTCGTTGTGGATCATCCGCCCGGGACGGAAGTTCACCCGACCGACAAACTGATGCCGCGGAAGCCCTTTCCTGCGGGCGAATTGATAACCCTGGGTCATCGCCGTCCCTTGATTCATGCCGAACGATTGGATGGTACCGATGTGACGGCCTCGCTTGCCGAAATCGACGAGGGCATCGTCTCGCCGGTGAAGCTGCGTGCGCCTCAATTGCGCGGGTTGGCCGAACCTCACAGCGTTATTTTGGACTTTGGAGTGCTCCCGGTCGACCGGCCACTCGTCCTGGCGCTGACTGGCTGGCTGCGCTTTGGAGGCGGCATGGCTAACGTGGCCGCTTCTCAGGACCCGGCTCTCCCCTTCCCATTCCCCATCTTGGAAGTCGAGCAGGGCCAGGGACAATGGCAACCGGTTCCGGTGGAGGTCCGGTGCTCCCGCGGGCAAGACAAAGACGATCCTGGTTGACCTGACCGGCAACTCCCCCCAGGCAGTCGGCGGCTCCGATTGTATTCACGGCGTTCGAGCTCCACTGGAACCGGATCGCTCTCTTTGAGCGGATGAATCCAACCGAGACCCGCCTGACCTCGTTCGCCCCGGCACAAACAGATCTGCATTGGCGGGGGTTTAGCGAGTTCGAAAGTCTACCTTGGTTCTGGCCGCTTACCCTGACTATTCCGAAGTGCGTCCGCGACCAAGACTGGCTGATTATTCCATCCGGATGGTGCGCACACGCACTTTATGGACCTGTGGACGAACTTGTCGCCCAACGGGATGACGCTTTGGTGCTGTTAAACAGCGGTGACGAACTCACGCTTCGATTTCCGGCTGGGGGCTTGCCGCCGAAAGCCCGTGGTGCCGTGCTGACTTTTGTTGTTCACGGTTGGTTGGGACAAGGATTCAGATTTCCGTCGTTGCAGGGACAACCGTCGAGCCGATTCCCTTCACCGGCATGGATGATCAACGTTACGGTCAACCGCAGTCACCGCTCCGCGGTCGCGACTGGTGGATCGAGAAATACAACACGCGTTGGGTTGCGCCCAAACCCGGCGCGCGGAGCCTGCGCGATGCCCGGACGCCATCAGGTGGGAGGGGCGTTTCAGCCACAAAGGTGTCGAGCGGGCAGCCTGTCGGAGGAGCGCCGCGCTAAACTCAAATTTGTCAGACCGGCGGCGGCACCGATGCCGCTGCTCGGGTCACCGGCGCGTCGATCCTGCAGGGATAACCTTGTCCTTCGGACCCGATGGAGCCGGACGAGTTGGCTAGCGGCAGGCCCAAAAAGTGCGGGAGTAGGAACCAACAACCGCGTTCCGGGGAACCGGCCCGTAGATGCGGCTGTCGTAGCTGTCCGGTCGGTTGTCGCCCAGGACAAAGTATTGATCTTGACCCAGCATGAAAGTGGGGCGTTCGCTACGCGTGACGGTGTTCTTGCGCAGATAGCTCTCTCGCAGCAAACGGCCATTGATGAAAACCTTGTTTTCCTTGATGTCGATCCGCTCGCCCGGCAGTCCCACGATTCTCTTGGTGGCATATGCGTCTAAGCCATCCCGGACCAAGACAATCTCACCCCGCTCGACCGGTCCGTGGCGCAGGAGCATGTTGACCAACGCCGTATCACCATCGTTGAGGGTTGGCGCCATGCTGGAGCCCTCGATGATATATACAGCAAAGACGTAGCGGTGCAGAAAGACGGTGCTGAGCACCGAGCAAATCAAGAGAATCGCCAGTAAGTTGGCGTTGATGGATCGTGCAGGGGACTGTTTCGCCGCCACCGGTGTGTTCATGAGCCGATCAAGTTGTCCCTTCGGCCGGAGCAACTCACAAGCCAGGCGCCAACGGTTTCAATAGTTGCCGAAGCACCTGGCCCCTCAACGCACGCCTCTCGGGGCCCTTCTCAATTCTGCGAATCAACTGGATGCCCCTCGGCCTGAGGTTGTCCGGTTCGAAGTCACGTGTCCTGGACAGCGACAGTCAGGTGGAGGCTTGGCTGCATGCGGCCGTCGATCAGACTCCTCAGCCGTGGATTTCACCGGCCCCGATAACGGGTTGACAAAAGGGTAGCGGGATTTACCATATGGTTGGATTTGGTTCGGGTAGCGGTACGTTTCTTCAGCGGGGTTCCCCACCCCCACCTCCTTGGCGTCTGCTGCCCGAATCGTTTTCAGAGAAATCCTCTACTTCACCGTTGACTTGGGAAAAGGGTTCTCTTAGTTTCGCACTCCCTTAGCGGGGGCGTAGCTCAATTGGTTAGAGCGCTGCCCTGTCACGGCAGAGGTTACGGGTTCGAGCCCCGCCGCTCCCGCCATTCCGTTCCGGTTCTTTCCGTCTACCTGGCATTCCTGAGAATATCCGCCACACGGGGCGTTGCGTTCCCGAAGCAGACCAGCTGGGGCAAGCAAACGCCGCCATCCTCAGAACACTCAAACAGGGTTTGCATCTCTTCCCTTATTTGACCTTGGTTTGAGAGGCAGAACTCCCCATCCTTGAGACGTTCCTGGATGCTTATGACCAGCAAATCGCACCGTGCCGATATGGCCCGCGTGGCTGCCTTCACCTTGATCGAGTTGCTGGTGGTGATCGTCATTAGCGCGATCTTGGCCACCTTGCTTTTGCCAGCGCTTTCCAAAGCCAAATCTGCTACCCACGCGGCCGTCTGCAAAGGCAATCTGCGTCAGTGGGGGATGGCTCTTCGGATGTACATCGATGACGGGAACGGTTACCCCTACAACAGCACGCGTCCTCCAGATGGTGACGGCAAAAACTGGTTTCAACGACTGCAGCCATATACCGGATCCAAGTGGCCTCGCTGGAATGGTCGCAACTTCGAGCCGAACAATAGCATCGCTGTCTGCCCGGGCTATGCGCATTTGCCGGGTCAATTTTACTCGGATGACGGCAACGAAGCCAGCGGCTATGGCGCCTATCAATGCAACCAGATTGGGTCTGTTCCGGCGGGGCCGCCCACGGCCGTCACAAGCAAGCTTGTTTTTTTAGGACTTGCAGACATGCGAATGCAGGAAAACAAGGTGGCCAATCCGAGCGATATGATCGCCATTGGCGACGCACTCATCGCTTTCTTCACATTCCATCCGAGTTTTAAGTTCGCCCCATCTGGTCAAGGCATCATAGGCTGGGGCAATCTCAATCCTACTGACGAAAACGCTATGGCCCTGTGGCCGCTATTTGGACTCTCGCCGAAACGAGAGGAGCGCGAGTTCAGCCAATTGCGCGCCCTGACGAAGAAACGCCATGCTGCTCAGTTCAACATGGTCTTCTGCGATGGCCATGTCGAAGGCCTTAAGCCGGCAAACCTGTTCGACATCCGGCGAGACGACGTCCTGAGGCGATGGAACCGGGACAACCTGCCGCACCGAGAGACCGTGGAACACCTCCAATAGAATAGCTCTGGCAGTTCTCCTGGGATATGGGTCAGCAGGCGCCCCACAGCGCCCGCCTCTACGGCAGGTCGAATGCCGCCTGCCGCCAACGATCAGCTGCGTGGGTGCCAGCTGCTGTTGACCCAACCGGTCGTCAAGATGACTTCTGGCAGCGGCTGACTTTGAATAGTCGTGAACGTGGCCGCAGAGCGGGATAGCTCCGTCATCCAGCCACAATTGCCCCTGTGCTCGCTGACGCCGCCGCTTGCTCATCTCGCCGTCGCTTTTCGCTGAGGACGGTTGTCAGAGAATGGCGCAGAGTGTCTTCGGTGGCGATTGTGGCCAGCCCGGTGCCCAGACCTTTGAGGCGGTTGTGCCAGAGTCCCTCTCCCGTGGCAGGGTCGAGGCAGAAGGCCTCGCCCGAGCAAGTGGCGAAGAGCTTGTTGTCTTCCACCAGTACGTTGACGAAATCCGAGCCCTTCAAATGCGTGGCCCATATCTGTTCACCGCTGGCGCGGTTGAGAGCAATGACGGAACCTTTGATCCCGATGTAGACTAAGTCGGAGGTTTTCATACAATTCACTGGTCAAGTGCTATAGTCGGCAGACTACGGAAAGAGAAGCTATTCCGAGGCGTTCCGTTGGCTGGAAAATCAAAGCTGCTATTCCAGTCGTTTCCCGTATCTTGCGGCCATGCGACCGATTGTCTTTATGGCGATGCTGGCACTCGCTGACCCGTTGCGAGGCGCTGATACCACGGGTGACCGAAAGATCGATTGTCCGCAACCTCCCTCATCCTCGTGGCTTGATGAGGGAATTGGCGCTTACGCTCGCGAGTTTCAACGCGCGGGCGCTCATACCAATCTTACCGCGGAGAGTTTGGCCTTATGGGGGCAGGATCCCTTGGCCCGCGCTCGCTACGTCGAGGCATTCCGCCGCTCCGATTTTCAGGCCATGCTTAATTACTATAAACGGAACTATCCCCGCGAACCCTACCGCGGTGACCATTCCGGACGCCGACCACTTCGTCCAGCAGGATGCAGCTGAACGCGTGACCCGCGCCATGCAATGGTGGCTTTCGCGTTGATCAATGAGGTCGGTCACCGCCAATAATCGCATGGCGCGGTTGCGCAGGGGCAGCGACCTCAGCCCGCTGGCACATGGAGGACCGAATTAACGCCGCCGAATGGGTTCGGCGAAGTCTCGGGCGCCAGCGGGTCCGAGAGCCACTCGCCGTCCGCGACCACAAGGTATTCGTATCGACCGGGCGGCAGCGCCAGTTCCTTGATCCAACGCCCTTCTTGCAGCGAGATCATCGGCGTGCTGGCCGGACGCCAGTCGTTGAAAGTGCCGGCCAGGTAGACTGTTTTGGCGACCGGGTTGGTGAATTCCAAACAAACTCGATAAGCGGCGGATGTGTGATGGATGTGCTTTTTGTTCTTCTTCATGGTTTTGTTCATTCTTTGGTTAAAGTGACGCGGAGTGGGCTGGAGCGACCTTAGGTCCGATGGCCAACGAGCAGAAAGGTTGAACGACTGGGCGTCATACCCAGCTGCAGATTTGTCTTGTGGCGGCCGGCTTTTCGCGTCCGTCGTGCCCGAATCTGCCGCTCGAGGCCATGCACCGCCTTTAGCAGCGCCGCTTGCAGTGTGTGGTCACGCGCCTCGATGTGGAAATCCGGTCCCGGCACCTCCAGCAATGCTAGCACTCGAAAGGCCGGCTTTATTCCCTGTTGCCACTCGAGGCAGACCTTCGCTGAAAGGACGGCGGCGAGTTTCTGGAGACGTCTGAACTGGGTCTCGACAAGCATTTGCCAAACAGGGCGAGCGTTGAGACCGCGATAGAGGACGATGAGTTTCATGTTTACGGGATTTGACTGTTTGCTTTTTTACTACCGTGCGCGGCTGAGCTTGCTTCTGGTTAAGCCCGAACGCCGCAGTATTGTTTTCAGTTGGAGCGACCTAACCAATCGCCTGCCGCTGCCTGTTCGATCCGGCAATGTTCCGGCGTTTCTAAAGTGGTCGCTCTTAGGTATGGGCCTCTGGACGGGGCGCTAAACTGGCAGGCAGGTGTTTGCTTGCAGCCAAGACCGGCCAGCTGTCGACAGGCTTAAGCGATGGAAGAAGGCGCGCGCGGTTCTGCCGCGGTTCGCCAATGGAATCGCCAGGACTCTATCAATCCCGGCGGCGGACGCGAAGGCGGCGGAAGGCTCGTTGAGGTGTGCAGCTCGGAAATGGGAGGTGATGCGAGCACCCAAGGCAGCCAACTATCGTTGTGAGGTTGGGGCACCAGGCGGCGGCTGCTTCGATAGATGGCGGGATCCAACAAATTTTGACAGTCAAGCAGTCGACTGTGGCTCTTGCCGAATGTTGCGCTCGACGACGCACTCGCTTTGATCGAAATGGGACTTGGTGAAAGGAACTCGGCGGGCTCGGGAGCAAAGAGCCAGAAAGCCGAAAGAAGGAGCGTCAGGACAACCTTCTGGTTCGGTTCCAGCGAGAGCAACCTTTTGGTGTAGAAAGCGGCCCATCTGCCTTCCAGCGAGGGCTGGTTTTGGTGGTGGCAGATTGGATTCAACGGTGGCATTGCTATTAGTGGGCACCGTAGGACGCTCTGCGCCATCACGCCATTACAAAAGCCGTACTTGGCTGTAGTGAGTCTGCCGTAAATGATGGTGACGGAAACCCTAGGAGCCTGTTGAAAAACGACCATGGGCGCTGCGGCGAGGGATTTTGGCTGCAGCCTAGGCGGCGAGGCCCGAGCATCCCCGCCGCGGGCTGTCAGGGCCGAGCCAACGCCGGATGCGGACAAAAGACCCGCCGCCCAAAGGGTTTTCGAGGAAAAGGCCGTCTGGCTTTGTTGCTCGCACGGTCACAGCCCGCTGCGGGGATGCTCCCGTGCTCGCGCCTTGCCATCCAACCTTTTCCTCGAAAACAGCGCTCATGTTCGTTTTTCAACAGGCTCCTAGACTAGAGAAGGGCGTTCCAGGATTCTAATTCAATCAGGTCGTTGGGCAGAACCAGGTAGAAACGCAGATACCCGGTGAGGGGTTCTGCCCGCATTTCGTAAGCTCCGAACGGTTGGCCATTTTTGACCACTCCCCCGGACGCTTTCCAATAAGTGTCGATGGCCGATGGCTTGCCATTCTTAAACGACTTTTGCTTGGTGGCGCTGACCCATTGATACGTGTCCGCGCCCACGGTCAGGATGTTGTTCTTCCAATCTTGGTCCGCAGTCGCCGATTCGGAGCGGGTCGCGCCCCCAAAATTGACGGTAGCCACCACCAACTCAAACCGCCGCCGTTCGTTGACGCGCAAATCGAACCCGGGCGCGCTGACGGTGCCGGTCAGGGTATAATCGTTCAGCAAAGACGAGCCGGTGGAGTCGATCTCAAAGGCGTACAAGCCGCTCAGCGCCAAATCGACCGCGTAGGTCACGTTGCTCCATGTTATCGTGCCGCGCGCCGTTGCTCGAAAGCTGGGGGTGCCTGTGCCCACATCGGAAGTGAACGTCACGTCGCTCAGACCAGGCACCACCGCCCGGTAATCGAACGCATGGTTGCGGTTCAAAAACGTGTTCGCGTCGATCGAAAAATCGCCCTGCATCCGCGTCACATAGAACGCCGATTCCAGCCCGGTCGCGAACTTGACCGCGAGACGGTCCGCCGGAGCCGGCCCGTAACTCCAGTTCTGTCCTTGCTGGGTAAGGGTGCCCGTGGTCACCAATTGCAGGCCCCCAGCGGCCAGTTGACTGGCCAGAAAGACGCCTTGCGCCGCCACGTTGCCGCTCTGCTCCCCGAGCAAAGCGACGTTCTTTGGTAAATAATCGGCCGCTAACAACGCCGTCTTCGGCAACTGACCGCCATCCTCGGCCACCGCTCTCAGCCGATAAAACTGCTGCGCAACGCCTTTGGTTTCGGAGTCGGTCCATTGCCCGGCGGTCGTCATCGCGGGGACCGTATCCCGCGTCCGCCACGGCCCGTTCGCGAATGGCGCAGATTGCACTTCATATCGCTGACCTGCTTCGGCGCCCCATTCAAGCAGAAGGCCGTCATTCCGGCTCGATACTCCGCCGAACCGGAGTTCCGCCGCTGGGACGCCAACCAATTGAAAAGCGAAGAAAAGCCCGAGAAGCGATCGACAAGGGTTCATTTGGTGCGGGAACCGGCCTGGCTGATATTGCCGGGATTGGCAGCGGCTGTAAAGGCTGTGAGAGACGCCTGACGCGCCGGTTGCAGCGTCAAGATGGCACAATGCGGGGCATTGCACCGAAAGGCATGTAAGCACGGCCGTGCTTACGGAGGTGGTTCTATCTCTGTAAATAATTGCCTTCCAATCATCTCCCTGCGTCACGGTCGGCATTATCATCCTTGATCTTCGTCCCCACTAAAAGCGATCATCACTCATTCCCGACCGGAGAGAGCCTTGCTGTTATATTGGCCAACTGGGGAGCAGGCTGGTTCGACGTTCGTTCGACGTTCGTTCGACCTTTATTCGCCAATCGTCGAACGAACCACGAACGAAGCGCGGACGAGGTTGGTTGGTCCATCCAATCCAGCCGGCAATAAGTCCCAAAACCCTTCTTGACATACGTCATCGGCCAGCGTCTCATCCCATCCCGGCGTTTTTACGACATCAACCCGCAGGCCAAACATGTACTGCTCTGCCCCTCACTCGAATTTGCGCACCAT
>JAXMHN010000095.1:0-15912 GCA_046346765.1 Verrucomicrobiota bacterium | reverse complement strand
ATGGCCGCATCCCGATGGCCACTTCCGCCAATTGCCTGCAACCAGATGGACAGAACGACAACGACTGGAACCAAGGCCTGCTTTTTCTCAACCAGTCAAAAGCCTGGCTGCAGCCTCCCGGGTATGTAACTCAAATGTTTTCGCACCAGTTCCTCCCCAAAGTCGTCCCTTGCCAGGTCACCGACGGAAACGGCAACCTCGACGCGACCGCCAAGCGCAGCGATGATGGCAAAACACTGACCCTGCAAGCCGTCAATCCAACCGACCAGCCGCTCATCGCTCAGATCGCTGTCTCCGGTTTCGTTCCGAAAAAGTCGGTCGCCCGCGCCGTCGAATTGTCAGCGCCCTTGTCAGCCGAGAACAGCGCCGACCAGCCCGACACGGTCGTTCCGAAGACCGCGTCCTGGACCCACGGTCTTAAGAGCGGGGCCACCCGCTTCACCTTTGCGGCCCACTCCATCACCATTCTCCGTTTCGAATAGCTCGGATCTGTAAGCAGCAGCTCCGCTCAAAAAATCCGAAAAGCAGGGGGGGGCTGAGGATTGACGGATTGACACGGCAAAAGGCATCTCCGACTCTCACCACATGCCTTCCCGGATTTCGCGGCGAGCCGCGCTGCAATTGGCCGGATCGAGCTGTTTCCTGCCGCTGTTATCGTCGGCGGCCGTCGATACCGTTCATCCGCCGGCCGCTCAACGCTGGAAGACCGCCATCGGTCTCAATGGGTTTCAATCCGGCACCCGCAAATACCAAAAGAATTATCCCATCTGGGAAGTGCTCGACTTTGCGTCGCGGACAGGCTTCGAGGGAGTGGAACTGGTCAGTGATTGGCCGGCGGGTGGGTATCCATCCAGCCAGGAGCAGGATCGCATTCAGGCTCTTCGCCGGCTCTATGATCTTTTTGGCCTCAGGATCTTTTCGATCCAGCTCGGGGGCGACGGCGCCTTCGCCCCCACCGCGGACGCACGGCGAATATGGCTGGAGGCCTTCCGGGATCGAGCGCACCTGGCCCGGCAACTGAACTGCGATTGCGTCGGGCTATGGCCGGGCGGTGGTTTGCGCGGCCAGACTGTGGATCAGGCTCTCGGCCATTTGGCCGCCTCCTTCCGGGAAGCGGGCAAGATCGCGGGGGACTTGGGCCTTATGGCCGCTTTTGAAATTGAACCGGTGTTTGTCTTTAATACCGAGGACCACTATCACCGCATCTTGCACGGGGCGAATCACCCCTCTCTCAAGGGCATTTACGATCCAAGCCATTTCGATCTGATGACCGGTTCGACCGGCAAGCCGGAGGAAATGCTACTGCGGGTCGGCGTCGAAAACATCGGCTATGTCCAATTTACAGACTCCGATGGAACCCTCCGCGATGGCGGCACATCCAAGCACATGGCCTGCGGCGATGGGCACATCGACTGCGCCAAGTCTTTGCAGATTTTGAAGAAAGGCGGCTTCCGCGGCTGGTTGATGGTCGACGAGTGGGAAGTGCCTGACCCATACGACGCCAGCCGAAAATGCAAAGCCGCTTTCGATGACGCCTGGAGGAGTTAGAGCCGTTTAAAAGCCCCGGACCGCTCGGAATTTTCGAGACAATTAATCTTCGTCATTTTCCGCTTTAATGAGGGGCGCCAGCGTGTAACGTTACGGCCGGCTTGAGAGGAACTCGTTCATGGCATCTTTTCTTCTGGCGCCGATTCGCGTGGAACTGCTGCACCTGCCCGCTTCGACACAAGTGGTACAAGCGGCTTTTGATCCGACGCTCCTTCCTCGAACCGTCGCAGACCGGGATTTGAATTCGGATATCGCGTTCCTGGGAGGCGAGGTTACGTCGCCGCCATTTCAAAATCGCAACCTTCCGCTCCCCCCGGGCATTCACCTGCATTGGCAATTACCGCGCGAGTTAACGCGGGGTCAGTCGGACCCGAGCGGTCGGCGCAAGCAAGGAAATCACCCCCGGCTTCCCAACCGCTGGTTCATCTCTCGCACTCTCGGTCCGCCCCTCCGATGGATCGTGGAAAGCGACTACATCCATCCGTTAGGCCAGTCCGCGTTCTCGAATACGACGGCCTATCCCACCTTCGGGACAGGCTGGAGAACGCAGGGGGAGCCCGGCTTTCGCCAACTGGGGCGGACGCTTCCCCTCACCGACTGGCTGGAGCGAGGGAATAGGGGCGAATACCTCGAGGGCGGATTGACGGTGATGGGATATGGCCACCCCTCCTTTGCCGCTTTTGCTCCGAACTGCCGAGGCGTGTTCACGTTTCATGACCCGGCTGGCGTGGGTCTGGAGACGGCCCAATACCTTGTGATCGGCTTTTATTCGGAGGCAGCTGACGAGCCGTCGCTGCCGTCCATTCCGTCCTTGGCGGGACGGTTCCACTCGCCCGCGACCGCGGGCGACGATGCTTCCATGAAGCCGCGTCCGCGGATCCTCTGCCTTGGCAGGACGAGCCAAAGTCGCCCGGCCTCGGAAGAGTCACCTTCGACCTCTTCGTTCCTGGACGCCAGGGGCGCGAGAGCGAAGCGGCTGACACGACGTCGTGGAAAGACAGAAGCCGCCGGAGGTGGAGTGCGCATCGCCGTCGGCAACTCAGCCACCGAAGCGCTCAGCGCCTTTCTGGGCGATTGCCTGGGCTCCGGCCCGACTGAGAAGAGCCTCATTGAAGACCATCTCGAGGCCATCCTGATGGCGGCGGATATCCAAGCCCGGCTGCAGGACCAGCATGCAAAATTCCTGGAACGCCGGCACGCCAATGGGTTCAGTTCATTCCACGGAGGCATTCGATGGCTGATCAAGCCGTGGAGACGTCGCCAGCCCCTGCCCACGCCCAGCAGCCGGCTGCAGAAGGGCCCGAAGGGCCGGCTATTCCCGAGACTTGCGTCGGCCCGCTTCATGAGTTGAACGGGCTGCAACGCCGCCTCGAGCGTCTCCAGAATTCCCGGCGAACCGTGTTGGACCGTCTCTACGCGGATTGGCACAAATACATGCTCTGCGCCTATCCGCCGGCCGCGGCGCGGGACGTTTACCCGGAGGCGGACCGAGTCGCTTACCTGATTCGGGCGACGACCTTCGCCACCATTAGCAAGCCTCGGATTCAGCCATTCGCGAAGTGACGCAAAGGCGTAACGGGGTGGCGGAGCAGATCGAGCGTCTTCTGTCTCCCACAGGCCCGGCGCCGTCGGGAGCGATGTTACGCCTCAAAGCCATTCCCGGACCGCGCTACTGGGCTCCGCGCGATCCGGTGGTAGTGCTGGCTGCGCCGGCGGAACTGGCGCGGCATTTGCCACGTTCCACAGAACGGCTCGATGATGCAGCCATCTGGCGCGAGATCGAGCTGCCGCACAATCCAGGGCTGTCGCTCTGGGATATCCTCGAGAATGTGGCCAGCGAGCACGCAGCCGCTTCCGAGTGGCAGGACCGCTCGCGCCAGGACGATCCAGCCCGACCCATCTTTGTGGAATGGTCCGCTCGGCTGGTGTCGCCGGCCCCGGCCTTCCGAGACCACGAAGATCGTTTCGACCCCGATTATATCGCCTCGCGCTTCACGCCGGCGGCTGGTTCTCCCGATCTGACCTTTAGTCCCGCGGAGCAAGCGGAGAAGGAGTTGGATCAGAGCGGCGAGATCAACCAAGACTCGGCCTACGCGGGCCGTAGCCTGATCTCGGCCCACGCGGCCCAAATCCTCCACGATCGAATCGCCGCTTACCTGGGCCAAATTCTCGGCCATGACAAGCTGGCGCAACTGGAAACCGACGCCGAGGCCCTGCGGCAGCAGCTCCAGTCTCTTGGAGTCTTGGAGCAGCCGGTGATGCAAACGGCGGTTCGGGCGTGGGAGTATCTTAACACCCACCAGATTCTCTGCCTGCCTCTGGGTGGTTTCAATGAAGCCCTCCTCATGCGACGTCATGCTCCGCAATTGCCCATCGCCGAGCCCATCGGCTTTCCGGAATATCGGAAGTTCTCAGCAGAGGTCAAGGCCCTGCTGGGCGAACTGCCCACCCGCGGGCCAGTTCCGCTGGCCCGGTTTAATCCCATCCGCATGGGCGAACTCGAGCTCGACCGGCTGCGGGTGATTGATTCATTTGGACGCGCCTACGACATCGACGTGGCTCGAGACGGGATTATTCCGGCTGAAACGCTCCGGGGCCATCCGGTCGCCCCCCCGCCGCGGTTCGTGCAGCCCCTGCGCGTGGACTTCCGTTGGCTTTCAGGCAGCGCTGAGAACCTTGAGTCCCACAGCCACCCAAAGACGACGCCGATTTGCGGCTGGCTGTTGCCCAACCGGCTCGAGCAATCGATTGCCGTCTATTCTGCGGCCGGGAAAGAGCTCGGCTCGATCGACGCGGACGGCCTGTGGCGGCCGGCCCCTGGCGACGATCATCCTGTCGTTCCGCGCGATATCGAGAATCCCAACCTACGCCGGGTTGTCCTGCACATCCTGACCCAACCGCGGGAACGCGCCTACCCAAAGGCTTTCCTCCAGGCGATCAACGCCTCTCTCGAGGCCATTGATCCGGATTCCTTCGCCGCGCATCCGGCCATTTCGTTGCTTGTCGGACGGCCGATCGCGGTGGTGAGGGCGTCGGTGCAATTCGAGTTGCTGGGCGAACCGGCCGAGGATCATTCCTGGGAGCTGCTCTCGGCCCAAGTGGCGGGAAAGGAGATCCGCCCTTCTCGCCGCTTTGAAGAGGTGAAGATTCCTTTCCGGATTGGCGAACACCAGATGCTCAATGACGGGGTGGTTGGCTATTGGATCGAGTCCGGAACCGATGGGTTTGCTGACGACGCCTTCCACTCGCCTCAACTGGATTCGCCTTCCCCAAACGCGCCCGGCCCGGGCCGGGCGGAGACAGACTTGCGCCTGAATGGGAGGGACAGACGGGAGTTCGCGGTGAAACGGGCACCCTCAGATCCGCCCCTGGCGCTGACTCTGTTGATGGACCCACGAGGCTCGGCGCACCTCACGAGCGGAGTGCTGCCCGTGAAAGAAATTCGTCTTGCCGAGCAGCACTTCGTGGACGCTTTGAAGAACATTTCCGTCAGCTTTTTGGCTGCGCCCCTTCTGATGCTGGAGAACCGGACTGAAATCATGCTGCCGGGCGAGCCCGGTTATAGTTGGTCTTTTCTCGACCGGACGCCGCAGGGATGGAAAGCGACGCCGTCGGGCGAGATTCGCCCACCTGAGCTGGATGCGTCCTTCCGCGGGGCCGCCCGGCTTCGGGAAGGGTGGCTCCGGCTGGAGCCCAGTAAGGACCTTCCTGGAGACACCCCAACGCCTTCAACCTAGCCGCCACCTCCGCATGACACCTCGCGAAGACGGAACTGTCGCCCCACATTCGACGCCGAACCGGTTCGAACATCACCATCCCCTCGGATTCCGGCTGGCGGATGACCGAGGGCAACCGTCGATCTATATCGTGGACGAATCGTCCCGCGGACAGACCTTGCATTTGATTGTGAGCAACACAGCCCAGGTCGGGATCGAGTTGCCCGCCTCCGGGTCGTCGGGGGATGATGAACCGGAAATTGTCGGCGAACATCTTCCGACTCCGGAGGACCATCATTTAGAGATCCTCTTTCGACCGGGAACGTTCGAGCTGAGAGACCTGTCCCGCATCTCCACGTTGGATACGGATTGGCACCTGCGGGCGCTCAAGAATGACGACGGCACTCTCTCGCTCTTTCTGAGCCGACCTTACGGGTTGGTCAGCTCCGCCGGAGGCGTTCTGACCATTTCTCTCGCCCACGTTCGGGCCAAGGCAGCTGGTGGGTCGCGCTCGACTCAAGCCGAGTTGCGTTATCGCCATTTGCGGTATCTGGGGCAGACCGAGAAGCTCAGCAGCCACCGGCTGGCTCACTTGGATGTGGTCAATCGCCGGGGGCGCGCCGACTCCCCTATGGCAGTCGGCTGGATTGGTTCCAACATAGTTCTAAACGACGGTCAAACCCGAAACACCCTCACCCTTTACCTGGGCAATCCAGCCTTGAAACCTCTCAGTCTGGCCGCGGGTGAGTTGCAGGTCCGCCCCCGCCTGCTCCTCTCTTTCGACAGCGGGCAACTCGAGGACGAGGATGAGCCGTGGGCACTGGGCCACGCAGATGAAGTCGCTGCGATCGAAATCACCACGAGCGATCCGGAGTGGATCGTTCACGAAAATGAGGAGAGCGAAACCCCGGAATGGATCGTTCTCCCGCCGGAAGGGCAACTCGCGCCGAACCAGTGGATCAACTTCACCTTTTATCCGATTGTGAGTCGTGCGCCCTCGGGCTTCACCTATCTCTACGTGACTTACCAGAACGTGCCCGGCTTTCGGGACGGCCGGATGCGCGTGCCGATTGAGAAAGGGCCGCGACTTTACCGGCAGCAACCTGTCGCCACCGCGGGTGCGCCCCAGGTCAATCCGGAGAGCCGCCGTTCCGTGAATGCCTTCGCGGATAGCGTGGTGATCGGGAACGGCTACGCCCGGCAGATGGCTGATGACACTCCAACCCCGCCGACTTTTCCCAACCCGGGTAGTCTGCTGGTCGAAGGCAGCGTGGGGATCGGGGTGCAACAGCCCGAAGGACAACTTCATGTGGGCGGAAGGCTTCGCGTCGATGGAGAATACTACGGATTTGGGCACGTCTTGCTCCACGCGTACGAGGGCGACGGGAAGTCCGGCACGGCTTATCTCCAGGCACGCGACACCAGCAATTCGAGCTCCGTGGCCATGCAACTCCGCACCCAGAAAGACGGCCAGTGGGTGGACGTCTTGCGACTGACTCCGGAAGGGGTCGCCAAGGCCAGTGGAACGATTGAAGACAAGCACGGTCCGCTCGTGCCCATCGGTTCAATCATGATGTGGTGCCGTTATCAAGGTCGGGAGATTCCCCCAGGTTGGGCGCTCTGCGACGGGAGCAACGGCACTCCGGATCTGCGTGGCCGCTTCATTGTCGGGGCCGGCAAAGGCACTTACCTTCACGGCGAGAACTTTGACTTTCCACTGCCCAACTGGGACGGCCAGGGAGTGTCGTCTCCCAAAGGGGGGCGCCTTAGGGTTACGCTCTCAGAGGGTGAAATGCCCAGCCACCAACACCGCGGTCAAACGGACGCGGACGGGGCTCACTACCATCATGTGCCCGTCTGGTCCAACCAGGGCCTAAACAAGACGGAATACCCGCCAGGCAACCGGTATCAATTCAAAGACCTGGACCAGGCTTTCGACAAAATCCCGGACCGCGGTCCCACTACCAGCACATTTCCAAGTGCGCATAGCCACCATCTGACCACGGAGCGCACCGGTGGGGGCGGATCGCACGAAAACCTGCCGCCCTTCTTTGTGCTGCTTTTCATCATGAAAATCGCCTGACCTATGTCGAGCCCGTTGCCCGCCCTAATCTCCGCCGAAGCCGCGGTCAAATCCAAGCGGTCCGATTACATTGCGCTCTTCGATCCTGCTGCCGATCACAATCACCTGGATCGATGTCGGGCCGACGCAGCGATCATCAAAGAGACTGTGCACAAGCTCAAAGAACTGGGCTTCACGGTCACGGACATCAGCAGTTGCACCGTTCGAGTCGAGGCTCCGCCAGCTCTGTTTGAACACGCCTTCGACGTGACCCTCGAGCACGCGCTCGCGCCCAGCGTCATTCCGGAAGTGAAAGCGCCGGTCTTTGCCACCTTGAAGACCGCTCCAGGCAACGCGCCCGCCGCCCCCTCGCCTTTGTTCAGCCTGTCGCAACAGCCGGCCTGGTCTGATCTGATTGATTCGATCTTGATCGACAATTCCACGGCCCAGCTACAGACCATGCGACAGGACGATGCAGACGCGCAGGCCTTTGCCCGGGCCTTAGACAAAGCGGTCGTTTATCTCGACGAGATCTTGCCCCTGCTCGGAGGCGTCGGTCCCGCTGGCCCGACTGGCCGCGGACAGGAGATCGCTGTTCTGGACGACAATCTCTACTGGCCCCCCACGCCCCACCCGCATTTCGCGCCCTTTACGGCGCAAGTCCAGGTTGCGCCCCACGGAAAATGGAGGCCGACGCTGGCCTCAAAAGAGGCCACTGCTGCCTCTTCCTCGTCCAGTTCTTCCGGCAATGCCGTTCCGGCCGAAGCCAATCGCAGCCATGGAACAAAAGTCGTCGCCAATGTTCTGGCGGTCGCCAGCCAAGTCAACGTGCATTTCTTTCCCTTCGGCAAGGACCGCGCCGGACAATTCGAGGCGATTACCAACCGAATTGTCAACTGCTCCTGGGGAACCTTCGTGCCCTGTCCTTATGACGACTCCTGGGACGATGTGAAGAATTCAGGGAAAGAAGCGAAAGCCATTGCCGAACTGGCTTCCAATTACCTGCAGCGCCTGGAGGAAGCGGTCAAAGCCTGGGCAAGCCGCTGCCGAGCCAAGGAGAATAAGATCATCGTCTGGTCTGCCGGAAACGTCGGCCGCATGCCTCCGGCCCAGGCCTACCTTAACCACTTGCCCAACGTTCTGGTCGCCAGCTGCGCCCTTCCCCAACGAGACATCGACGTGGATCAGCACGGGCAGGTTCAGACCACCACCGATTTCGCGTCAGTAAAAGCTTGCGAACATGCTTGTGGCGGGCGGCGCTACCAGATTGGCACAAAACTCTTCGTCATGGATGGCTTCGGTCCCAACGCCGCTCGGCCTCCAGTCGATCCGCGGCAGCGCGTCGCCACGACGGTGGCAGGCGCGTTAAGCGACGGGGATCCGAAGTTTCGCCACGGCCAGGGAGGCGTCCGGGTACCGTGCGCACCGGAGGAACCCAATGCGGAGGAAATGCCTGGCAAAGGCTATTGGACCCAGTCTCAAGGCACATCCTTTGCCTCTCCCCAAGTCGCGGCCGTCTGCGCCCTCATTTTGGAGGTTTGGGACGAGGCCAGCCCGGCCGACGTGAAGCGAATCATCATCGAAACCTCCGTCCCAGTGCGGCAGGGCCAGACCTGTGAAGGCTTTCCACTCTGGGATCAGAATCGCGGTGTGCAAGTGGGGCTCGTCCAGATCGACCGGGCCGTTAAACTCGCGAGTTTCATGTCAATCGTCGTTCACTCCGGCCGCTTCGCGGAGTTGACCAGCAAGAGCACTTCATCAAACACCAGCACGGCCGATATTATCCTGGCTGACCTGCGCGGAATGAACCCCAGCAACCTCCCGGACACGCTCGCCATCCGGGGGAACGACTCATTCGCGGCCCCGCTCCTTCTGGTGAGCCGCGCCGAAGCCCTGGCCAGGTTCGGCATCGTTCGTCAATCTGGGAATTAGCCATGCCTGCCAACCTTGCCTGGCCCGCACAAGCCAGTCCGCTCGCTCTGGACCCAGCAGACCCTCGCCTCGCCGCCATGGCGGATTTTCTCATCCTGCATGGCCCTGTGTCCGGCCAGGCCTGGCAGGCACAGGTCGCGCCGGGAGCGGATGCGACCACGCTGCAAGGAAGCGTCGACGCCTGGGGCCATAACAAAACCGAGCTGGAGTTCAGCTGGTTTGCCGATACGGGATTGGTCCGGCGGATTGCTCTTTCCAAGCCGATCGCAACCTTGGACGCCCTCACGTTGCCCTTCTTGCAGATCAGCGGGCTTCGACAACACTGCGCGGCCGAAGTCAAGGTGCTCAAAGGGGCCGCCGTGGCGACTTACACCGGCGGGATGAGTGGGCTCCTGACTCTGGGCCAGCAATCCGTGGCTTTTGAGCTGAGCGGCTACGGATTGCCCGCTTATAACCTGGAGATCGATTTCATGGCCCCGTCCAACGTCGCCATCCATCCGCTAGGGCTTGGCGATCTGGCCGCGTTTCTCGGCCTGACCAACAATCCGCATTCCGACCTGCAGTGGCTGCCGGCAGGCCTCCAGTCTGCGGACGCCATCAGTCTCAAGCGCATGCGCGCGCGGATTGAGCCGGCCAACGCGCACAAGCTCACGTTCGTCGAGGTCACGCTGGGATTTCTCGGCGATGCGTCGTGGCCTTTGATCCCCGGATTCCACTTTCTCGAAATGGGCGGCCTGGAGGCCACTCTGGCGGTGGAAGACCCGCTCGACAGTGATTACCGCTTCCCGAGAGTGACCGTCCGCGGGCTGGTGACATTTGATGGCGTCGGTGTGGACGGGAGCGACGCCCACATCGAACTAGCCGCTCGCTGGCCCGACCTGGCCGCAGCCGGCCGACTACGCCCACGCGATACCATCGCGCTAGCCCGGTTGCTCGAGCACATGAACGTCGCCGCGGGAGGCCTGCCGGAGGGCTCCAGGGCGCTCACCCTGACGGAACTCGGCTTTCAGGCCGAGCCGACGATGGGTCAGAAGCGCTTTAGCTTCGAGGCGTCGGTTGAAAACGCCTGGGAGCTTGAGCTGGCCACCGGAAAGACTCTGGCCATCGAATGGTTGTCCTTCCAGATCACCTATCAGGAAGGAGAGTCGCCCACCATGCTCCCCCGCCTGGCGGGCCTTCTCCGGATTGGAGAGGTAACGCTTTCACTCTCGGCGCAACGTGAAACCAGCGGCTGGAGATTCGCCGGCAGCACCGGACCAGACCAGCCCATCGCGCTAGGTGATTGGATCAAGAAACTGGCGGATCACTTTGGAGAAGTTGCCGTGCCGACTCCCATCGCCGCCGCTGAGGTCAAGAACATCGGCTTAACGTTCAACACCGGAACCAAAGACTTCCACTTCTCCATTCAAGCCGCGCTGCCGCTGGCGGATCTCACGGCCGCCGGTCACCCCCCCGGCCCAAGCGCCATCAAGACTCTCGAGCTGAGCGTGTCTTTGGACCTGCTCCACCAGGGCGACGGCTTCGTGAAGAGGTTTGCCGGCGAGGTTTCGTTGGGCGGCAGGAAATTTGACCTGAACTTCGCGCGCGTGACGAACGCTCCTGGCGCCAGCGGAACGACTTTGGTCGCCGTGTATCAGAACCGGGATGGCGACAAAATCGGCCTGCAGGACCTGCTCGCGGCGATGGGCGCAGACACTACCAATGTGCCCGCTTTGTCGATCACGTTGAACTCGGCGTTCTTTGGGCTCGAGAGCCAGAACGGAGTGGAGGCCTGGCGGGTTGCCGGCATCAATATCGATGGCGGTTTGAATCTCTCCAATCTCCCGCTGGTCGGAAAGGTCTTGCCCGCCAATGAAACGCTGAGTCTGGAGTTTCAGGCTCTCTATTCGTCCCGCAATATCCAGACCGCTGAGATCGAGCAGTTCGTCACTCCCGTCAACGCCTTGCTGCCCCCCGGAGCGACCCTCCTCCCGACAACTGGAGCTGGCGACCCTGTTATCCAGAAAGGAATCGATCTCGCCACCAGCCTTCATCTCGGTGGACAAGTCGTTCATCTCGACCTGCCGGTGGAGATCGACAAAGCCAGCGGCGGCATCACTACTCTCACCGGGCCCTCCGTGGCAGCCCCGGGAAACCCTCCATCCAATCAACCCGTTCCCGCCGCCGCGCCCGTTCCCCTGCCCCAGGATGATTTGAAGTGGTTTTCGATCCAAAGGACCTTCGGGCCGGCCCATTTCGAGCGAATTGGAGCCGGCTTGAACGGCGGGCAGGTCATATTCGCCTTGGACGCTTCGTTGAACATCGCCGGCCTGAGTCTCTCCCTGGAGGGGCTTGGACTCTCGTCGCCGCTCGACCAGTTCAAACCTGAATTCCAACTGCGCGGCATCGGGATCGAGTATGCGAGTGGGCCGGTGGCCATCGGAGGCAGCTTCCTGCGCCGGGGCGAAGAGAGTTTTGCCGGGACGGCTCTGATAAAAACGGAGGCGTTGACTCTGTCGGCGATTGGCGCTTACCAGAAAGTGGGCGAGGCCACATCCCTCTTCGTCTATGCGGTGCTCGATTATCCGCTGGGCGGCCCTTCCTTCTTCTTCGTCACGGGCCTGGCAGCGGGCTTTGGCTACAATCGCTCACTCCTGCTGCCAGCCATCGATGAGCTGCCCGCCTTTCCTCTGGTAGCAGAAGCGACCGCTGGAGCTGGGTTGCCCAAAGACGTCATCAACGAGCTCACCAAGCTCGACCGTTACCTGCCAGCGGATGTGGGTCAGTACTTCCTGGCGGTGGGAGTGAAGTTCACTTCCTTCAAGCTCATCGATTCTTTTGCCCTGCTGACGGTCAGCTTTGGGAAACGTTTCGAAGTGGATGTGCTCGGCCAATCGACGGTCATCGTCCCCGCTCCGGCGGCTCAAATTAAGGGAGTGGAGCCGCTCGCCAAGGTCACCATGGCACTGCTGGCTCGCTTCATTCCCGACGAAGGACTGCTCGCGGTCGACGCCCGAATCACCCCAGGCTCCTTCATCTTCTCGCCGGATTGCCACCTGACAGGCGGTTTTTCGTTCTACAGCTGGTTCACCGGAGAGCATGAAGGCGATTTTGTCCTCACCCTGGGCGGCTATCATCCCGCATTTGTTGTTCCGCCCCATTATCCGCAATTGCCGCGACTGGGCTTTGCCTGGCAAGTGACGCCGGAGTTGGTCATGAAGGGAGACGTTTACTATGCGCTCACTTCCCACGCCTTTATGGCGGGAGGTCATCTGGAGGCCACCTACCACGACGGCCCGGTCCGCGCCCATTTTCAGGTCGGAGCCGACTTCCTCATTGCCTGGCAGCCTTACCGCTATGATGCCGAGGCCTACATGCATGTTGGGGGTGCCTACGACTCCTTTCTCGGGACCATCTCTTTCGACCTGGGAGCGCATTTGCATCTCTGGGGTCCGGCATTGGCCGGCACGGCCGAACTAGATCTTTACGTGGCGACGGTCCATGTCACCTTCGGAGATCAGACCCGCGCTGCGATGCCCTACGTTGAATGGCCCGACTTCACCAAAGCCTTCCTTCCCGACGAAAACGCAGTCGTGAGCGTGGCGGTGGAGAGCGGACTGGTCCAAGCCGGCGATCCCAAGTCTCGGGAACTGGGCCTGATCAATCCGAGCGAGCTTCGGATTGTGACGAACTCGTTAGTTCCACTCGTGCCGGGGCAGGATGCGAAGAGCAACGGTGGTTCGGAGTGGGTCGGCGCAGTCGATGTCGCCCCGGTGGGCATACGCGATTGCGCCTCCACGCATCACGTGAGCATTTCACGACTGGACGAAGGAAAGGACATCGATGTCTTGGCAGAGTTCCGCTTCGAACCCGTCATCAAGAACCTGCCAGCTGGCTTGTGGGGCGTCCCAAGCGGCGGCAAACCTCAGGTCAACCCTCAAGCCGCCATGGTGTCAGCCGTCACGGGATTGCGTCTGACTCCCAAAAAGCCCCCGACCGCGCCATCGTCGAAAACGGTCAACTCCGAATCGTTGCTCTGGGAGGAAGCGCGCGCGCCTATCCTCATTTCGCAGACTGCCTGCGAATTCCAAAGCGATGAGGCTGCTGCCGCCGGCTCGAGTCGTGGACTCATTGCCGAGATGATTGACCATCGGGAGATCGTCTCGATCCGCAACCAGTATCTTGCGGCTTTGAAGCTGGATCCGGCCGAAGTGAGGCTGGGAAGTTTCTCGGCCATGATGTTCACGGCCGAACCTCGCCTGGCCGTTCTTGGAACCAATTCTGAGTGAAGGAGCCTACCTCTTTGCCTGCCCCATGAGCGAAGCCGCGAAGTTTGTTGAGTTTCTGGAATCGCATCAACCGCCGCTTAAAGCGGGCGATTATCGGATCACTGTCACCCAGACCCTATCCCATGCGCCAAAGGCAATTACTGCGTCCTGGGGCGGCAAACCCTATCAATTCACGGTCGCTGGACCGCAATTCTCACTGGCTCCGGATGAGATCGCCACGGTCTTTCCACCTGCCGGCAGCTTAGGCGATCACAGCAATGTCTTCCCGCACCTAGCCCTCCAACGCAGCACCTTGCCCTGGGAACGCTCCGGCGGGTCGCCCTCGACTCCCTGGTTGGCGCTCCTCGTCTACGACGAAGATGATCTCGCCCAAGGCCTCATCCGCCCCGCCGCCCCTCCTCTTGGCACGCAAGCTTTGACGGTCAAAAACCTGGCTGCTCGGGACGCGAGCTATCCCTTGCGTCACGAGCCCTCGCAAGCCGACACGGCCGTCTCGGCGGTGGATTTGAAAACGTCCGCGTTATCCACCTTTCTGCCCACGGAGAAGGAATGCCAACTCCTTTGCCACGTGCGCAGGAACATTCTCTTTTCCATTCCCTGGGGCAACGGTCGCGGGGGGGCGTTGGACGGTCTTCTCGCCCGACTGCCCATCGAAGGGGCCATCTCGACCGAGAGTATTTCCATTGAGCCAACTGGCGAACCGCACTGCTGGAGACTGCTCATTCCCGAGCGCCAGCGGTCCTTCCTCCTTTGGGAGAATACCTCGGAGAACACCCTCCAGGTCTCCGATGAACAGGCGGCGGAGTATGCCTTCGTGATTGGCAACCGCCTGCCACGCGCCGGGAAAGATACGACGGTGCATCTGGTCTCGGTCGAAGGTCGCTTCGGACCGAGCGCAACGTCGACGCGCAAGGGTCGAGTCAGAGAATACACGCGCTTTGTTTCCCTCTATCAATGGCGGTTTTCATGCCTGAGCCACGAGCATACCTTCAACGGCTTGCTCTTACGCCTCAATCCCTCCTTATCCGGTGGAGGCAGTCCTCACGCCACTCTGCGACTGCCGGGCACCGGGCAACCGCCTGCCGAGACGCATTTGGCGGCCGGATTCACGCTTCTGCCTCATCGGTTCCGCGATGGTAGCCAGTCTTTCTCTTGGTATCGCGGCCCGCTTGCGCCCGGACCGACACGCCTGGAACCCTTGCCGCTCCCCGCGACCAGCGCGGACGCCCTTCTCAGCTTCGCGAAGAGGTCCGGTCTCTTTTACACCGGGTATGCCAGCGCGTGGGAATTGGGGCGGCTCCTGTGCCTGGCGAACCGTCGCGTCGCGCAAGCTCTTTACCAATGGAAGCGCGCGCGGGCGCGGACGGGACGACAAACCGATCCGATCGTCCAGGACAAGCTCCAGCGGCTGCCAATCAAACTGCCGCCCGCTTCCGCCACCGACCCAGGCGACGACCTCCCGGACGCGGTGACCGACTGGATCAAGTCCTTGCGCCGGCTCGACCCTGTGCCGTTTCGCTACCTGGTTCCGGATGAACGGATGCTGCCGGTAGAATCCATTCGCTTTTTCGAGATCGATCCGCACTGGATCAACTGCCTCATCGACGGCGCCTTCAGCATCGGACGCATTCTGGAGAACGACCACGCGCGAGATCAGATACTCTATCGCGAACAGAGTGCCGCCCTAGGCCACGACCTTCACCCCGACAATCGGATCACAGGTTTCCTCCTTAGGTCAGCGGCTGTCTCCGGATGGCCACGGTTGAATGTGGCAGGCCTCAGCCAGATCGCCGGCCAGCCCGACATGGCCCACAAACAGCTGCGCCTCGACCGGCTCGCCCCCGATATCCTCCTCTGCCTGTTCCAGGGAGCGCCCGCGCGTTACGAGATTTACCTGCCTCGAGAAAGCATTCACTTCGGCGTTCCTACCGGCACGGACGGCTCCCAGGAAACAACCCTCTTCGAGGGGGTAGTGCTTCGCATGGGCCGTCTCCGCCTCGACGCAACATCTACCTCACCTCCCGATCCAGTGAACTTCGCCCTCAACCTTGTCCGAGGCGTTCCGAAGGTGGTGTTCGGAAGTTGAAGACGAATCTCTGGGTGGCGAATTTGAATTCATTCGCTGTCGATCGACGGCAGCTGGGCAAGCGCCGATAATTAGGCAAGCCTTTCACCTCTTTTGAAATCACCCGCTGACAGATGGACTGCGCCAGCGACGGTCCCGCGCCGACAGCGGACCGGCTTCACCCGGCCGCTGGCGCGCAACATGAGAACGCACTGCAACTCTCGTTGCCACTCCGATTGATGCCTATGAGCGAGGATGATTCCAATGGATATGAGGGGATCGCGAGCATTTATATTGCCAGACGCGGCACCCGTCCCCTCG
>JAXMHN010000094.1:0-16046 GCA_046346765.1 Verrucomicrobiota bacterium | reverse complement strand
CAACGCCGGCAAGAACTGCAGCCTGAATTCGAATCACGGTTGAGGCACCTGGAGGCCTGCCTTGGCCGGTTGCCGCAGGAGCAGCGCTCTTTGGTTCAGGGTTATTACTATGAGCGCGCCAGTATTGAAACGCTGGCAGAGCGCTCCGGCCGAACCAGTGCGGCGACCTACAAAATGCTGCAGCGCATCCGCCAGGCGCTCCAGCTTTGTATGGAACACCCTGGCCAGCCGGAGCCGGCATGAATCTTTCCTTCCCATCCCAAGAGTTTGACGACGTGGTGGCGGCTGTATGCCACGGCTCTGCGACGGAGGAAGAGATGCGCGCCTTGAATGCGCTCTTGCGCCGCGAGGCCAGCGCCCGGGACGAGTATCTCCTGCGTGTGGAACTGCACACGAGGCTGGCGTCGGACCCGGCCCTGTTTTCCCAACCAACCGAAGCAGGCGGGAGCTTTTGCGCCACGGAGCAGCGCGCGAGCCAACCTCTTACTTGCCTTTCATCTGGTCGGGACCCGAAGCAGCGGAAGCGGAGGCGGGCACTGGTGCTGGCCATGGCTGCCTGCCTTGCGTTGCTGATCGGCGGGTTGGGGATGCTATGGAAAAAGCGGTCGGCGAGCAGACGCGGAGCGACCAGCAGCGCTGTCGCCATGTTAGCCCGGACAGTTGATGCTCGTTGGACCGGAAACGCGGCCCCGCCGCGCGTGGGCTGCGCCTTGGAACCGGGCACACTTCGACTGCAATCTGGCCTGGCGCAAGTGGTCTTCTATAGCGGAGCCCGGGTCGTGATCGAGGGGCCGACGGAATTGCAGCTCGTTTCGCCAGGGGAAGCCGTTTGTCGCACCGGCCGACTGCTGGCCGAGGTCCCCGAGCCAGCCCGCGGCTTCCGCATCAAAACGGCTCAACTCAAGCTGGTAGACCTTGGGACTGCGTTTGGAATCGAGGTCACCCATGGTCAAACCAAACTTCATGTTTTCAAGGGCGAAGTCGAGTTTTCCAGTGGGACGGCGGCGAGGCAGGCTCTGGACGAAGGGGGGGCGGCCCTGGTTGAGGAGAGCGCGCCGCCGCGGCTGATGGAGGCAAGCAAAGAGGCCTTTGCTGCAATGTTCGAATTACAAACCCGGTCGTTGGCGGCAGCTTCAGTTCGTTACGATCAGTGGCGGGTGTTTAACGCACGACTCGATCAGGATCCCACCTTGCTCGTGCATTTGGATTTTGAGCATCTCGGCGACTCGGACTGGAAGCTGCGCAATGCAGTCGAAAACAACCGCTTGGTGCCGGATGCGACCATCGTCGGCTGCCAGCGGGGGGCAGGCCGGTGGCGGGAAAAACAGGCCCTGGAATTTCAGAGCGTCAACGACCGGGTGCGGATGGCTGTGCCTGGGACCTTTGACTCATTGACCCTCTCGGTCTGGGTCTGCGTCAAAGGGCTGGATCGCAAGTTCAATTCTCTTCATGTGCGACGGATTTGAGCCAGGGACAGTCCACTGGCCGCTGCGCAGCGATGGCGTTCTGGGCCCGACGGCCTTCGGACCCGGCGCGGGAAAGTTCCAGATCCTGGCCAGTCCTCCGGTTCTGACGCCTGAGCAACTCGGGACCTGGGCGCATCTGGCTGTCGTGCTCAATGGCAAAACCAAGGAGGCGGTTCATTACGTCGATGGCGCTCCGATGGCTCGCGAGGCTTTGAAAATAGGGCCGCCTTTATCGGGTCGGATCCGCCGAACTGGGGGAACTGAACCCCTCGAACCGATCCGAATTCCACGCCCGCTTTGATTCGGAACCTGAGCGGATCGCTCGATGAATTCGAGTTGTTCAGCCGCGCGTTGAGCGACGCCGAAGTGCGTGAACTCTACTCTCAAGGAAAACCCGACGCGTAACCGAAAAGGCCCAAATATCCTCTCAAAAGGTTGACGACTTACCCGCACATTCAGAGAACCACAAGCCTATGCGAATACAGCCGCCGGACTCGTCCGAATTCATGAATCAGCAGCTTGGCAATTGGAAGGTCAGCGCCCGCCACAGTTTAGTCATGGTGGCGATGCTTGTGACAGCCGGGACGGCGTGGTCTGCTGCCCCGCTTAACCTAAAGGATGCTTATAAGGATCATTTTTTGATCGGCGCGGCTATCAACCGCAGCACGGCTACCGGCGGCGCTGTCCGGACCGGTTTCTTCAACCGAAGCTCGGAACAAATCCAGAAAGACGTGGCTCTTTTCAAGGAACAGTTCAACCAGGTCGCTCCGGAGAACGATCTGAAATGGGCCCTCATTCATCCACGGGAAGGCGAGGAAGGGTATGACCGGCCCGGCGGATGCCTTTGTTAGTTTCGGCCTCAGTAATCAGGATGTATATCGCGGGACACACTCTCGTCTGGCACGCCCAGACGCCGCCTGGGTTTTCCGAGGAACCAACGCGCCACCCGGGGAGACCAATGCTCCATCCTTCGCCTCCGGCGCGGCGAGCCGGCCGGGACCGAGACAAACAAGCCCGGCGGTCGCGGATTCGGCCGCGGCTCTGCGTTCAGCGGTCCGCGCGCCTCTCGTGAGGAGCTGCTCCACCGGATGCGCGACCACATTCACGCGGTCGTTGGCCGCTACAAAGGCAAGATCAAGGTCTGGGATGTCGTCAACGAAGCCGTCGCCGATGGTGGCACCAATCTCCTTCGAAATTCGCTCTGGCTGCAAATCGTCGGGCCCGACTTTATTGCCAAGGCCTTCGAGTACGCCCACGAAGCGGATCGTGAGGCATTACTCCGCTACAACGACTACGGGTTGGAAAATCCAGCGAAACGCCGGAAGGTTATTGCCCTGATCAAGGAGTTACAGCAACAACACGTCCCGGTGATGGCGATAGGTTCACAGACGCACGTCAGCGTTTCCTCGCCGAGCTTTGAGGCGGAAGATCAGGCACTCACGGAATTGGAAACGCTTGAGTTGCCTATTCACATCACTGAACTCGACGTCAACAGCGCGCAGGGCGGCCAGGGCAATACCGGGGCGGACGTCGCCAGCAACGCTGCAACCACCCAAGGCGATCTCGTTGAGGGAGTCGACCGCCGGCTGGCCGAGGCGTATGCGGGTCTCTTCCGCGCGTTTGTCAAACACGACAAATACGTGAAGCTGGTCACATTCTGGGGCGTCAATGACGCCCTGTCGTGGCGCTCGCGGGGCCGCCCACTGCTGTTCGACGGCAACGATCAGCCCAAGCCGGCCTTCGAAGCGGTTATTCGCGCCGCCGCCGGAGAGCAGCCAAATCAGCGCTGAATTCAATCGGGAGGGCTTTTCGATGAAATACTCCATTTGGGCTGCAGCTGTTCTTCCGTTCGTTTCGCGCGTATTCGCGCTCGACGGGCAGGTGCAAATCCACGATCCCTCCACTGTCATCCGATGCGAGGGCAAGTATTACACCTTCGGCACGGGCGGTGAAGGATTGGTTTCCGAAGACGGCTGGACCTGGATGCCGGGGCTTCGCGCCCGGGCGGAGGCGTAGCACCGGACGTATGAAAATCATTCTGCGCTTACTCGGGCTGGCCGGTTTGCTCTTGGTCCAGGTAAACGTATTCTCCCAAGATACGAACTTTTGGGTGTTCCGGTGTTTTGGCCAGTCGAACATGGAGGGCTTCCCGGGAATTGAGGAGCAGGACAAGACCGGCGTGGATGATCGCTTCCGGGTCCTGGCCGCCGTTGATTTCCCACAGCTGGGTAGAGAGAAGGGCAATTGGTATCCCGCAATTCCCCCGTTGTGCCGGGCTTCGACCGGCCTTTGCCCGGCCGACTTTTTTGGCCGGACGATGGTTTCGAATGTTCCACCCCAGGTCAAGGTCGGCGTGGTCAATGTTTCCGTTGCCGGCTGCAAGATTGAACTATTCGAGAAAGAGTCGTTTCAGACCTATGCGGCAGCCGCGCCAGACTGGATGACCAACATCCTCAGCACCTACGGCGGGAACCCATATCAGCGCCTAGTGGAGATGGCGAAATTGGCTCAGAAAGATGGTTTGATCAAAGGCATCCTCTTGCATCAGGGAGAGTCGAACCCAAGCGACAAGGAATGGCCCAACAAGGTCAAGCGCATCTACGACTCTCTCATCCAAGACCTGGGCCTCAAAGCCGAGGCAGTGCCCCTGCTCGTCGGCGAACTCGTCAATGACGATCAAGACGGCAGTTGTGCGAGCATGAATTCGATCATTGACGATTTGCCCAAAACCATTCCCACGGCACAGGTGATCTCCTCGGAAGGCTGCGTCAGCCGTCGAGACCATCTGCATTTTGCTCCGGAAGGCTACCGGGAATTGGGAAAACGTTACGCAGAGGCAATGCTGGCATTGGTTGGGGTCTCGCGGCCGCAACCCGCCGCCGTGATGGTCGACGGTGGATTGGTCCAGGGAACTACGGAACATGGATTAACAGTTTACCGAGGCATCCCGTTCGCGGCACCACCCGCCGGCGAGTTGCGCTGGCGCGCCCCTCAGCCGGTTTCCGCGTGGGAAGGAGTGCGACAAACAAAGAAGTTCGGACCGAAACCAATCCAAGGTGCGGGAACGGGTCCTGATATGAGCGAAGACTGCCTCTATCTGAATGTATGGACCCCAGCGAAGTCCCCGAACGACCGAGTCCCTGTGCTCGTCTGGATTTATGGCGGCGGATTCTCGTTCGGAGCCACTTCCGAACCGGGCTACAGCGGCGAGAAGCTCGCCAGAAAAGGCGTGGTGCTGGTCAGCATCGCCTACCGCGTGGGACAACTCGGGTTCCTCGCTCATCCGGAATTGAGCGCCGAATCTCCCCACCGCGTTTCCGGCAACTACGGCCTGCTGGACATGATTGCGGGACTGGAGTGGATCCAGAAGAACATCGCAGTGTTCGGAGGCGATCGGGACAAAGTAACTCTCTTCGGGGAATCAGCCGGGGGTATTGCCGTCAGCATGCTCTGCGTGTCGCCACTCGCCAAAGGCCTCTTTCACGGAGCAATTTCGCAAAGTGGCGGATCATTTGGGCCGCCCCGGCTCACCACATTCCCAGGCGAGAATCTCAAACGCCTGCAGGACGCAGAGCGTGCCGGCGAGAGCTATGCCAAAAGCGCAGGCGTATCCGCGATTGCGGAACTTCGCAAGATTGCCACCGACAAGCTCCCGGCGGGCCGTGGCATGGGTTCGGCCTGGCCGATCATCGACGGCTGGATAGTTCCTGACGACCAGTACAAGCTCTACGCCCTGGGCAAATACAATGACACACCCATCCTCGTCGGCTACAATTCCGATGAAGGTGCGAGCTTTCGGCCACCCAAGACTCCGGAGGAATACATCAGCGCCGTCAAGACGCGTTATGGCAAATTCGCTGACAATCTCATCAAAGCGTATCCAGTTGGAACCAACACAGTGCCCAAGACTGCCCGCGACCTGACACGCGACGCAGCCTTTGGTTGGCACACTCGGACCTGGGCGCGGCTACAATCGCAGACCGGCAAATCCAAGGTCTTTTATTACTACTTTGACCAACACCCGGATTACCCGGCCGACTCTGCCCAGGCTGGTTATGGGACGCCGCACGGCGCCGATGTGGCCTATGTGTTTCAGCATCTCGATCCAAAGAACCCGCCGACGAGCAAGACGGACCTGGCGATCTCAAAGATCATGGCGACCTATTGGGTGAACTTCGCCAAGCATGGCGACCCAAACGGCGAAGGACTTCCGGCGTGGCCCGGGTTCAGCGACAGCCATGCACAAGTCATGTATTTCAGCCAGAATCCGCACCTCGGGCCCGTGCCCAGTGCCGAGGCCCTCAAAGTTCTCGACGATTATTTCGCCTGGCGGCGGACGCCGGAAGGCGAGGCGGAATCAAAATAGAAGCGATAAATGGCCAATAATCCTATGTTCAACCTGAAGGCTAGTGAAGTTTGGTTCCTCACCGGCAGCCAGCATCTCTATGGCCCGGAAACCCTGCAGCAGGTTGCATCCAATTCCCAGGAAATCGCCAAGGCTTTGGATAGCTCGCCGGCTATTCCGATTCGAGTCGTCTTTAAGCCCGTCGCCAAAACTCCGCAGGAGGTCAGCATCCTCTGCCAGCAAGCAGATGCGGCCGCGGACTGCATTGGGCTCATCACCTGGTGCCATACCTTTTCGCCCTCGAAGATGTGGATCAACGGATTGAAGTTGCTGCGCAAGCCGATTCTCCATCTGCACACACAGCACAATCGCGAGATCCCATGGAACTCCATCGACATGGATTTCATGAACCTCAACCAGGCGGCCCACGGCGACCGCGAGCACGGTTTCATTATGAGCCGGATGAGGTTGAACCGCAAGGTGGTGGTCGGTTTCTGGCAAGACAACAAAGTCCAGCAGCAATTGGGTGCCTGGTGCCGCGCGGCGGCCGCGTGGCATGACTGGCAGGGAGCGACGTTCTGCCGGTTCGGCGACAATATGCGCGAAGTGGCGGTGACCGAAGGCGATAAAGTCGCCGCCCAGATGCAGTTCGGTTACTCCGTGAACGGGTATGGCATTGGCGACCTCGTCACGTTGATCGATAGAGTGAGCGACGCAGAGGCGGTTAACCTCGTCAGCGATTACCAGGCCGGCTACACCATTTCCGCCGCCGCCGCCAAGCGGCCAGAAGTGCGAAAGTCGCTCTTGGAAGCCGCCCGGATCGAAGTGGGCTTGCGGGCATTCCTCACCAAGGGTGGCTTCAAAGGATTCACCGACACCTTTGAGGACTTGCGCGGGCTGGAGCAACTGCCCGGTATTGCCGCTCAACGGTTGATGGCTGATGGGTTCGGTTTTGGCGCCGAAGGCGACTGGAAAACGTGCGCGCTGGTGCGGGCGATGAAGGTGATGGGCGCCGGTCTTCAAGGCGGCACTTCCTTTATGGAAGACTACACCTACCATTTTGACCCCGGTCGCAGCCTGGTGCTGGGAGCGCACATGCTTGAGATTTGCCCATCCATTGCCGCCAGCAAACCCACCCTGGAAGTCCACCCCTTGGGCATCGGCGGCAAGGCTGATCCTGTCCGTTTGGTATTCGATGTCCCTCCAGGGCCAGCCCTGAACGCCTCCATCCTGGATATGGGCAACCGCTTCCGCCTGCTGGTGAACGAGGTGGAGGTCGTCGCGGCGCCCCACCCGCTCCCCAAGCTGCCCGTCGCTCGCGCCCTTTGGGCACCGCAACCGAATCTCGAAGTTGCGGCCGCATCCTGGATTTTTGCCGGGGGAGCCCATCACACCGGATTCAGCCAGGCGGTCACTACCGAGATGCTCGAAGACTTTGCGGCCATTGCTGACATCGAAATCGCCGTCATTGACGCCAAGACCAACGTCCGCGATTTCCAGCACCAACTTCGCAGCAACGAGGTCTATTACGCCTTGAGGAAGGGTTGGACGATCTGAAGCTCCGATGAGACCTTTACGTCGCTCATCAACATGGCGCACGGCCTGGCTTGGACCATATTGTGGTCAACTCCTGGTCTAGTCCCAAAGCGTATCAATCCACTTCCACGGACGGCATGACCAATTGGATCAACCGTGGCGTGGGTTACGACCCGCGCGAGTCCGTTGTCCGCTACCCGGACGGAACCGTAAACCACTGGAACAAGGTTGAGAGGACTGCCGTCTATATCGAGAATGGCCATGTGGTCGCCATGACTCTGGCCGCCATTGACGTGGAAAAGGAACAGGACAAAGGCGGCGACGGGCACGGCAGCAAGGTCATCCTCATCCCGTTAGACGGCGCGGCCCTCGACCACGACTTGCAGTCAGCGACAGACTCTTCCAAGCCATAACCCGCCTGACCAAAAATCCTCGTGTTTTCGTTCACGAAATTCAAGTCCGCCGTCGCTATCGGAATTGTTTTCTATTTCGCGTCCTACTGCGCCGCACAACCCTATTACCTCTCGCCCGCTGGAGACGATGCAAATGCCGGCACGTCCGATAAACCCTTTGCCACGCTGCAGCGCGCGCTCCAGGCGATGCGCCAGAAACGCGGTGACGTCTTTTTACGCGGAGGAACCTATTACTTGGCCGAAGCGCTGGTGTTCACTCCGCAAGATTCCGGCACCAAGGAAGCGCCGGTGGTTATTCAACCTTACCAAAACGAGGAGCCGGTCATCAGCGGCGGCGTCCGCCTCGATAAACTGGACTGGCAGCCTTATACAAATGGGATTCTCCAGGCCAAGGTCCCGGTGGATTTGCAGACGGAAGAGATCTTCGTCAATGGAGAACGGCAGGTCTTGGCACGCTACCCGAATTACGACCCGACCGCGCAGTACTTTGACGGCTTTGCCGCGGACGCCATTTCGGTGCCACGGGCGGCCCGATGGTTGGACCCGGTGGGCTGGAATTGAAGACCGCGGTCGTTGAGGCCACTCGGCTGAGAACTCTGGTGGAGTTCCGCGGCGACAGCCAGCATCCAGTAACGTGGATTACGCTGCGTGGACTGACGTTTCGCCATGCGGCACGCACGATCATGGATACCCGTGAGCCGCTGCTGCGGTCGGACTGGGCCATCTATCGAGGCGGCGCGATCCTTTTCAACGGAGCGGAGGATTGCGCGCTGGAAGAAAGTTTCGTTGATCAGGTCGGCGGGAATGCCGTCTTCGTCAACAACTACAACCGCCGCCTGGCCATTCGCGGAACGCAAATCGCCAAGGCGGGCGCCAGCGGGATTTGTTTTGTCGGCGACCCGCAGGCCGCGCGCAGTCCCCTGTTCAACTACAGTAAAGTTCAGCCACTTGCCGAAATCGACCGAACGCCTGGGCCTAAGACCGAGAATTATCCCGCGAACTGCCTGGTGGACGATTGCCTCATTCATCAGACGGGGCGCGTGGAAAAGCAAACGGCCGGTGTGGAGATCGACCTTAGCCAGGGTATCACCGTCCGCCATTGTTCTATCTACGACCTGCCACGGGCAGGCATCAACATTGGCGATGGCTGCTGGGGCGGACACGTCATCGAGTTCTGCGACGTTTTCGATACGGTCAAGGAAACCGGCGACCACGGCTCCTTTAATTCCTGGGGGCGCGACCGTTATTGGCGGCCCAACATCGATGAAGTCAACGCGTGGGTCAGGCAGGTCCCCGAACTGCCCAAGCTCGACGCGATCAAGCCCGTCGTTCTTGCCAACAACCGCTGGCGTTGCGACCACGGCTGGGACATCGACCTCGACGACGGCTCCTCGTTTTACATCATCACCAACAATTTATGCCTGCACGGCGGAATCAAGAACCGCGAGGGCTTCGGGCGCGTTGTCGAGAATAACATCATGGTGGAAGGCGGTTACGATCCCCACGTCTGGTTTGCCGAGAGCGGCGACATTTTCCGGCGCAACATCCTCTGGACGACCTATCGCCCGGCGATCATGCATCGTCCGCCCTGGGGCGCGGACATGGATTTCAACCTCGTCCACAGCTACGGCGCAGTGTCCAACACGCCCGCGGCCCGATTGCAGCAACAGAGCGGGCGGGACGAACATTCCATCATCGCCGACGCTCAATTCATCGACCCTGCGCAGGGCGACTATCGGGTGAAGGACGGCTCACCCGCACTGGCGCTGGGCTTCGTAAACTTCCGCATGGACCAATTCGGCGTTCGTAGGCGGCAACTCCGGGCCGTCGCGCGCACTCCCCAATTGCCGCAGCTCAGGGTGCCCTCGGCCGCAACCGACGTACCAGACGCCCCTCCCGCGAAGTGGTTTGGCGCCACAATCCGAAACATAGCCGGCCCGGGCGAAATGTCTGCTTTCGGGTTGCCCGGCGTGGGGGGAATCCTGGTTTTGCAGGTTCCAGCGGGGTCGGCTTTGGCCAAAGCCGGGCTGCGGAAAAATGATGTAATTCTCTCCGTCAATGGCGACGATATGCCGAACACAGCGGCGTTGCTCAGGCAATACCCTGGCCTGGATGCGCAGAGGTTCTATAAAATCGGAGTTTCTCGCGATCAAAAGCGAACGGACGTTCTGCTCAACCCACGATCAAGCGGTTTGTGAGAAGTATTGAACTATGGACAGATCCTGGCTTCTCTTGGCGGCAGGCACATTTGCCTTTTCCGGTTCCACGTCGGCCAGCGCTGCTGAAAGGAATATTTTCGAGGCTTCTGCCGCCGGGTTCGTCGGCGGGGCGTCCAAGGTCGCGGGCGGTGCGGCCTCGAGTGGCTACCTGGTGGCTTTGACCAACCCGAGCGATGGCGCCAAGTTCACCAGCCTCCCGGCTGCCAGCAGGTTGGCGATTCGCTACGGGTCGGTGTCCGTGGGCACGATCAGCGTCACTGTCAACGACCAGCCTGTGCGCAAGGTAAACGTCCATTCTTCGGGGGCACTCACCAATTCTGTTCTCCATGCCATCATTGAAGCGGTCATTCCGGCCAACGCCACGCTGACCATCAGCCTATCCAACAACGACGTCGAGGTGAACATAGAGCGGATTGTCGTCGGCGATGGAGACCTGGGGCTGCCTCCTGACCTCTGGAACCTGCCGCCCTTGAAGGCTACCGACGGCCCTTATCCCGCGGACTGGATAGGACTGAGCCGCCTCTACGGCCAAAGCCTTGGGACGGCGGACCTGTCCACCACCGGAGCGCGCCAGGCCCAGCGGACGGTGTTTGAGGTGAGCGGCCTTACTGTGGGCTCACACACCGTTAAACTCGTTAACCGCGGTCCCGGGCCGGTAGCTGTCGATGCTTTGGTTGTTCGGTAACAAAATCCTGGAAAGGATGTGCCATCAAAGAAGGGCGTCCTCTGATGGCAGGAGTTCAATGGCTCGTTTCCAAATCAAAAGGTGGAGAAATGAAAACCAAACCCATCATCCGCAGGCCATCCCCTGGAGGGGCGCGTTGGCAGAGTTCTGCCTGGTCCGTTGCTGCCAAAACAAGGACGCGAAGCGTTGGGATGATTCTGCTCCAGGCATGCGCCGCGATATGGATATCCCTTCTCGCCTGGACCGCGTCGGTTGCGGCGCTGGCCGCTGCGCCGCCGACACCACCCGCTGATGACTGGCCTCAATTCCGCGGGTCGACGGGCGACGGCATCGCGTTAGCAACCAATGTCCCGGTGACCTGGAGCACGAATCAAAATGTGAAGTGGAAAGCGCCTGTCCCTGGCCGGGGGCGATCCTCTCCCGTGCTGCTGGGCGACCGAATCTGGCTCACCACCGCTTTCGAGACCAACGTTCGAACCTTTTCGGCTGGCCCGGACCGAATGCAGCAGGCCGAGCGAGTCGAGATCGGAGTGGTATGCCTGGACCGCGCCACGGGCAAACAACTCTACTACAAGGGGCTGTTTCCTATGGACAATCCACCGGCGGTGAACTTCTTCAACAGCTACGCCACGCCCACTCCAGTGGCCAAAGCTGGGCGCCTCTACTGCGATTTTGGCACTTTCGGCACCGCCTGCCTGGATGCGGCCTCGGGAGAAGTACTTTGGAAGCGCCAGCTTCCCTTGGAGCATTTCCAGGGACCGGGCAGCTCGCCCGCTCTCTACAAGAACCTCCTCATCCTGGTGCGAGATGGTGGAGACCAGCAGTATATTGCAGCCCTCGACACAGGGACTGGCCAAACGGTCTGGAAAAGCGACCGCCCCCCGCTTAGCACTCCCGTTCGCATGTTCCGGAAATCATTCTCGACGCCGCTCGTATTCGAAGCTGCCGGCCAGGTGCAGGTGGTGGTGCCAGGGGCGCAGTGGTTCGTCTCCTACGCTCCGGAGACGGGGAAGGAGATTTGGCGGGTCGATAACGGGAAAGGCGAAACGGTGGCGCCTCGACCCGTCTACGGCAATGGCCTGGTGTACTTCAGCACCGGCGTGTACCGTCCGAAGCCGCAACTCTGGGCCGTTCGGGTGGACGGTCAAGGCGACGTGACGTCGACTAATGTGGCCTGGAAACTGCCAAGTTCCATCGGGTTCATGGCCTCACCGCTTCTTGTGGGCCACGAGCTGTACCTTCTGAGTGACGATGGCTTTGTGGCCTGCGTCGATGCCGCCAGCGGCGAGATCCTGAACAAGGTTCGAGCCGGTGGCAACTATGCCGCCTCTCCAACGTGGGCCGACGGACGCATCTACTGCTTCAGCCGCGAAGGCAAGACGGTGGTTTTCAAGGCCGATAGGACCCTCAAGGTGCTGGCGGAGAATCAACTGGCCGGGCCGTTGTTTGCTTCGCCTGCTTTTGTCAATTCTGCGGTTTACGTCCGGACCGACAGTGATTTGTACTGCCTCTCGTCAGCAGCTCTGCTTTCGTCGCATTGAGGGACAGATGGCTGGCGGGATAGACGCGGTGCCCTCTCCCGGGAAATATACTGGTGCGGATGTCCAAAATCGGGAGTTGGACGGAAGTACAATTGACGCAATCTGAACACATCATGAAAACACGACTCGCTCTGCTCGCGCTTGCTTCGATGGTCTGGAGCCAGTTTTGCACCGCGCAAACTGACCAGCCGGCGGCGGAGAATTTTAAGCCTTCGTCGCTGAACCAGCCCGGCAAACAGTACCCGCAGGTCAATTCGGAAAGGCGCGTTCGCGCCCGCGTGGTCGCGCCGCAGGCTCAGAGTGTCGTGTTCGAGTTTTTGGGTGGTGCCAAATACCCCCTGACGAAGGGCGAGGACGGCGCTTGGGTCGGCGTCACGCGCCCCCAGGACGAAGGGTTTCATTACTACCAACTGGTGATTGACGGAGCTGGGGTCCCGGACCCGGGCAGCTTGTATTTCTACGGTGGCAATCGCTGGGGCAGCGGGCTTGAAGTTCCCGCTCACGACGCGGACTTCTATGCGGTTAAGGACGTGCCGCATGGCCAAGTACGACAGACGCTTTACTATTCAAGAACTGCCGAGCCACCTTGCGATGCTTCGTCTACACGCCACCCGATTACGAAAGAGACCCGTCAAGCGGTATCCGGTGCTTTATCTGCAACACGGCGGCGGGGAAGATGACACCGGCTGGGGCAATCAAGGAACGGCGCGGGCTCATCATGGACAATCTCATCGTTGCGGGCAAAGCCAAGCCGTTCATCATCGTGATGGCCAACAGTTATGTCCCCGGCGCAGGTGGACCTGAGCCCAGCGGCATCGCCGAATATCCGCCGTCCGGCACCACCCCAACGCTGCACCGACCGGCGGAAGAGGTCCCGGGGCGCCTGTTCGACTTTAGCGCCTTCACGCGAGGTCTGATCGATGACTTGATCCCGTTCATTGATGCCAACTTTCGGACCCTTTCGGATCAGCCAAATCGCGCCATGGCCGGTCTCTCCATGGGGGGAATGCAGACCCGATCGATCACCCTGGCGAATCTCGACAAGTTCTCCACATCTGGCGTTTTCAGCGGGGGCAGCATCGCTCCGACCAATATTACCGACATGGCGGCTTTCAAGGAAAAGGTCAAACTGGTATTCGTCAGCTACGGGAGCAGAGAAGTCGACCCCGCCAATCGCAGGCCCGGGGGGCGGCGGACCTTTCAGTGGCGATCGAAGGCGAACACCGAATCCCTCAAGGAAATGAGAATGATCACTTACTACTATCTGCCCCGCAGACCGCTCACGAGTGGTTGACCTGGCGCCGAAGCCTGCATCAATTCGCGCAACTCCTCTTCCAGGACAATCCCAGGCAGATAGCGGCAGCACTCAAAACGGCTGAGCCAACTGCAGAAAGGGGCGCGGAAACGCTTGCGCCCGCCGCGAAAACCCTCGGTGCTAACCTGACCGGCACCTGGAAGTCTGAATTTGACTCACAGATCGGTCACCAGAACTACACCTTCACGTTCATCCAGGACGGCACGAAGTTGACCGGGAGAGCCAACTCGGAAGCTGGCGACCGCAAGCGCGAAGCCGAATTGAAGGACGGTAAACTGGACGGCGATACGGTTTCCTTTGCGGAGACTCTGACTATCCAGGATCGAGAGATTCGAATCTCCTATACTGGCAAACTTTCGGCAGACGGCAACGAAATCAAATTGACCCGCCAGGGTGGTGATTTTGGCAAAATGGAAATTGTGGCCCGACGCCTCCAGTCGGCGCATGGCGAGGTTACGCCAGCGGCGAAAATTATCCGTATTAAGGCTGGCAAGGCTGAGCCCGTCAAAGACGCCGAAGGCAATGTCTGGCTGGCTGACCAAGGTTTCGAGGGCGGCCAAACTATAGAAAGGCCCGCCATCCAGATTACCAACACCAAGAGTCCCGAACTTTACCGCGCAGAGCGCTACAGCATGGACTCGTTTTCCTGGACGGTGCCCAACGGGAGGTACGAGGTGAAGCTGCATTTCGCAGAAACGTTCGATGGGATCACCGGACCGGGGCAGCGCGTCTTTTCGTTCAATGTCCAGGGCAAGGAGTTCAAAGACTTTGACGTGTGGGTGAACGCTGGCGGGCCTTTGAAAGCCTACGTGGAGACGGTTCCCGTTGAGGTCACCGCCGGCAAGATCAAGGTGACTTTCACTCCCAGAGTGGAAAACCCCCAAATCTGCGCGATCGAAATCGTGCCCCAGGGAGTTGGTGGCGGAGCCAGCACGGGCACCTCCGCCAGCACTGCCGCCACAACGGTCGCGAGCGGCGTTACCGGGACGTGGAAAGCGGAGTTCGACACGCAGATCGGCCTTCAGAAATACACGTTCGTGCTCAAACAGGAGGGAGCTACTCTAACCGGCAAGGCCAGCGCGGACGTCAACGGCGAGAAGCACGTAACGGAGTTGAAGGAAGGTAAGATCGAAGGCGACGCGGTCTCTTTTGTCGAAATGTTCAACTTTCAAGGCAGCGACTTGCGGATCGTTTATACCGGCAAACTGTCGGGCAATGAAATCAGGTTCACCCGCGCGGTTGGTGACGTCGCCAAAGAGGAACTCGTGGCCAAACGCGAAGGAGCCAATGCTGCGGCGCAAGCTGCGCCCACGCAAACGAACCCGGAAACTGGCGAGCGCCGGGGGGGAGGTGGCCGCGGTGGATTCGGCGCCCCTGTTACCCTCAGTCCGGAAGACAATAAAGAAGCTTTTCCGAAGGCCCCGGAAGGTTTTGACAAGGTCCGCGAGGGCATCGCTCACGGGACTCTCGAACGGGTCGATTACGATTCTCAGACTGTCGGCGTGAAACGATGGATGGAAGTCTACACTCCACCTGGTTATGGCAAAGACAACAAGTATCCCGTTCTGTTTCTGTTGCACGGCATCGGCGGCAATGAAATTCGCGAGTGGACGAAGAACGGCGTGGCTAATGTGGTCATCGACAATCTGATCGCCGATAAGAAGATCGAGCCGATGATTGTGGTCTTCCCTAACGGCAATGCCTCCACCAACACCGCCAATCCCTGGCCCGGTGGCGGGCGAGGCGGGTTTGGCGGCGGCGGTGATCCGGCAGCCCTGGCCGGTGATGGCTGGGGAAAGAATTTCGAAAGCGACTTGCTCAAAGACATTATCCCCTTCATCGAATCGCACTATTCAGTTGCGGCCGATCGCGAACACCGGGCGGTGGCCGGCCTTTCGATGGGCGGTGGGCAAGCGCTCGATTTCGGCCTGGGCAATCTTGATAGCTTCGCGCATGTCGGCGGCTTTTCTTCGGCGCCCAACACGCGCATGCCCGAGGTCTTGATTCCAGATCCGGCCAAGGCCGCCAGAATGCTTAAGGTCCTGTGGCTTTCCGCGGGCAACAAGGATGGGCTGATGACATTCAGTCTGCGGACGCACCAGTATTGCAAAGAAAAGAACGTTCCACACATCTGGCATGTGGATGCCCACGGTCACGACTTCAATCACTGGAAGAACAGTCTGTATTGGTTCGCGCAGCAGATCTTCCGGCCCGTCACCCCGCCGGCCCGCCTCGACGCGGCTTCGGGCCCAGCAAGCGCCCCGGTGTCGGACGACTTCCAGGCCGCGGTCTTGAATCAACCTGGTCAGCAGTACCCACAGGTCAACTCGCAACGATATGCCCGATTCCGCATCGTCGCGCCTCAGGCCCAGAGCGTCAGCGTAAGCCTGGGTGGACGCGGGGGCACGCCGCTCACCAAAGGCGAGGACGGCGTCTGGACCGGCACCACGGCAGGACCTCTGGATGAAGGCTTCCATTACTACCACCTCACCGTTGACGGGGGAACGTTCAACGATCCCGGTGCCT
>JAXMHN010000093.1:0-16172 GCA_046346765.1 Verrucomicrobiota bacterium | reverse complement strand
GCTGCGTGACTACCTTAAACGTCGCGATCGGTTCTTCGCCGAGCGGCCTTGGCGGCGGCCGGAAAATCGAGTTTTTCTTTCGACTCATGGTGCTGCCCTGACGAGCAACGAAATTGGATACGATTTTCGAATGCTGACTCGCCAGATTGGCCTGCGTGTAACTGGCGCGAGTCACGGACCTCGCATTCACGATCTGAGACACCGCTTCGCGGTGGCGATATTGGTGCGGTGGTATCGAACGGGAAAGGACGTGGGTCCCTTGCTGCCGGTGCTCTCAACCTATTTGGGACACGTGTTCATCACCGGCACCTATTGGTATCTTACCTGCACGACTGAGCTGAGTGAAGCTGCGGCAAAACGGCTGGACCGCAGGTGGGAAGGAGGGAAGCCATGCAAAAGCCTGACCTGAGTGGCCACCTCGAAGCGTTCTTTCAAAAACGCTTGATCTCTCAGCGCCGGGTGAGCCCACACACCATCGCCTCCTATCGAGATACGTTCCGTTTGCTGTTGGTGTTTGCTCAGCAACGAACCAACCGGCCACCCTCTCAACTCGCCCTCAAGGATCTCACTCCATCACTTCTCAGTGACTTTTTGGATCAGCTTGAGGCCAAGCGCGACAATACAGCGCGCACCCGTAATATCCGCCTGGCGGCAATCCGCTCATTCTTTCGATTCGTTGCCCTGGAAGCCCCCGAAGAGAGCGGCCTAATCCAGCGGGTCCTGGCGATACCCAACAAGCGCTACCAGCGCCCACTGATCGGGTTTTTGACGCGACCGGAGGTCGAGGCGCTGCTTGGAGCTGTCGACTGCAGGAGCTGGATCGGCCGACGAGACTACGCTTTGCTGCTTGTTGCCATGCAAACCGGCTTGCGCCTCTCGGAGCTTACCGGGCTTTGCCGTGAGGATGTTACCCTTGGGCCCGGTGCACACATTCAATGCATCGGGAAAGGTCGGAAGCAGCGCTGCACTCCCATCTCTAAAACCACTCGGCAAGTTCTGAAGGCCTGGCTGACCGAACCGTGGCCGGTTGCTAGCAAGTTCCTGTTCCCAAGCCTCGCAGGCGGAAGGCTCAGCGCCGACGCCGTCCAGGACCTAGTGAACAAACATGTCACGGCGGCTCGAGTGAACTGTCCGTCGCTGTTCAAGAAGCGTGTCACACCACATCTACTACGACACACAGCCGCGATGGAATTGCTGCAGGCTTTCACACCTTACGAAGAAGAGAAAAGCCCCCGCGAGGCAAGTCTTCGCGGGGGTCCTATCCAGAACTCCACTTGTCAGGAAAACTGAGTGACAGTATCGGTTTCCCTCCGAAACCGAGCAAAGAACTGAAAATCTAAACCTCCCTTTCCAAGTTCAGACTCATTTTCCCTCGGAACAGCCAACAGAACTCGAACATTCTCCTTGAACGGATTTATTCAAATGTGTCGCTTGCAGACGATATGACCGTTTGCAGCCAACGGCTTGCTAACCTGGACAAACTCTTTCAGTAATGCTGCCCGGCGCGCCGCACCTTATATCGCCCTCCTGTCGGTTGATCAAATGATCACGGGCTGCCGCAGGCGTTTGCCCGCGAGGAGGCTAATTCTTGCGGCACGGCTGCCGTAAGAAATCTCCGATTTGTCGGGGCTGTTTTCCTTCGAGCGATTTGCGGGTCTGACGAGGGGACTTGTCGCAGGATGTGCGAACTCCACAAAATCAATCCGCCTATTCCGCTTTGACACGATAGATTCGCTGAGCCTCGTTGTCTGTCTGGCCCTCAAACGAGCCCATCCCTTCGGGTGCCGCGATCTCGCCCAAGGAAATCCAACTCGGTGCATCCACGCGGGTTGCTGTTTCAACACCGTATTTCGCCGGTGTACCTCCACTGACGAAGATCTTCACAGCATTGTTGGTTAGAACAATTTGATCTACGTAGGGTTTTGAACCTTCGGCTCGCAGGATGAATGGGAGAGGACCTGACTCCCCGCGAACCAAGAAGTCCCCGACACCTACGTATTCCTCGCCGCTAAATGCGACTCCTCTTAACCAGCTCGCGGGTCGTGGAGACGAGTAATCTCGCACCCAACGGATGCCGTCAGCGGAGCTTAGGAGACCCTCCTTCACGGAAGCTAGAAAGCGTCCCCGAGCATAGGTCAAACTCTGCGCGTCGAAGTATTGGCTTCCCAAGGTGCTTGTCGTCCAACCAGCTCCGTCGGGTGAAATCGCCACGACCCCAGGCGCTGTGACCGCGACGTAACGTCCATTCCCATGCGCGACTGCAACTAGAGCCGTGGTTGAGGGCTCAATTTGGGTTATGGTCCATCTCACTCCATCCACTGAGGAGAAGGCGTGCCCGAGATGAGTTCCACCGACGACCATAAAAGCCCCATCGGCGTGGGTTAAAGAGAGTAGATCAAACTGCGAAAGGTCCCCCGTTCGATTGGTCCAAGCCAATGGATTCATCGCCGTGGTGATAGTCCCTCTTAAACCAACGCTCATCCAAGTCGTCCCGCTGTAGGCCACCGCCCGTAAATCGTTTGTCACCTCGGAGGCGGCATGCACCCAGTCGATCCCGTTCGACGAGATCAAGATAGTCCCCTTCTTACCGACAGTAACAAGTTGTTCTCCGCCCGCGGCCACACAATAAAGTCCAGGACCATTGGTGTAAGTTACGCTCCAGCCCTGATTTATCCTGAGGTGCAGGATTATTCCGACGCCGTCGCTTCGTTCTCCCACAGCTACAAAGCCGCCCTCGCTCAGAGCTGCAACGCTTCGAAGCGTCATATTTGGCAAATTGGTCGAGGCAAGCTCGGTAAATGCGATACGGCTTTGTGGTGGTAGACCGTGTTGCTCACCAAAAACAGGGCGACAAAGGGCCAGCAGGCTCCCGCAAAGAACTCGCAAAGCTCGCTTTGCGTGTACGATAGCGAGAGACCGGTCACATTTTCTCCATCGCCAACTTTGGTTGAGCGAGGCGCGATTGCGATCCGTGGCCGCCCTGCAGCCTCGGGCTGTTTTGACTATGGTTGTAACTCCCATACTTGAACCAAACCTGCTCCGTTCTGAAGCTGAAGCTGCGCTTCGGGCGCACCCGTTGCGATGCACTTGTTGTCGAATGGGGAGTTGACCTTAAAAATATAAGTAACACTCTTCCCCAGGTGAGCACCGTTAGAAAGACCTGTTGGATTCCCAACTTGTCCCCATTGCGATGAAGGCGTTGGAACTGGTGAATCGTCGAATCTTCCCTCGAAAATGAACACTTTCCCCTTATCATCATTTGACGTCGAGTCGAACCAGGGAGCGCCAGCAATTACATCGCTGGCACCGACGTTACCAGGCTCTCGCAGGTCCCCGAGACATACGGAGTAGCCAAGACGAGCCCCTACCTGACCGGTTGCCATCTGGTGTATCGAGCCTGTTTGAGGATTCCCGGTCTCGTTAGACCTAAAGGCAAAAACCGCTCCACTGTCTGTAGCGTTCGCGTCGTAGTACGGCGCTCCAACAACAAAGTCCTTATTGTTCCTAAGATCAATATTCGCGTTTCCCGCGACGGAAAATCCGAACTTCGCACCAGCCTGGTTGACTGAACTGCTCCAATACGCTGTGGTGCTGAGACCACTACTGGTTCCATTAAACAGATACGCCTTCCCCGCCCCGCTATAGCCTCCGTTGGCCGCGTTGGGAGCCCCCACAACTACATCACGTCGAAAAATACTGAAGGTTTCGTTAATGATGCCGTCGCCATTCACATCACCAGCTATCGCAACACTAAACCCAAACTGATCTCCGGCCGCACCCGCGCTTCGGGTCGCGGTTACGCCAGCCGGAAGTCCACTTGAAGTCCCTTGGTAATAGAACAATTGACCCGAACCACTGTTAGCAGCCCGTTCATAAAGTCCGAAAATTACTGAAGAAAAGTTTGTGGCGAGCGTCAGGAAAGCATGGCTCTTGGCAAACGCACCGTGAAGCAAAGCGAACTGTTCGTGCCTGTTGCGGAACTGCCCAAATCACCCGCTCATCCATTTTACAGCAAGCTCAACGCCCTATTGGCAGATTCTGGCTTTGACGGCTTCGTGGAAAATCTTTGCGAGCCGTACTACAAAGAAGGAGGGCGGCCCTCCATCCCGCCTGGCATTTACTTTCGCATGCTCTTCATCGGCTACTTCGAGGGAATCGATAGCCAGCGAGGTATCGCCTGGCGTTGTGCGGACAGCCGCTCCTTGCGCGAGTTCCTGGGTGCCGACTGGACCGACACGACTCCCGCCCATAATTCCATGACGGTCATTCGGCAGCGCCTGCCCGCCGAGGTTTTCGAGAAAGTGTTCGATCACGTGTTACAGGTCTTGAGGCAAAAGGGGCTACTCAAGGCCAAGACCCTGGGCATCGACTCCACGACCCTGGAAGCCAATGCCGCGATGAAAGCCATCGTGCGTAAGGCCGACGGCAAAGACTGGAAAGAATACCTCCGAGCTTTGGCCAAAGCCGAAGGAATCGAGAATCCGACCGAGGAGGATCTCCGGCGGATTGACCGCGGGCGTAAGGACAAGAAGGTCTCCAACCAGGAGTGGGAGAGCCCAAGCGATCCGGACTCGCGCATCGCCCGGATGAAGAACGGGACAACCAGGCTGGCCTATAAGGCTGAGCATGCGGTCGATTTGGAAAGTGAAGCCATTGTGGCGGCGCAGGTGACTCACGCCAACCGTGGTGACACGCAAACGGGCCTGGAGACGCTGATCTTAGCCCAGACCAACCTGGTGGTCAGTGGCAGCTCCGCCGAGATTGCGGAGGTCGTTAAGGACAAGGGCTATCACGATAACCGCCTTCTGGCCGAGTGCGCCCGGTGGGGCATTCGCACTTACATTCCCGAGCGCAAGCAGGAGTCGCGGACCTGGGCTGATAAGCCCGAGGGCTACGAGGCAGCCTTCCGAGGAAATCGGCGGAGGGTCCGCAGGGCCAAAGGACGACGGCTGAACCGGTGGCGGAGCGAGCGATGCGAACGGAGCTTTGCGCATGTTTGCGAGACCGGAGGTGGACGACGGGCTTGGTTACGCGGGTTGGTCAACGTGACCAAGTCCTACCTGATGCGCTGTGCCGGATACAACCTGGGGCTGGTCTTAAGAAAATGCTTTGGATTGAGCAAGCCGCGGAGCGGCGGTGGGCCGGATTTGGCCTTTTTGCTTCCCTGGGTTGTGGCAGCTACCTGGGTCGGCATGATCACGACAGAGGGGCAAGGCACAATTCTCCTGACTGGGGCCCTCCTATTGCTGCTGGTAATAGCGTCTGCCACGGCTCCTTTTCGACCCTCACTCACCCGTTGGCAGCAAAACACCACTTGTTGAACGCCCTGTTAGGAGCGCCGATCACCAAATCCTGAACTCCATCACCCGTTATATCACCAGCTGCCACACTCAACCCAAAATCCGAGCCGACCGTAGTTCCGACATACGAGCGATCAGCCGCTCTATTATCGGCACCAAAATGGCTTTCGGAATTCGCGCCGTAGTAGACGTAGACTTTCCCGACGCGGTTATTGTGTCCTGGTGCACCCACTACCAAATCCGCGAGGTTTCTTGACTCAGTTTGGAAAGTAACAATTTCTGAGCCAGGATCAGGAAAGTCATAGGGCTGCGCAATTGCCAAGCTGTATCCGAAATACGAATAAGCGCTCTCGCCCTTTGCGGTAAAAAACATTGCGTTGAAAGAGGTATTGGTGCCACTCCCGGTTGGACCGTACGCAAATATCTTCCCTTGATCGACTGCTCCTTCGTCGAAATAGGGAGCCCCGACGATGAGACTGCCTTGATAATTCCCTAGACTGGGACGCCATCGCTCCATGTAGGCTAGGCTGAAGCCGAAACTCGCTCCTGCTTGATACGTGGGAGGTGTCATCGAAAGATGTTGAACCCACGGATCCACGACGATAGGATACGTCGCATCAAGGTCATTGATAGAAATCACGAGCGTGTCTTCTGAAGGAACATTCATCGTGGCTGGAATCTCCCGTCCTGTCGCGTCGAAGCATGCCAACCCAGTATAACGCAATACCTCCAGCCCGCTTGCTGTATCGGCGAAGATGACATCCTGCCCCGTGGCGTCGATCAGCATTTCTAAATCCTTCAAGGCAACGTGCATCTGAATTGTGACACGACTGCCGTCTGACGTTCCGTTCAGCAAGGTGAACGTTTGTTTGAGACCATTTGTGTTGTTGAGATAATCGACTGCGATCTCATCGAATGAAAACCGTGCTTCGTTCTTGAGAATGCGCGTTTGAGGAGCAGACTCCGCAGGGAACGGTGTCTTGTTCTTTCCTCCGTAGGACTTCACACGCACGACAGCTTTCCAGTTTGCGCCGGTTCGAGTTTCCAGTCTCGGATCACGCGGTTCAACGCTGAATCCATCGCGATAAAGCGTTGCGCGGATGTTGTGAGCTCTGTTGGGCGTCTGATACGTTCCGACATTATCTTGCCATCTTATCTCGTATTCAAGTTCCTGAATGCCTGAGATTACGTCCACGATGCGCGATTCTCGTGGGTTCACCGCGAGTTCTTGGCCTCGAGTGGCAAAAAGGGGCGCTATGACGTTTTAAGTGGGTCGCGGGCGCGTTCGTTCGGGCTGGCGAGGCGAGTCCGTTACGCGTAGCGACCGGCGGCGAGACGAGCTTGAGGCTCGAAAGCTCTCGCCGCCGCTCGCCTCGCCAGCCCGAACTTCCGCGACGGCGCCGCGGGGTGATCGGAGTGGAGGCCCAGGCTTGCTGAGCAGTCCGCCGACGGTAAATTCTCTGCCCGGCATGGAACAGAAAGAGATTTTCGCGATGGCCTTGGGGGTTGCTTGGCACTCCTTGGGAAGTGGCCGAAGTGACCTTGGATTTGACGCAAAAGCCCGGCCGCTTGGATATTCGGCTGGATTTTCCGCCCGGCAGTCGGTTCCCGCGTCCCAGTGACGGCAAGCTGTGTCCGGTCTACGACACCCAGGAGCACACCTGGAGGCACTGGCTGTGACGATGCGATTCACGCGAATAGTGGTTGGAGGGGTCAGGGATGAATATTGACATATTTTGGAGGAGTGAAACGCTCCAGGAATGGCGCGCCAGGTGCGAGTGGAGTACGAAGGAGCAATTTACCATTTGATCAATCGGGGGGACCGGCGTGAGGACATTTTCCGAGATGATCGAGATCGGGGGCGGTTTTTGGAGACGCTGGAGGAGAGTTGTGGCAAAACGGGCTGGCAGGTGCATGCGTATTGTCTGATGCGGAACCATTTTCACCTCGTGGTCGAGACACCGCGGGCCAACCTTTGTGCGGGTATGCACTGGTTATTGGGCACCTACACGGCGCGCTTTAACCGGCGGCATCGAGTGGTGGGGCACCTATTCAGCGGGAGGTCCAAATCGCTCTTGGTAGACGGCTCAGGGAGCGGGTATCTGAAGAGTGTTTGTGACTATGTCCACCTGAACCCGGTGCGCGCCAAGCTGCTCGAAGCCAAGCAACGGTGGGGGGCATTCAGGTGGAGCAGTTACCCCGAATATTTGCAGGCGCGGCGGAAACGTCCGGGCTGGCTGAGAGCAGACCGGTTGGTGGGGGAGTGGGGTATCCAGGGCGACACACTGGCTGGCCGAAGGCGGTTTGAGGAAGGAATGGAGCGGCGAAAGAGGCAGGAGATGGAGCAGGAGGACACAAGTTGGCAAGGATTGCGACGAGCTTGGTGCTGGGGTGAGGCGGCGTTTCGGGAAGAACTGCTTGCGTTGATTACGCAAGAACGGGCCGAAAATCATCGGGGAGAGGAGATCATGGTGTAGCGCTGCGAACACCGGGGAGCGTGAGGACTTAGCAGAGCATCGCAAAGCCGATCAGTGCAACGTATGGATCGCGGCGGCATTGCGGGCTGGGAGCACGGTGGGTTGGAAGTAGATCGCGGAAAGGCTCCGGATGGGACACTGGCGGAGTGCCGCTAACGCCGTCCGCGCCCATCGACATTGAATATGCACTTATTCATCCCTGACCCCTTCGACTTACCTCCGTGGGCGGTAAAGAGTCTCTCCTGCACTTCCCTCAATCGAGTTGGCTCCTGTTTGGCGAGTTCTGCCACCGCCGCCAGGCCGCGATGAACCACCGGATTACCGTTGGCGCTGATCGAGTCCATCCTGAGCTGGTGCAATCGGTCCAAGTATCCATTGTTGATGCGATATTCCTCGATCAGCCCTTTGAGCACAGCGTGAACAGTGATGATCTTGCGTGAGATCTCTGCATCGACCGAGCCGAGATGGGCTGAGTTGGATTTAAAAACCGAGAACCAATCCTCGGTCAGAACAAAACGAGCCTCCAGAATTTCACCGGCGCGCACGGCGGCAAGTCTGCCGGGCCACCCGTTTGCGTCATACAGCTCACGCAAGGCCTCCAGCTCGTAACGAATGGCGCGGAGCACGTTGTCAGAAAACTCCTTCCGGGTTCGGACTTCTCGTTCCTGCTGCTGCGCCGACAAGCTCGCGTGCAACTCCTGTTGCGCTTTGATCTGTTGGTCCAGCAGCTCCTTCTGGGTCTTGGTGGATTCGGCAATTTCGTCTTGCTGCAGAGCCAGCTGGCGTTGCTGGAGCCGGGCGCTATAAATCAGCCCGGCAAACGCCAGCGCGGTGAACAGGGCATTTATGGACCCGAACATATCACCGAACTGGCCTCTTTCTTCCCACTTGCCGAAGCACCAGAAGAGCAGGAGCCAGTTGGCCAACCAGAGAAGCACAGCGCCTACGCACCAGAGCCACAGGCGCGGGGCTGGCCGATTCGGTTTTGAGCCATCAACCGCCCGTGCCAGACTCTGAGTGATTTCGGAAGGGGGGGCGGAATTCATTGAGAAGGGTTCTCCGCTCGCGCGCACCACGTAGCCCTAAGCCGGTCTTTCCAGAAAACCCGCAATTGGTGGTGCTGCCACCAAAACCAGATGTCTCCCGAAAGGAGGAAAAGCCGATCGAACGAAATTGCCGCCGCCGGTTCCGTGAGGAGTACTTCGAGCAACAGTTTCTCTGACCTGTTGTAATCGAGCTCATGCGAGTCCAACGGCGGGTCATCAAAGATCAAACACCAATTCTGGGCGTATCTCCGAAATCCCGCCTGGTTCAACTTGGTGAGCTTGGGCCGGAAGGACGCGCCGACTTTGGCTTTCCAGTTACCCAGGTATTCCGAGACCGGCTGCCAGGGCGCGTATTCGCCCAGTAGCATCTCCTGCATCAAGGCGCCATTTGAGCGCCGCTCCGGACGATCCCACAGGTTTGTGGTGGTGACGCAGCAGTCGGGCGCGAGAGAAAAGTGCAGCTTTTCTCCGCGCCGGTATTCCTGGAAAACGGACTCGGTGACTTCCAGCCCAATTTCCTGTCCATGGTGCGTGAGAACAAAATCGGGGCGCTCGAAGGGCTTTATACTAACTTCCCCCACCAAATCGTTCGGGCTCACCTTCCGCAAGCGGCCTAGCAAGTCGTGGACAAAAGAGAGCTCTGCCACCTTTTTTCCATGATTCATAGGAAACACTATGAGGGAGACATTCGGTATCGAACAGGATCGGACGCAAGCAGCGCTCTGGCCCGACGCCTGCACTCTGCGACAAACTCAGGGTCAATCAGCAGACGCCATTTATTGCGCAGTCCGCGCTGCTCGTCGTCAGGCATCGGCACCGGCGTGAAAAGCTCCTCGCGGGAGCACAAAGTGATTACATACTTCGGCCTGGGGCCGCCGTTTTTGGCCCGATGCTCGGCCTGTGAAATCAAAAAGCTCTCCACAGCCTGCCGGCCGCCCACGGCGATCATCTGGCTCCCGTTCGAAACAAACACGTGCAGAGCCTGCATTTGCGGGCTTTGTCGATCCACGTCAGCCAGCCGACTCAACCGAAACTCAGTCGATCTGCTGGCCAGTTCGTCGGCGAACACATGGCATGCCCCGCAGTTGAACAGTTCTCGGTCGTCCTGAGAGAGCTTTTGCTGCAGATAAGAAATCACAAGTGAAACACAGGGATTACCCGCTTCTAACGAGAAACAAAATGTCCCGTTCCAGCCGCTCGCGCAACGGGAAAGTGGGAAGAAAGGTTCCGTCTCCTTTGCAGCCTGTGTTAGTGTTGGCAGCATGCTCTTCGCACAGTCGGTCGTTCCGATCTTTCACTCCTGTCTATTCGGCGGCATGCCGCAGCAAGTTGGCTCTTCGGTCCTGGTTGCTTTCGGCCCCAACGCCCTTCTGTTTACGGCCGGTCACGTCTTTGAGTGGTGCGAAGGTGGGAGCCGCTTGCTAATTCCGACGCGGAGCGGCTATTTGGAGCTCCCTGACGCCGTCTTTCGATCCGGCGCGCCGTCCACTGACCCAAAGCAGGATAACCTTGATTTCGGCCATATTTACTTAAATCCCGACCACGTCCAAGCTCTGCTCGCCAACGGCTTTCACGCGACGCAGCTGGCCGGAGTGACCTTGCACGACGCGAAAGACCCCGCACGCACTTACGCCTTCGTCGGCTTTCCGGAACGGATGAACAATCCACGGCAGAGTCTCTTCAAGAGCGTTGTGGTCACGGGTCCGCTTCTGGCGCCACGCGAATATCGCAAGCTCAAGATCGACTATGTGCGACACGTCGCGATCCGGTATACGCAACAGACCTTTCGGCATTTGGACAACGCCAACGTTACGCGGTTCACTCCTCCGAAACCGGATGGCATGAGCGGCGGAGGCGTCTGGAGACTCACCTCGGATGCCACAAATCATGCCAGAGTCCGCGGAGCACAGTTGGCCGGGATCATCATCGAACACAAGCGCAGCGGAACTGTCCGGGCACTCGTCGCCTGCCGAGTCGAATTCCTGGCCGCCAGCGTGCGCGAGGCTTATCCGTGGACAGCCCCATACCAGCCAACGTTCCGCGATCATGAGATCACTATTCTTCGCAGCGGCTGAAAGGGGCGCCGACCGATCCGCGTGGGGAGTAGTTTGGCAGAACGGAACGAAACAAAAACGTTCCACAATCACAGCAGCTGGCACCGCCAGGAAAAACCCGGAGAAAAAAAGAAGCAAATTCAACAACCGCACCCCCCGCTCCCATCATTCCAGGCAAGCGCAACCCACCCTGACATTGCAGGCCCGTAATTCGTAGGCGCCAAGACAAACCGTGGCCCCTCTACCGGGGCGAAATTCCCCCCGCCCGATTCAGCCCCCATGCCGTGTCCTTGCCCCTCGTTCCTATAAACCATGTCCACGCCCGGTCCCGCCCTACCAAAGCCTGGCCAGGGAATTCGGCCCCGTCCCTCTGCTCGTGATCCAACGAGAGCGAAGCCGGGGGGCCAAGCTCCAGCAGCCGGGGGACATTTTCGTTCCTAATTCTCCGCCTGGGATGATGATGTCCACGGGAGACGGCCGCTGGCGTGACACACTAATTGATGTTGTGATGTTGTGCGCAACGCGTTCGCAACAGCAACAGCGGCAATGGGAGTTTCTTTTGCTCAGGCCTTACTACGATGAATCGGAGTGACCATGAAAAACCGATTCAGACTCGTCAAACGCGGAGACCGACGGGGAAAATTTTACGCCTTCGACACCCTCAAGAAATCCTGGACCAGCCTCCAGGCTCACGACAAGGAGGAAGCTCACTCCGGCCACTTGCCCGCGACTCGCGAGACGCGAAGCAATTCCAAAATGATTGCTGCGACCGCGTCGTGCTCCTTCATATCCTTTGTGAAGCCGAGTAACTTCTCGCGGAGTTGCTTATCTGCGTCGTGTTCAACGGTGAGGGCCTTGGTCTCTTGGTGAAAATAAATTGTGGTTGTCGACACTCCTAGCGTGGCAATTCTCACCATTGGATAGTAGATGTCCGTCGGTGCATCAAACCATGGCGCTTTGAGCGTGGGCGACTTAACTAATCCATATTGGATCGAGACAACCAGATTCCTTCCATTTTTCACGATGACACGGAAGCCCTTTTCAGCATCATTTTGTGGCCGCTTGGACTGGTCCAATTCGAACTTGCTGAACACGATCTGGTCGGGGATAGGCTGCATTTCTTGGATTGAGTCCAGCTCTACGAGCTGCTGAGCTCCGGCACGTTGGACAATTTCCCGAATTGTAGTGAGAACGGCCATAAAGCGTGGCCTGATCTCCGCATTTACCGTCTTGGCGCGTGCTTGAGCCAGTGCTTCTTCGCCCTCAGCCATTTTCTCCCTACCATACGCGTCCTTCAATTCCTGGGGGATTTGCTCCAGGGCTTTAGCGATTTGGTGGTCGACCTTAGCGAGATCAACATTCATTTCCTGCAGTTTGGCCGGGGGTGGAATCACCGTATTTCTGGCCGTCTCTTGCATTTTTTCCCTGAACTTATCGATATCAATCCGAGCAACGACCAAATCGGCCAAACTATTCGCATGCTTTCGGCTTTGGTCTGTCAAATCTTGCTTGGCTTGCCTGAGCTCTTCTCGAAGGGCCTTACTTTCATCCCTCAGCCTCTCACTAGAGCGCTTTTTCTCGAAGTGCTGAGCAACGCACGCGCAGATCACCACGATACCTCCTAGGACCTGCCAGAAGACGTAGGTCTTGAATATTTCGCTCATCTTGCCTCCGCGTGTTTGCATTCTAATGGTTTCGCTACTTTTTCAACTCGGGAAACATCGCCTCCAGCTTTTCGATAAATACCTATTGATCGTCGTCAAACTCCCCGGGATTCAGCCGGTCAAGCTCCGCGAGAACTGACTCCACTTGCGCCCGTGAAGGCCTTTTGAATTGTCTTCCCCAGGTCCCATCCCTGCCGAATAGGGCTAGCATGTCCTTGTATCGATTCCGTCTTTCCTCCGCTTCCTCCGTTACCGTTTCCATCCGTTGTTCAAGTTCTTCCAACAGGTCGTCGAAAATTCGCTTTAGGCCTGATTGAATTTCAAAGAGCTTCTGGGCCGACAAATCGGCAGGCACAAGATCGTCAAGGTAACCAGCAATCTGAGACTTCCGAAGTTCCAGCAGCCGCTCGTGTTCCCTTTGTTCGTAGTCTCTCATGAGCGCATGATAGCGCTTCGAGTGCTCCTCCTCAGGAAGTGGGACGTCCCTCTCCATGCGGCGGATCAAAACAGCAGCGTCTGCTTTTGTCATTTCGGGTGGAGCCTCAATCCCGTAGAGCGTCAATTCGATACGCTGCTTCTCTGTGGCTGGCAGATTGTGCGAAGCAGTTGGATCGTCTGGGGCGTATTGCTTTTTCCAAGCTTGATACTCTGCAAGTTTCTCCGGATCGACTCGAATGTCGCTGGAATCCTCGATTAATTGAGAGGCCTCCTTCTTAGTGAGGCCGTCAGGGATTTCCACACCGAGAGCCATGAGCCATCGCTTCTGTTTTTCAGTGGCAAGATCTCCTTTTTCAACGCTCTTTTCTGTGGTCGAGCAAGATTCACCCCGTCTTTCCAAGTCTGAAAGGCCGCCAGGTTCTTTGGCGTCGGCTGAACGCCGCTGCCTTCGAACTGACGAATCCATTCAGAAGCCTGCCGTCTGGTGAGGCCATCGCCAGGTTCAGCCCCCAGTGCAGTCAACCATCGAAGTTGCTCTTCGTCGGCCAGGTCAAATGACGGGCCTGCCGCAGATTCGAAACGCTGACCCTCGGCAGGCGGCGAGTTAAACTTTGCGGGCAGTCGCGGGAGCTCACTCGCCTGGACCCAATCCTTGAGTCCTTCCGCGAAGACGTAGTAATCCGGGATGCCCTCGTTACATTTCGCGACTTCTTCCAGGCTCATGGGTCCTTGAGTCTCTCCAGCCTGGTCAATGTAGAACCACTTTCGCGATGCCGAATTCTCCTCGCTCATAGTCAGCAGCTGTTGGTTAGGGCCAGTGTCGCAAACCGCAGCGAGAGTTCCAAGACCAAACCTTTTGATAGAAAACCAGTTAAAAGCCGTTGCCCTTAAGGTGAGATGGCTTCTTCGGATTCTTGGCGTTATCGCCAGAGCCATGCCTCTTTGGCAGATTTGGGAGTTCTCGATTATCAGTCCGATGCGGATTCTGGCGACGCCCATGCACTTGCAAGCGACCGTGATGATGGTTTTATTACATCGTAATCGCCGCGACTTCGGGCAGTGGTGAAAGAAACAGGCCTGAGTTTGACATCAGGGAATCTCCTGAGCGAAATTGTTTCACAGCCGTCCCACAGGCTGAAAAAAAATGGCTGGATTGATTTTCGTTTAACCGCCACACGGCGGGTGTGAAAAAGCAAAAAACCAAGCCAGCCAATTCGAAAATCAGCGCCCTCAAGCAGATTTGCAACTTCATTCCGGGGCATCTCGTCTCGAAGCTGGCACGGGAAACGGGCGCGGATAAGAAGGCTCGGGGCATCTGCAACTGGAGCCATGTGGTCTCGCTGCTGTTCGCCCAGTTGGCTCATTCCATTGGCTGGAACGACGTGGCCGATGCTTTGCAACTGCACCGCGGCGCTTTGGCGGGCATCCGCGGGGCCGTACCGCCCAGCCGCAACGGCTTGTCTCACGCCAACAAGTGCGTCCTGCAGAACTGGCTGAGAAACTCTTTTGGGGCGTTCTCGATCACCTCGGACAGCTCTCGCCGGAGTTCATCCGGGGCAAAGCACGCGGCCGCGCCCACCGATTCAAAGTGTGTGTTGGAGGGGTCAGGGATGAATATTGAGATATTTTGGAGGAGTGAAACGCTCCAGGAATGGCGCGCCAGGTGCGAGTGGAGTACGAAGGAGCAATTTACCATTTGATCAATCGGGGGGACCGGCGTGAGGACATTTTCCGAGATGATCGAGATCGGGGGCGGTTTTTGGAGACGCTGGAGGAGAGTTGTGGCAAAACGGGCTGGCAGGTGCATGCGTATTGTCTGATGCGGAACCATTTTCACCTCGTGGTCGAGACACCGCGGGCCAACCTTTGTGCGGGTATGCACTGGTTATTGGGCACCTACACGGTGCGCTTTAACCGGCGGCATCGAGTGGTGGGGCACCTATTCAGCGGGAGGTCCAAATCGCTCTTGGTAGACGGCTCAGGGAGCGGGTATCTGAAGAGTGTTTGTGACTATGTCCACCTGAACCCGGTGCGCGCCAAGCTGCTCGAAGCCAAGCAACGGTGGGGGGCATTCAGGTGGAGCAGTTACCCCGAATATTTGCAGGCGCGGCGGAAACGTCCGGGCTGGCTGAGAGCAGACCGGTTGCTGGGGGAGTGGGGTATCCAGGGCGACACACTGGCTGGCCGAAGGCGGTTTGAGGAAGGAATGGAGCGGCGAAAGAGGCAGGAGATGGAGCAGGAGGACACAAGTTGGCAAGGATTGCGACGAGCTTGGTGCTGGGGTGAGGCGGCGTTTCGGGAAGAACTGCTTGCGTTGATTACGCAAGAACGGGCCGAAAATCATCGGGGAGAGGAGATCATGGAGTCGGTCGAGCAAGAAGCCGAGCGACTGATGACTCAGATGATAAAAGACATTGGGCGGACCGAGAAGGACTTAGCAGAGCATCGCAAAGCCGATCAGTGCAACGTACGGATCGCGGCGGCATTGCGGGCTGGGAGCACGGTGGGTTGGAAGTGGATCGCGGAAAGGCTCCGGATGGGACACTGGCGGAGTGCCGCTAACGCCGTCCGCGCCCATCGACATTGAATATGCACTTATTCATCCCTGACCCCTTCGACTTACCTTAATCTTCAGAGGGCTTTGAGCCATTTCAGCAGATCTGGATCGTCCCGCCAGACTGAACGCGCGGGGCAGGTGGCAGAAGAGTTCGCAACCGGAGGTTGGCAAGCCTCCAGCGCCTTTTGTTTCAAGCGCAGGTTGATCTCCGCGTAGCGGTCGGTGGTTTCCAGACGGACATGTCCCAGCCAAGCGCGGATCACGTTGACTTCCACCCCAGACTCCAGCAGATGGGAAGCTGCCGTGTGCCTGAACACGTGAGGAGAGATATTCCTTTCGGCTTGACCGGCCCGTGTTTTGCAGATCGGCCATGTATGCAAAGGTCGATCTCAAAGCTCTCCGTGGTTTGGCTTTGCCTTGGCCGGGAGGTGCGCAATGAAACCCCTTAAGCGACATCTGAGAGACTACCTCGAATTACTGCTTGTTCGGGTTGTTGAGCGTGACTGGAATGAGGTTGACGGAGGCGCTGAACCTCAAGCCCGAAGACATCGACTGGGTGGAGGGGGTCCTTTCGGTCGGCCGCTCGAAGTTCCAGAAGTCCCGCTTGGTTCCACTGCACAAAACAACCCTCCGTCA
>JAXMHN010000092.1:0-16212 GCA_046346765.1 Verrucomicrobiota bacterium | reverse complement strand
TTGGAGGAGCGCGAAGACCAATCGATGGGTCGCCTCGAAAACGTCCGGGCGCTCCATGCGGACCCCGACCAGTTGGGTGACGTCGAAGAAGCGGCGGTAATTGATCGCCTCTGGCCCGATACGCCAGTAGGCCAGGCGATAATGCTGGCGGGCCAAAAGGTGATGCAATCGATCGAAGCTCGAGGCTTGGCCCGGCTCCCCACGGTAAAGGTGGCACGCCTTCTCGAGCAGGACGGCCGCGTCCGTCCCGTCCCCGCGCAGTGTCACTGGAGCTGACACCCCGGAAGCCTCTCGCAGAGCGTTGGCAATCTCGCCGTAGGATTCCGGGCGCAAGGGGAATCGACGGTCGTGGTAAGCGATGGTTAGCTGGCCATTCTCGGCGGTCAATCGGAGTTTGCCGGCTTCGAGCACTTTGAAATAGTGATCCTCGAGGATGGGAAGCAAGACCTGGTCGCGGAAGCCTGCCTGGAGCGGGTGCCAATCGATGTCGAAGAAGGCGGCAAAAGGGGAAGCGGGTCCATGCCTAAGGACGTCCATCCACCAGGCGTTGGAGGGATCGTTGCCCATATGGTTGGGAACCATGTCGAGAATGAGGCCTAGCCCGGCCTGGCGCAGCCGGGCGCTGAACCGATCGAAATCCGCCTGGGTTCCCAAGAGTGGATTCAATTGGTCGAACCGGCAGATATCATAGCCATGAGTGCTGTCTGGCCCCGCTTGGAACAGAGGTGAAGCATAAACATGGCTGATGCCAAGGGCGCGAAGGTACTCCACAATCGCCGCGGCCTGCCCAAAAGTGAAGTCGCGATGGAATTGAAGCCGGTAGGTGGCGGTGGGGACAGGCTCGCCCCCCGGGGCGCCGCTAAGCGGCTTGCTGCTCAGATTCATGCGCGGTTCCGGCTTCTAAATGTTGGACGGCGAAACTGAGGCGGTCGCCCAGTTCGCGAAAAGCTTTGATCCACTCACTGGCGGCCGCTTCGCCGGCCGTGGCCCGGGTCTGGTACTCGGGCGCCACCTTTTGCAGCATGGCCCCGTAGGCGTTCTGCACCTTCCAGAGGTTTAGTCCCATCGGAATCGGGACCACCAAAGCGGCGATTTGGGCCAGTTCGCGAATGCGCCCGAGGTCGTCCGGATGCTGCCCCAGCTCCTGCATAAGCCGCTCCAGGCGGGACGTTATGGTGTAGCTCATCTCCGCATCGAAAATGTCCGGGACGCGGCCCTGCGCTTCCTGCAAGAGGCCGGCCAGACGGGGTTGATCGATCTGATCGGCTTCGAATTCGGAGCGAATATCGCGATGGAGGATGTAATCGGAGACGGTTTGGAGGCCCGAGGGCAAGGGAGCCCCGGCGCTTCGCAGGAAGCGCATTAACGGCGTGTAGCGTTCCGTGATGAGACGGAACCGGCTTTCCAGGTCTTCGCGCGTCGTGGCGAGGATTTCCTTCAAAATGCGTCGCTGCTCATCTTTGAATAGCGATTTGAGCGAGTAGGCGGAGTGCCCGAAGTGGCGATCGATGAGCCGAATGACCTGGGCAAAGTCGGCTGAATCGTAGGCTGCCTTCAGTTCGGCGAACATTTCCAGGAAAGCTTGCTCGGATTCGAATTTGCGCACGCCGCCGGTCAAGTTGTGTTCGCCCAGGTAAAGGATGGCATAGCAGAACACGTCGGACTCGTGAGTGATTTCGGAGAGTATCTTCGTCCGGCCGGCCGCGAGCTTCGTTTTGCCCGCAGCCAAGACCTGGCGCTGCTCATCTTCGAAAGTGAAGGAGAAGACGCGGCTGCGATGGGCGTAGCTCTGGAAAACGGAACTGATCGCGTAGTGGGCGGCGGCCTTCTCGAAGTCCACCATGGCGGGCTTAACAAACTTTTCGTAGATGCACCGGCCATTGCGATGCTCCGGGATGTTGCTCTTGGCCGCTTCGAAGCGCTCGAGGAAGCCCGGTTCCAGGTCTTGTCCAAACAACTCGGTGGCGAGCTGAATGGTGCGGGCGGCATATTGGACCACCTGCACGCTTTCCAGGCCGGAGATCTCGTCGAAGAACCAACCGCAGCTGGTGAACATGAGCATGGCGTGGCGCTGCAGTTCCATGAGCTTCGACACGACGGTCTTGTCCTCCGCGGAGAGAGGACGCCGGGCCTGTTCGGTGAAGTATCGTTCGCGGTTTTCAGCCGAGCGGTCCAGGACGACGCTGATGTAGGCGTTGCGAGCCGCCCAGGGATCGTTGAGATACTCCGAGGCCTTGGCTTCGAAAAGAGGCGCCAGTTGGTCGCGGAGCCAATCGAGCGAGTGGCGCAGCGGGGTGCGCCACCCTTGGTTCCAACCCGCGTGGCCGCCGCTGTTGCATCCACAATCGGCCATCCATCGGGCGACGCCATGGGAGCAGCTCCAGGCGCTTTTCTCGTGGATCTGCACTTCGTGCGTGGCCGGATGAGTGGCGAGGTACTCGCCGTAATTGGTCAGGCGAGCCAGCTGGTTCGCTTCGATGTACTGAAGGGCGTAGGCCAGCGCCATCTCGCCGTGGCGATGATGATGGCCGTAGGATTCGCCATCCGTCGCGATGTGCACGAGTTGATCCCAGCCGCGGTTGTCGTTGAACGCACTCATCAGGCGGTTGGCAAATAATTCGCCGCTGGCGAGCAGCCTTTCAAAGGCGACCGCCTGTGAGACGGGCGCATCGTAAAAGAAGACAGTCAGGGTCCGCCCCTCCGGCAAGCGCACCAGGTAAGGCCGGGTCGGGTCGATGCGGCCGCCGTCGACATCGCGCCAGTGGCGCTTGCCGATCTCGCGGACGCGGCTGGCCTGGAAAGGGGAGAGGATGGTAAAGAGAATGCCATGGTCAGCGAGGGCCTTGAAGGTGGCCAGGTCAGCGGCGGTTTCCGCGAGCCACATCCCCTCTGGCTTGCGCCCAAAGCGAGATTCGAAGTCGCGGATGCCCCAATCGACTTGAGTGGCCTGGTCGCGTGGGTTGGCCAGAGGCATGATCAGGTGATTGTAGACTTGCGCCAGGGCGGAGCCGTGCCCGGAGAACCGTTCCCGGCTGAGCCGGTCGGCATCGACGATGGCCTGGTGGATGTCGGGCATTTTGTCCTTCATCCACGCCAGGACCGTGGGCCCGAAATTGAAGCTGATTTTTGAGTAGTTGCTGACGATCGCCGCGATGCGGCGCTCGCCGTCGAGGATGCGGGCGCAGCTGTTGGGGGCATAGCATTCGGCTGTGATCCGCTCGTTCCAATCGTGGTAAGGCGCGGCTGAATCCTGCAGCTCGATCGCTTCCAACCAGGGGTTTTCGCGGGGCGGCTGATAAAAGTGACCGTGGATGCAAAGAAACTTTTCCATAAATCAGGAGGCAGGTTTGAAACAAATGAGCGCCAGCGGCGGCAAAGTCAGAACGAGGGTGTGCGAACGCCCATGACTGGCGAACGGGACCGCTTGCACGCCGCCGAAATTGCCCTGGCCGCTGCCGCCGTAGTTTTGGGCGTCGCTGTTGGCCACCTCTTGCCAGTATCCTCCAGTCGGAACTCCCACGCGGTAGTTGCGTCGCACCACCGGCGTGAAATTGCAGAGGACCAAAACGGTCTCGCCGCTGTCCGCCCGGCGCAGCCAACTCGTCGTGCTTTGCTCGGCGTCGCAACAATCCACCCATTCAAAACCGGACGACAGAGCGTCACTTTCGTGCAGGGCCTGTTCCCGGCGATAGACCTCGTTGAGATGGCCCAACCAATTCTGCACGCCAACATGGCGCGGGTCGCTCAATAGGTGCCAATCCAAGCTCTGGTCGTGATTCCATTCGCGCCACTGGCCGAACTCCGCCCCCATAAAGACCATCTTCTTGCCCGGCTGCATCCACATATATCCGAGCAGCAGGCGCAGGTTGGCGAACTTCTGCCAATCATCCCCCGGCATTTTGGCCAGGAGGGAGCCTTTGCCATGCACCACTTCGTCATGCGAGAAGGGCAGGATGAAGTTCTCCGTGAAGGCATACATGGCCCGAAAGGTGAGCTGGTTGTGGTGATACTTGCGGTGAATGGACTCGTGTTGAAAGTAGCTGAGCGTGTCGTGCATGAAGCCCATGTCCCATTTGTAGCCGAAACCCAGCCCGCCCACGTAGGTCGGGCGCGAAACCATCGGCCAGGCCGTCGATTCCTCCGCAATCGTCTGCACCTCGGGAAAGTGCTTGTAAACCGCAACATTCAACTGGCGCAGGAACTCGATCGCTTCGAGATTCTCGCGTCCGCCGAATTGATTCGGAATCCATTGCCCGGCCGCGCGGGAGTAATCGAGGTAAAGCATGGAAGCGACCGCGTCGAGCCGCAGCCCGTCGGCGTGATATTTCTCCAACCAAAAGAAGGCGCTGCTCAGGAGAAAGCTGCGGACCTCCGGGCGTCCGTAATTGAAGATGTAGCTGTTCCAATCCGGATGAACTCCCCGGCGCGGATCGGCATGTTCAAAGAGGTGAGTGCCATCGAAGAAGGCCAGACCGTGCTCGTCGGCCGGAAAGTGCGAGGGCACCAGTCGAGAATGACGCCGATGCCTTGCCGATGGAGATGATCGATGAGGAACATCAGGTCCTGCGGGGTGCCGTAACGGCTGGTCGGGGCGAAATAGCCGGTGGTCTGGTAGCCCCATGAACCGTAGAACGGGTGTTCCATCACCGGGAGCAATTCCACATGGGTAAAGCCCAGTTTCTTGGCGTGCTCAGCCAACCGCACCGCCAGGTCACGGTAGTTGAGCCAACCGTCCGGCTGCGCCGGCGAGCGCATCCACGAACCCAGGTGCACCTCGTAAATCGAAACCGGGGCGCCGAGCCGGAACCGCGATCCGCGCTGCCGCATCCAATCACCGTCGCCCCACTCATAGCTCAAGTCCCAGACGATCGAGGCCGTTTGGGGTGGCGTCTCATGACGGAAACCGAACGGATCAGCTTTGTCCACGCGATAACCGTTCAAGCGGGAAAGGACGTGATACTTGTAACGCGCGGTGGTGTCGACGCCCGGGAGGAAGCCACTCCAGATGCCTGATTCTCCCTGGGGGCCGAGCGGCGAAGCTGTTTTATCCCATTGATTGAAATCGCCAATGACGTGGACCTCGGCCGCGTTCGGGGCCCAAACGGCAAAACTAGTGCCGCGAACCTGGTCCTGTTCGATCAGATGAGCTCCCAGTTTCCGGTGCAGACAAAGGTGGTTGCCTTCGTTGAACCAGTGGAAATCATCAGAACTTAACACACCCGCCGCCGCGTTATCAGGCCCCTCCAAAACATCCATATGCTCGCCCGTAGTTTGGCGCAGCTGGCCTATCCCGCAAGATGGGCGCACCCGAAAATAAGACCGGGGTTTGCCTTAATTGCGCCGATCGGGGCGCAAGCGCGGCTGCGACAGGGTCGTCGGCGATCACGCTGACAATCCGGAAGCCCGTCGCGATGGGCGCGTGGGGGTCTTCCCCGAGCGGATGCGGCGCAGTTCGCGTAGGAAGTCCGCCAATGCCTGATCCGAAGTGATTTCTTCAACCGAACGGCTCAATTTGCGGCGCCAGTTGGGGCGCTCGCGGAAAGTGCCTGGGGTGTTTTGCGGCTGTTCTTCTCCCCAGGCGTCTTCCAAGTTAAGCAAGACGATCTCGCTGGGAGTGGCGCTCAGCCAGCGCAGGCAGGCGCGCCAGACAGCCGGGAGGGTGGCTGGCCCGTGGAGATGGCCCTGGCGGCGCAGGAACTCGGCCAGAGCGGCGTTCAGCTTGCGGCGTTGGTCCTGTTCGGCCCGGACCTGGTTCTTGGCGATTAGGCCGAGTTTGTGCCGGTCTGAGATGTCGCGGCCTCGCCAATGCGCGGCGAACGTCGGCATATCATGAGTGTTGAGGCTGGCGACGACGCGGCGGGGTGGGACGCGCAAAGCTCGGGCGGGATCGGGCTGTTGTTCGAATGGCACGACTGACATCCGCCTCAACCGATGCCGATCCATGCTCGAATTGACTGCCGGAGGAACAGTGCCGAGGTTTTCGCCGACGAGGACGGTCCGATGACGGTGCGATTCGAGCGAGAGAAGGGCATATAACTCTTCGGCGGGATAGGTCACGTAGGCCCCTTGGTCAGGGGGGAGGCCTTTCGGCACCCAATAAAGTCGATGCAAACCCATGACGTGATCGATGCGGAGCAATCCGGTTTGCCGCATTTGAAAGCGCAAGTACTCGAGCAAAGAACGGTAGCGGTCCCGGCGCAAACCCGCCGGATGGAGCGGAGGGAATCCCCAATTCTGTCCGCGGCTGAAAAAAGGATCCGGCGGCGCTCCGACGCTTGCCGCCAGGGCAAAGAGATGCTGTTCACGCCAGACGTCATAGCCGTCCGGGTGCACTCCCAGAGGCAAATCCAGGTAAAGATCCACTTGGCGCGCCCGCATGCCGGCGACCAGTTGCTCCATCTGCTCCTGGGCCAGCCACTGGACGAAGGCATGGTAGTCCCGCGCGGCAGGCGCGTAGTCGTCTTCCGACAATTCTCCTCCCCGCTGCCGTTCGGGCCAGTTTTGCCAGCAGCAGTTGGCTTTTTCCGTGGCCGCTCGAAAGGCGGCGTAACGCGCCAATTCCGGCCGCTGCCGGAGGAATAATTCGAAAGCGTCGCGGCGGGCCGACGGGCGGGCGAATAGGCCGCGGGCGAGCAACTCGAGCACGTTTCGCCGCGCTTGCATTTGCGCCTGGTAATCGATCAGCCCGCTGCCCTGGAACCGGCTCATCTTCCGCCGAAAGCCTGCCGACCGAATCAGGATTGAGCCGGCTGCGAGCGGGCCAATTCCGGATCTGCTCCAGATCAAGATAGAACTCGTCTTAAAAGACGGCTGGCCGGTGCATAGGACTCGGCTCGCAGGTGGGACAATCGAGAAATGCCGCTGTCAGAGGGAGGGTCGCAAGGACCTGGCCGCCGACAGCGGCGGTCCATTCTCCCAGTCTGGCCAGATCGCCGAAGTTCCCCGCGCCCCAGCTGCGCCGCGAATGGAGGGCGTAAAGCGGCACAAAAAGGCCCCAGCGTCGTTCGCTCTCTGGCGGGGAATAACTTTGGGTGGGGGCTGCAATGATCAGCACTTCGGTCTGCCCATGCTTGGTTGCGACGTCGAGATGGTGGTAGCCAAGCGGCAGGTTGGGGAGGACAAGTTCGGCGGTCGATGCGGACCGGCCGAATCGCAGGCCGGCGGCATTTCGAACGCTTGCCTGGATGCGCCGCCGAGTTCCATCCTCCAGCCGGAGTTCGGCCTTCCAGCGAGTGTGATTGGTGTCCCCGCGCAGGGGAATGCGCACCGGGGCGCCGTTCCAGGCGATCTCCACCGGTTCGACCGCGTGGCGGTCGCGTTCGGCTTGATGGGTGCGGAGCCACTCGACGGCATCGTCGGGCGAGCGGATGGGTTGGCCAAGGGCTTGCAGGACAGCGAGGAGGGTCTCGGGCGAGGCGGCTTGTTGCTCCCCGTGATTGGTTTGGTAGGCGAGCTGGATCCCATGGCGCCGCGCCAATCGCGCCAGGGCACGACGAGCAACTGCTCTCACGAGATCTTCCCCGGTTCGAGCAGCTGCAGAATGCCCTGCAGCGGAATCTTGACCCATGTCGGACGATGGTTCAGCTCGTAAGCAACTTCATAAATCGCTTTCTCCAACAAATACGAATTGAGCAGGGCGGCCACTTCGCTTCTGGCCCTGGGGATAAGCGGGCTGGACCCCAGCGCCCGCAGATAAGCGCGCAGGAAGGTCGCACTGTTCCACCGGTACCAAAGCCGCGTCCATGGCTCAACGGCGCTGAGCTGTTCCGGCCGGACATTGCCGATATCCGACTGGCGAAAGAGCGCGGCATAGGTGACGTAATCGAACGATCGGATCATGCCCGCGACATCGCGCAACGGCGAGCGCTTGATGCGTCGTTCGCCGAGCGAGCGGGTTGGCTCCCCCTCAAAATCGATGATCATGAAATCTTTGCCGGTGTAGAGCACCTGGCCGAGGTGGTAGTCCCCATGGGTTCGGATCCGAAGCGCGCTCACCCTCGTTTCAAAGACCGTCCGCAGTCGCGTCAGAATCTCCGGTTCCAGTTTGACCACCCTTTCCGCGATGGGTCGCACCCCTGACTCGAGGCCGGCCAGTTTGCGGCGAATCAATTGCAGATTCTGGACCGCCAGGTTGCGCATCGATTGATACAAGCCGCGTTGATAAAAGGGCGTGAAGGGCTCGGGCGCAAAATCCCGGTTGTCGGAGTCGGACGCGAGCGCCAAATGCATTTCCCCGGTTCGCTGTCCGAGGAGTCGGGCTGATTCCAGGAAGGTCCCGACGACGCTGCTGATGTCCGCTGGAATCTCCTTGTCCGCTAGTTCTAAGATCGAGCCGCCCGCCAAGGGATCGATTTTGGAACCTTCGGGCAAAGTGCGCACCCGTTCAAAATAGCGGCTTAAGCTGTCCAGAGTACATGCTCCCAGGCATCCCGGGCCGTCGGCAGGAGATAACAAGGCCGCCGAGATCATCAGGTCGCCAGCCAGCTCCAGCAGGTATTCGAGGCACCAGCAGGCCGACGAATATTCAGGAACCGCCTCGTAGAAAGCGTGGTCTTCCAGATCAGGATCGGCGCCGCTTTCTGTCGGCGAAGGCTTCCAGCAGGCGTCCGAGCAGGTATTGTTGCTGTTCGGCCTCCAGGACCGAAGGCTCGGCAGTTCCGGACTCAGGGCGAATCGGCGCCGAGCAGCAGGTATTGGACGCCTGGCGTTGGCCGAACGGCCGCCGAGTTCGACCTGCCGAGGTGATGGCTTCGAGCAGGCGGCCGCGAGGTCGCCGCGCCGACTTCGTCGTAGAATGCCCTCCCGCTGGCCTTCCCTCCACGACGAATGCGCCCGATGATCGACCTGGCGAATCCGCGTTGCTGCCTTTCGGCCGCTTCGCCAGTAGCCAAAGCGATCGGCAGGAGATACTCCTCGGGATCGCCCTGAACATAATCGACCGATAGGAGCACGAGGTATCCTGAGGAAGCGATCGAGATCGCCTCCCCGCACTTGGATGGTTTTGACTTCTTTGCTTTTGCCTCGAACCAGCGGCGCTCGTGAATGTAGGAGGGAGGCAGCCTCCAAAGCCGCCTGGTCCTCCGGGCCCAGAATCTCGTCCCATTCGCTCGCGACCGTAAACGTCTCGCAAATGCGCGCGGCCACCGACTCGGCGCCGACGGCCTTTTTATCCATGAGGACGAACCAGAAGATGGCGTGCGGGCTGAGGGTGAGGGGATAAGGCTGGTCCGTGATGGCCGGGAACTCGGTGCGTCCGAATGGTTCAGCCGGGACGGCCTCCTTGAACTTGGCGAGATCCAGCGAAACGGGCTGCGGAAAACGCGAGAGATTGGCCACGACCAGAATGCGTTCCTGCTCGTGTTGCCGGACAAACGCGAGCACTTTGCGGTTATCTGGACGGAGAAACTCGATCGTGCCTTTGCCGAGCGCCGACCAGCGCTTGTGGAGGGCGAGGACGCGTTTGGTCCACCACAGGAGGGAATGGGGATTCTGGCGTTGCGCTTCGACATTGACGGTTTCGTAGTGGTATTCCGGGTCCAGGATGACGGGGAGGTAGAGGGCGTGAGGGCTGGCGCGGGAGAAGCCGGCGTTCTTGTCCGAGCTCCACTGCATTGGGGTGCGGACGCCGTTGCGATCGCCGAGGAACGTGTTGTCGCCCATGCCGATTTCGTCGCCGTAATAAAGAACGGGCGTGCCGGGCAAGGACAACAAAAGCAGGTTGAGCAGCTCGATCCGTTTCCGGTCGTTGCCCAGCAAGGGCGCCAACCGCCGCCGGATGCCCAGATTGATCCGCGCCCGCCGATCCTGAGCGTAGACCCGATACATGTAGTCCCGCTCCTCATCGGTCACCATTTCCAGCGTCAGTTCGTCATGATTGCGCAGGAAAACGGCCCATTGACTCGTCTCGGGAATCGGAGGGGTTTGCTCGAGGATGTCAATGATTGGGACCCGATCCTCCATCCGCAGCGCCATGAACAGCCTCGGCATGAGTGGAAAATGGAAGGCGACGTGGCATTCGTCACCTTTCCCGGTGCCAAAGTAAGCGACCGAATCTTCCGGCCATTGGTTCGCTTCGGCCAGGAGCATGCGATCCCCGTATTTCTCGTCGACGTGGCGGCGGAGGGTCTTGAGGTAGGCATGCGTCTCGGGCAAATTCTCGCAGGAAGTGCCTTCGCGTTCGTAGAGGTAGGGCACAGCGTCCAGGCGCAGGCCATCGACGCCCATATCCAGCCAGAAATCGAGAACCCGGAGGATCTCAGCGTGCACCTCGGGATGGTCGTAATTCAGATCCGGTTGATGGGAGTAAAAGCGGTGCCAGAAGTAGGCTTGGGCCAATGGGTCCCAGCTCCAATTGCTGGGCTCGAAATCTTTGAAGATGATGCGCGCTTCTTTATACTTTTCCGGGGTGTCGCTCCAGACGTAGAAGTCGCGCCAGGCGCTCCCGGGCTTGGCGCGGCGCGACCGCTGAAACCACGGATGCTGATCGGAGGTGTGATTGACGACCAGTTCGGTGATGACGCGGAGGCCGCGATCGTGGGCGGCGTCGAGGAAGGTTTTGAAGTCCTTCAACGTCCCATAAATCGGGTTGATGCTGTAATAGTCGGCGATGTCGTAGCCGTCATCCTTCAAAGGCGAAGGGTAGAAGGGAAGCAGCCAGAGCGCGGTCACTCCCAGGTCCTGGAGGTAGTCGAGCTTCTCGGTCAGCCCGGGAAAATCACCAATCCCATCGGCGTTGCTGTCGTAGAAAGAACGAACGTGGAGTTCATAAATAACAGCCGTCTTATACCAAAGCGGCTCTTTCGGCAGAGATCGCGGGGCTTTCACCTTTTTGGTCACAGTCATTCCGGGTTTCACATGAAGTAATCGAAGTCTTGTTCGGTGCGCACATACCGGCGCAGTTGGAGAAGGTGAGCCGGCACAAAGCGCGGATCCAGCTCCACAAAGTTGCGCGTCCCGGTCCAAAGAAACCGGGCCTGTGTCAACAGGTCATGCAATTGATAGGTCCCTTGGGCCGGCAAGCCCAGCTCCTCCAGCGGCAAAGTGACCATGCCCCGTTGGGTATGGTGCGGGTCGAGGTTGACGATTGCCAGGATCAATTCGTCGGTCTCGGTGTCGGTCTTGGAATAGGCGATCAGCTGTTCGTTATCGATGGGATGAAACCGCAGTGTCTCGTTGGTCTGGAGAGCGGCGTGACGCCGGCGCAGGCGGTTCACTTCCGTGATCAACTCGACGAGGTTGCCTTCCGCCTCGAGGTTCCAACGCCGCAGTTCGTATTTCTCCGAGTTCAGATACTCTTCGCTGCCCGTTTCGCGTGGCTGGTGTTCGCCCAGGATGAAAGCCGGCCCGTAGAGGCCATAGCTGGCGCCGAGTGTGGCGGCCAGGATAAACCGCGTCATGAACGCCGCCCGCCCGCCGAACTGTAAGAATTGCGGCAGGATGTCCGGCGTATTCGGCCAAAGGTTGGGCCGGAAATAGTCGCTCACCGGCGGTTGGGTCACTTCCGTCAAATAGGTCGTCAGTTCCTGTTTGGTATTCCGCCATGGGAAATAGTTGTAGGACTGGGTGAATCCGGCCTTGGCCAGGTGATACATCACCTTTGGGCGCGTAAACGCTTCCGAGAGGAAAATCAAGTGCGGATGCTGCCGCTTCAATTCTCCCAGGCACCAGGCCCAAAAGCGCAACGGCTTCGTATGGGGATTGTCTACTCGAAACACCCGCACGCCTTGCTCAACCCAAAACTCAAAAACGCTCTTCAACTCGTGCCAGAGTCCTTCCCAGGCTGGAGATTCGAAATCGAGCGGGTAAATGTCCTGGTACTTCTTGGGGGGATTCTCGGCGTATTGAATCGAACCGTCGGCGCGTTGCCGAAACCAATCGGGGTGCTCGCGCACATAAGGGTGGTCAGGTGAACATTGAAAAGCGATGTCCAGCGCGACTTCGATCTGAAGTTGGCGGGCCTGTTGCACCAACCGATGGAAGTCAGCAAGCGAACCGAGTTCCGGGTGGATGGCCTTGTGCCCGCCGTCGGACGCGCCAATCGCCCAAGGACTCCCGGGGTCATCCGCGCCCGGCGTCAAGCTGTTGTTTCGGCCTTTGCGGAACGAGCGGCCGATCGGGTGGATGGGCGGAAGGTAAAGGACATCGAAGCCCATTTGAGCGATCTGCGGGAGCCACGCGGCGCAGTCTTTGAAAGTCCCATGTTGCCCCGGGGCGGCCGCAGCGGAGCGGGGAAACATTTCAAACCACGCGCTGCATCTGGCCAGGATGGGGTCAACCGTGACCTGGAGTTCGCGCTCGAAGCGGGTCGAAAACGCGCGGGCGCCGTAGCGTCCCACCAGTTGGGCCAGGCGGGCATCGAGGACGGTCGCCACCTTGGCCGAGATGGGCAAATCTCCCTCCGTCGCCAAGTTATGGGCCGCGGCTCGAAGATCGGCCGCTTCCTGCGCGGGCGCGCGACGGGCCGCTTCTTCGAGAAACCCAATCCCGCCCAGAAGCTCGACTGAAACATCCACCCCGGCCTGCCATTTCTTCTCCAGATTCCTGCGCCAGGAGGAAAAGTGGTCGACCCAAGCTTCCACGGTGTACAGGTAAAGGCCGAGTTCGGTGACTCGAAAGCGGCCCTGCCACCGGTCGTTAACCAACGGTTCCATGCGGAGCTCCGACCAGGCGGAGGCCGCGCTGTGGCGATAGAAAAGCGTGGCAGCCAGAACATCGTGGCCATCCGCGAAGAGGTCCGCTTCGACCGTAACTGCCTCGCCGATGGCACGTTTGATGGGAAAGCGTCCGCAGTCAATTTGAGGTGATACGGCTTCGATAATGACGCGCGCTCTGCCGTCCGCCATGGTCATACGTTGTTCGATCCTCCTCCGGGCCTGAGTTCAAGTCTACTCATCTCACAGGGACGCTGGAGTGCAAGGGCTGAATCGAACGTCTCGAGGCGTCCACCATCGACCCCAGCCGCGATGAGGTAGCCATTTGGCAGGCGCTACGCTAAGATGCCGGCGTGATTGGACTGATGGATTATGGCGCGGGCAATCTTCACAGCGTGGAGAAGGCGCTCCGCTACCTCGGGGCGGAGGTCCGCCGCGTCACCCGGCCGGCAGAAGTTGACGGAATCAACGCCATGGTGCTGCCAGGCGTCGGGGCGTTCGACGATTGCATTCATGCGCTGCAGCGCCAGGAGTTGGTCGAAGCGGTCCGCCGTTTTATCTCGACAGGCAAACCCTTTCTCGGCATTTGCGTTGGCTACCAGGCGCTGTTCGAGAGGAGCGACGAATTCAACAGCTGCGCGATGGGCTTGGGGCTGTTTCAGGGGCGTGTCGTGCGCTTTTCAGGTGCAGGCGGGTTGAAAGTGCCGCAAATCGGCTGGAATCAGCTCTCGCTGCCTCGCGCGGATTGTCCGCTCTTTCGGGACATTCCCAACGGGAGCTATGCGTATTTTGTGCACAGCTTCTATCCCAAGCCGATCGACCGCTCGATTGTGGCGGCGGAGACGGAGTATGGCGAGACATTCGCGTCGGCGATCTGGCAAGAAAACGTCTACGCGACGCAGTTCCACCCCGAGAAGAGCCAGAAGGTTGGTCTGCAGATCCTGCAGAACTTTATCGGATTGAGTTGAAGGCTTGCGGGAAGGCAGGCCATTGGCTAGTTTGGCGTCACCAGGCAATCACGGATTGCTTCACCGGGTCGGGCTTGAAAATGAACTGAACCATCGACTACCTAACAGCTTATGGCTTACGAACTGCCTCCTTTGCCTTATTCGAAAGACGCGCTTGAACCGTCCATCGACGCGACGACGATGGAGATTCACCACGATAAACATCACGCGGCCTACGTGACCAACCTCAACAAAGCGATCGCGGGCAAAGCTGACCTGGAAAAGAAGTCGCCCGAAGAGTTGATCAGCAATCTCGAGGCTGTGCCTGCTGACATCCGCGGGGCGGTGCGGAATAACGGCGGCGGCCATGTGAACCATTCCATGTTTTGGAAGCTCATCGGCCCTAAAGCCGGTGGCGCACCGACCGGCGCGCTCGCCCAGGCGATCAACGCCACCTTCACCAGCTTCGATGCTTTCAAAGAGAAATTTGAAGCGGCGGGCATGGGACGGTTTGGCAGCGGTTGGGCGTGGCTGGTGGCAAACGGCGGCAAGCTCGAGATCGTTAGCACCGCCAACCAGGATAACCCGATCATGGGCAAAGCCATTGCCGGCTGCGAAGGACGCCCGATCTTGGGCGTGGACGTCTGGGAGCATGCCTACTACCTCAAGTATCAAAACCGGCGGGCTGAATATCTCAAAGCCTGGTGGAACGTCGTTAACTGGGCTGAGGTCGGCAAACATTACGAAGCCGCTCGGTAGCGCTGCGAACTGCCTTCGCGGGGCGGCCGAGACAGAGTTGGCGTCCGGTGCCCCGTTGCCGCGGCCCCGCTTCGATTGGCGGTGAGCAGGGTGGCCCCGACGAGACCTTTTGCCACGCGCTCTTCGTCACGCCCCACATGTCCGCGCCAGCTTCGGCATGCCTCTCTATGCCTGGCTTCGTTGCGGGCGCGACCCGGCCCTATTCATCCCGGGCCGGCCTTCTTGCCATGGGCGCTTCATCGTTGCGTCGTAAAAAACGCGACAGAATATGGTTGTCGGAATCGGCAGACGGCTGTAACCTGAATGTCACTTGTTTCCGACAGAGTTTTGCCGTAATGATTTGCCGCTCGTGGCATCCGTAATGAATTCCTACACGGCCGGTTTCGGTATTCGTGGGCAGTCTGCCCGGTCAGCAGCAGCACCTCGCTCGATTGAGGGTTTCACGCTCATCGAACTGCTGGTGGTTATTGCTATTATCGCCATCCTTGCTGGCATGCTCTTGCCCGCGCTCAGCAAAGCGAAGGAGAAGGGGCGGAGCGCCCGCTGCATGAGTAATCTTCGCCAAGTCGGCTTGGCGACGACCATGTATGCCGACGAGAGCAATGACTCCTACTATTATCGCGGCAGCGGGACGGACGCCGAAATTCCCAATCACGGGCAATGGACGGCGAATCCCCGTTCGTCCGTCATACTTTCGCCGGAACACTCCTTGGCGTATTGGGGCATCGGCTATTATCGCTACACTTCGAGCAAGGAGATTTTCCGCTGCCCTTCCGCGAAGATCGTGGACCAGTGGCGCGAGGACGGCTTGCGATATCCCAACGAGTTCTGGCTGAATTCCACCTACGGGATCAGTCAGTACCTGATCAAGCCGTACAATCCGAAGGTCAAAGGGCCGCTCAAGGTCCCGGGCTTGTTGAGCCCCCAAACCACCGTCTTCTGTCAGGACGCCGCGGAACAACGCATGGAAGGGAGCGATGATAGCATCGGCCTTTTCCCCAATGTTAGTCAAATCCTGGTCCAATGGATCGGTCAGCCCCCCAACAGCGGAGGGCTCGGGAACGACCTTTACCAGAAGTACCCGTTTCAATGGGAATGGTACCGCCACAATCGTTCCTGCAATACGCTTTATGTCGGAGGACATGTCTCTCCGGTGAAATTCAAGGCGTATAATAAAGGCATGGACTACCGCTGCTACACCGGCGAAGTGCCGGTGGAATCTCCCAGATAAAGCATGGATCTCCGTTGTATGGGTCTTCGAAGTTCAGCATTGGCGATGGGCTTGCTCGTGATTGGATCCCTGAGCGCTTGCAGCCGCAACGAGGCTCCCCAGCCGCTCGCGGCGGATCAAGTGCCGCAGGTGGTCGAAAATGCTTTTAAGGAAGCTGCTCCCGAAGCGAAGACCTCCGCGACCGAGGTCGTCAATTCGCTCCAGGGCAAGGACGACGTTAAAGCCTTCTTTGAACTGCAGAATCTCAGTTCGCGCTCGGATCTAACACCGGTGCAGCGCGAGGCAGCGACGCGATCGATGCTTTCGGTCAACGAGCGGCTGCGGAGCGCCGCCGCGCAGGGCGATCAACGCGCGGCCGATGCGTTGCAGCTGTATCGTTCGAGCAAATAGCCAGCGAATCCGTATCAGGGGTGAGGCGGGCTGATTGTTCGCGCCCACCGGTCAGGCTTTGTTTCCGGGAAACCAGTGATCTCAGAGAAAAACAACTATGAAGAATCCAACTAAAATAAGCCTCCTGCTCGGGTGTGCCGGCCTGTTGGCAGGAGTTTCCACTCAGGCACAACAAACAAGTACCCTGCCGTCTCCACTCTACATCGAAACATTCGATGCCGTGGCGGAAGGCTCC
>JAXMHN010000091.1:0-16758 GCA_046346765.1 Verrucomicrobiota bacterium | reverse complement strand
ATCCACGCCCGGACGCTGGAGTTGCCCATCGCCAACAAGCTCTTCCTTTTGGCGCCTGTGCTGATGGTGATCGATCGAGGCCATCCTGGGATCGATCGATGGAACCGGCTTCGGACCGAGGCGGCGGTGCTGACCTTGGGCGATGCGACGGTCGCTTGCGTTCCCGGCGAGATTTATCCGGAACTGGTCAATGGCGGGATCGAGCGAGCCCCAGGTGGAGACTTCAATCTGGAACCGATCGAGGTGCCGCCGCTTCGAGAGCTCATGCCGGGCAAGACGAAATTCATCTTCGGCCTGGCCAACGACGAAATCGGCTACATCATTCCCAAGAGCGAGTGGGACGAAAAACCTCCTTACCTCTATGGCGCGTCCAAACAGGTCTACGGCGAAATCAACTCCCTTGGGCCAGATACAGCCAGGATTCTTCACTCAACCTTCCGCGAGCTGTGTGGACTTGCGACTCAGCCGTAATGCGCCGTTATCCGGCCAGCGCGCGCGTCCTGCGCCGCAACGGCCGCTTGAGAGTACCTCCCATTGGGCGTAAGTGTGAGTTAAGCAGGCGGCACTGGATCCGCCGCTCAAGAAGGAGGTTGGAATGAGACCCGCAGTTCTAAGCCTGATAGTACTGACACCGCTCGTGCTGACCGCTTGTCGTCAGCTTGACTCCGGCCGCGCGGCCGCTTACCAGTCCGACTCGGCTCGCGCGGAAGGGAGCACCCTCGATGGTTTGGGACGTAGCGGGCCGTTTCGGCGCGCTGGAATGGCCGATGCGACCATCGCGGCTAGCAGGGAGGAAGCGGCGTTGGATGTTTCCGGAGCGGGCGCGAGCGAACTCTCGAGGCGAGCCGCTGCCGCGACCGCGCAAGACTCAAGCGAGCGCGTTGCCCCGGCGCAGGAGGTTAAGCCGGAGCGCACGGCCGACGATATGGCCCGGGAACGCATCCTGTTAGCGCTTGGAAACGGGCCGGACGCCGCCCGTCGCTCGCTCTCGCTGGAAGCGCTCCACACTCTGAACGTGGTGGTCAAAAACGGAGTGGTCACCCTGACCGGCCAGGCGGCCAATCCGGAGGAACGCCACGCGGTTGAGGCGATGGTGCGCGACGTCGAAGGCGTCAAAGCCGTCGACAATCAATTGGAGCTGGCCACGCCGCTGCCTTCGCCATAGGCGGCCGACTCCCTTACTTGGTGGCGCTGGTTAAGACTTCAATCAGCGCCGCATCCTTTTCCGGGCCTTGGAGAAAATCGAAGGCGCGCATCAGTCGTTCGCGGTCGGAAGCCGAAACGGATGGGTTTTGGACCACCTTGGCGAGGAGACCAGCGGTTTGTTTGGCACGCGATCGCCAGACGATGTCGCGTCCGGCGGCGGAATCCCAGGTGGGTTGGCCGACCGCGATCCAGGCGCTCAGGAAGGAATCCCACTGCTGATCCGCGCCGATGCCCAATGCTTCGAGATACCAGCGGTCACCGGCGGTGTGCTGTTGGGCCAGCGATGCCCAAAGCGGCGCGGCTGCCGGTGAAGCGCTATGGCGAAGCGCCAGGGCACATTCCCGGCGAACTTGGGGCGATGCGTCGCTGGCCGTCGCGCGGATGTACGGGATCACATCGACCTTTTGCGCCTGGGCGATGCGCAAGGCCGCGATGCGAATGTCCGGATCCGGATCCTTGATGGCGGCATCCAAATACTCCTTGCCCCGGGCTGGCAGGCTCGCCAACAAGTGTAGAGCGCGCGCTCGCATCCGGGGACGGTTGTCGCGCCAAAGTCTGGTCAGCTCCGGCTCGGCCGCATCCTTGAATGACAGCAGTTTCGTCCAGGCCAGGTAGCGGGTGGCTTGGTTGGGGGACTGAAGGGCGGCGGCGCACCCAGCTGGTGTGGTTAGATCCAAGGTGGGCACGGAAGGTTTATGGCCGGTGGGAGCGAGGCGGTAGACACGTCCGGTCATTGTCTCCAATTTCTGGTCGGCCATATAATGGCCGCCAACGCCAGCATCATTCCAATCGGCGATGTAAAGAGCGCCATCGGGCGCGACGCAAACGTCCGAGGGCCGGAACCATTCGTCGGTCGAGGTCAGGAGGTTCGTGATGCTCGCTTGGTATCCGGCGCCATCCGCCGAGACGCGGTAGGCGCGGACCAGGCGCGGGCCCGCATCGCAGTGGACGATTTGGTTTTGGAATGGCTCCGGCAAAAGGGTGCCCTCGTAGATGCACAAGCCGGTGGGCGAGCCTGCGCCAGTGTGGAGCAGGTTGGGGACGACGCCGGGATCGAACTGGTGCCACTCGTAGAAGACTTTTTGGGAGTCGGGCTTGCCGGCATCGCGGGCTTTCTTCCAGCCGATGCCCCAACTCGCTCCGGTCATTTCATCGGTATAGCCGAAATTCCCGTGAGCCATGACGTAGTTGATCCTCACGCCGAAATTGCCGTCGTCGTCATTATCCGACTGCCAGACTGTGCCGAACGAGTCGACCGCCACCTCGTAGGGATTGCGAAAGTTGTGCCCGAGCACTTCCACCTCGCTGCCATCAAGGTTGCAGCGAAAGGTCATTCCTTGCCGAAAGGGACGCCCCGCTGCCACCACCGGATTGTTCTCTTTGTCTTTCACCACCGTCCCGTCGGGCCGATGGAGCTCTCCGCTTGCATTGCCGAAGTTGAAGTAAAGCTTGCCGTCCGGTCCAAAAACAACCGCGTGCACGCCGTGGTCGTTGTCCACGCCTTGAATCCCGGTGAACAAGAGTTCCTTTTTGTCAGCCCGGCCATCGCCGTTTTCATCTGTAAAGATGAAAACATTGGGCGAACTGGAGACGATGACGCGTTCTCCCAGGACGCACACGCCCAACGCCGTATTGACGTCGTTGCCTTGGTAAAAGACCGTCTCCTTGTCAGCTCGGCCATCGCCGTCCGTGTCTTCCAGAATAACGATTCGGTCTCCCGCCGGACGGAGTTTGCCCCATTTCTGCCAGAGCCGATAATTCGCCCCTTCCGTCACCCAAACCCGCCCGCGCGCATCCACGTCCATGTTAGCTGGATTGCGGACCATCGGTTCGGAAGCAAACAGCGTTACGGCCAGACCCGCGGCGGGCTTGAGATTCTGCACGTCCCGCAGAGCGGCCTCGGGGCCGACCCCGCCAGGGTGCTCCGCGGCCGGGGCAACGCGGCCGATCAAAAGCGCTCCCGCAAGCGCGATGGAGGCCAGCAAGCTCCGAGGGCCGGAAGCTACCGGGATTGGCGGCTGGCAACCGCGTGGCGGTCGGGCGCGGCTCGGGATCGGTCCCGGGCATCGAACCGGATGGGGCGGCAGCGGTTGTTGAGAGACGGTCTGGGTAGACGTGACGAGGGACCTCATAGCGGCGTTTCTCGATCTCAAATGGCAAAAAGTAGGCCTTGCCTTCGCGGTCATTCGCACGGCAACGCTCGGGAACTGTCCAGAACCTAAAGCCTCTACTTTTTGCGGTCGAGGTTTTGTTTAAGATCTTCCGCCGTCACGGTTGATTCGACTCCTCCCGTCGGAACCTCGACTTTTGCCACCCAGAGGATCGCGTTCAAAACCAGCTTGCGGAATTGGTCGTTGCCCCAATTCTTGTGGTAGTGCGCCCCGGTGAAGCCAAACCCTCGCCCGCCATCCGGCCGCTCAATCGCCCACATCATGTGCTCGGCTTCGCCGCCGTGCTTTTGCACTTCGGGGTTGCCGCCGTGAGGATCATTCGCCCCCGGTTTTCCTCGGGTTTCGTCGGGCGGCACGGCCGTGAGAATCGGCGTGACGTTTTTCATGCCTTCGGGAAAGCGCATATGGTAATACCATTCGTCCCGGATTTTGAACGGCTCGGCCCCGCGCGTGATTGGGTGCTGTGGCAGGGAACGAAAGTCGGCTTCCCAAGTCGGATTCACCGACCAGAACGTTTCAAAGTAGCCGCCAATCCATTGGAGGAATTCAGGCCCGCCCTTGTCTTTTGGCACTTCGACGGCGTAATGGAGGCAGCCCAATCCGACGCCGCGCTCAACCAGGCTGGACAGCAACGTGAGCCGCTCCGGCTTGATTGCCGGGTGGCCATCGCCGCCGTCGGCGTAGATGATGACCGCATCGGCTCCGTTGAAAGCGCTCGGCTCCGTTGGCCACCCATTGGAATAAACCATCGAAGTAACGCCAGGAACGGAACGCAAGCATTGGGAAAGCAACAAGCAACCAGCCCGGTGTTCGTGATCGCCCGGGCCGTGGCTCGGCACGCCGGCAATCAACACGATCTTCTTGTCAGCGGCTTGGCTCTCGATCACGCCCAGCGCCGCGATCAGGGCGAAGAGGGAACAGATTCGTTTCATAGTCATCAGACGCATTGTGGACGAAGAATCCATCACCCGTTGACCATAGAAGGGGGCGCCATCCGGGCCAAGCGGGAAGTTGGGCAAGGCCCCCCTCATTACAAAGCCGCTGGCTTCATAGTAATTGCTGGCCGGGTCTCCTCTCTCTAAGATCCGGGCAGATCGGCGGACCTGACTATGAGCGAGCTGCAGCTCAGAAAGATCTCGAAGGATCTGATTGACCGGGCTGACCGCGGCGCCATCCCGCCCGAGCGGCTTGGCCAGTGGTTCGACGATTACTTCGTCGACCAACTCAAGCGCGCGGAGATGGAGCACGCCGAAGTCGATACCAAACTCTACGAGGGACTGCGCGTCCTGGCCAAGGCGGAGGTCTTGCCGCTCTATGACCGCTTCCAAAAGGAAACGGAGCGGATTCGGCACCGGCGGGACGGCCGTAAGCTCTGGCGCTACGTGCTCGGCACGGTTGGGGTCCTGGAGATCTTGGAAGTGTGGCTGACGCGGGGCCGCTCCATGCTTCCCCAAGTGCTGGTGCCAACGGCGATCTTCTACAGCTTTCTCGGTTTCGTCATCTACACCGCCGCGCAATACCTGGATGATCGGCTCTTGACCCGGGCGCGGCGGGAGTTCGAAGCGGCTTTGGAAGGCATCGATCAAAAGGTGCTGACCGATGTAAACTACGACAATCGGCGTGACCTAATGCAAGCGGAAGTCCTTCGGGCAGAAGCGCTCGAAATCCTCCTCCACTACGAACGCCCCGAGGATTTCTGGCGGGATTACCAGCGCATTCGGGAGGCGGACCCGACGACCCACGCCATGGTTGCAGCCTTGAACGCGCCGGCATTCGACAAGTTCCTGAAATTCCACGTTCAAGGAGGCCATTCCGCAACCGCCCGGCAACACCGTTTCAATCGCCTCTTTCTGGAAGCCCAGGAAGTCTTTGTCAGCCGCAACCGGGAGCATTACGCGATGCAACATCTGAAAACAACGAATCCACCTGCCCTATGAAGCCATTTTGGACCAAGCCTGGCGCCCCTGGGGTGCGCCCGGCGGATAGCCAGGAAAGGACGCTCGGGTCTTTGCTGCGGCACGTGGCGCCGACGGGCTTGCCGCTGCTCGTCGTATTGGGCCTGGCCCTTCTTTCCTTCCTCTACGCGACCTGCACGCAATACATCCAACCGGATGAATTCGCGGTCAAACAAGTGGATGTCCCGGTCCCTCTGCTCACCGGCCACGCTGGCATTCACACCAACACTTACGGCACCGGGGTCCGTTGGCGCACACCCGGCTGCGAAAAGTTCCTGGTCTTTCCGAAGAACATCCGGGCGGTAACACTTCACACCCGCGGCAAGTCCGAGGAGGAGACAGAGCGCTTTGTCCGTTACGAAGATGCGGCTCACATCCAGACTTCCGACGGCTTTTTCATCAACCTGGATGTATCGATCCTCTATCGCGTGACCGATCCCTATCTGGCGGTGCGCGAGTTCGGGGCTGGCTCACTCTACGAGCAGAACGGGATCGTCTTTCAGGCGGAATCGACCCTCAAAGCTACCATGGGCACACTCCATCCGGAGGACTTCTTCAACGCGAGCAAGCGGGTCGCGAAACAGGAAGAAGCGCGCGACAAGTTCAATGAGTTTCTCCGTAACCGCGGCTTGCGGGTCGAGCATGTCCTGATTCGCTATCCGCAATATCACGAAGCCGTCCAGGCGCGGATTGAAGCCCGCAACATCCAGGAGCAGACCAAGCAGAAGAACGTGGAGGAAGCACGCCTCGCCGAAGCGCAAGCCTTCCTCAAAGAGGTGGAAAAACAGGGTGAAGCCAACCTTTCCATCAAACTGATGGAAGGCTCCAATTTCGTCACGCGCCTGACAGCCCAAATGGATGCTTACCGCCGGAAGAAAGCGTCGGAGGGCAACAAGGTGATCGCGCTCGCCGAAGCGGAAAAGCAGCGCATGCTCAACCAGGCTTACCAGGGCACGGGCGCCGAACGGCTGGTCGGACTGGAATGGGCCAAAGTGTTGTCAGGGCTGGAGACGATCGTTCTTCCCTCCGGCGGCAACGGCGGCTTCAACCCGCTCGACGTGGAGGCCCTCATGAAACAGCTCAAAATGAAGCCGACCGAGGAGGTCAAACCATGAGTACGTTCGCCAAAATCTTCTGGATCTGCCTGGCCTTGCTCCTGGCCATGTTTTTCAGCCTGAGCGGCTATCACGCCACCGACTCAACCGAAGTCGGTGTCCGAACGGTGAAATGGCTCGGCCAACGCGGCGTGGAGAATCGCGTTTACCAACCGGGATCTGCCTATTTTTTCATGCCTATCATCAATGCCTGGGACACATTCGACACCCGCTTGCAGGTCGTCGAAATGCGCGGTCCCAGCCAGTTGACCATCAAGACTCGCGACGGGAACGATCTTTTCGTCGATGTCACTTTTTCCTACCGAATCGATCCAACAAAAGCCCCCCACATTCGTCAAGACGTCGCCAAAAACGATGCCGAACTCCGGGAGAAGGTCTTTAAAACCGTGGCCCGCAGCCGCACCCGTGATTTCCTCGGCGCCTTGTCCACCGACGAGTTTACCCATACGGAATCGCGCAACCATGCGGTGGACTTCGCCAAGGAAGGGCTGCAAACGATCTTCACGCCTTACGGCATTATCCTGGAGCGGCTCGCGGTGATGGATTACCGCTTCGACCCGGACTATTTGAAGGTGATCACTGAAAAGAAAATCGCCGAGGCCAAGACGCTCGAAATCCGCGCCCAGATGGAAGCGCAACGCGAAGCCAACAAACGCTATGTCAACGAGGCGGAAGGCCAGGTTAAATCGATGATCGCCTCCGCCCAGGGCCGCTACTCCAACACCGTCTCGGCCGCCGATGCGGAATTCGACCAGAAACGGATTCTCGCCGAAGCGATCCTGACCGAGGGGACCAACTCTTCACTCGCCATCATCAAGCAGCGCGAGGCGATGGCGTCCGCGGGCGGCGAAACCCAGATTCAGCTTGCCATCGCCACGAATCTCCTGGGCAAACGCATTCTGATGATTCCGAGCGGCAATGCCCTCAACCTGCAAACGTTGGACCTGAACAAGGCGCTGGAAGGTTTCCTCCGAAAATGAGGACGCTTCCAAGCACCAAACGCCAGCCAGACTAATGCGATCGATTCGCCAATTTTCTTTCGATTTGTCACTATTTTTACAACTCTTTCGAAATACAGCTCTTACAAAGATAAATGTCACGCCCTGCTTGGCGGATGACCAGCGGGATCGAGTTTGGGCGTGATTGGGACGGCCTCGAACCCGCGCGCCTTCCACACCGCTCGGGCTGACCGAAGATCGTCCCCCGCAGCATTTATTGCCGCCGCCCGTGCTCATTTCAGGTGCGTTAAACTTGCCGATTCTTGCTGGCCTGGAGCTGAACCCGGCCAAGATCATTCCTCAGTCGCTGGTATACGCAGCTGCCGGCTCCGGCAAGTCCCGCTGGATCTCAGAGAGCCGGTAACCGAATCCAGGCCCGCGGATGCTCTGCAAGTCGACCATGCCTCCGGAGCGCTGGTAAAGCCCGGGGTGGACAGCTTTCTCGGGCAGAGAGGCGTCGGGATAAAACTGCATGCCGTTGGTTTCAACGCCCATGATCGTGCCAACCTGAGCGGCCAGGCGGAGGTGGGGGATCTGGGCGAGCATCGGGTTGCTCAGATCCTGGACCATCAAGGTCATGCCATGGGCCTTGGCCCAACAGGCGCTGAGAATGGCTTCGGTCTGAGTCTTGCACGTTTTCAGGGCGACTCCTGACCAGCCTAGCTCCCGGCCAAGTCGAATTAAGCGCCAGTCGTGGGCGCTTTCGTCCAGGAAGAGGGGTTTGCGAGCGGAGACGGCGTGCGCGTCGATGCGGTTTTTCTCGAGGTCATACGGGAAGGGCTGCTCGACATACAAGATCATGCCGTAGATACGCGCTTGTTCATCCCGCAGCCGGTCGAGCAGGGAGGTCACATAGGCAGGGTCGGTGACGGTGCAGTTAAAATCGGCCGTCAGCCATTCCGCTTGCTTCGCGATCGCGAGCTTCCCCACGCGCACGAGCCGATGAAAGTCCCAGTCCCAATCATTCCCGCGGAGTTTGATTTTCAGGCAAGTCAGACCATCGCGCTCGATCCAGTCACCCAAGACCACTGGATAGCCATCCTGGGGTTCGTCACCTTTAAGTTCGGAGGTGTGGAGCAGATCGAGACCGCCCACCAAATGCCATGCCCGAAGTTGCGTGGGGGCGGGCTGCAGAAGGAAGCTGTCTGGAAACCTGCCGCCGAAGGCGGCGTTGCTGCCGGGAGCGGCTGTCAGAAAGTGGGCCAGGTCGCGATTCATACAGTCTCCGCTGTAGGTCTCGTAAATATCGCGCTGGAGCAGAACTCCGTAGGCATCGTGCAAGGCAATGTCGAAGGCGGAAGAACAAACCAGGGCGGCCAGCCAGGGCATCAGTTCAGAGCCAACCTTCCCCGGGGCATTAGCCTCCTGCCACAGTTTCGGCAGGACGTGCTCCTTGAAGTCGAAGCCAATCTCGAGCGGATGGCCGAACTCGGGGAAATCCGTCCAGGCTTTGGCGAGACGAATACAAAAACTCTGGAGCCGTTCCTGTCGCAGCTGGTGCGGGAGCGCACTTGGCCAAACCCATTGCACGCTCAGCGGTGTTTCTCCCCACCCGCTGGCCAGATCGCCCTGGCGTGTCCTGACCTGGACGTTGACCCGGGCACAGGTGACCTCGTGAAGCGTTTCGGTGCCGAACTTAAGCGGCACGCGGGCGCGAATCGGGAGGAAGTAAAGCGAGACCGCCCGGAGCTGAATGTCGCTGCCTTTCTTCATAGGACCTTGTCTCGGGATTGGGGTCAATCGGGAAGCGGCTTGCCTTTCGTTTCCGGCGCGAACCAGATCAGGACCATCCCGACTAAATACACCAACGTGACAATGGCCCCGGCCCGCGCGTAACTGCCGTCAAACGCCGCCACCAACTTGCCTTGCGTGATCGCTCCGGCGGCCGCAAACACCCGGCCGAAGTTATAACTCAGACCCTGGCCTGTGGCCCGGGCCCGGGTGGGAAATAGTTCCGGGAGATAAAGCGGGAACCAGCCGTAAAAGGAAGCGGTCGTCAGGCTCATGACGAAGGCAATGGCCAGAAACGACGTGCTGTAGTGCGCGAATGCCCGAAAGGTGAAAGCGCACACGACCAACGACGCCAGGCAGAGCAGGAAATAAGCGGGCCGACGTCCCAGCCGCGCCCCGATTAGCGGGGCCAAGAGCGTGCCGAGGATTGCGCCGAGCCCCTGGATCATCTGCATGTTGGCGGTCGCGATGCCGGCGCGCTGTTTGACGACGCCTTCCGCTGCTTGCTTCGCCGAAAGCACCGCCTCCTCGGCGCCGGCTGCGTACCAGTCCGCGTGGCGGACTCGGAGTTCGGCGAAACCTTCTTCCGAGACCATTTGATTGGCCCAGAGGGGAAGCCATTGGACAGATCCCCAGGTTCCGATCAAGGCGACGGAGGCGAAGCCGATCGCAAGCAGGGTCCGGCCGCGCAGAACGGGGCCGAACACCTCTCGGACAGGGTGGGCCTCTCTCGTCTTGACCGATTGTTTCCAGCGCTCCGATTCCGGCACCAGCAGCATGATAAAAACGACCAGGAACGCAGGCAACGCTGCCACGAGGAGCATCCAGCGCCACGATTCGGGTGTGACCTGATGCATGCGGGCGGTGAGGCCGACGAGGAGAAAGCCGACATTGGCGGCCGCTCCAATGGAGCCGGCCAGCAACGGTCGCCACTTTTCTGGCCAGCACTCCATCACCAAAGCGACTCCGAGAGACCATTGGCCGCCCATACCCAGGGCGGACACGAATCTAACCAAGGCGAGGTGGGTGGGGTTTTCCGCAAGGTATCCCAGGCCCGTGACGAGCGAGTAGGTCAGGATGCTCAAAGCCATCGATCGGACCCGGCCGATACGGTCGCCGAGCCAGCCAAACACAAAACCGCCAAAGGCGGCCCCAAGGAGAAAGGCTGCAGTGATGATTCCCATCCACCAGCCCACGCGATCGTCGCCAACTGCTCCGAGCAGGTTCTTCAGCGCCGGTCGGGCAATCACCGGAAACAGCCCGATTTCATAGCCGTCGAACAGCCAGCCGAGAAAGGCGGCCAACAGAACCATCCATTGGGCGCGGCCGAGAGCAGTCGGCGCAGAGTGAACCTTGGTTGGATCATCGGCGGGCGAGGCGCGTCGGGGGGAGGGGCCGGGGGTGTTCACGCTCGATTCTGATCCGAGGCCGGCGGTCTTGTCGACCATTCTGTGACAGGGAGGCGGCCGACCGGCACGAGCCTGGTAAGATTCCATGTAAGATCCGGGCGACAAATTTCGGTTTGATCATTTTCGATGGACCAGTCAAGATGGCGCCTGTCCGAAAAAAAAAGCGGGCATCTTGCGATGCCCGCCCAACCCAAACAACCAAACACCTCCTTTGCCCGCACAAACGGGCGGAGGATTTTCGAACGGTGAGTGGGAACTGCCCCACTCAGTCGGAACCAAACTACGTCATTCAGACGGTATAACGTCTGGACTTGTTCAAAGTTTCGCTCAAAATTCCTCCGCCCCCTTGTGACCCTTTTCTCACCCCCGGACATTGCGTTGAGACGCAATTCCAGGCCACGTGGTTACACAGCAAAACCATGCCTCCACGGAAGTCTTTGACACCAGCAGAGCGAGATTTGTTTCAGATCAATCGTCGTCTCTTCGAGCTTGGGTGCTGAAATCGGCTGCGATAGTCTTTTTCACATGAAAATCATCACGGACCCGCGTTGCACCGAGTATGTGCGCCCAGGCCACCCCGAACGGCCGCAGCGGATCAGTGGGACCGTGGAGAAGTTGCGGGCACAGCAGGGGCTGCCAATCGAATGGCTCGAACCCGCGGAGGTGAAAGAATCAACCCTTCTGCGAGCCCACAGCCGCGAGCATCTCGCCCATTTGAAAGAGCCCAAGGATGAATTTGATGCGGATACGCCTGCTTACCCAAAGATTCAGGACCACGCGCTCAGGTCGGTCGGGGGAGCGTTGCGGGCCTTGGATGAAGCGCGGAAGGGGGCGGTGACGTTCAGTTTACTGCGGCCGCCAGGCCATCATGCGACACGCGACCAAGCCATGGGTTTTTGTTATTTGAATTCGATTGCGATTGCCGCTTTGGAAGCCTTGGCCACCGGCGCCCAGCGCGTGGCCGTTTTCGATTTCGATGTCCACCATGGCAACGGCACGGAAGCGATCCTGCTGGGCCGTTCCGACTGCATCTATGTTTCGGTGCACCAGTATCCCGCTTATCCCGGAACTGGGGTCCGATCGATCAAGAACTCGTTCAATTATCCGGTCCCGCCTGGTTCCAGCCGCCCGGCCTACCGTGCGGCTCTGACGCAGGGCTTGGAAAGCATCGCCCAATTCAAGCCGGATTTGATCGCTGTGTCGGCAGGATTCGACGCTTACTACCGGGATCCGCTCTGCGATGAACCGCTCGAAGCCGAAGACTTCCATTGGCTGGGCGAGAAGATCCGGGGCTTTGGGATCACTGCGTTCAGTGTGCTCGAAGGGGGTTACAGCACCGACCTGCCCGAGCTGATTTTGGCGTATTTGTCAGGCTTGAACGGCCAGTAAGGCCGCTGTGGGCGGCGCGGGCGCCGGCGGCGATTGGTCGGCTTGGACTTCGGTCGCGGACGGGACGACCCACTCGAAACAACGCCCGTTTGCCGGCCAACGACGGCGAAGAATCCTTGTCTGCAACCTAATGTTTCGGCCTGAGGATAATGGCCTTTTTGTCGGTGCCGTCCACTTCGACGCTATGGGTCTCGACGGAGGGATCGTCTTTCAAGGCGTTGTGAACGATTCTTCGATCGAACGCGTTGAGGGGTTCCAATTCGACGATATCGCCCCAGCGCCGGACCTTGTCGGCGGCATCCTTGGCTTTCTTGACCAGAGCTTCGCGGGCTTGGGAGCGGTATCCGCCAACATCGACCGTGACCTTAGGGGCATTGCCGTCCTCGCGGAAGAGCAAGCGATTGGTGATGTATTGGAGCTCGCTTAAGGTCTGGCCCTGGCGGCCGATCAAGCGGCCTGGATCATCGGTTTTGACGTCCAGCAGCAGGCCACCTTCCATCACATGTTCTTCGACGGTGGTCTGGAATCCCATGTGTTCGAGCAACCGTTCCAGGATAGCTTTGGGTTGGGCTGACATAAGTTCGTTTGTTCAACCGGTGGCGCCGGAACAAGTCCGGCCTGTTTACCGCTTCCGCTTGGGGGCTGAGCCCTTGGCGGGAGAGACAGAAGCTCTGTTAGCGGCAGTTGAGTCGGCACTCTTGGTGAGCTTCATCTGCGCTATTGTTAGCAGGTTTTGGACGGTCCAGTAAAGCGTCAACCCGGCGGAGAAGTTATAGAGGAAAACCATGAACATGAGCGGCATGTACTTCATGATTTTTTGCTGGACCGGGTCCATCCCAGGCGACGGCGGCGTCAATCGCGCCTGCCAAAGCATGGTCGCTCCCATCACCAGGGGCAGCGGGTTGACTGGGAAATTCAACCCCGGCAGGACGAACAGGGTATCCGGCTGGGAAAGGTCACAAGCCCAGAGGAATCGTGCCCCGCGCAGTTCGATGGCGCTCTGCAACATGCGGTAAAAGCCGAAGAACACCGGGATCTGCAGCAGCATCGGCAGGCACCCGCCCAACGGGCTGACCTTGTTTTCCCGCATGAACTCCATCAACTTCATGTTCATCTTGCGGGGATCGTCCTTGTACTTCTCCTGCAACGCCTTCATCTGCGGCTGCAGTTGCTGCATCCGCTTCATCGACCGAGTGCTCGCTTGGGTCAGCGGCCAGAACAGCAACTTGATCACCACCGTAATCACGATGATAGCTACCCCGTAAGGCAAACCCATCGCATGCAGCCCATTCATCGACAGCAACAACGCCTTCGCGAAAAAACCGAAAAATCCGCCAAATCCCATCACCAGGTCCATGTTCTTCGGCAAACGCGCCAGGGTGTTGTACTCCTTGGGCCCGGTGTAGATGTCGAACTGCCGTTCAACCGTTTGGTTCGGCCCAACCACCCCTCCCGGGTAAGCAAATCCAGCTTCAAAGCCATGCGGGTTGGAGATGGCCTTGGGCTCCGACGCCATTTGCTCGCGCGTTGGCGGAGGTAAGGTCACTTTTCGGCCAACCGCAGCGGGGGCAGGCTGGGCTGGGACGGCGATGATGGTGAAGAACTGGTTTTGGACTGAGACCCAAACGACGTTGCTGCTGCCGGCGAGAAACTCGGTTCTGGGTGTTCCGGGGATGCACCCGAGGGTCCGGTTGGCGAACCAGGCGTCGGTAATGCGCTGGGCGCTGGAACCGTCGTACCACTCGATGCCGAGCATGAGGCTTTCGTCACGCAACGTCAGGGGCGTGGCCGCGCCGATGATCCATTCCTGACTCGGCAATGGCACCGCTTGCTCCGATCGGTTCTCCAATCGCACGGTCGCATGCACCAAATAATTCGTGCTCGGCCGGAACTCCTTCACCAGGTGCAACCCATTCGCCAATTGCCTCTCCGCCCGTATCCCGGTCGCAGTGTTGGAAAGGATGAAAGCGCCCTCGGCGTCCAGCCCAGCTCCGCGGATGGTCAGGATCGGCGTGGGAACAACGGCGTTCAGGACCGCGAGTTGATTGGTCGGCGCGTTCCGCTTGCGGCAATCAACCGTCGCTGGATACTCCTTGAGTTCAATCCGTTTGATGCCACCTCCGCGAGATGTAAAAGTGTAGCGCGCATCCGCGTCTTCAATGATCCGCGTTTCTTCCGGGCCGGCCGGCGTCGTCACGGACGAGGCGGCGGCGGTGAGGGCGGCCGGCTGGTTGGGAGAAGCTGGCGTTACTGGCGTTGTCGCATTGGGGTTGTCGGCCAGCGGAAGCGTGATCTCAGCGGGAGGCTGATTGGTCGGCTTCGGCAGCGGAGGGAAAAGCCGATTGGTCAGCGGATACCACAGCATCAGCAGGGCGAAGGAAGCGACGAGAATGATCAGTGATTTGCGGTCCATGCTGCCAACTCAGTTGTTTTCACGCCCGACCGCGATCCCAGCGGCGGCCGCGCCGTGGAGATGCTCTGGGCATGGAACCGGGTCGTAACCACAGCCGCCCCAGGGATGACACTTCGCCACTCGCTTCACGCTCAGCCAGAGCCCCCACATCGCCCCGTGCCTCTCAATCGCCTCCAACGCATAGACCGAGCAACTCGGCGTAAAGCGGCATCTTCCCAACGGACCAAAAAGCAAAGCTTTCGCCGGCGAAATCAAGCGATAAAGCCGGATGGCCAAAACAAGAATGATCTGCGCGGGGTTCACTCGCGAGGTTTTAGTAAACGAGCCTGCTGCAGGATCGACAGGTAATCACGTTCCACCGTCTCCAGCCCTTGTCCCACAATCGAATCACGGGCAATCAGGACAATGGCGAGCGGTTGCCGCAGTTCATGTTGGTGCAGGCGAAAGGTCTCCCGCAGAAGACGGCGTGCCCTGGAACGGACCGGCGCGTTCCCGATTCGGCGGGTGGTAATGACGCCCAGACGCGGCTTCGATCCGGCAGGCAGAGGCGTCCAATTGGCAATCAGACAGCCTTTGACACTGCGCCGTCCTTCCTGGCGCAGGCGAGTAAACTCACCCTTGTGCCGCAGGCGCATCGCTTTGGCTAACCGCAAGCGAAGTGGCGCCGCGTCGCTCATCCTGGCAACGCCGCTTAAACCGGCGTGAGCCGTTTGCGCCCGACCCGACGGCGGTTGCGGAGGGTGGCCCGCCCGCTCTTGGTCGAATTCCGGCTGAGAAAGCCATGCTGGCGTTTGCGCCGAATTTTCGACGGCTGATATTGGCGTTTCATGCGTAACTAATCCGTTGATGTTCAAAATGGCCAAGGCACCTCGCTCCGGGACGATGTGTCCGTGGTGCAACCCGTTTTCGTCGGGAGGGCGGAGGATAACAGTAGACCCTGAGCTGTCAAGCACCCGGGGCACAGTCGATCGGATCGCCCCGATACCAATCCGCCGCTCGGTGTGATGCGACGCTGCTCCTGGTCAAGGCGCCGCCTCGACTCAGCCGAGCCGGCGCCAGGCTAAGGTAACTGCCCTTATTTGAGCGGATCGGCCTCGTTTTCGATGGCGAGCAGCTCCACGTCGAAGACCAAGGTCGAGTTCGGCCCAATCACGCCGCCGGCGCCTTGTTCCCGGTAAGCCAAGTCCGAGGGAATAAACAAGCGCCACTTTGACCCAACCGGCATCAGTTGCAGCGCTTCGGTCCAGCCAGGGATGACTCCGCTCAGGTTGAAACTGGCTGCCCCGCCGTGTTTCTCCGAATTGTCGAATTCCGTCCCGTTGATCAGGGTGCCTTTGTAGTTGGCTTTGACGGTATCACTAGCTTTCGGCTTCTGTCCTTTGCCTTCTTTCAGAACCTGATATTGGAGTCCGCTCGGGAGGGCTTTGACGCCAGGCTTGGTTTTGTTTTGAGCCAGGAATTTCTCGCCGTCCTTTTTATTCTGGTCGGCGAGCTGGCTTTGGCGGTCCATAACCTCTTGCTGGAGCGTGCTTAGCGTTTCCCGGACCTGATCGTCGGTCAGCTGCATCTTGGCGCCGGTGAGGGCATCCTTCAGTCCGGCGGCTACCATCTCCGGTTTGACGTCGACTTGCTGCTGCAATGTCTGCTGTTTGACACTCGCTCCGATCTGAACGCCGATGCTGTAACTGATCTTGTCCTTTTTGTCTTTCAGCACCACCGGAGCGTCTGCCGCCATCCCCTGCGCCATTGTAAGTGCCACCGCCACAAAGGCGGCCAGCGATACCGTTCGTTTCATTCGTGTTTTTCTTAGATCATCCTGCAGCCAAGGTTATTCCTGGCGCGAAGAAGAACTGTTAATTTGAGCACGACAGTAACCTCGTTCCTCGTCGAGTCAAGGAGCGTCCCAAGTGTGTGAGGAACCAAGGGTCCTTGGATACTTGGTTCCCTGGATTCTTGGGTTCTTGGCTACTTGGGTTCTTGGCTACTTGGGTTCTTGGCTACTTGGGTTCTTGGCTACTTGGATCCTTGGCTACTTGGGTTCTTGGCTACTTGGGTTCTTGGCTACTTGGGTTCTTGGCTACTTGGATTCTTGGTTCCTTGGATTCTTGGTTCCTTGGATTCTTGGTTCCTTGGGTCCTTGGATCCTTGGGTTCTTGGATCCTTGGGTTCTTGGATCCTTGGGTCCTTGGATCCTTGGGTTCTTGGATCCTTGGATTCTTGGATCCTTGGGTTCTTGGATCCTTGGTTCCTTGGACACTTGGGTCCTTGGATCCTTGGGTCCTTGGATTCTTGGTTCCTTGGATTCTTGGTTCCTTGGATTCTTGGATTCTTGGATTCTTGGATTCTTGGATTCTTGGATTCTTGGTTCCTT
>JAXMHN010000090.1:0-17349 GCA_046346765.1 Verrucomicrobiota bacterium | reverse complement strand
CACCGAAAGACGCTTCCCGCGACTACCCGATCTTGCTGCAGCGAACACCCTACAATCTCAAGCCGTATACCATCGACGCCGGGGAAAAGCCCGGCGGCCTGCCCGACTCCTATATCAAAGAGAAGTTCATCTTCGCTTTGCAGGATGTTCGCGGACGTTTCGCCTCCGAAGGGAGTTTCGTGGATGTGCGTCCGCACAAGGCGGTCAAAGCCGGCCCGCGCGACACCGATGAGAGCACCGACGCTTGGGACACAATCGATTGGCTGGTGAAGCATGTGCCACGCAATAACGGCCAGGTCGGCCTGCAGGGCATCTCCTACCTGGGCTTCTTTGCCGCCGCCGGCATGATCGATTCTCATCCAGCCTTGAAAGCCGTCTCGCCGCAAGCGCCGGTGGCCGATTTGTTCGACGGCGATGACAGCTTGCACGGCGGTGGCTTCTGGCTCGCGCATAATTTCGGCTTCTTCAATTTCTTCGGCCAACGGCTGGACAATCCTCTGCGCCAGGAACCACGCCCGTTCGACTACGGCACCCCCGATGGCTATGCCTTTTTTCTCAATGCCGGTTCGATCGGCGATCTGGGTGACAAGTATTACCGCGGCAAGATCGAATCGTGGGATGCGATGATGGATAACATTGGAGATGCCCAGTGGTGCGCGCAGCATAATCTCGCGCCTCATCTGAAGCACGTCACCGCCGCTGTCCTCACGGTCGGTGGTTGGTTCGATGCGGAAGACCTCTCCGGAACGCTCAAAACCTATCGCGCCACCGAAACGAACAATCCTGGCATCTTCAACGCCCTTGTCATGGGTCCCTGGTCCCACGGCGGCTGGCATTTCGGCGCGGGTGATGCCCTGGGCCCGGTGCAGTTCCACGCCAAAACGGCCGAGTTCTTTCGTCAGGAAATTGAGTTGCCCTTCTTCCGTCGCTTTCTTAAAGGCCAAACCAACCTGGTCCTGCCGGAAGCGTATGTGTTCGAAACCGGCACGGATGAATGGCGACAGGAGAAGGTCTGGCCGCCGGCCGAGGCGGCGCCGAGATCAATTTACCTCCAGGCCAACGGGCGCCTGGCATTTGATTCTCCGACCGAAAGCGAACCGGGCTTCGACCAATACGTGAGTGATCCAAATCGCCCCGTTCCCTTCACACAACGTATTTCTACCGGCATGCCCGCGACCTACATGATCGAAGATCAACGCTTTGCAGCACGCCGTCCCGATGTCCTCGTCTATCAAACGGATGTGCTCCCTGAGGACCTCACCGTTGCCGGCCCGGTCACCGTGGACCTTTTTGTCTCTACGACTGGAACCGACAGTGATTGGGTCGTGAAGTTGATTGACGTTTATACGGCCGACCATCCCGGTCCCGAACCGAATCCAGCCCACACAGAAATGGGTCACTACCAGCAACTGGTGCGCGGGGAGCCTCTCCGCGGCAAATTCCGGCATGGCTACGACAAGCCTGAGCCGTTCGAACCGGGCAAAGTCACCCCACTCCACTGGACTATGCCAGATGTCTGCCATACCTTCCGCGCCGGCCACCGCGTCATGGTGCAGGTCCAAAGCAGTTGGTTCCCTCTGCTCGATCGCAATCCGCAGACCTTTTGCGATATCTATCGCGCCAAGCCGGAAAGCTTTCGCCAAGCCACTCAGCGCGTCTATCGTTCTGGCCCCTCTGCGTCCGCGATCCGCTTGGGCATCGTCCCGCGGTAGCGGCGGATGATCCGCCAAATTCCGCCCCACCATCTTCCGCCTCCTCACGTCGGCGGGGACAGGGAGTGGAGGGGTGCGCAATAGGCTCCTGGTTAGGCTTCCTCGCGTCCGCCGGAGCCGCGGACATGGCCGGCTGTCCCGACGAGTTCTCCAGCCTGAGCGAGCGTGCCGTCCGGGTCTCGGGGCGCTTCCTCATACTGTTGCCGATCTGCTTGTTTCGCCGCGATTTTGTCGCCCAACTTCGGGGCCAATTTCGCGGTCGCGGTATTGACTTTGGACATGGTCCCGACCTTCTTGCTGCGAGTGGGCTTGACAGCGGCTGCGAGGATGGCTTCGGCAACGTCCTCCGGATCGTCCAGCGGAGTGGGCAGCTTGGGCTCCTTCTCCATATAGTTTCGGGCGTGTTGCGGGAAGGGAGTATCCGTCGCGGTCGGTTGAATGAGGGTGATGGAAACCGGTGCTTGATCCAGTTCTTCGATCTCCAAGCGCAGGGCATCGGTGAAACCTTTGACCGCGTGTTTGGAGGCTGAATACATGCCTTGAAGCGGAACGACGGTTTCGGAGACCTCGCTGCCAATGTTAATTAACGCCCCACCGTTGGTCTTGAGATGGGGCAAGACGGTCAACGAGCCATGATAAACGCCCCAGAAATTGGTGTCGAACAGCCGTCGGCTGTCTTCCTCGCTCACTTGATCAAGACGGCCATAGATGGAAACGCCGGCGTTGTTCACCCACGTATCAACCCGGCCGAAGTGTTCCAGGGCCGTTTGGAGGAGTTGCTCCACCTGCGTCCGGCTGGCGACGTCGCAGGCCACCGCCAAAGCTTGGCCGCCATCGGCATTGATTTTGGCCGCGATACTCTCGATCGCCTTTTGGCTGCGAGCGGCGAGGACGACTTTGGCTCCCCGTTTGGCCGCCAGGGTCGCCGTGGCGAGCCCTATCCCGCTGGAAGCTCCTGTGATGACCAGGATCTGCTGGTCGATCGATTTTAGTTTTGCGTTGCTCATACAATCTCCTTGTTGGCTGAGGTTACCACAGGGCGCGGTTGAATCCATCCATCAGCCATCACTTCCGGGCGTTTCGTTGCTTTTCGGGTCTTCCCTGATGGCGGATTTCCAAGGCTCTGCCATGATAATTATTGGGAAATGACTCATGAGGCGTACGCGTGTTTGCGGACGCACTTGGCGCCCGGCTGGACAATGGCGCATATTGGACGATGGAATCCATCAAAGTACATCTGCATCAGGCCATCGATGCCGAGGATAGCTTCGCCCTTTCCTTGGGCGATGATCACCCGCCCCCTTGGTGGGCAGAACGTGGCTTTGGCCGAAACTTCCAGATGATCTGGTCCGTCGAGCTCGAAAGCGACTCGCGTCCAGATGTCCAACAGGTCGATTGGGACCTCGTCCTGCAGCGGGTCGTCGAAGCCTACGATCTGAATGACCCCGTCATCACCGACTTTGTCTGGCCCCTCCGCCAGACCGCCGGAAGCGATCGCGCTGGCTCAAGTGGCTGACTAACTGCCGGTGGAGCGCTCGGTCCGATCCTGACTTTCTCGCCCTTCGCGATGGCTCTTCTCTGCTCTTGCCGCTAAATAAGGGTGATGCGGCCACGGTCGAGCAAGAGAGAAGGTATTTGGCGGGCGGTTTGGGCCGCCGTCGCATTGGTCTGGTGGGGAAGCGTGACGGGCTGTCAGACAGCCCAGTATTACTCCCAGGCGATTCGCGGCCAGTTGCAGATTTTGACTCGACGTGAGCCAACCGCCGACCTGTTGGCGTCTCCGGCCATCAGCGCTGAACTCAAGGCGAAGTTCGAACTCGTCAACCGTTTGCGCGCTTTCGCCAAGGAGGAGTTGGGCCTCCCGATCGATCGGCACTACCTCGCTTACGTGGATTTAGGCCGCCGTTTTGCCGTTTGGAATGTTCACGCCGCGCCGGCGGCGACACTGCGTCCGAAGCAATGGTGGTATCCGCTGGTCGGAACCCTAAAGTATCGCGGTTATTTTAAGGAGGAGCAAGCGCGCCGCTACGCCGCCGAACTCGCCCGCCACGGCCATGACGTCTACGTGGAAGGAGTGGAGGCCTATTCGACCCTGGGCTGGTTTTCCGATCCCTTGTTGAACACGTTCATTCACCATTCCGAACCGTCTTTGGCTGAGATCGTATTTCACGAACTGGCCCATCAGCGGCTGTTTATCCCGGGCGACACCGATCTCAATGAGGCCTTCGCCACCGTTATCAGCGAGGAGGGCGTCCGGCGTTGGCTCAAGCAAAACAGTCCGGATGCGGCGTCCCAGGCCTACGCAGTCGGGTTGCGCCGAAACCGGCAATTCGTCAGCCTGGTGATGGACGCTCGCCAACGGTTGCAGGATCTCTACGGAGACGGGCAGCGGGATCGGTTTACCCCCGCCTATCCGACCAAATCTCCACCTCCCTGGATGAAAGCGGAGAAGGAACGGATTGTTCGGGAAATGCGGGGAGAATATGCGGCGTTGAAGGAGGCCTGGGGAGGCTATGCCGGTTATGACGGTTGGGTTGCTCAGCCTCTGAACAATGCCCAACTGAATACCATCTCGCTTTACTATGAACTCGTCCCGGGACTCGAAGCCTTGTGGGCTCAGCAAAACGGCAGTTTCGAGCAGTTCTACCGCGCTGTACGCGCCTTACAAGACGTGAAGAAGGAAGCCCGTCATGCCTTGCTCCGCCAGCTCGGGGCGGAGGCGGCGCAGAGGTCCGAATGAATCTGGCGGGCACGGAAAGACGAGCGACTGAAAGGCAAAGAGCCCGCACGGCGAAGTGCGGGCTCTCGCAAATGGAACTTCCAAAAGGGCTGTCTATCGCTGGACGAGCAACGTAGCGCCTTTGACGGTCACATTCTTCCTGGCCACTTTGGCCGAGGAGGAGGAGCAACAGGACTTGGCGGCCGTGGCTTTGTCAGCGCTGCAGCTGGCCTTGGCTTCGGTCGAGCAGCAAGCGGCTTTGGCTGGCTGTTCGCCCGCCTGCAAAGAAGTTGCGGCGGTCACACCGGCCAGGATCAGGCAAGTAAGGAGTCGTTTCATGGTGGTTGATTTATCTACGGGTCTTCGAGTTTAAAAAATAGCCGGATTAGCGCACCTGTCAAACGCATTACTTGACAGGCAAGGCCGGTGGAGCATCCGGCAGCAGACCGGTCTCGACTTTGGGCGTCTCCGGAAGTTTGATTTCGCCGGGATGGTCTGCGGGCTTTTTGTCGTCTGCTTTCTTGTCCGCGAGGAAGTCCTTGCGCTGTTTGAGGATGGGATCGATGGTCCATTTTGAAACGACGTAGGTCCATTTCTCGTAAGATTTCTCCTGTTTCAATTTGTCCTCGAGCTTCTTTAGCTTGTCCTGGAATTCCTTGTCGAGTTTCTCCTTATCCTCCGGCTTCTCGTCTTTGCCTGGAGTCCGTTGCTTGACCAGATCCGCGGAGACGGTCATTTGGAGATGGAAGTTGTCTTCGTTGGTGCCTTTCGCTTTGGCCGCTTTGATGGTGTAGGCGAAGTTATCGAAGGTTTCAATTTTCGCGACGACCGGATCAACTCCGAACTCCTCCGGTTTGGCAGCGGGGTCTACGATGTCGTTGAAGCTGGGGTAGGAGAGAGCATTGCCCGCACTGTAAGCCTTGTTCTTGTCGAACTCTTCGCCGGCCTGCTTGTCGGCCAGGTCGAGATCGCCCCCTTCTTTCTCGCGGGTCACTTTCCAGGAGTTGGTCCCGGCAGGGTGCGTGACCTCGATCGACTTGAGCTTCTCCACCTTAAAGAAGTCTTTGTTCAGCCAATGATCCGGTTTTGCTTCGACATCGGTCAGCGTCTCCGAAATCAGCCAGACGTTCTGCGGGTTGTCGACCAAAGCGACGTAGCGGCCCACTGGGTAGTCACCGCCGCCAAAAGGAGATCCGCCCTCTGATGGGCGGGTCACCTTCTTGCCGATCAGGAGCGATTGGACCGCTTTGCCCCCTTTGTCGTTGAATTGCACCAGGGTGCCGACATTGGTGCCCTTCTCCTTGTCAGGAGAGAGCAGTTCCAACCGCCCGTATTGCGACGGCCCCACCTTGAGGGTTTGCACGCTCTTCAATTCCCACATCTTCCGGAGGAGATCACTGATCTCGGAGAAGTTCGCCGGGTAGTTCCAGCGTTCCTTGACCGTCCATTGGTCCTCCGCTTTGGCCAGAGTGAGTTCGGCCTCAGCCTGTTTGATGCGGATTTGAGCGATGTCGTTGAGCGGGAAATCGCGCAGGATCTTCTGCCCCATCGCCTGGTCGGACGCCTTCCAAGAGGCGGCCTGTCGGTTGTAAACGAAAATCCCAATCCCCCCAATGAGGGCCCCCAACAAAACGAGAATGATGAGTTGTTTCCGGTTCATTTGGCAGCCGTTTTCTTTTTCTTGAGCAACGCCAGAGAAACACCGGAGGCGGTCACGAGCAGTGGCATTCCGGCAATGTTGATCCACTTCAATCGGTTTTCGAGCGAGTCAATATCTTGTCGCAAATTCTTGCGCACTTCCTTCAACTCTCTCTTCACGTCCGCCTGTTTCTTCTGGAAATTTTTGATCTCCGACTGTTGTTCCGGGGAAAGAATGAACCGCTGGCCGCTTTCTTTGTTCTTCTGCAATTCATTCAGCCGCGTCTGGGCTTCGGAGAGACTCTGTTCCAATCCTTTGATTTTGCTGCGGTAACGCTCTTCCGCCTGGTTCTGCATCTTGCGGACGAGGATAAACGGCCGATTCATGGTCGCGCGGCTGCGGACGGCGATCAGGTTGCTGTCTCCGGCCAGTTGTTCGACCATGTTTTGGACCAGATTGAGGTTGCCATTGCGGGGCTGGACAATGCGCTGGCCGAAAAACTCCTGAATCTGGACGCAGAATTGGTCGTAGAGGAAATCGGAATCACCGACCAGAATGACGGCGCCGTCGCTGGTCGATTGTTTGAGCGGTGCTTCGGTCGATGCGCTCTCGGTTTTCGCGGCGCCATCCTTATTGTCGTCGGGCGTGTCCTTCGGTTTGCCATCTGGAAAGGCGGTCTTGAATTTGCCGGTCAAGCGGATGGCAATGGCCTGTTCCTTCCCGGAGGAAACAAAGTCTTTGGCCGTCTGTTCGCCGGAGAACTCCGCCATGAAACGGTCGATCAGTTGAGAATCTTTGCTCGACTTGATGATGACGGTTTCCTTCAGGCCTTCGGCGGGTGTGCCAGTGAAAGCGCCGGCGAATGGAATGAGCGCATTGTCGATCTGGCTGGTCACCACGTCGTCTTTATCCAACGCTTCCTGCGTTAGCGACAAAACAGCCGGGGCTGCTTCCGGGCGGTTGCCACGATTGATCCGGGTGACGAAGTTCATATCCGCCACCACCTTGCCCGGGTCGAAGCTGATCCCCCATGCCTTCAGGAGCTTTTCCATGTTCGAGCCGGGGACCTGCGCCGCTTGCATCGGATTCATCCCGGGGGCGTTGCGGCTGTCGACGAACGACATCGGATCCAGGAAGGCAATCACCTTGCCGCCCCGGAGAAGAAACTGGTCGATAGCATACTGCGCCTTGTCGGTGATTCCTTTCGGATGAACCACGGCCAGCACTTTTATGTCGCTCGGGATCTGGTCCACGGTCATTTCGACCTGTTTGACGTCAAAATCTCGTTTCAATTCGCTCACGAACACCCACGGATCCTGCTTCTGCATTTGTCCCATTCGCATCGCCATCGGATTGAACTCCCCAAAAACAGGCAGCGCTGACATAATCCCAATGACCGGCTTGGTGGTGGACGTGACCCGGGTTAACGCCCGGGAAATGTCATACTCCAATAGCCGCTCCCGCTCCGGCGAGAGGAAGGGGATGGCTACTTTGGCGTCGAGCTGGTTGATGGCCACGCCCAGGTAAACTTTGTCCGCCGTCATACTCAAGGTCACTCCTTCAACCCCGTCCAGGTTGGCGGCGTCCTCCGCGTCGGAGTCAGGCTTCGGATCGAGCTTCTTGAGCGTGATATTGCCGCGGGAGTTTTTCTTATACTCATTGAGGAGGTCTTCGACCCTCTCCGCGTAGGTCTTCAATTGCACGGGCATCTCCTTGGAATCCTGCGTGCAGTAGAACCGGATTTCGACGGGCGTATCGAGTTTGTTGAGGATGGCTTTGGTGCCGGCGGAGAGCGTGTAAAGCTTCTCCTGGGTGAGATCAAATCGGGCTTTGACCACGCCCGAGATGATATAGATCGCGACGACGATCAGGAACATGACGACCACACCGGCCGTGGAAAACAGAAAGGTCTCAACTTGCTTCTTGTGAGTCATAACTTCGTCTGAGAAAGGTGTTGCTGGTGGCTATCCAACCCGGTGCGCGCGGATGATGACGCTGGTGGTGAAAAGGGAGAATCCGATCATCGCGAGGAAGAAGATCACATCGCGCGTGCTGATGACACCCCGCTGGAACCCGTCGAAGTGAGTCATCACGCTAAACGAGGCCACCGCTTCAACCAGCCGCGGGCTTTCGGAAAGGTTCTCGATCATGCGAGTGACCGGCGGCCAGCCTGCCAGGATCAGAAACAAGCAGATGACCACCGACAAAATGAAGCTGATCACCTGGTTGCGCGTCATCGCGGACGTGATGCAACTGATTGCCAGATAGGCTCCCGCCAGCAGCAGGCTGCCGACATACGCACAGAAAATGACCCCGTTGTCCGGTTGGCCGAGGTAATTGACCGTGATGATTACTGGAAAGGTGAGGACTAAAGCCAGCCCCAGGAAAAGCCAAGAGGCCAAAAACTTTCCGACAATCGCTTGCCAGGCTGTGATCGGCATGGTCAGCAGCAGCTCCATCGTGCCTTGCCGCCGCTCTTCTGACCAAAGCCGCATCCCCACCGCCGGCACCAAAAACAGATACAACCAAGGATGCCACAGGAAGAATGAATCCCGCAGAGACGCTTCCCCCCGCTCAAAAAAGAAGCCGAGCATGAAGGTGAAGAAACCAACCAACAACAGAAAGATCACGATGAAAACGTAAGCCACCGGAGAGGCAAAATACCCGGTCAACTCCCGTTTCGTGATTGTCTTGATATTCGCCAGCGCGCTGTTCATTTCTATTTCTTCTCCTCTTGAATCGTGTCGGAAAGCGTAATGCTGCGGAAGACCTCGTCCAATCGGCCTTCCTCGGTATGTAATTCCTCGAAACTCCAACCTTCCTTGACCAGGACCTCGGAAATGCTCCGCGCCAGTTCGCCGTTGCGGCAGTTCGGTTGCGGGTAGACGCGGATGGCCGCCCGGCCCGCTTCCTCCTTCAGGACGGTGCTCTTGCGCACCGTCGGCAGAAGAGACAGACGTTGGGTGACAGTCAATGTTGGAACGCCCACGACCCGCATCTGGACCGCGCCGGAAGTGTCGGAACGCTGCTTCAGTTCACCGGGCGTGCCGTTGGCGACAATCTGGCCGCGATCAATGATGATGGCCCGGGAACAGGCCGCCTCCACTTCCTCGAGGATGTGGGTGGAGAACACAATCGCTTTGCGTTCGCCCATGCGCTTGATCAAGGTCCTGACTTCGTGTTTCTGGTTGGGATCCAGGCCATCGGTCGGTTCGTCCAGGATCAACACCTCGGGATCATGAATGATCGACTGGGCGAAGCAGGTGCGGTGCCGGAAGCCCTTTGACAGCGTGTCGATGCTCTGGTGCAGCACCGATTCCAGGAAGCACATCTCCACCGCGCGATGGACCGCCTTCTTCTTCGCGTCTCCTCGTAACCCGCGCAACTCGGCCGCGAAACCCAGGAATCCCTGGACGGTCATGTCCGTGTAAGCCGGCGCATTTTCCGGCAGATACCCAATGTAGCGTTTGGCTTGGATTGGGTTTTCGACGATGTCCGCCCCGCCGACGGTGACTTTTCCGGAGGTGGGCGGAATAAAACCCGTGATCATCCGCATGGAAGTCGACTTGCCCGCCCCGTTGGGGCCGAGAAAGCCTAGAACTTCCCCGCGTTCCACCGAAAAGGAGATGTTGTTGACGGCTAACTTCGGACCAAATGCCTTGGTCAGATTTTGAACTTTAATCATTCTGCATTCTCTTGTTGTTGTCCGCGCCAGCCTCAGACCAGTCTCGGTAAATTCAGTCGCCTGAAAACACAGTATGCGTAAGATTCAAGATCGTTAAAGGATCGACGCCTGTTCTGTCAAGTGGCGCACTGACTTTGACAAACCACCGGAAAAATGTTCAACCTTCCACTCATGCCGACCGTTTCTCCGGCAGTGGAAGCCGAACATTATGGCAAAACCGCTCCGGGTGCAACTCTCAACCCGTCCGGCAGGTTTAGCCTCGGGGCTGTCGGCTCGTCGGCATCCATCGCCTTGGCCTTGATCGGCCTGCTCCTGTTTGCAGGCTGTACCGCCCCTCGCGCCTCCTTCCGCGCCGACCTGTCAGCCCCCGGTTGGCATGTCCGCCAAGGGCAAGCTGTTTGGCACCCCGGCAACGGTAAACCCGAGATCGCGGGCGAACTCGTCCTGGCCGTTCGCCTTCCTGACGAAGCCTTCGTCCAATTCAGCAAAACTCCTTTTCCCATCGTCTCGGCCCAGCGCGATCGAAATGGCTGGCAGATCGAATTCCCCCAAGGCCGCCGGTTTGCCGGGACCCGCCGCCCTCCAGCGCGTCTGATCTGGCTCTTCCTGCCGTTCTGCATCGAAGCGGGCGCTCCGCCTCCGAGAAATTGGGCGGTCGAGCGGGTTGGGCCCGAACAATGGCGCGCGGAACGCCGGCATTCCAGCGAAACCTTGGAAGTGTATCTGACGCCGTGAGCCGCCCGACGACCGAACCGACGCCGGTGGGGAGTTGGGCTGAGTCCGCGGGCCCGCCGCGTCAGCCATCGTCGTTGTACCGTCGGGACCTGTGGGCTTCTGCCTCGTGGGCCGCGAGCCGCCTGCCCGTCGGACTGGCTAAATGGCTTGGCTTCGCCGCGGCTAATCTCTATCGCTGCAGCAACCCTGCCCGGCGAGAAATTGTTTTTCGCAATCTGCTCCCGCCGCTCCACCACGATACCCGGCAAGCGCGCTCGCTCACCCGCCGACTCTTTCGTCAGTTCGCGGTGAAACTGGTTGATCTGTGGCGATACGAGAACGGGCTGCCGGTCGAAGAGATCGTCGTGGATACGCGCGGTTGGGAGCATGTCCTGGCCGCCCGGGGGAAGGGGCGCGGTGTGCTCTTGCTCACCCCGCACCTCGGCAATTGGGAGTTGGGCGCGCCGCTGCTGACCCGCCGCGGCATTCCCATCACGGTCGTCACTCTCGACGAACCGGACCCTGCTTTGACGGATGCCCGGCGCAGTTCTCGGGCGAAATGGGGCATCGAAACCATCGTGGTCGGGCGCAACCCGTTCGCGGCCGTCGAGATCGTTCGCCGTCTGGAGAACGGCGCGACCGTGGCCTTGCTGATGGACCGCCCCCCAGCCGCGAGCGCCGTCGAGGTCAGCTTGTTTGGGCTCCCCTTCATGGCTTCGAGGGCGCCCGCGGAGTTGGCCCGCGCCAGCGGATGCGTTTTGTTGCCGGTCTACCTCCCGTGGATTGGACCCGGCTATCGCGCGGAGGTGCTGCCGGAAATTGTCTATCGGCGTGAAGCCCTCGGTTCCCGGTCCGCGCGGGCCGCTTTGACCCAAACCATCACCGGAGTTTTCGAACCCGTCATTCGGCAGTATCTTGACCAATGGTATCACTTCGTTCCTATCTGGCCGGAGCCGTCCAAGCCTTGACCAATCTCCGGCCGTCGCCGTCCCGTCCCGGAGCGATTTCAGGTGTAAAGCGCCAGTCGTCCCGGCGCGGCTTTCTAGCGGCGTCGAAAAGGGCGCGTGCGAGGTGGGCGGCGCCGCCGCCGACAAATGGCTGCTACGACAGGTGTCGGCGCCTGCGCCGATCGCTGGCCGCCGTTTCCATGGCGCTCACCTTGTGCGCGGCCACCAACCGGTCTGCCAACGGCGCCGAGACCAACACGGTTGACGCTTGGCTGGCTCGGCAAGCAACGATCCTCACCTGGTCAGCGGACTTCACCCAGACCCGCGCCCTCAAGACCCTCACCGCCCCGTTGAAGGCGCAGGGACGAGTCTGGTTTGCCGCTCCGAACCGCTTTCGCTGGGAACTGGGAAGTCCGCCTCGGACGATTGCTCTCCGGCAACCCGACGAAATGGATGTGATTTACCCCTTGCTGAAACGAGCCGAACGTTATCCGTTGACTGGCGAGCGCGCGGGCCAATGGGGAAGCGCTCTGGCTTTGCTCGAAGCGGGCTTCCCTCGCAACCGCCCCGACCTCGAGGCCAAATTCGAGATTGGTCGTGAACGGATCTCGGGCGATCGCGTCAGCATCGATCTGAAACCGAGATCGCTCAGCGCCCGTAAAATTATTCCCCGCATCGAGCTGGTCATCTCCAGCCAGGATCTGTCGCTGCTCTCCACCGAATTGGAGTTTCCGGACGGCTCAACCCTGCGCAACGACTTTGCCAACCCGCAACTCAATCCGACGCTCGATCCGGAACTCTTTCAGCCCGACTTCAAACCCGAATACAAAATCGTCGAACCTTTGAAGCATTAAGGCACCGGATGGACTCTCTTCAGGCCGCGCTCCACTCCCTCCCTCATGGACAGGCTTTTCGCTTTCTCGACCGCGTTCTCTCACTCGACCCGGGGCACGCCGCCACCGCTGAATACACCGTCCGCGGAGACGAGCCGTTCCTCGCCGGGCATTTCCCCGGTGAACCCCTCTTCCCGGGTGTTCTGCTGATCGAAGCCGGCGCGCAACTGGCGGGGGTGGTTGCTCGGAGCAGCGCCGGTGGCTCGAAATCCCGGTTGCGCCTGACGGCCTTGCGGGCGGTCAAGATCTTTGGGACGGCGCGGCCGGGTGAGACGCTTCACTTCGAAGCCAGGTTGCTTGGCACTTTGGGCAAGCTGATTCAGGCGCAAGCGACCGCTTCGATCGGGCCACGCGTCGTGCTGCAGGCCGAATTGACCCTCAGTGAAGAAGCCTGAGCCTGCTGCATGAAGCGCCTGCGCAGAAAAGCCGCCATTGGCTCCGGGCTGGTAGCCCTGGCCGCCGCGCTCCTTTGGCACTTCAGCCCGTTTCAGGCGGTCGTCGCCCTGGCCAATTTGAGCGACCCGGCCAAGCTCGCTACTCTGGGCGAGCGTGGAGCAAACAGCCGCTTGAACAAGTTGGTTTACTGGCTGCACGACGCCGGCCGGCGTGGCTGGGCGCCAGACACGGCCATCCGTGCCGCCCAGTTCGTCAACCGGACGGCGGAACCGCGCGCCAGTTTGGTGAAGGAATCCCTCTTGCGCAATCTGCAGATCGCTGAGGAACTCGGGCTGTTCACCTCCGAAAACCTCGATCGGATGCGTCAGGGCAAAGCGGCCATCGTCACGCGCGGCCCCTATCGGAACGCGCCGGTCGAGATCGACCATATCGTTCCTTATAGCTTGGCGCGCGAAGCTGGCAATGAACTCGCCAATCTCGAAATGCTCCCGGAACCGCTCAATCGCCGCAAATCCAACCGCGTCGGCGACCGCCAACTGGCGCATGCGCGACGACTCTGGCAGGCCGGGTTGCTCAGCAAGGAATCGCTCAACCGGGTCGAGACCGAATACCTGCGCGTCACTGGTCCCACGTCGTCGCCTCACCGGGCGGCGCCAGCCAACATCCGCGAGCGGCCGGCTCGCAAGTAAACCACGCGGAAGACCGAGTCCCATCGCCCTCGCAACGGGTTTCGGCGCGAAGCGATCGTTCTGAGGGCGGCCTGGCGGTCAGCCGGAAGCCGCCCGCCAGTCACATGTGGGCGATGATATTGTCGCCAAACTCCGAGCACTTAATCTCGGTGGCGCCTTCCATCAGGCGAGCGAAGTCGTAAGTGACGCGCTTGGACGCGATCGCTCCGTTCAGCCCCTTGAGAATGAGGTCAGCCGCTTCGGTCCAGCCCATATACCGGAGCATCATCTCGCCACTGAGCACCACGCTGCCCGGATTGACCTTGTCTTGATTGGCATATTTCGGGGCGGTGCCGTGAGTGGCTTCGAAGATGGCGTGACCCGTCACGTAATTGATATTGCCTCCCGGCGCGATGCCGATTCCCCCAACCTGGGCGGCCAGCGCGTCCGAGAGATAATCGCCGTTCAAGTTAGGGGTGGCGATCACGTCGAAATCCTCCGGGCGGGTCAGCACCTGCTGGAGCGTGATGTCCGCAATGGCGTCCTTAACCAGGATCGCCCCGCCCTTTACCGCGGCGCGCTGCTCCTCGTTGGCGATCGGCTCGCCTTGCTCCCGTTTGGTGCGCTCCCACCGTGCCCACGTGTAAATCTTGCTCCCGAAGATGCGGTCGGCGGCGGCGTAAGCCCAGTCGCGGAAGGCGCCTTCGGTGAACTTCATAATGTTCCCCTTGTGCACGATTGTGACCGAACGGCGCTGATGGCGAATGGCGTAATCGATGGCCGCTCGGATGAGACGGATCGTCCCCACCAGCGAAATCGGCTTCACCCCGATGCCCACGCAGACTTGCGCCGCCTCTGCGGAATGATCCGGCGCCGCCACTTTCAAGTAGTCCGCGACCTTCTCCCGGGTCCCAAATCGGATTTTGTTGAAGTCCTTGGGAAACTCCTGCGCCAAAAAGGCGAGAAAGCGCTCCGCTTCCGGCGATCCGCCCGAGAATTCAATGCCGGCATAGATGTCTTCCGTGTTCTCCCGGAAGATGACCATGTCGACTTTCTCCGGGTGCTTGACCGGGGAGGGGACTCCTTGAAAGTACTGCACCGGGCGCAGGCAGACGTACAAGTCGAGGAGTTGGCGCAAAGCAACGTTCAACGAGCGAATCCCTCCGCCCACCGGCGTCGTTAACGGCCCCTTGATCCCAACCAGATACTCCTTGAACGCTTCGATCGTGTCGTCCGGCAGCCAATTGTCAAAGCGCCGCTTGGCCGCTTCCCCAGCGAAAACCTCGAACCAGGCAATCTTGCGCTTGCCGCCGTAGGCTTTCTGCGCGGCCGCATTGAAGACGCGTTCACTCGCTGCCCAAATGTCCGGCCCTGTGCCATCGCCCCGAATGAAGGGAATGATCGGATTATCGGGGACGGTCAGCTTGCCGCCACTGCTGGTAATCTTGCCTCCAGCCGGAGGCGCCACATCTTTGTAAGCCATGTTATCGCTTTAACTGTATCGGTTATCTGCTAGGCCACTGCCACCCGGCTGGAACGTTCCGCCGGTTCTTCGGCCAAAACCTCTTTGACCCGCTCCAGGAGCGTCGGGACGTTCAGCCCGTATTTGTTGCGCAGGTCATCCACGCTGGTGGCGTGCTCGATGAAAACATCCGGCCACCCGATCCGCACCACCGGCGTGGTGATACGCCGCTCTCCAAAAAGTTCAAGCACGCTGCTTCCATACCCACCGACCAGGGCGTGATCCTCCAACGTCACGACCACGTCGGCCGTCCGTCCAAAGAACTCGTGCGTGGCCGCGTCGAGCGGCTTGGTAAAACGAGGGTTGATCAACGCGACATCGTGCCCTTCGGCCGTCAGGCGATCGGCCGCCTGCCGTGCCAGCGGGTTCATGTTCCCCAGCGGAAACAATGCGATCTTCCGCCCTCCATGATGCGCGAAATTGCGCAACACCTCCGCTTTCCCGATCTCGAGCAATTTCGGATACTCCTTGATCGGGACGCCTTCGGCCGCGCCACGCGGGTAACGAATAAAGGTCGGATGCGGTTCATGGCTGGCGGTGAACATCATGTCGACCAGTTCATCCTCGTCCTTTGGCGCCATCGCGATGATGTTGGGGACGCAGCGGAGATACGAGATGTCGAACAGCCCATGGTGCGTTGGCCCGTCCTGGGGCGACAGACCCGATCGGTCCATGCAAAACATCACCGGCAGGTCCTGCAACGCCACGTCGTGCACAATGCAGTCAAACGCCCGTTGCAGAAAGGTCGAATAAATGGCGCACACCGGCCGAAAACCCATCGTGGCCATCCCGCACGCGAAGATGACCGCGTGTTCCTCCGCAATGCCGACGTCAAAATAACGCTCCGGCAGCGCTTTTTGAAGAATGGACAAGCTGGTGCCGCTCGGCATCGCCGCCGTGATCCCGACGATCGAATTGTCCTTCTGGCATAAGCGCACCATCGCTTCGCCAAAGACCGTCTGCCAGTTCGGCGGCGTGCCCGGCGTCGGGCTCGGCGCCAGGCCGGTCTTCACATCGTAAGGACCCGTGCCGTGGAACTTCTCCGGCTGGCTGACGGCTGCTTCGTAGCCTTTGCCCTTCTTCGTCAGCACGTGCAGCACGACTGGGTCTGTGCAGTTTTTGGCGTATTCGAGCACGCTGATCAGCATGGTCAGATCATGCCCATCGATCGGTCCGATGTAACGCAAGCCCATCTCTTCGAAGATCAAGCTGCTCCCGAAACCACCGCGGCCATCCGGCCCGCCCGGCGGCGCGGTCTGTTCGAGCGTTACTCCCGTGACCGCCCCTTTCAGCGCTTCTTCCGCTTTATGGCCCAGTTTGATGGCGATTTCGCCTTTAGGCAGGCGGCGGACCCAGCGTTCGAAGTCCTTCTGCAGCCGGTTGTAGGAAGGATGAGTGATGAGCTTGTTCAGGTAAGTGGCGATGGCGCCGACGTTCTTGGCGATGCTCCATTCGTTGTCGTTCAGGATCCCAATAAATCGCCTCGTCGTCTGCGACACGTTGTTCAATGCCTCAAACGAAATCCCGTTCGTCAGCGCCGCATCCCCGAAAATCGCCACCACATTCTCGTTGCTCCCGCGCTTGTCCCGCCCCGCGGCTATGCCAAGCGCCGCTGACAGCGCTGTCCCCGCATGCGCCGCCCCATAACAGTCGTGCTCGCTCTCGCTGCGCAACGCGAAACCGCACAGCCCGCCGGTCGATCGAATCGTGTGGAAACGCCCCTTCCGCCCCGTCAGGATCTTGTGGACGTAAGTCTGGTGACTGACGTCCCAGACGAATTTGTCGGTTGGAGTCTCAAAGACGCGATGAAGCGCCAGCGTCAGCTCAACCACCCCCAGGTTCGGCCCCAAATGTCCGCCGTTCTTGGCCAGAATATTGATCAGCTCGAAGCGAATTTCCTCCGCTAGTTGCTGCAGTTGCGGGACGGTCAACTTCTTGACGTGGGCGGGCTGGTCTACCATGTCGAGGTATCGGCTCATAATCGGTTGAGGCAATCGGACGGCGCCTGGGAACGGCTTCCACAGCGCGTGGAAGCCCCCCAGAGACAGCATCTTAAGGGCTCATGACGGGTCGGCGCTCGCGCCCGTCGCTGCTGTCTCAAGGTTGGGCCGCATCTTCGGCCACGGTCACGGGCCTGGCAACGATTTGCCCGGCCGCGGTCTTCTCCAGTTGCTGAATCCTCAACTCCGCGTCGGCCAGACGCGCCTGGCACATTTGCGCAAGTTGGGCTCCTTCTTCGAAACGGGCCAGCAACGTCTCCAGAGGCAAATCGGAATTCTCCATCGCCTCGACGATCGCTTCCAGTTTCTTCAAGGCATCCTCAAACGATGCCGTCTGCGGGGCAGTTGGCTCGCTGGTGTCGGTGCCTCTCAGCATCTTTGACATGGCCCGAAATTAGTGGAATCGCTCCGTCCCGTCCAGCCTGATGTTCACAGGGACTCTAGTGTGCTGTCT
>JAXMHN010000009.1:0-129732 GCA_046346765.1 Verrucomicrobiota bacterium | reverse complement strand
GTTTTCGAAGTGCGTTTGCTCAACGGCATGCGATTTCCCCAAAGAAGTGAATGGCCAAAGTAGCAGCTTTGGCCTGCCTTGCCGGCAATGAAAGGCCTTTTCCAGCGATTGACGAAAGCGAGCGGTCCGATGCAAGCGGGCAAGCCCGAGGCTCGGCTGACGCTGGCGGCGTTTGGAAAGCATCCGGGCTGGGATGATCATATGCCAGGCATCGGCCTGGAGACCGATGCACTCGTCCTGGCGAAACAGGTCTTTTATGTCCATGGAATCGGGGGCCAGGTGGACTCGGGCGCGTGGGAAAAAATCGAGCCCTCCAAGCGGCTCGACGGCTACGATCATACTTTTCTTTGGCTTTTGCCCGGCCACGCTATTCTCGGCCGACTTTGGTCGTCGACCGACGGCAAGGGCCGCTCGAAATATCCGATGGTCGTTTGCCTGGATGCGGAAGGTTTTAGGCCGGCTCGGATCATTGAGACGCTACGCCCGGAATTGGAGCAACTCCGGGTTTTTTGCCAGAGCACCAACGATTCGAATCGAGTTGTCGCCCAATGCCACTCGCTCCAGGATCGGTTGCGCTCCTACCTCCTCACCCCATTACCTTCTGCCAGCGGCCTTGAGCCACCCTTGGAAGTGCGACGGCGTTTTCTCGAACAACCGGAACTCGGACCTGATCGCGTCGGACTTCTGCGGGTCCTCCACGAACTGGAGAAGGCTGTCCAGGTGTTCAGCCGCGCCCCCGACACCCGACTGGGTATGGTCGCCGATTTATATCATGTCCGCCTGCCGCAGGCCAGTTCCTCAGCGGAGGAGGGGCTGTTGCTCTGGGCTGCTTTCCTGCGCTGTATCTTCAATCAATCAGTGCCGCTGCTCCTGCTGGTTCGCGAAAAACACACTTGGATCGACGTGATCATCGGCGAGCCCAAGAGCGATGACTTTTTTTGCTTGCAGGCCTCGGCCCAAGCTGCGCCGCTGGCCACCGAAATCCCCTACGAACTAGCCCCCGAACTGCGACTCAGGTTGCAGGAACTCGAAGCCAAATTCCTCGGCCTGGAATCGAAGCCGACACCGATCACGCCGCTAACTGGAGGCCAAGGAACGGCTCCGTCCGTTTCGGCCAAGCCGAGTGAGCCACCCGGTCGGTCTAAAGTGTGGATGGCCCTGGTGCCCTTGCTGCTCTTGCTCGTTGCTGGCGTGCTCCTGTTTCCCAAGTCAGGATCGCCGACGGGTGCAACTGGGCCCTCCCCAACTTCTTCGCGGCCTTCGCCCCCTGCACCTGTCAGTGCGACACCCCTAACCGTCGTGGCTCAGCCTCAAGACCAGACCCTTCTGGAGGGCGGCGATGTTTTGCTGGCGTCCCAGATAGTCGGGCCGGCATCAATACGCTACCAATGGGTCCATGAAGGCACCAACTTGCCCGGCCAGACCAATGTTACCTTGCGTCTCGGAGGCGTGCGCACAAATGACGCTGGCCGCTACTGGCTGATGATCGCGAGCGAAGATGGCTCGACCAACACACGCGCCGCCCATGTGAACATTACCGAGATTCTCTCTCCGCCAACGATTGTTGCCCACCCCACCAACCAAACCGTCATGGAAGGAGCGGAGGCGCTCTTCACAGTCTCGGCGCATGGCCGCGCCCCGTTGTGGTTCCAATGGGTACACGACGGAACGAACTTGCCTGGCCAAACGAACCTCTCCCTCCGCTTAACCGCCGTCAGTCCGTATCACTCCGGCCGGTATTGGATGGTTGTGAGTAACGCAGCGGGGTCCACCAACAGCCAACCAGCCACGCTCGCGATTCAACCGGCTGTCAGACCGGTCAGCCTGGTTTCACAGCCGCAAAGTCAAACGGTCACCGAAGGGGCAGATGTTTTACTGAGCATTCAAGCTGGCGGGACAGGCCCGCTACATTTTCAGTGGCTCCACGAAGGCACGAATCTGCCCGGACCGGCGCCACGCTGCAGCTGCCCGCCGTCGCGATGATTCAGGCCGGCCGTTACCATGCGATTGTCAGCAACTCCGCCGGTTCCACCAGCAGCCTGGTGGCACTCCTGACGACGCAGCCATTGTTCCTTCCGCCAATCATTCAGATACAGCCGGTCAGTCAAACGGCCACAGAAGGCGAGAGTGTCCAGTTTCGAGTTGACGCGCGGGGTAATGGCCCCTTGAAGTACCAGTGGCTGCATGAAGGTGCGAATTTGCCACAGGCGACGAACGCCACCTTGCGCCTGGCTAAACTGAACGCCGGTCAATCGGGGCGGTATCTCGTGGTCGTCAGCAACGGCGGAAAGTCGACCAACAGTGAGACCGCGATCCTGACCGTGAAGCGCCGCGCGATTGCCCCAACGCTGACGGGACAGCCCCAAAGCCAATCGGTCGCCGAGGGCACCAATGTGCTCTTCGCCGCGGAAGCCCAGGGCTCGACACCCTTATTTTACCAGTGGAGCCACAATGGCCGGAGCCTGCCCGGGCAAACAAATGCTCAACTGCAGTTGTTGGCGGTCACGACGAATGACGCCGGGATCTATGCGATCGAGGTGAGAAATGAAGCTGGCGCGGCGCGCAGCGCGGAAGCCGCCCTGACCTTGGTCGCGCCGGCCGGTGCGGCCGGCGCGGACTCGAAAAGCCTCGACGCCGTGCTCGAGAACTATGAAGTGCTCTTGCGCATCACCAAACCGCCGAAAGGCAGTTCCGATTCCGCGCTGCCCCGCGGTCGGATACCGCTCGACCGCTTTAATGATTACCTCGCTCGCTTTGATGATTTGCAGAGACGATACGACCAAGGTGGCTGGCTCGATGCCAACCGCAGGGCCCGGCTGCAGAATCTGCGTGAAAAACTGAAGGAGTGGAGATAGATGAACCCGATTGTGGAGAAACTACTGCAGCCTGTGTCGGCTGAGCAGCCGTGCGGACCGGACCTGTCGAATGACATCCGCTTTGCGGAGGTCGAAAGGACTTTGAAGGGCAAGCCGGAGGTCGAGATTGGCTCCATGTTCAAACCGGCCGAGCCGCCCGATTGGCGCGATCTCAAAGCCAAAAGCGCCGAATTGCTCGCCGATGGTAAACACCTTCAACTAGTTGTCATCTTCTGCTGCAGCTGCCTTCAAGTCGATGGCTGGGCTGGACTGCGTGACGGTCTCCAACTCCTGCGAGGGTTGTTGGAGCGTTACTGGCTAGACCTTCATCCCCAACTCGATCCCGGTGACGGCAACTCGCCCACCTGGCGGCTCAACCTCATCGGCGCCTTGACAGCTGACCGGGGGACGCTCGCGCCTTCACAGCAACAGTGGCTCGCGGTCCTTGACTACATCTATGCAACGCCGCTGGCCCGCGCCAGGGGGTCCGAACCGATCACTTTAAACTCGGTGATTGCCGCTGCTGAACGCCCCGATGCCAAGCCAGCAGCCCAAGGGGATCAGGAAGCAAAGCCTGCTCTGGATAAAAGCCAACTGGATAAGGCCTTACGGGCCGCTTCCGGCGACGAAATCCAGTCCAATCATACGGCGGTGTCAGAGGCAGCGGAGGCCCTCGCTGGCATCGATCACTTCCTGACCGAAACAGTCGGTGCGGAGAAGACCCTCAGCTTCGAGACTCTGGAAAAAGCCCTGAAGCAAATCGTGGCTGCCCTGGCACCGTACCTGCCCGGACTGGCAACGACAGTTGCCCTCCCTGACAAGCCGGATACGCAGGATGACCCCCAGACCCAGGATGGGCCCATCGTGCTCGGCGCCGTCCGGTCACGCGCTGATGTGCTGCTCGCCCTGGAAAACCTCTGCGAGTACTACCAGCAAGCCGAGCCGGGCAGCCCGGTGCCCTATTTGTTGCGGCGCGCCCAGCGCCTGGTCAATATGAACTTCGTTGAGGCAATCCAGGAACTGAATGTGGCGCCGCTCGATGCGCTTCGCCCAAGCCTTGGTTCGACCTTCGATAAGGGAACAAGCTCCGAACCGCCGGCCTCCACTTGATCAGGCCATCAGCAGTCCCAGCCTTGCCAGCTTCTCGAGGTTTCCGCCCAGTTCAGCTTCGAGCTCGGAGCGGGCTGTGGATGCATCCCTCTCCGGCACAACCACTGCCTTCTTTTGCTGCAGGAACGCCCATAGCAGTTCCATCAATTCTGCTCGGCCTTTCGTCCCGTCGAGCGACGACAACAAGAACCTTCCAACCTCGTCTTCGATCTTGATCGTACTATGGAAGGCGGAGGTGGCGAAGTTGCCCTGCTGCACCTGCCAACGGACCAAGGCGGAAGCGGCCGGTTTTTCACTCACGAAAGGCGCCATCGACGGCATGGCCATTCGGAACTCGACCAGTCCGATGCTGTATAGCTGCAACAGGAATCCAGCCAACTGACGCCGAGCGGATTCGGACTTCACCTCTGTCATTCCGTTCTCCGCCAGGCTTTGGGCACTGAGTTCATAGAGCTCGCCAAAAGGAAGGGAGGCCGGCCAGCGGTTACGCAGAACGAGCAAAGCCGCCTTGCCCCAGCAAAAATCGGTCTCCACCCGCGCACCCTTGCCGGTTTCGAACGTGCAATGGACGCCCGGGAGCAGGTTGACCGGCGGGCGGGCGCACTCGGCGGCCGAACCCACCACCAACCCGAAGACCACGTCCGTGTCGGCCTCCGCGCGGAGAGAGTTGTCCTGGCGACAAAGCAGGGTCTGGCGAAAGCGGCGACACTTTAGGAAATCGAGGTATTGCTCCCGCAAAATTCGATCGGCCGCCAGTTGCTGGAGCGTTTGGCGAACCTCGCTGTGAAAGCACTGGTCTGACATTTCGAAGTAGTCAGCCTCGCCGACATACTGAAGGCCAGCGCTGCGCGCTTGCTCGATGAACTGAGTGAAGTAGATCGGCTCGTTCACCTCCGCCAAATCGTCGTGGAACAATTGGCTCGGTCCAACCTCAAGTGTTCGCTCCAATTCCCCTTTCATCCAGACGCGGTAATCGTCATGCGCCTCCTGTGCCTCGGCCAGAAAGCGAAGGAAAGCGAGCGATTGCCCGACACGCTCCTCCGGTGCGCGCAGGTGGCGAACGTGGAAGAGCATCATTTCGCGAAGCATTCGGCGGAGATGACAACCGGGCAGAACGTTGTAGCTGATGTAAGCGATGCCTTCCGGGGCGAGGCACTCGCGGCACGTGGCCAGCAGCCGCTGACGCAGTTCACTCGGAATCCAGGAGTAGATTCCGTGGGCGATAATATAGTCAAACGGGCCCCAGTCAGGCGTGATCTCAGCCAGACTGCCATGAACCGGCCGGAGATTGGTCAACCCCAGCTCCTGACAGGCGCGGGCCAAGCCCTGGACGGCGGTCCCGGCCAGGTCAATCCCGATAAACTCGCTTTGGGGCAGGCCGCAGGCCATTGGCAGCAGGTTCCCGCCGGTGCTGCAGCCCACCTCCAACACCCGGCACCGGTCGATTCGGGCGGGGCGCAGTCCGAACAGCCGCGCCATGACCGCGAGCCGGTCGGGATGGGTTTGGGGATGAGGGTGGCTCGCATAAGGAACCGCGTCGTAGCTGGTCGTGGTCGGATTCATCCGCAGCAATAAGAACGGCGTAGTCACAGCCGCTTGCGCGACAGCTGCTCAGCTGTGCGCAAACGCCTCGAACAGAGGTGAAACCAACCCTTCGAAGCAACCGTAAAAAGGCTTGACAAGCAACTCTGAATTTTTGATTCTCCCAGTCGACCCGAGGAATCCTTAGCATATGGCGAAATCCAGCAGCCAGAAATTCATCGCGCGCAATCGGGCGCCACGCGTCCAGATCGAATATGATATCGAGACGTATGGCTCCAAAAAGAAAGTCGAACTCCCCTTTGTCATGGCCGTCATGGCGGATCTGTCGGGCAAACCGGCCGAACCTCTGCCCGCGGTCACCGAACGCAAATTCCTGGAGATCGACGTGGATAACTTCGACGACCGGCTGAAGGCCTGCAAACCACGAGTTGCCTTTCAAGTGCCCAATACCATCACGGGGCAAGGAGACATGAAGGTCGAAATGACTTTCGACAGCATGGAGGACTTCTCTCCCGCCGCTGTCGCCAGAAAGGTCGAAGGCCTGAACAAACTGCTCCAAGCCCGCTCCGAGTTGGCCAATCTCCTCACCTACATTGACGGCAAGGACAAAGGAGAAGCTCGCCTGGGCGAACTCTTGAACGATCCCGAATTGCTGAAGGCACTCGCAGCGGCCCCAAAGCCGCCCGCGGAGGAAAAGCCCTAGTTGTAACCCCTTGCTGCTATGATCCCCCCGAATGCCGAAACACAATCTGGCGCTTCCGCAGCACCGGCCGTCGAGTTGACCGAATTCGAGAAACTCCTCGTCGGCGACCTCAAGGTCCGCACCCCCGAAAAGCAGACGGCGGTCCAACGCGCGGTGCGAACGCTAGCTGAGCAGGCGCTCGCGTCGGCCAAGCTGATTTCGCCCGATACGACCAAGACCATCTCGGCAATCATCGCGGAGATCGACAAGAAGCTCTCGGAGCAGATCAGTTTGATCATGCACCACGAGGACTTCAAGACTCTGGAAGGCTCGTGGCGCGGTTTGCACTACCTGGTGAACAACACCGAGACGGACGAGATGCTGAAGATCAAGGTTCTGAACATCTCGAAAAACGATCTGAACAAGACTCTGAAGAAGTTCGAAGGCAACGCCTGGGATCAAAGCCCCATCTTCAAGAAACTTTACGACAACGAATACAGCACTCCCGGCGGCGAACCATATGGTTGCATTCTAGGCGACTACTACTTCGACCATTCCCCCGAAGACGTCAAAATGCTTGGAAACATGGCTCAAGTGGCAGCGGCCATGCACGCTCCATTCATTGCCGGGGCGTCCCCGAGCGGGTTCGGGATGGAGTCCTGGCAGGAACTGAGCAATCCGCGTGATCTGACCAAGATTTTTCAGACGCCTGAATACGCGTCCTGGCGCTCCCTCCGCAACTCGGATGACGCGCGTTACCTAGGCTTGGCCATGCCGCGATTCCTGTCGCGGCTGCCTTACGGAGCTAAGACGGTTCCGGTGGAGGAATTCGCGTTTGAAGAGGATGCCCAAGGCGCGGACCACAGCAAGTACGTCTGGTCGAATTCGGCCTACGCAATGGGAGCCAACATCACCCGTTCGTTCAAGCTCTACGGCTGGTGCGCCAGCATCCGCGGCACGGAAGCAGGTGGCATTGTCGAGGGGTTGCCCGTCCATACTTTTCCGACCGATGACGGCGGCGTCGACATGAAGTGCCCGACCGAAATTGCCATCACGATGCGGCGGGAGGCGGAGCTGGCCAAGAACGGCTTCATGCCGCTCTCCCATTACAAGAACACCGACTTCGCAGCCTTTATCGGGGCTCAATCTCTGCAGAAACCGGCTGAATATGAGGATCCGGATGCGACGGCGAACGCCAACCTGGGAGCGAGGCTGCCTTACCTGTTCGCTACCTGCCGCTTTGCGCACTACCTCAACAAAATGGTCTATGACAAGGTCGGGTCGTTCAAGTCGCGCGATGATATGTCGATGTGGCTGAATCAGTGGATCAATCAGTACACTTGCGATCCGAACGCCGACGAGGAGATGAAGGCCCGTTATCCGCTCGCGGAAGCGAAAGTAGTCGTGGAAGATGTGAAGGGCAACCCTGGCTACTACACGTCCAAGTTTTACCTGCGGCCTCACTACCAGTTGGAAGGTTTGAAGGTCTCTTTGCGGTTGGTGTCGCGTGTCCCGTCAGGAAAGTAAGTTTTGTCGGTAAGCTGTATCGGAGACAAGCAGGTCCGTCGAGCATGTGCCGCTCGGGGCCTTACGTAGGCTCGATGAATACCGGAGTCTCGGCACAGAGACTCCGCGGGAACAGCAGAATACAAAACCTATGGCGGCGGTTGATTATTTCTTAAAAATTGAGGGCATCGAAGGCGAAAGTACCGATGCCAAACACAAGAGCGAAATCGATCTCGAATCCTGGTCATGGGGCGAGACGAATTCGGTTCGCACGCTTACGGCGGTGGCGGCGGGGCGGGAAAGTGGCCATGAATGACTTTAGTTTCACGATGCGGGTGAACAAGGCCAGTCCCAAGCTGTTGCTGTCATGCGCCAATGGATCGCACATCAAATCCGCTCTTCTCACCTGTCGCAAGGCCGGCAAAGAACAGCAGGAATACCTCAAGATCAAGTTCAGCGATTTGTTGATCTCGTCTTATCAAACCGGCGGCAATGCCGGTGATTTGATTCCAGTCGATCAGATCAGCATTAATTTCGCGAAAATCGAATACGAATACTATCCGCAGAAGGCCGATGGCACTCTCGATGCCAAGGTTCCCGTGCATTGGAGCCTCAAAGAGAACAAAGGCGGCTAAAGCTTCGCCGCTTTCGGTTGCATCCATTTGTGTGCCTGGCGTCTGTTCGGGCCAGGCACTTTTTCTTTCATGACTGCCCAGGAACTGGTTCGGCTTGGGGATTTGCCGCAGGCGCTGCAAGCACTCCAAGAACAGATCAAGCGCCAACCAGATGACCCCAAGCTCCGGGTGTTTCTCTTTCAGCTCAACTGTGTCTTGGGCCGCTTCGACAAAGCGCTGACTCAGTTGCAGGTGATGGCCAGTCTGGATGCTGAGCTGGCGCTCCTCGCTCAAATCTTCCGTCCGGTCATCACTTGTGAAGCACTGCGGGCTGAGGTCTTCGCCGGCAAACGGACGGCGTTGATCTTTGGCGAGCCAACCGAATGGATCGGCTGGCTTGTCCAAGCCGCCGCGCTGGCCGCTCAAGGACAGGTGGCCGCCGCGACGGAATTGCAGCAACGCGCCTTTGAAGCGGCGCCCGCAACGCCGGGCACGATCGATGGACAATCATTCGATTGGATCGCGGACGCGGATTCGAGGTTAGGGCCCCTGCTGGAGGTCATCCTGGACGGAAAGTACTACTGGATTCCTTTTTGCCGGATTGTCCGGATGGAAATCGAAAAGCCAACCGACTTGCGCGATCTCGTTTGGATACCGGTGCGCTTTACCTGGACCAACGGCGGCGCGGCCACCGGCCACGTCCCAGCACGCTATCCGAACACCGAGCACGCGCCGGAGGACGCCCTCCGGTTGGCTCGAAAAACTCTTTGGCAGGAACTCGGGCCGGACTATTACGTCGGTTGCGGACAGCGCGTCTTGACCGCAAACGTGGGGGAGTTCCCAGTGCTGGACTGCCGTCGTCTGGAAATGGCGGCCACTTGAATTGACTCCGATCATGGCGGAAACCACCCCGATTGAGCGGCTACAACCCTGCTTGCTGGACCGGCTCACGGACGAGGAGCCGGAAAAGCCGGATGAGAGCCGGGCCCAGCGGGTTATTTCTCATCAGAAATACCGCCGCGGCGTCTTGCGAGACCTTGGCTGGTTGTTCAACACCGATGCTTATGTTCAACCTCCCGGGGTCGACAACTTTCACCTCAAAGATTATGTCGAAGCGCACCGTTCGGTGATTAACTATGGAATCCGGCAGCTTTGCGGACAAACCTCCCTCGATTTGGCGCGACTCCAAGAGGACTTGGCTGAAGCCATTCGAGTCTTCGAGCCCCGCATCGCTGCCCGCACTCTGGTCGTGCACGCTGACATCGAACGGAACCTGGTCACTTTCGAGATCGAGGGCGAACTGTGGGCCAATCCGTTGCCGGACCATCTTTATGTGAAGACGACCGTTGATTTGGAAACCGGCCAGTGCCTGCTCGGAGACGCCCCTCATGGATGAACGGCTGCTCGATCTTTATAATACGGAGTTGCGTCACATCCGGGAGTCGGCCGCGGAATTTGCCCGGGACTATCCGAAGATCGCTGGCCGGCTGCAGCTTTCCCTCGACCCCAATGTCAAATGTGATGATCCCTACGTCGAGCGCCTCCTCGAAGGCTTCGCCTTTCTGGCCGCACGCGTCCACTTGAAGCTCGACGCCGAGTTTCCTCGGTTTACCCAGGGCCTGCTTGAGACCGTTTACCCCGATTACCTCTGTCCCGTCCCGGCGATGGCGATCCTCAAATTCGAGCCGGATGAGCAGGACGCAGCCCTGGCAGCGGGAGTAACTGTGCCCCGAGGCACGCTTCTTCGCAGCCAGTTGGCCAGAGGTGAACGCTCGGCCTGCACCTTCAGCACCGCGCACGACCTGCGCCTGCTGCCGCTGACCATAACCCAGGCGCGCTACTTCACACGTGATTTGGCTGAACTAAACCTGGCCGGCGACACCGCCACGCGGGCGGCGCTCCGCCTCCGGCTTCGCAAGACCATTCCCAATTCATTCCGAGAGATTCGAGCTGATCCGCTCGTCGTCTACATTCACGGAGCGGACGAGCGTCCCGGACAGCTCTACGAACAGATTTTCGGCCATAAAACCTCATTGGTCGTGCAGTCACCGGCCGCACCGAAAAAGGTGATCATCAGTCTCGGGGCCACGTCAATTCGTCGCGTGGGCTTCAGTCCGGAGCAAGCGCTGTTGCCTTCGGCCCCGCGCGGATTTGACGGCTACCGGCTTTTGCGCGAGTACTTTGCTTTTCCGCAGCGGTTCCTGTTCTTTGAACTGAGCGGTTTTCAGAACGCCCTGCAACAGGTTACCGGCGATGAAGTGGATTTGATCATCGGGTTGACGGGCAGGACGTGCGCCTGGAGGGGCAAGGTCGATAAGAGCAGTTTCTGAGCTGTATTGCACACCGGCCATCAACCTGTTTGAGAAGACGCCTGACCGCATCCTGCTGTCCAACCGGTTTCTCCGAATTCCACGTCATGCGCCGGACCGGAACCGGCCATTGCATTTCGAAGTTTATTCGGTCAAATCGGTCACCGGTTTCGGCGAAACCCCGGATCAGGAGCAGGAGTTCCATCCGTTCTACAAAGCGCGTGACACCGATCTGGAAGCAAGATCGTTTTATACTTCCGGCGCACGCCGCGTCTTTAGCGACCGGGAGCGGCTGACCGGTCGTCGCTCGTCGTATGCGGGCACGGACGCTTTCATTTCGATTGTCGATGGCGATATGGCCCCGTGCCGCACCAACCTGCGCCAACTCGGGATCAAAGCGTGGTGCACCAATCGGCACTTGCCCATTCAAATGGTGAAGGGAGTGGGTCGGACCGATTTCGAATGGGAAATGAGTGTGCCGCTCAATGCCGTCCGCATTCTGTTCGGGCCCAGTCTGCCAAAGCCGAGCTTGGTGCTGGCGGGTCAGGATCCAGAGACGCCCCAGGTCGCCTCCGGGCGTTTCGCCTGGCGGATTATCAGTCATCTGTCGTTGAATTATCTGTCTCTGTTGAATGAGGGCCCCGAAACGGGCGCGGAGGGACTGCGCGAGATTCTGAGGCTTTACGCAGATCCGAACGACCGGCAAACCCACAAACAGATTGATGGCATCCGGGCGGTGGAACATCGGCCCATCCTGCGGCGGGTCGAGACACCCGGGCCGATCACCTTTGCGCGGGGGCTGGAGATCGCCGTGCACTTCGACGAATCCGCCTTTGAAGGGCAAGGGGTGTTCGTGCTGGGTGCTGTCCTGGAACAATTCTTCGCCCGCTACGCCTCCCTCAATTCATTTACCGAAACGGTGATCGTGACGCAGCAACGGAAGGAGATCATGCGATGGCCAAGCCAGATGGGCCGACGACAGATTCTTTGATCGCGGAACTCGCCGCCGCGCCGTTCGATTTTGATTTCTATGCCGCGGCGCGGTTGATCCAGAGTCGTTTCCCCGATTTGCCCCGCCTGGGTTACTCCTCTTCCATCAGCCAGGACCCAGTCCGGTTCGCCCAAGGCCCCGGTCTCGACTTCGCCCCGGCGACGCTGGAGGCGATGCAGCGCAAGGACCCGCAACATCCGCCCCGGATTTATTGCCGGCACTTTGGCCTTTTTGGCCCTAACGGGCCCATGCCGCTTTGTTTCACCGAATACGTCCGGGATCGCGTCTTGCATTATGGCGACAGCACGCTGGCCGGGTTCTGCAACCTGTTTCATCATCGGATGCTGGCGTTCTTTTTTCGAGCCTGGGCAGACGCTCACAAAGCGGTGGACTTCGACCGGCCCCAAGCGCAGCGGTGGTGGTACTTCCTGGGGAGCCTGGCTGGGTTGGGGATGGATAGCTTGCGCAGCCGCGACAGCGTCCCGGATCGCGCCAAAGTTTACTTCACCGGCCGTCTCGCGCAGCAAGTCCGCAATGCGGAAGGCCTGGAAGCGATCCTGCAGGACTTTTTCGGCGTGCAGACGGAAGTTGAGACCTTTGTGGGCCGATGGATTGACCTGCCACCCGATTCGATTTGCCGCCTTGGCCAGTCGCGCACGACCGGGAGCCTTGGGACGACCGCGATCGTTGGTTCGCGCGTCTGGTCCTGCCAGCTGCACTTCCGATTGCGCATGGGGCCGATGAAATACGCTGACTTGGCCCGGCTTTTGCCCGCGCGCGCTTCCTACCGCCGTCTGGGCGACTGGATTCGCGGCTACGCCGGAGACGAATTCACCTGGGACCTGCAACTCGTCCTCGCGAAAGAAGAAGTGCCCCAAACGTCACTCGGCCGCGCCGGACGGCTGGGATGGACAACCTGGCTCAAAACACAGCCTTTTACGAAGGACGCAACCGACCTGGTCCTCATGCCGCACAACTAACCTATCTGCACCGTGAGGCCGTCTTCACCCAACCATGGTCCAGCCAGTCGGGAGACGCCCCCGATTAGCCCGTGGTGCGCGCCACCGAAGCCGGGCCTCTCGATCGCAATCAACCCCTGCCTTGCATATGGCTGAAATCAAAAGGGCGACCTTATTTGGCAAACTAAACCCGATCGGCTACAAAGCGATGGAAGCCGCCACCGTCTTCTGCAAGATGCGCGGCAATCCTTACGTCGAAACGGTCCACTGGCTGCATCAGCTCCTCCAACTCCAGGACAGCGACATTGCCCGGATCATCAAGCATTTCCGTCTGGAGCCCGGCCGCCTGGCCGCCGACGTGATCAGCGTGCTCGATCAATTGCCTCGCGGCGCCACGGCCATCTCCTCGTTCTCACCTCAAATCGAAATCGCCCTGCAGCACTCCTGGATTTACTCCACTCTCCTCTTTGGCGAGTCCCAGGTCCGCACCGGCCATCTGGTCGTCGCGTTCTTGAACACAGCGGAATTGCGCACCTCGTTTCTCGACCTTTCCCGTGAGCTCTCCAAAATCAAACTCGAGGTCCTCACGGACCAGTTCGCCGCCATCACCGCTGGTTCACCGGAAGATGCGCTCCGCGCCAGTGATGGGACCGGTTTGGCTGGGGGTGCGGCCGCTGGCGAAACGAGCGGCGCTATCCCGCCAGCGGAAATGGGCAAACAGGAGGCCCTGAAGCGGTTCACCGTCGACCTGACGGAAAAGGCGAGAAAAGGCGAAATCGACCCGATCGTCGGCCGGGACGACGAAATCCGGCAGTGCGTTGATATCCTGATGCGGCGTCGGCAAAACAATCCAATTCTGACGGGAGAAGCGGGTGTCGGCAAAACCGCGGTGGTGGAGGGGTTTGTTCACCGCATCCTCGCCGGCGACGTGCCCCCGGCCTTGCAGCAAGTGAGCGTGCGGGCGTTGGATGTCGGCCTTCTCCAAGCGGGAGCGAGCATGCGGGGCGAATTCGAACAGCGGCTCCGCGGAGTCATCGATGAAATCCAGGCTTCGGCCAAACCGATCATCCTTTTCATCGATGAGGCGCACACACTCATGGGTGCTGGGGGCAGCGGCGGCAGTGACGCGGCCAACCTCCTCAAACCTGCCCTGGCCCGAGGCACCCTGCGCACGATCGCCGCCACCACCTGGGATGAATATAAACGGCACATCGAGAAGGATCCCGCTCTCACCCGCCGCTTTCAGGTGGTCAAGGTGGACGAACCATCGGAGGGCAAGTGCATTGAAATGATCCGGGCAGTGATGGTGCCGTTCGAAAAGCACCACAAGGTCCAGGTGTTGGACGAGGCCATCGACGCTGCCGTCCGCCTGTCGCACCGTTATATCGCCGGCCGACAATTGCCGGACAAAGCCGTCAGCCTGATCGACACCGCCGCCGCCCGCGTCGCCGTCAGCCAACATGCCGTTGCCCCGGAAGTGGACGCGTGCCGGCGCCGCATTCAAGCGCTCAATACCGAGCTGGGTATCCTCCAGCGAGAAACGGCCACCGGCCTCAGCCACGAAGCTCGTCTCACCGAAATCAAGGACAAGCTGGTCAAGGAAAACGACACCCTGGTCGGTTTGGAGAAACACTGGAAGGAAGAAAAAGAGCTGGTCGAAAAGATCCTCGACCTTCGCGCCAGGTTGCGTTCCGCTGGCATTGCCCCTGATGAAGCGCTGCAAAAGGCCGACCCTGCTTCACCGCTCCCTCAGCCGGCAGCGTCTCCGGCCGCGGCTCAAAGCGCTCCCGCTGAGGCCGGATCTCCCACCGGCGCGGCCGGGGCCCCTGCCCCATTGACAGAGGCGGAGCGACGGCAGGCGTTGTCCGATCTGCAGGGGCTGCAAGCGAAGCTCAAGCAACTCCAAGGCGAAGCGCCCTTGGTTTTCCCCAGTGTCGAAGCCAATGCCATTGCCAGCGTGGTGGCCGATTGGACGGGCATTCCGGTGGGCCGGATGGTCAAGAACGAGATCGAACAAGTCCTCAGCCTTGCCGACATTCTGGAACGGCGCGTCATTGGCCAGCGGCATGCCCTCGAAATGATTGCCCGCCGCGTGCACACCAGCCGCGCCAAACTGGACAATCCGAACCGGCCGATTGGCGTATTTATGTTGGTTGGGCCGAGCGGGACGGGCAAAACCGAAACAGCGCTGACCCTCGCTGAAGCCCTCTACGGCGGTGAGCAAAATCTCATCTCGATCAATATGAGCGAGTTTCAGGAGGCGCATACTGTCAGCACTCTGAAAGGTTCCCCTCCTGGCTATGTCGGCTACGGCGAGGGCGGCGTCCTCACCGAAGCGGTCCGGCGCCGGCCCTACAGCGTCGTCCTGCTTGACGAAGTGGAAAAGGCGCATCCGGACGTTCACGAAATCTTCTTTCAAGTTTTCGACAAGGGCTGGATGGAAGACGCGGAAGGGCGCTACATCGATTTCAAGAACACGATCATTCTATTGACCAGCAACGCGGCCCAGGACGTGATCGTGAACATGTGCAAGGATCCCGAGCTGATGCCCCATCCGGAAGGCCTGGAAAAAGCGATGCGAACTCCCCTCACCAAAGTCTTTCCGGACGCATTGCTGAACCGGCTGCTCGTGATTCCCTACTATCCGATCAGCAAGGAAGTGCTGGAGCGGATCATTCGGCTCAACCTCGACCGCGTGAAAAAGCGTGTCCTGGAGAATCACAAAGTGCCGGTCACCTATGATGAAAGCGTGCCGGCCCTGATCGGGCAGCGCTGCACGGAGCTGGAACGAGGCGCCCGGATGGTGGACGCGCTCATCACCAATACCATGTTGCCCGAGATCGGCCGCGAATTCCTCTCGCGCCTGGCGAGCGGGGCCGAACTCAAGCGGGTCCATGTCAGCACCAAGGATAACGCTTTCACTTTTGAATACGCGTGAGCATTCCAGGCAACCTCAACCTGGCGCAAATGGGCGGATTGCTCGCGAGCCCGCTCAGTAGCGGGTTGCAGAGCCCGGCGGGGTTTCGTATGCCCGGAGTGATCGGCGCCCTGAGCGCCTTGCCGTCGATGGTCCAAGTCCTGGCGCAACTCCGCGGCGGCAATGGCGTGCCCGGGACCACTCCCGCGCCCAGCTTCATCGAGCCGACTTCGGACTCGACTCTGACTCGATTCCCGCACCTTTTGCGGGATGCGCTCACCACCACTGGATTGGACCTGAATGCAACCTTCCGTAATCGGAATCCCTCCATCGACGATGTGATTCAGGGAAATCAGCCGAACTGCCCGGTGGCAGCCACGCTCATGGCCTTGGCGTTCTGTCATCCAGCGCAAGTGAAAATGATGCTCATTCAAATCCCCGCGACCAGGATTCCGTCGATCAACCCTCTCACCAAAGGGCCTCATACTTCGCTCGGAGGATTCGCGGTCGTGTTTGCCGGAACGGGCGGCACGGTGGAAATTCAAGTCATCAGCAGCAGCCTCTACGTGACCGGAGTGACTCAGTACAGCACCACCCCGCCGGAGATCATCTATCTGCGGTCAAGCGTTTCGGACCATCTTGGCGCCGGTCCGCTCTGGCCGTGCCTGATCGAGAAAGGTTATGCCTTGAAGCGTGGGGGGTACGGTCAGCTCAATTACCCAAGTCCGGGCGAGGTCATGTTCGATTTTGCCGGGCGCTACGACCTTCTTGACCTGGAGAAACCTGCCTCGCCAGGCGGCTCAACGCTTTTTGAGAAACTCGCCCGAAATGGAAACAGCAATTCGAGCAAGCCCCTGAATGCCGCCCAGACCGATGCGCAGCTCCAGGCGATGTTCAGCCGGTCGAACCAGCGCCCGACCATCGCGTGCACGCCCGAACCCGTCGTAGACGGCCGTTTCTTCGCACACCACTGCTACGCCGGCGTGGGCTTTCAGTCGGGCAGTATTCTTCTCCGCAATCCCTTAGTCCGGTCCGACAACCAACCTGGAACCAAACCCAGGTACACCGTCACCATGCCGGACTTTAAGAAGAACTTTACGGAAGTGCTCCAAGCCCTGGTCTGAACGTATCGTGACGACCATCTTTCAACGTCAATACGTGAAGCCGTCCGGCGCACTCGCTTGCAGGCAAACGCCGGCTCGGTCGATCGTCGCTGACCTGCCGGACCTGGCCCGGGTCCGGCGGCGATTTGCGTTGCTGCCTCCACCCCAGCGGCCTATCCTCGTCTCCAGGACACGCCAGTCATGCCCCTGAAGCAAGAACACCGAATGCTCGCGATGGACACGGCCCTGGGCGTGGATGTCCTCGGCCTGCGGAGCGTGTCGATTCAAGAACAGCTCAGCCGGCTTTTTCATATCGAAGCCGACCTGAGCAGCGAGAGCGGAGAGATCGACTTCGACAGGATAGTCGGCCACAACGCCACCATCCGCATCGACATCGGCCAGCAAGACACCCGCTTTTTCAACGGCTTCGTCAGCCGCTTCGTGCAGGGGGCCAATCGCGGCGGTTTTGCCCAATATCACGCCACCATCGTGCCGTGGCTTTGGTTCCTCACGCGCACATCGGACTGCCGCATGTTCCAGGACAAGACCACCCCGGAAATCATTGAAGAGGTCTTTAAGGGCCACGGTTTCACCGACTTTTCGCTCAAGCTCAGCGCCACTTACGCGAAGAAGGAATACTGCGTTCAGTATCGCGAAACCGATTTCAATTTCGTCAGCCGCTTGATGGAGCAGGAAGGCATCTACTATTTCTTCGTCCATCAGAACGGCAAACACACCCTGGTCCTGGCCGATTCGATCAGCGCCCATACTTCGTTCGCCGGCTATGAGGAAGTGACCTTCCAGGAGTTGGAGAAAGGAGCCGCTGGGCGTGAGGTCATCACGGACTGGGTGGTGGAAAAGGAGGTGCAACCCGTCGCTTATGCCTTGAACGATTTCGATTTCAAGAAGCCCAAAGCTTCGCTCGCTTCCTCCACCAGCGTGACGCGCCAGCATGGCGGTGCGGTCTTCGAAATCTACGATTACCCCGGTGCGTATGTCGAACATGGAGACGGCGATCGCCTCGCGCAGGTTCGGCTCGATGAATTGCAGACCCAGCGTGAACTCCTCCGCGGCACAGCCAGCGCCCGCGGCCTTGCCACCGGCTGCACCTTCCAATTGAAGAACCATCCGCGCGCCGATCAGAATCGCGAGTATCTCGTCACCGGGGTGAATATCCAGGCGGATGCCGGCGAGTTCGCGTCCACCGGCGCCGGCGGCAGCAGCGAATTCTTCACCTGTAATTTCACCGCCATGGAGAAAGCCCAACAGTTTCGCTCCGCCCGCCTGACTGCCAAGCCGATCGTCCAAGGCCCCCAAACCGCCATGGTCGTGGGTCCCAAAGGCGAGGAGATTCATACCGACAAATACGGCCGGTTGAAGGTCCAGTTTCCCTGGGACCGGCACAGCAAGGCGGACGAGACTTCGTCCTGCTGGATTCGTGTGGCGCAGGCTTGGGCAGGGAAGAAGTGGGGGGCCATTTACACTCCGCGGGTTGGCCAGGAGGTGATCGTGGAGTTTCTTGAGGGAGACCCCGATCGGCCCATCATCACCGGGCGTGTTTACAACGAGGTCTCCATGCCCCCGTACGACCTTCCTGCCAATAAGACTATCTCGACCGTAAAATCCAACTCCAGCAAGGGCGGCGGTGGATTCAACGAAATCCGTTTCGAGGACAAGAAAGGCAGTGAACAGATCTTCCTTCACGCGGAAATGGACCAGGACATCCGGGTCAAGAATGACGCTCGCGAGTGGATCGGGCACGAGCGCCACTTGATCGTCAAGAAGGACCAACTGGAATTGGTGGAAGAGGACAAGCATGCCACGGTCAAGGGCGATTCGATCTCAAAAATCGAAGGTGACGAGAGCCATACGGTGGACGGCGATCAAATGGCCGCCGTCGGTGGCAATCAGCATCTGGAGGTCAAAGGTGACCAAGCGGAGAAGGTCGGTGGCAGCGCCAGCCTCAAGGTTGGGGGCAGTCTCAATATCGAATCGGGCGCCAAGATTTCGCGCAAAGCCGGCAGTGATATTCACGAGAAGGCGGGGATGAACGTCGCCACCGATGCCGGCATGGCCATTCACCTCAAAGCGGGCATGACCATTGTCATCGAAGCCGGGGTGCAGATCTCGCTCAAGGCCGGACCGAGCTTTGTTGATATTGGGCCCGCTGGCGTCGCCATCTCCGGCCCGATGGTTATGATCAATAGCGGCGGCGCGGCTGGCTCCGGCAGCGGCAGCTCCCCCACCGCCCCGACGCCGCCCGATCCCCCCGCCGCCCCGAAGGAAGTCAAAGTGGCAGCGACGGCCGATCCCGGGGAGAAGAACGAGCCGCCCCCCACGCCAACGCCACCGACCCCGACTCAATTCAGTTCCGCGGCCCAAGTGCTTAAAACCGCTGCCGCCAACGGCACGCCTTTCTGTGAGGTCTGCGCCCGGCAGTGATCTCAGCTCACGAGCGGCCCACGCAACATGGAAACGTCGAGACTCGGAGTGAAGCAGCAATTGTTCGCCGACCGCGAGTTGCACACTTATGCGGTCCTCGATGGCGCTTCCATTTCCGGATTGCTCCCGAAATTGAACGAGCATCATCCTGAATCGGTTTGCCTTTATCGCGGTGAACTTCAGCCGGACCTGGCCGAATGCGCGCCTTACCTTGTCCGGCTGGAAGAGTCGGCTGAGTTCACCGATTGGGTGCTCACGGAAGGGTGGGGACAGCATTGGGGAATTTTCGCTTTGGCGCCGGCGAATTTGACCCAAATGCGGAAACACTTTCGCACGTTCCTGATCGTCAAGACGCCCGAGGACAAACGGGTCTATTTCCGCTACTACGATCCCCGCGTCCTGCGCGTCTATCTGCCCACGTGCCACCCCGAGGAGACCAGGACAATCTTCGGCCCGATCGTCGCTTACTTTTGCGAGCACGAGCAGCCTTCCAACCTGCTCGCCTTCCGGATCGAGGATGGCGTGCCCAAGAGAGAACTGATCCCCCTGGCTCCTTCCAGAACCTGACTGGGAACGCATGCTCGCTGTTCGTTCAGCTCAAATCAGGGTCTTCGACGATGCTGCCTGGCAGCAGTTCGAAGACGAGATGGTCATCCACAGTCGGGAATTCTCGCCCCGACTCTGCGAGGTGCTCGGGGAGAAACAAGTGCGCGTCGCCGTCGGCGGCGCCATTCAGCGGGCGAGAGCTTTCGGATTCACCTGCCGCGGACCCGTCCGGCTCTATGTCGAATTGATGTTCCTTTGCGGGAGCGGCTTCGCTACCGACCCCCAGTATCCCATTCTGGGCAAGGTGCTGCTGGATTCAGCCGACCAAATGGCCCGGGCGGAGCGTCTCCATGAGGAGGTCTTGCGTTACCAGGAGAAGGTCGCGGGACCGGACGCCTGCAACGTCCGCCGCGCGCTGGGCAAATTACTTGGCCTCAGCCAGAAGCCGGTGGCTTACACCCGCGAGGGATTGGTCGCGGGACTGCTTGGAGATATGCACGAGGGGTTTCCCGAACGGGCCGGGTATATCGGCGATGCGGCGCTGACGGCTCTGATTGCCGAAGGCCGGGCGGAAGCCCAGAAGCACGAGTTTCCCAGCCCGCGCGGCGAAGCGCTCTTGGTCACCCTGATGTTTGCCTTCGGCCACGAATGCACCCACGATCCACTTTATCCTTGGATTGAGCGAACGTTGCAGGACGAAAAGATCGTCGCGCCGGCCGCGCGGGCGGCGCGGTTGGAGCGGAAGGCCGTCACCTGGCTCAATCACGTGCTCGACCAACGACCAGCAGGAGACTCGTGAGTGGTTCCCGAAATACGACACCTCCCAGTTCCGGCGGCGGCGCCGCCCCGGTGGGCCCGACCGCGCCCTGCACGTCCTGCACCGTAGCGATCACGCCGACACCGCTGGTTGTCTGTGCCGGCTGCACTGGTGGTTCCGCGGAGGAAACGCCCACCGCCACTGGCTCTCCCTCTGGCGGCACATTTGCCTGGGCCAGCGGCAATGCGGGCATTGCTGACGTGTCCGGCACAGGGGGTTCAGGCCGGGTCAGAGGAGCGGCCCCAGGCGACACGACCGCGAACGTCACTTACACTCCCGGCGGTTGCTCCTGCCAGAGTAACGTCCCGGTTAAAGCGATCCGCGTTGAACTCGTCCTCCGAAATACTGGCACCGTCACGCCCGCCCCGGAAAACACCACCCATGACGCTGATGTAGCCGCGTCAGGAGGGGCGGACGGCCTGGGGCCACTTCCCATGGGGCAAGGACGCGGCGACTTTCCGGCGCAAGCCTATACCTCGCCCCTGGAAGTCGTCGCGACTGTCTCGCCTTCCGGTGCCGCGGGCATCACATTTCGATGGAAACGGCTGATCACCCGGCGTTCCTGGAACATCCGTCATGATGCAGCTGGGCCTCGGTGGAATGTCACTCAACGGACACGGCGCGGATTTCCTTCGGACGACACTGGCGACGGTTCGTTCAACAATGCCGTGCCCAATGCGAACCGACGGATGTACATCTACGACGATTCCGCCCTTCTGCCCGGCAACGACGCCGCCGATCGAATCGGCGATTACATTTACGAGGAAAAGGACTTTACCTATCGACTCGAACGAGACAACCGCGGCACCTGGGTGACCTGCGCCGAGTTTCGCGTCGGCCAAATCATCAAAGTGCGGCGGATCGCCACCTCGGGAACCGTCGCGACTGATTGGAGCGGACAGGAAAACTCGACGGATATTCGCACGCTCAGCGCCACGATTGATGAAGCCAAAGTCCGGGGCATCGTCGGCGGCGCTGATCCGATCGTAATCGCCCCGACCGCGAACAATTAAGCGCATGACGATTTCGCGGGGCGCCGGTATAGTTCTGCTAGCGGTCGCCTCGGCTGCCCAAAGCTGTCATCCGGGCCCGGCCGACCGTCAGCCGTTGAGTCGAAGAGAGATCGCCATGAACGAATTCCTGATCGGTCGGCAGATGTCCGTCGAAGCCGCTGTGAAAGCGGCCGACCAGATTGTTGTCGGGCGGCTCGTGTCAGCCGGGACAGCTGACGTTGGGGCACCGGGCCAATCCTACTATGACAATGCGACGCTGGAGGTCACTCAGTGGCTTCGCCCGATGGAAGCGCCCGAGCACGCCCCGCGGCGCCACCAGATAAATTACACCGTGCAAACTCTGCCCCCAAACGTGGCCGAGCTTCCGCCGGCGCTGGCGACGAGTTATATTTTCTTTCTGGCCGCCTCACCGGGAGCTGCTGCCCGTGTCATTAAGTTGTTATCTGCCACCGAAGAGCACATCGCAGCTGTGCGAGGTCTGTTGGAACCGTCGCCGCCGTCCAAGCGTTAGTCCAGTTTAAGTCGAGAGTCTTGAGCAGCGCCGGCTTTCCCAACCGCACCCCGATCTCCCTGAGCGCCCGCTCGCGGCGTCCCTAATCGGTGGTCACGTCACGGAAGATGTCCTCGACGCCAGCGAGGCTGCCCGCTTCGGGCACGAAGGACCGATCCTGCACGACCCGGAGGTACTCGTTGGCCACTTCGATCTGGCGCTGACGCTGCAGCAGCTTGGGTTCTGATCCGGCCGCTTTCAGTTCGTGCGCCAGCCAGTGAAGCCGCGCTTCACAAACGATGCCGGCCCGCTGGCGGTAAATGCCGAGCGACGCCGAGAGCAATTCGCTGAGTCCGGCAGCGGTATCGGGGCGTTGATAGTGAATGCGCTCCGACAACTCTCGCACGGCGCTGCCCAACTCGGGTTTCAAGCCCCTGGCCCCGCTCATTTTCTCGATCAAGTTATCGGTTTTGTTCACCACTTCATCCACCACATCGGTCCGGGCGCAGACGTTCTTGAGCTTGCTGTCCAATTGCAGCGGCTTCAACCCCCGGTTGCGCAAGAATGGCTCAGTCCAAGTCGGCATCCGGTGAACCGGAAAGCTATCGATCTGGAGGTGCCCAGGGATACAGTGCGCCGCCACGGTGCGATGCTCGGCGATGCCCTCTCCCCATTGGAAACCATCCCGGCTCGCTCCGATCACAGAGATCATCTCTTTGCCGGTCAGCGCCTTTCGCATCCGCATGACGCCGACCAGGGCTAATAGCTCGGAGACCGACTCAAGCCGATGTTGTTCGTGCCATCGAGCTTGCGCGCGGAGCGTGACAAGTTGATCGGCTGCGGACCGCAAGGGAGCGGCCGTGGGTTTGTCCAAACCAATCAGGTGCGTGCGACCAGGAGGCATATGATTCGAGTGCGGTTGCTTCGGGCCAAGGTGTTCCTACACGAATCCAGGGGAACGCTTGAGAGTGTCCCTCCATTGAATCTTTGTCAAATCCCACCTGCCGCTTAGGCATTAGAAGGCTCCCTTAAGGTGCTTGCTTAACCCATAAGATGCTTATGCCGATAAACCAAGGATGATTTCGATTCCGCCGCGCCATCGATGTGCCCTGTGCCTAGCGCTGCTGCCTTTGCTGGGCCATCTCCGGGCCTTCCCGGCCGATCCAGTCAAGCTCGCTGACATCAGCCTGGACGAGCTCGTCACCCTCAAACTCGACACCGTCTATGGCGCGTCCAAACATGAGCAGCGCCTCGACGAAGCGCCCTCGGCCGTCACGGTTATCACCGCCGATGAAATCACCCGCTTTGGCTACCGAACCTTGTCTGACATCATCCAAGACGTTCGCGGCATGTCTATCTCGTCGGACCGCATCTACCCTTATATCGGCGCGCGCGGGGTGAACCGGCCCGGCGACTTCGGCGGCCGCATCCTCATGGCCATCAATGGCCATCGCATCAACGAGCCAATCTACGGCCAGAGCTTCAATGGCACGGAATTCCCTCTCGACGTCGACCTCATCGAACGAGTCGAAGTGATTCGCGGTCCTGGGTCGTCCCTTTACGGGGACAATGCGTTCTTCTCTGTCATCAACGTCATCACGCGCAAGCCAGGGGATTTTCACGGCGGCGAAATTGCGGCGTCGGTCGGCACGTTTGACAGCTATTCGGGACGACTTAGTTACGGCAATACATTGACCAACGGTGTGAGCTTCCTGCTCTCGGGCACATGGTTTCAAAGCGAGGGTAACGACGAACTGTCCTATCCTGAGTTTGCCAGCGTCCACGGCGGCAAGCCCGGGCTGATGGACGGGCAGAGAGCTCCCTCCACCTGGGCAACCGTCAGCTGGCGCGACCTGAGCTTTGAAGCGGCCTATGTCGACCGGCGCAAGGAGGTGCCAACGGCAGTCTACGGAACGCTTTTTGGCCAAGACCCAGCCTGGGAAGATGATAAGCGCGGATTCGCCGGCGTGAAGTTTGAGCACGCGTTTGAAAGTGATTGGCGCTTGATGGCCCGGGCTTACTACGAAGGCTACGAAAGCGCTCTCGAATCTGTTTACGACGGCGCGATGTTCGGGTTGCCAGGGACCCGGGTCGAAGAACGACGCGGCGGCGCTGCCCGCTGGTTGAGCGGCGAGATCCAAGCGAGCAAGGAAATCTTCGACCGGCATTTGCTCACCTTTGGCTCTGATGTGCGCCACGATCTCGAAGTCTCCCAAGACTCGCGCTTCATCGATCCGCCCATCGAAACCAGCCACGTCGACAGCCCCCAGGATAACGTCGGCCTCTTTGGCCAAGACGAATTCACCCTTACCCACTGGCTGCGCCTGAATGTCGGGCTGCGTTACGATCAATTGGATGATTTCGGCGACAGCCTCAACCCGCGAGCGGCATTGATCCTAACCCCCCTCTCGCGCAGCACCCTAACGCTCATCTATGGCCAGGCTTTCCGCGCCCCGAATGCCTTTGAAGCCAACGGTTATTATCCCGGCACTCTCGTCGTCAATCCGGACTTGGATCCGGAGACGATCCGGTCCTACGAAGCCGTCTGGGAACAGCGCCTCGATGATCACTGGCAAGTCACTGGCGACGTCTTCTACAACGATCTCAGCGATCTCATTATCCTCTCCTATGACAATGACCTGTCCATGTTCAGTTACCGCAACGCTTCACAGGCGGACGCGCGCGGGGCGGAATTCGAAGTCAGGGGACACTGGAATGGAGGCATCCTGGCGAGAGCGAACTACTCGTTTGTAGAGGCTTACGAGGAAACGGCTGCGGGAGGCCGACAACGGCTGGTCAATTCGCCCAAACACATGGGCAAGCTCGGCCTTTCAGTCCCGGTCTGGGAGAGGACAGTCTTTGCCAGCCTTGACGCGCGCCTCATGAGCGCGCGCGACACCGTCAGAGGGGGCAGCGTGCCCGGCTTCGCAGCCCTGGATTTGACCGTCCTGGCGCGGGAGTTCGTCCCCGGACTGACCGCCTCGCTGAGTGTCTACAATTTCACAGATCAACGGCCGAAGGAACCGGCAGCTCCGGTCTATGTCCAGGAAGCCATCGAACAGGATGGCAGAACCGTGCGGTTCAAGCTGACTTACCGGTTCTAACCTGGCGCTGATCCAATGCTGGTTCGACGTCCATCACGAGTTCACTGGGCTGGAAGACTTTGCCTTGTTTGGACTTTGCTGTCGCTTGGCGGAGCCTGGCGCGCCGCCCCCTCCGTCGTGGCCGACGAAATCCTCCTGACCGAAGATCGCCTCAAGTCGCTCTGGATTTATAACCTCGCCAAGTTCATCGATCGCCCCGAAAAGGCCTGGCCGCCCGGCGGGCAAGCATTCGTGATCGGCGTCATCGGTCGCCCCAGCTTGACTCAGGCGCTGATCGAGACGACCACGCAGGAGAAGATCAAAGACCACCCCATCCAAATCCGCGAATGCCAAGCCGCGCAGGACATCTCCGCGTGTCACCTCGTTTTTGTGGGCGCCTCCCCCGCGACTGACTGGGCGGCCGTCGCCGCGACCGCCCAAGAGCGCAGTATTCTCACCGTCAGCGACGCCCCCGAATTCGCCTCCAAAGGTGGAATGATCACGCTCAAAGTCATCGCGAAACAGATTCGGTGTGTCATTAGCATGGAGACGCTGCGCGCCGCGTCGCTCGTTCCTCGCGCCAAGCTGCTCAACCTGAAGCAGGTCGAACAACTGCAGGAGCACTGACCGATGAACGCTCTGGCTTACTTTCGCACTCTTCCCATTCGGCAGAAGTTCGCTTTGATCCTGTTGGTGCCTTGTCTGGTGGTCCTGCTGCTGGCTGGGTCCCTTCTCATCTGGCTTCAGCTGGCCAGCTTCCGCCACAACATGGAACGGGACCTCCAAGCTGTCGCGGAGATGGTTGGGAACTTGAGCACTCCTGCCATCTCGCTGAATTTGAGCCCGGACGCAGTGGAGAATCTGGAGCGCCTGCGGGTGATTCCCCAGGTAGTCGCCGCCACCCTGGTGACCCCGGACCAGAAACTCTTCGCCCAATACGGCCAAGGCGCCGCCCGTTCGGCCATGAACCGCCACGTCAACCATGAACAAGCGCTCTTTGAACGGTTCGAACTGTTGATTTCCCACCCCGTCCTGCTCGATGGCAAGCAGATCGCCACCCTGCACGTTCTTTCCGACCTGCGGAGCTTTTATCTGCGGGTCTTCAAGATGGTGACTTGGCTGCTCGTCCTTTTGACCCTGGTGGGCATTGCCGTCTCGATCACCTTGTCGCACCGCCTGCAACGCTTTGTGAGCGATCCCATCCTGCGCCTGACCAAGACCGCTCATCTCATTGCCGACAACCACGACTATTCGGTCCGAGCCCGGGAGGAAGAAGGCACCGAGTTGGGTGTGCTGGCCCGGGCGTTCAACCACATGCTCCACCATATCCAGCGGCAATCCGACGCCATCCAGTTCGTCACCCGCCGGTTGTCCGAGCAAGTCCTCGAACTTCAACATGAAATCACCGAGCGCGAACGAGCCGAGCAGCAATTGCGCGACGTGCACTCGCAGCTCGTGACGGCGTCCCGCAAAGCGGGAATGGCCGAAGTGGCCACCGGGGTCCTGCACAATGTCGGCAACGTTCTCAACAGCATCAATGTCTCGGTCAACCTCCTCAATGAGAGCGTCGGCAAATCCAGCACCCGCCACCTCGTCCGGATCAACGATCTGCTCCAGGCCCACGAGCAACATTTAGGCGAATTCATCACCCACGATCCGAAGGGGAAGCTAATTCCCTCTTATCTGGCTCGTTTGTCGGTCGCGGCCCAGGAACAAGAGCAAGTCTGGCTGCACGAAATGCAATCGCTCATGAAGAGCGTCGAACACATCCGCGACATCGTTGCCATGCAGCAAAGCTATGCCAGCGCCGGCGGGACGCTGGAGGATTTGCCCATCAGCGACGTGATCGAAGACGCTTTGCGGCTGCAAATGTCCGGTTTCACCCGCCATGGCATCAACCTGGAACGACATTTCGAGCCCGTCCCCCGCGTCCGGGTCGATAAGCACAAGGTCCTCCAGATCCTGGTCAACCTGTTCCGTAACGCCCGCGACGCCGTCGCCGACTGTCCACCGGAAGCCCGCTTGATCACCGTCAGCGTGCAACCCGCCGAAAACAACCTGGTTTCCATCCAGGTCCGAGACACTGGGACGGGTATTGAACCGCAAAACCTGACGCGGGTCTTCCAACACGGTTTCACTACCAAAACCAACGGCCACGGTTTTGGCCTGCACAGCGGGGCCCTGGCGGCGAAACAGATGAGCGGGTCGCTCTTCGCTTCGAGTGAAGGGAAAGGGCGCGGCGCCACCTTTACCCTGCAGCTGCCGGCAGCCCCAGCGGTTGAAGAACCGACCACAGAGGAAAAAGCATTGCCAAATGGCAATGTTTTATAAACACCTCACTCCGAATGCTCTACAGCTTGCCTCTTGGCCGACCGCACGCGAGTGTGTTGTCCCGCAGACGTGCCCGGAGCCTGCCGCAGCTGATCGGCGAACCGTTCGGACTTCCTTCGGAACAAACCCGATGCTGACCCGATCAAACCCCGATGCTGACCCGATCGGCATCCGGTTTAGTTCAGGCCGTGATCGTGTTCTCATCGGCCTGCCTGCGAATGGCACTTGGCGCAAAACCTGCCTGTCAGAGACGCCCTAATCGAGCAGCTTGATTTTACGAAGTCCCGGATCGAAACTAGAGCCACCGCGTGATCGATACAGTGTTTTACAGACGTTGGCAGCGCTTGTGTTGGGTGGCGTTGCTCCTCACGCTGGCCGGGCCGATCACCTTTTCTCAAATCGCTCTTCCCTCGGTGGCCGGGAGCAAGAACCCAGGCCATCTCTACACGGAGATGAAACGCCCCACCACCGGCGACCTCCGAGATGATGCGCTTCCAGGCGGGGGAACTGTCGCCGTCCGACGCGGCGAGGTCCTGGTGCGGTTCAAGCGCCAATCGTCCGCGATCCGTCGGCAAAGCCTGGCGCAATCGCTCGGGGGCAGAGTTGAGCCGTTCCGGGCGCCACGGGGAGCGGTCGCCCTCCAAGGAGAAGCCGGGGCGATCAGCAGGTCAGCATTCGAGGACTTGGCAGTGGTGCAATTGGACGGCGAGGCGGACATCGCGCGCGCGCTGGTCCGTCTGCGACAGCATCCAGACGTGCTTTACGCCGAACTGGACTACCGTCTGCAACTGACGGAGGACGCCAGCGAGTCGGTGACGCCGAACGATTTTGACTTCGCGCAGCTTTGGGGAAGTGTCGTGCACAACGTCGGCCAGGGGGATGTGGCAGCGCCGGAGCGGATATCACGCCGGAAGCGTGAGTTGCAGGACGGGGAAAAGGAGATCCTGGTGGCGGGTGGGTCGAGGGGATTGACTATTATCATCCGATTTGGCGGAGGAACATCTGGTCTAACCTGCGTGAAATCGCCGGCAACGGCATCGATGACGATGGCAACGGGTTCATCGATGACGTGCATGATATGACTTCACGAGCGATGACGGCGACCCGCTCGATGACCACGGGCATGGCACGCATGTGGCCGGCACACTCGGAGCGTGGCAAATAACGGGATCGGAGTGGCCGGCGTTTGCTGGCACGTCAGCCTCATGGCCGTTAAAGCGTTCGATGAAAACGGCAACGGAGATGTCGCCACCGCGATTCGAGGTATTCACTACGCCATTGAAAATGGCGTCCGCATCATCAATGCCAGTTGGGGCAACACCGAACGAAGCCGCGCCCTCGAAGACGTCATTGCCGAAGCTTATCGCGCTGGCGTCCTCTTCGTCGCCGCCGCCGGCAACAACAATTCCGACGCGCTCTTCTATCCGGCCGCGTGTGATCATGTCGTGGCGGTGGGCGCGACCGACGCGCAGGATCGCCGGGCCCGCTTTTCAGATTTCGGGGCCTACGTGGATGGGCCGCGCCGGGCGAGAATACTTACTCGACGCTGCCAAACAACGCCTACGGTCCTACAGCGGCACGTCGATGGCCGCCCCGGGCATGTGTCAGGAATGGCGGCCCTGGTCTTGAGCCATCATCCGGAATTCACCCCGGATCAGAAGATCAACTTTGCGCAACTCGATCGATGTTATTGTCACGGACAAGTATATCGGCACGGGACGCATCAATGTTGCCTCCGCCGTTCGGGTCAGCGCGCCTGTTCGAAGTGAAGCTCCAACTGCCCGACCTGATCTACGGCGACATCGACATACCCGGAACGGCCACCGGCAAGGAGTTTTCAGCTACTCGCTCGAATATGGACAAGGCGCCAACCTGACCAACTGGACGACCTTCTTTAGCTCGGACCAGCCCGTCCCAAGCGGCCCTCTCTTTCAGAACTTTGCCACCCACGCGTTCAGCGACGGTCCTCTGACGTTCCGGCTACCGCGCGCAACGCCGCCGGGGAACGCGGTCGAACGCGCTTCCGTGCAAGTCAGCAACGTCCATATCACTTCCCCCACCCACAACGATGTCCGCCGTTGGGGCGAACCGCCGTCCATCCAGGGCACCGTTTTCGGGGAAGGCCGCACTTGGTCAAGCCTAGAGACGGAATCGGGCCGAATCCGGATTCCCGGTCGGACAAAGGCGTCCAACTGACCACCACCGGACCGGCCGCGATCCGCGAATCGACCCTGGCGGTCTGGGACACGAGCCTGGTCGTCCAACCAATTTTATACCCTGAAGCTGACGGCCACTGCCCAGGACGGCGCCGTGACCGAGTTCACGACGCGGCTGGTTTACCTGGCCGCCCATTTGAAAGCGGGCTGGCCTCAGTCCATCCCGATTGTGGGAACGTACCCCCCGGAAGATTGGCGCGACATCACGGTGGCTGACCTGGACAACGACGGCTTTGAAGAGATCGTCCTACTGGATCACGGCAACAGCGACGGTCGGCCCGCCCGGCTGCTGGTTTATCGCCATGACGGCACCGAAATGTGGTCGAAAGAACTCGACGCCGGCTTTCCCTATAACGACATCCCAGCGATCGGCGACCTCCTCGGCGATGGCCAGAAAGAAATCCTGGTCGATGCCGGCAGTGGCGGACAATTACTCGCGCTGCGTCCTGACGGAACGAGCGCGCCAGGTCAGTGGCCCGTTCATCTGGAAGCGGGTGGATTGGGCAAAGTCATCGCCGATCTGGACCACGACGGCCAGCCGGAGGTCATCGGGTATTCGCAAGGCACCGTCAGTCGGGGCGGCATCGATTACCGCCAATTGGTCGTCTATAACGCCCGTGGCGGCCTGATCCGAAAATGGGAAGTGCCCTCGTGCGATGCGGACCTGGACGCGCCGCGCATCCTCCCGGCCGTTGGCAATCTGGACGGGGAGCCCGACCTGGAAATCGTCACGGTCTCGGGCTGCGACACGGTCGTGGCGTTCAAACTGAGCAAAGATGCTGGCCCGCTCTGGTCAGCGGCCACCTATGGCACCTTTGTCGCTTCGCCAGTGGTCGCTGATCTGGACCAGGACGGCACCAACGAGGTCGTCATCGCCGCTTTCGATATCAGCGGGGGCAAGCGCGGCGGCGTCTACGCGTTCGATCATACCGGCCAACGGCTGCCGGGATGGCCCGTGCTGGTGGAGGAGTCCTTTTCCGCCGCGCCCGCGGTGGCGGACGTCGACGGAGATGGGGAGTTGGAGATTTGTGTGCCGAGCTGGAAATCCGGCTTGCTGCACTTGATCCGGCGCAACGGTTTCGAAGTGGATGGCTGGCCGGTGATCGCCGAGAACAACACCTCCTTTCGCTCCAGCGCATTAATCGGAGATGTCGACGGTGACCGACGCCTGGATATTGTCATTTCGTCGCCTGGTTACCTGGCCCAGGTGGCCACCCCGGCCGACTTGACCAAGGCCGGAGCGGTCAGGGCATGGAACGCTGCGGGAAAGCCGATCGTTTTGAGCGGAAGCGCAACCTATCCCTCGCTGCTCATGGAATCGTCGGGAGGCACCTGGCTGAAAGCGGCGCCGGCCGTCCTGACCGACCTGGATCACAACGGCAAGTTGGACATCGTGGCCGCATCGGTCCAGGACCGCACTTATCTGCCGCCCGGCGAAAAATCGAGCCGTAAGAATCGCAGCAGCCTTTACGTGTGGGAGCTCGACACGCCGTTTGCCCCCGACCAGATGCCCTGGCCCAGCCGCCAACGCAATCCGCAGCACACCGGCTATTTCCCGGCGCCCGAACACGTCAATCAAGCGCCGGTGATCAGCAAGATTTTCGACCAAATCACGGCGCCGGGTGGGACCTTCTTTCCCATCGAATTGGACCAGTACGTGGAGGATCCCGACAATCTGCCGGAGGAGATCACGTGGCAAGCGACCGGTTACCAGGATCTGAAAATCACCATCTCAACCAATCGGATTGCCGCCGTCCAAATCCCCAGCGGCGCCTGGACAGGGGCGGAGACCATTCGGTTCACAGCGGCCGACCCTGGTGGACTCCAGGCGGAGACGAGTGTGGTCTTTGAGGTAAGGCAAGGCTACGTCGGGCCCGTGGCCAATCATGATCAGGCGCCAACGCTGGAGGATACAGCCGTCGAGATCGATCTCCTGGCCAATGACTCCGATCCGGCCGGCCGAGCCCTGAGCGTCGCCGGCTTCAGCAAGCCGGGCAAAGGCAAACTCGTCCGGACCCCCCAAGGCACGTTCCTTTACACGCCGAAACGCGACGCCAATGGCACCGACACCTTTACTTATACGGTCAGCAACGGCCAGGGCGGTTTCGCCCTCGGCACCGTCACGGTGGAAATCACCCCGGTCAATGACCCGCCCTTGGCCGCGGCGGACCATCTCGTCATTGATGAAGATACCGAGGCGGAGATCGACTTGCTGGCCAATGACCTGGAACCGGATGGCGATCCCTTGAGCATCGTCGAATTCACCCAGCCGCAAAATGGAAAGCTGATCCGGAAGACGCCGAGCGTGTTTCTATATCGCCCCGCCACCAACTTCTTCGGCACAGACCAATTCAAGTATTCGATCACTGATGGACACGGAGAAACCAATCAGGCCGAGGGTGAGCATTATCGCCAAACCGGTCAACGACGCTCCCTTGACGGAAGACCAAAGCTTCGTTCTGAACAAGAACTCAACGCAGAACATCAACTTCAATGCGCCGGATCCGGATGATACCGAGCCGACCTTTACAGTCGTGGACAGCTCCCAAGCACGGCACCCTTTGACCCTATCCCAAAGTGGCGACCTACTATCCGACCAATGGTTTCAGCGGCAGCGACTCGTTCACCTACAAAGCGAATGACGGCAAGGAGGATGGCCGCCTGGCTACGGTTCAATTGACGGTGCTGGATGTCAATAATCCGCCCGAAGTTCAGGACCGATCGGTCGTGACCAAGCTGGACCAACCAGCCGTGATCGAGTTAGCCGCCACCGACCTCGATAGCGATGCCATCACCTTCACTATCGTCGCGCCCCCGACGAACGGGACGCTCACCCGCAGCGGCACCAACTATCTTTACCAGCCATCACCCGGCTTCCTCGGTAACGACAGTTTCACCTTCCAGGCCTCCGACGGCCGAGACTTGAGCCGTCCCGCCAAAGTCAGCATTCGAGTGACCGATCAGAACACCGCCCCAACAGCCGAGGATTTCTCAGTCAGAGTTCTGGTCAACACGCCGACCAACATCACCTTCAAGGCGACTGACCCGGAATCGAATCCGCTGAATTACCATCTCGTCACCCGGCCCAAGAACGGGAAGTTGAGCGGCAAGGGGCAAACCGTGCTTTACTCGCCCAATCCTTATTTTGTGGGCTCGGACCGGTTCACATTCCGGGTGGATGACGGCGATCTGGAAAGCAATGTCGGCACCGTCACTCTCTCGGTCGAACCGGCCAACCATCGGCCGGTCGCCACTAACCAGGAAGTGATCGTCATCAAAAACCAGGCCAAACTGATCGACCTTGCGGTGCAGGACTCCGACGGTGACCTTCTCCGCTGCCCCATTCTGAAAGGCCCGAAGAACGGACGCCTCGCCGGACTCGGCACGCGCTTCACTTACACGCCCAAGCCAGGCTTTGTTGGTTCCGATATTTTCACTTACAAGGCGTGGGATGGTCAGATCTACAGCGTCGAAGGCACGGTTTTGATCAGCGTTGCAGCTGAACCGCCCGCGCCCAGCATCCGCTTTCAGAGCGTCAATGTCCTGAGCAACGGAGACGTCCAACTAGTCCTGACCATCCCTTCCGATCTTCTCATCGAAGTGGTGGCTTCTTCTGATCTCGTCAACTGGGCGCCGCTGCCTACAGGCGGGCTCGGCCCGGCCGCGAACGGGAAAATCACGGTGTTGGATCGAGAAAGCTCCAGATATCCTCATCGATTCTATCGAGCGCGCCAGTTGGAGCTCACGTCGAAATAGTGGAAGAGCGCTTCGGCTCGTTGGCGGGCTCGCTCTCCGCCGCGAGCCGTCTCGGCTCGTCGTTTCTGGCGATTCACCGTCCGGCTTGACTAACCGAACCTGGCTGGAAGCGGCGCACGCGGCGGCCGCTCCGAACCAAAAAACGGGCGCCAACGAGGTGCCGGTGGAAGATGAAAACGGCAAAATGCGTGGATTAATAATTAATATCGAACGATTTACAGAATTGTGAGCACGCCTATTTGGAGGTGGGACAATACCAGGAACGGCTTTGACTTAAAGCGGCACAATTGATGCCTTGCTACGCCCCCTTCGCCCGCCCACTCAAAAAAAAATGTCGCGTTCCCCAGCCAGCGGCCATGCTCCAGTTGACAGGAGCAGGTCATTTTGGGAGCGTTCGACGCATGACTCACCCCTCCCTGGTTCGTAAGCTGCCGTGGTTCTACCGGCTGCTCCTGTTCATGAGCTTACCCGGCCTGTCGTTTGTCGCTCACGGGGCCACCTCGGCCACGGTCGAAGAGCGGTTGGCTCGGCTGGAATCAGCCCAATCAGCGATCAATGCCGGCGACAATGCCTGGTTGTTGACCAGTTCGGCACTGGTGCTGATGATGACAGCGCCAGGGCTGGCGCTCTTTTACGGAGGGTTAGTGAGGAGCAAGAACGTGCTGGCGACCATGATGCACAGCATGTTCCTGATGGGTTTCATGTCTCTGTTGTGGATGGTCTACGGCTACAGCATGGCTTTCGGCGAGGGCAACGCCTTTTGGGGCCATCCCGGCCAATACTTCATGCTCCGCGGCGTCGGCGCGCAACCCAACCCCGATTACGCCGCGACTGTGCCCCACCAGAGCTTCATGCTCTTCCAACTGATGTTCGCGATCATCACGCCCGCGTTGATCAGTGGCGCATTTGCCGAGCGGATGCGCTTCGGTGCTTTTGTCCTGTTCATGCTGCTCTGGGCTACCTTCATTTACTTTCCGCTGGCGCACATGGTCTGGGGTAAAGGCGGGTGGCTCAATTGGGCGTCTGGAGGCAAGATCCCGGTCCTGGATTTCGCCGGAGGGACCGTCGTTCACATCAGCTCGGGCATCTCGGCGCTCGTCTGCGCGATGATGCTGGGGCGGCGGACCGGTTATCCACACGAGCCGATGCCGCCGCATAGCGTCGTGCTTAGCCTCATCGGCACCGGCTTGCTGTGGGTGGGGTGGTTTGGCTTTAACGCCGGCAGCGCACTAGGGTCGAACGAATTAGCGACTCGCGCCTTCGCGGCCACGCATTTCTCAGCCGCGGCCGCCGCCCTCAGCTGGGGTGGGACCGAGTGGTATTTGAAAGGAAAGCCGAGCGTTCTGGGAGTCGCCTCTGGCATGGTCGCAGGACTGGCCACGATTACGCCCGCGTCTGGCTTCGTGAGCATCCCGTCGGCGGCGATCATCGGGCTGATCGCGGGGCACCTATGTTACCTGGCGGTGACGAAGTTGAAGGCGGCGTTTGGGTATGACGATTCGCTGGACGTTTTCGGAGTGCATGGAGCCGGCAGCACCATTGGCATGCTGATGTGCGGCATCTTCGCCAGCGCGGAAGTGAACCCGCTGATCGTTTCCAGTTTCAAGGTGGGCGGCGTGACCATGTCCTTGGCCGGGAGTGGCAGCCAGCTCTGGAACCAGATCAAAGGGGTGATCTTGACGATGCTGTTGGCGGGAGTGGGGACATTCGTTATTTTGAAGCTCGTGAATACGCTCGTGCCATTACGAGTGGACGAGGAGGAGGAAGATCAGGGGCTGGACCTCAGCCAGCATGGAGAGCAGGCTTATAACGATTAACATCGCGCGACCATGAAAAAGATCGAAGCCATCATCAAACCTTTCAAACTGAATGAAGTCAAAGACGCCCTGACCGAAGTGGGGGTCGAGGGCATGACCGTCTCCGAAGTCAAAGGCTTCGGCCGGCAAAAGGGCCACACCGAAATCTATCGCGGCAGTGAATACACTGTCGACTTCCTGCCCAAGGTCAAACTCGAGATCGTCCTGCCCGATGCCAGCGTTCCCGCCGCGGTTGAAGCCATCATCAAAGCCGCCAAGACAGGCAAAATCGGCGACGGCAAAGTCTTCGTCTCGGAAATGGAGCGCGCCTATCGGATCCGGACGGACGAACAGGACGAGAAGGCGTTGTAACTCCAGCTCCAGACAGCTCGGATAGATCCGCCGCGAGCCGGCCAAACCGCTCCCCGGTCAATGGCTGGCCGCTTCCACGAGCTTGCCGAGCAGCAGATCCGGGACACAGCCGAAAATGATGACGGCCAGCGCCAGCGCTCCAATCGCCAGCTGACTGGCCAAAGGCGCCCGGATCGAGCGGTCGACGGGAGCTTCGACGACGTAGATCTGCTTCAACACCTGCAGATAATAGTAGAGGGAGACCGCGCTCATCGCCAACGCCAGGATCACCAACCAGAGCAGGCCGAGATCTTTCCCCGCCCCCAACGCCGCCGCAAAGACGTAGAACTTGCCGAAGAAACCGGCCAACGGGGGAATGCCCGCCAATGAAAGGAGAAAGATGAGCATGCAAAATGACAGCCAAGGAGATCGCCGCGACAAGCCGGCAAACCCGGTGATGGAAGCGTCCCCATGGCTCTGCTCGATCACATGCACCACGCCGAAAGCCCCAAGAACGGTCAGGCCGTAGGTGATGACGTAATAGACAAGTGAAGCGACTCCCTGCTGGTTGTTCGACGTCACCGCCAACAGGGCGTAACCCGCGTGCGCAATCGCGGAATAGGCCAGCAGCCGCTTTACGTTGCTTTGCACAATCGCAGCCAGGTTGCCGAGGACGATCGAAAACGCCGCCACCAACGCAAGCGCGGGAACCCAACCGGACGTGAAGCGCAGCCAATCTCCCCTGCCCTCAGCCCCGGCAAACCCAACCATCAAAATTCGGGAAAAGAGTAAAAAACTGGCCACCTTCGATCCGGTCGCGATCAAGGCGGCACTGGGCGTGGGCGCACCTTGATAAGCGTCGGGTGCCCACAGATGGAATGGAGCCGCCGCGACCTTAAAACCGAAGCCAATCACGATCATGACGAGCGCCGCGATCAGCAATGGGCTCAGCGGCTGGCCTCGGAGCGCCTCGGCAATCGGCCTCAGGTAGGTCGACCCGGTCAGCCCGTAAACCAAGCTGAGTCCGAAAAGCATGAAAGCGGCTGACATCCCGCCAAAAAGAAAATACTTCAGAGCCGCTTCCGCGGAGGCGAGCGACTCCTTGTGAAATGCGGTCAGAACGTAGAGCGACAAGCTCGTCAGCTCGAGCGAGACGAAAAGGGTGAGCAACTCTTCCGAACTGACCATGAAGAGCATGCCAACCGTCGCTAACAAGATCAAAGCGAGGTATTCACCCACGTGCTTCGTAAACCTGGCGTTGAGGGAGATCAGAATGGTCAGCCCGCTCAAAGTGAGAATGGCCAATTTGACCACGCGGGTGACCTCATCGGTGACCAGCATGCCATGCAAGAGGCGCTCGCTGCCGTGCGCGTTCCAGGTCCAGACGAAGGCCGCGACGCAACCAAAGCAGGCCATCACTCCGCCGAAAGTCAGCCGCTGCTCCACGCTCTCCGCTCGCAGGACCAACAGGTCAACCGCCAGGACGGCCAAAGCCGCCAGGACGACCATCGCTTCCGGCGCGGCCAGCTTGAAAATCTGGAGGTAATCGAATGCCATTAGAGAATCCCTGCCTTTCGCATGCCCTCGAAGAGAGGACCGCCGAAGCTGGGCACAATCAGATCCAGGAGGATGCGCGGATAGAGGCCAATCGCCAGGCTGGTCGCGAGCAAGACCAAGCCGCCGGCCCGTTCCGGGAGGGTGATGCGGGCCAAATGGCGATGGTCCTGGGTCGCATCCGACAGATGGGCGGACTGGTCGCCAAAAAAAGCTTTCTGCAGCGCCCGCAAGGTGTAAGCGACCCCGATTAAAATGCCGACGCCGGCGACGATGGCCAGTTTGGGAAAGGCGTGCCAGGCCCCGATCAAAACCTGCAGCTCGGCGACGAAGCCGCTGAAGCCGGGCAACCCCATGGAAGCGACGCTCGCCAGCACAAAGGTAACCGCAGCGAACGGCAGGACCTTGGCCAGCTGCATGCCTTCGAGCGCATTCAAGTCGCGGGTGTGGGTTCGGTCGTAAACCATCCGGCCAACCACGCCGAACAACAGCCCGGCGATGATGCCATGGGAGAACATCTGCAGGACAGCTCCGCTCAACCCGATCGCATTCAACGTGCACAAGCCGAGAATGACAAAACCCATATGGCTGACGCTCGAATAGCCAATGACGAACTTGAAATCCTTCTGCACCAGCGCGACCAGGGCCCCGTAAACAATCCCGATCACGGCCAGCAGCGCCACTTCCGTATGCCAAGCTTTCAGTCCGAGCGGAAACAGCGTCATGGCCACCCGCAACGAGCCGTATGCACCCAGCTTCATCACCACTCCCGCCAGCAACATTGACGCCGCCGTGGGCGCCGCCACATGGCCGGTCGGCGCCCAGGTATGAAATGGCCATAAACCAGCCAGGACGGCAAAACCGATGAAGACCAGCGGAAAGGCCCAATACTGGAAACGCTCCGGAAATGGAAACCGGGCCAACTCGGCCAAATCCATGGTATGGCCACCCGCCACAACAAAGGCGGCAATAATCCCGATCAACACCATGGCGCTGCCCACGAATGAATAAAGCGCTAGCTTCATCGCGCCATAGCTCCGATTGGTGGATCCCCAAATCGCAATCAGAAAGTACTTGGGGATGATCGCCAGTTCATAAAAGACAAAAAGCAGGAAGAGATCGAAACTCAAAAAGACCCCATACACTCCCCCAATCAGCGCCAGATAAAAGGCAAAGAACTCCTTCGCTCGATGCGCGATGTTCCAGGAAAACAAAATGCCGGCCACGGCCGCAATTCCCGTCAGCAACAACAGCGTCAGGCTGATCCCGTCGACCGCCAGATGATAGGAAACGCCGAGCGATTCGATCCAGGGAACCTTGCAGACCACGCTCACGGCGGACCCCAGGGTCAAGGCGCCGGCCACGCTCAGGACCAATCCAACCAACGCCGTCGCCAGCGCCACCGCCCGCGCCAGACCAGCGTTGTCCCGCGGCAAAAACAGCAGGACCGCGACACCGATAAATGAACTGTAAACAGTCCAGGCTAACATGGTTGAGTTCGTCTCAGCGGATATCCCGTCGAGGGCGCGTTCCGCCCGGGAACGACGCGCCCGAATCCGGCGCCTAACCGCGCCAGGGAGTTGCCTTGCTGTTGGTAATCGTCCATGGCGCCTGGAGGTCAAACCTTGAACTGCTCGAGCAACTGAACCGCCGTCCGGTTAAAGATCCCAATCACTACCTGCGGGTAAATGCCGAGCAGAAACATCAAAGCAATCGCCGGCGCCATGATCATCCGCTCCGCCCAAGACAGATCCGGCATCGCCGCCCACCGTTCATTCAAAGGGCCGTGAAAAACCCGTTGCAAGGTCGTCAGGACGAAGACCGCCGTGACCAGCAATCCGAGCGTCGCCAACGCCGCCGCCCAGGTCGCCAGCGGAAAGACCCCTCGGAAGATCAGGAACTCACCCACAAACCCATTCAACCCGGGCAGCCCCAGCGAAGAAAACAACGCAATCCCCATCAAGCCGCAGAAGACCGGCGCGATTCGCCGCAAGCCTCCGAAATCATTCAAACCGCGCAAGCCGCCGGAACGGCGCTCGAGGAAGCCGACGAAACCGAACAGGCATGCAGCGGTCAGACCGTGATTGAACATCTGGAGGAAGACTCCGTTCAGCGCGGCAACTCGGGCCTCCGCAACCGCGCCTTCTTGGCCAGTCAGCCGCATGGCGGCAAACAACCCAAGCATGCAATAACCCAGGTGGTTGATCGAAGAATAAGCCAGGATCCGCTTCAGGTCGCGTTGGGCAAAGGCCGCCAGAGCCGAGAGAACGATGGTCAGCACCGCCAGCCATAACAGCGGGGTCAGAACCTGCCGCGTCTGTTCCGGAAAGATCGGCAGCAAAATCCTGACGAACCCGTACACCCCCATTTTGGACATCAAGCCCGTCAACAACATGGTCGTGGCGCTCGGCGCCTCTGTGTAGGCCACCGGCAGCCAGGTATGAAAAGGCACCAAAGGCACTTTGACCGCCAGCCCAAGCAGCACTCCGCTAAACACGAGCAAGGAAAGCTCCGTCCCGCCCAAGTGCGGCCAACTCAACTTGGCCGCCAAGGCCGGCCCGATTTGGCCCGCCCGCCCCAGCTCGGCCAGACGCACAAAATCAAAGGTGCCGGTTGCGAGGTAAAGAGCCAGGAAGGCCAAGAGCATCGCGATGCTGCCAACCATGGTATAAACGAAGAACTGAGTCGCCGCGGCCGTCCGTTGCGGCCCTCCCCACAAACGCACCAGGAAAAAGGCCGGCACCAGACTCAGTTCCCAGTAAAGAAACCAGTGGAAGAAGTTTAACGCCGTGAAGGTGCCAAAAAGACCTGTCTGGAGGAAAAGAACGAGCGCGAGGTAGAGCGAGGTCTGCTGCTCAACTTTCCAGGATGCAAGGAGCGCCATCGGAACAATCAAGGCCGTCAGGAGCACCATCAAGAGCCCGAGGCCGTCCACCCCCAGGACGTACTGCACTCCTAAGGAAGGAATCCAGTTGTAGGGACCTTCGACCAATTGAATCCCACCGGAGGTGGGATCAAACCGGCCCCAAAGAACCACCGCCAGCGCGAGCGTGGCGCAGCTGGCGGCGAGGCTGATCCGGCGCGCCAAGCCACGTTGCGAGGGGGCCGATAGCCCCAACAGGACTAATCCGGCCAGAAACGGCAGGAGCGTAATGGCGGTCAAGATCATGGGCGACACCCCCACGTCAGCACCAGCACCAGGACAGTCAAGGCCACCCCAATGGCGCGCAGGTAAAACTGCACATCCCCGCGTTGCCACCGGGAAAGGAACCGCCCACAGTCCCGCAAGCCAGCACAGCCCCGATCAAAGCCCAGGTTCACCACGTACTCGTCCACAAAACGGTCGAGCCACGCCAAGCCCAGGACCGCAAGGGCGACGAGTTGCACAACGCCATTCCAAACCATCCGATCCAACCAGTCACTCATCCGCGCGGCGGCCGCGTTCCAGCGGATGACGCTTGCCTCGTAAAGCTCATCGACGAGCAGCTTTTGCTGCAACACGCCGAACAAGCCGGGCTGGAGCAACTCAAGCGGGTCTTTTGCCTCAGCCGACCTGATTGGGGTACGCCCATAAAACCACCATCCCAGACCAATCCCCAGAGCGACCACCGCCATGGAACAGGTCATGATCGCGAGGGTGTCGGCATGAAACAGATGGCCGAAATGGAATGCCGCTGGCCGACCGGACAGGTAATTCTGGAACCAAGGCCAGGCCGGCGTTCCGACCCATCCCAGAAGCAACGCACATACCGCCAGGATGATGAGCGGCGCGGTCATGACGGTGGGACTTTCATGCGGCTCATGAGCCTTCGCGTGGCCGTGAACCGAGGTCGCGTGGCGTGGAGTGCCGAAGAAGACGTAGCACACCTGGCGGGTCATGTAGAACGCTGTCAGCAAGGCGCCGAACAGGCCGAGGTAAAAGGGCCACCGCGAGCTCGGCCAATTGTGAGCCGCATGCAGAATCTCGTCCTTGCTCCAAAACCCGGAGAAAAACACCGGCACGCCCGCCAATGCCATCATCCCGACTGCGTAGGTGGCGAAAGTCACCGGCATAAACCGCTTCAGCCCGCCCATGCGCCGGATGTCCTGTTCTTCGTGCGACCCGTGAATGACCGAACCGGCCCCGAGGAAGAGCAATGCCTTGAAGAATGCGTGGGTGATCAAATGGAATATGCCCACGGCGACTCCACCGGTGCCCAAGCCCATCATCATGTAGCCAAGCTGGGAGACGGTCGAATAAGCCAGGATACGCTTGATGTCGTTTTGAGCCACCGCGACACAGGCGGCAAATACGGCCGTGATGACGCCCACCCAGGTCACCACGGTCAACGCCGCCGAGTGGGGCGCGTGGCCCAATTCGACCACTGGCTGTCCGCTCATCAACGGATAAACTCGCGCCACCAGGAAAACGCCAGCGGCCACCATCGTGGCGGCATGGATCAGGGCGCTTACCGGCGTTGGGCCTTCCATCGCATCTGGCAGCCAGACGTGCAGGGGCACCTGACCGGACTTGCCGATGGCCCCGCAGAAGATCAGCAAGCCAATGCCGGTGGAGGCGGCCAGGCCCAAGGTGGTGGTCTGGGCGACCAGGCGCGTTAGCGCCGACTGTTCCAGGCAACCGTTGCCATTGTCGTAAAAAAGAAGAGTGCCCGTCTCCGCGTAGAGCCAGACAATCCCAAGGAGAAAGCCAATGTCCCCAATGCGCGTGGTGATAAAGGCCTTTTTAGCGGCCGCCGCCGCGCTCGGCTTTTCATACCAAAAACCGATCAATAAGTAGGAAGCGACCCCGACGAGTTCCCAGGAAATGAACAGGAGCAAGAGGCTGTTGGCGATGACCAGGCCCAGCATCGCGGCCGCAAACAACGACAAGAAGCAAAAGAACCGGGTGAAGTTGGGGTCGTGGGCCATGTAGCCCGCGCTGTAGATGAAAATGAGCGAACCGACGAACGTCACCATCACAAGCATGACCGCGGTGAGGGGGTCGAGGATCCAGCCCAAACGAAGCAGATGCGCGCCCAAATCGATCCAGGTGAAGTTCACCACTTGCCGGGCAGCCTCGGGGGCGCCGAGCGTGGTCAAAAAGGCAGCGCCGGCCCCAAAAAAGGCCAGCACCAGCGAGCCGATTGCCAAGCCGGCCGAAAGCGACCGTTGCCGCTGCGGCAGCAGCGCCGTCAATCCCGCCGCCAGCAACGGCAAGGCCGGAATGAGCCAGAGCATCCTCAGCATCGGCGCGTCCTTCCTGCCTCGGTCACATGTGGCGTTGGCTTCATCCCTTCATCGAACGGACCTCGTCCAGGTTGGTGGTGCGGTAATGACGATGGATCGCGATGATCAGAGCCAGGCCGACGGCTGCCTCGGCCGCCGCGACCGCAATGCCGAAGATGACAAACATCACCCCGGAAAGAACTTCCGGGTGCCCGCCCCAACGCCAGAAGGCAATGAAGTTAACGTTGGCCGCGTTCAGCATCAATTCGATGCCAAGCAAAACAATGATGGCATTGCGGCGCGTCAGGGCTCCGGCCAGACCAATGGAAAAGAGAAGGGTTGAAACCAGCAGACAGCCCAGCAGCGGCGTCATGAGTTGGGTCCTTTCTCTTCCATCGCAATGATGACTGCGCCGATCGTGGCGGCCGTCAGCAGCAATGCGAGGATTTCCAGGGGAAGCACATATTCGGTCATCAGTTGCGTGCCGATCTGCCGCACTGCCATCGCGTCTCCAATCTCCGGCGGCGCATGCGGCCCGATGGCCCCCGCCGGGGAGCGAACCGCTGCAACGATCAAACTGGTCCCGACCGCCCCGGCCACCGCGAACCCACCCCACGCCGAGCCCGACAAAATCGGCTGCGCCGATGGTTCACTTCCCCGCGTCAGCAGAATGGCAAAGACGATTAAAATCGCGACCGCTCCGACATAAACAAGGATTTGAGCGAAGCCGACGAACTGGGCTCCCAAGTGGAGGAAGAGGGCGGCCAAGCCGGCAAAAGTGAGGGCGGCACAGAGCGCGCAGTGAATCAGACTGCGCATCGCCATGGCAGCGACGGCGCTCACCAGAGTGAACGCGGCGATGGCGGTAAACAGAATAGACATGTCCAGGGATTTACTCGGCAAAGCGATAGCGCCGGCGGCCCAGGTTCTTGCCGGTAGCGAGGGACCGGCCGAGCAAGACGTAGGGCGTCAAGATCATCAGGGCGGTGACGAGCCAACGTTGCCAGCCTGGGGCCATAAAATGCCAGCACCCAGCCACGGCGATGTTGATCAGGGCCATGGGAAGCATGAATTTCCAGGCGAAGTTCATCAACTGATCCATCCGCAACCGCGGCAGCGTCCCCCGCACCCAAATAAATAAACAGATCAACCCGACCAGCTTCGCAAAGAACCACCCATACGACGGTATCCAACTCAGAAACGACAACGGCGCCGTCCATCCTCCCAGAAAAAGCGTGATTCCCAGAGCGCTCGTCGCAAACATCCCCAAATATTCCCCCAGAAAAAAGAGCGCAAATTTGAACCCGGAATACTCCAGGAAATACCCCGCCACAATCTCCGATTCACCCTCCGGAATGTCGAAAGGAGACCGGTTCGCCTCGGCCGTCGCCGCGATCAGAAAAAGCACAAACCCGACAAAGCCCCAGGGCGTCAGCACATACCAATGCGGCCACCAGTTGGTGTAGTCGCTTTGCGCCTCCACAATCTTGACCGTCGAGAGTGATCCCACCATCATCAGCACCGGCACCGCCGACAGCATCAACGGAATCTCGTAGCTGATCATTTGGGCAATCGCTCGCATCGCGCCAAAGAGCGAATATTTGTTGCGACTGGACCATCCCGCCATAAACACCGCCATCTCCGTCGCCGAACCGACCGCGAAAAAGAAAAGGACGCCCGCATCGAGGTCGATCGGGATGAGGTATTTGCCATAAGGCACAACCGAGAAGGCCAAAAATACCGGGATGACCAAGACCACCGGCGCCAAAAAGTGGACCCACTGATCCGCCGCTCGCGGCACGATGTCCTCCTTGGTCAACGACTTGATCCCGTCGGCAATCGGCTGCAGAAACCCATACGGCCCCACTCGATTCGGCCCAAGCCGGTTCTGCATTCGGCCAAGGCCTTTTCGCTCCAGAATGGTGGTGATGGCGAATAGCAAAGGAAAGACCGCCATGATCGGCAGGACCGAGAGCGCCGCTGACCCGATAGGCTGGCCGGCCGCGGGAAGCAAGCTCACGATCCAATGCTTCAGGAAAACAAGTATCTGTTCCAATGGTTCGGTCATGGTCCAGTCACGCCCACGTGACGCGTCGCGTTCGGCGGGGAGAGTGGGGCGAGCGCCAACGAAAATCAAGCTTCACCACAGGTTTCCAGCACGCCGGCGCTCCCGCTCCCCGAGCGCACGGGCCGCGCCCCGGCAGGAATCACCAGAAGAGAGCCTCGCACCCGGCCGGCCGGGCGCGATGGCGAAGTCGAATAGTTCTATTTAGCGCCGACACCCACGGCCGCAGGAGCAGGCTGAGTGACGAAGCCGGCGCAGCCGCAGGCGGGAGCCGGCGCAGCGGCCGCAGCAGTCCCCGCGGGCGCGGCGGGTTTGGCCGCAGCGGCAGCAGCGGCCGCTTTGGCTTTAGCCTCTGCATCAGCCTTGGCTTTGGCTTCGGCCTTGGCCTTCTCTGCAGGCGATCATCGACCTCGCCAGCCTCGGTCAGGGTGGATCTTATGGTAGTAAACGTTCGACTTGGAGAGATCGCGTTTATTGAGAAGCAAGCCGTGGAATCGATCGGTCGTGCTCAGTTCGAATTGCGTGTCCATTTTAATGGCGTCGAATGGGCAGACCTCGACACAGATCTGGCAGCTCATGCAGACGGCCGTGTCGATATCGAAAACACGCGGTTGAAACTGCAGTTTGCCGATGTAATCGGGCTTCTTGGCGGTGTCTTTCTCAATATAAATGCACTGCGGCGGGCATTCCTTCTCACAAATCTGGCAGGCCACGCAGCGCAGCCCTTTTTGGGGATCATCACCGTCAAAGACGAGGAAGGGGAAATTGCGGGCCGCTTCCTTCGGCGCGAGGCGTTCCTCCGGATATTGGACGGTCACGAGCCGCTCCTCGCTGGTATAGCTGGTGATGAAGTTGCGGGCCGTCTCGGCCATGCCTTTGATGATGCCTTCGCCTAACATATTGCTTTATCGATCCACTTCACCGAGCACGATGTCGACGCTGCCCAGGATCACAACCACGTCCGCAACCGTGTGACCCACACACAAATCTTCCAGCACCGTCAGATTGATCAAGCTCGGCGGACGCACCCGATACCGATACGGGTTGGCCGTCCCATCGCTGATTAGATAGAAACCCAGCTCCCCCTTGGGCCCTTCGATCCGCCCATAAGCCTCACCCGCTTTCGGCCGAAATCCCCGAATCTTCGCTTTGGGATCGATGATTGGCCCGGCCGGAATGTCCCGTAAGGCCGCTTCCAGAATCTTAAGCGATTCGCGCATCTCCAACAGCCGGACCATATACCGGTCATAAACATCTCCGTGGTCGCCGAGGGGGACCCGAAACTCAAACCGGTCGTAGATGCCGTAGCGGTCCACCTTCCGAATGTCGTAGTTAACGCCCGATGCCCGCAACATTGGCCCGGTCATGCTGGCGTTCACCGCCAGGTCACGGGAGAGGACGCCCACGTGTTGAGTCCGAGCCATCAGAATCTCGTTTTCTGCCAGGAGCCGCTCAAATTCGTCCAGGAACGTCGGGAATTGGGCCACAAGCCGTTTCACTTCCTCCAACCACCCGGGCGGCAACTCACAACGGCATCCGCCAAACCGCATGTAATTGCACATCATGCGCGCGCCGGTAAGCGCTTCGAATAAATCAAGAATCTTCTCCCGTTCGCGGAACGCATACATAAGCGGGGTCCCGGAAGCGCCCATGTCTTGGAGGAGAAAGCCGATCAAACAAGAATGGTTCAGCAACCGGGTCATCTCCGCGGTAATCACCCGAATGTATTCCGCTCGTTCCGGCACTTGGAGACCAGCGAGCTTTTCCACGCTCAAGGCGTAAGCCCAGTTGTTCGTCAAAGAACAAAAGTAATCGAGCCGGTCCGTATAAGGCATGGAAGCGAGATACGTGACCGTCTCGGCGATTTTCTCGTGATTCCGGTGTAAGTAGCCGAAGACCGGTTTGAGTTTCACCACCCGCTCGCCGTCGAGCACGACGTCCATGCGAAACACGCCATGGGTCGAGGGGTGTTGCGGGCCCATCGATACTTCCAGCAGATCGCCGTGCCCCTGGCCGTTCGGCGACGGCACAATCCGGGTGCTGGGCGGTTGCGGCGAGAGAGCCATCTCGTCCGATGGGCTGATCATGCCTTCGCCTCCGTCGGCCGGTGTTGCTTGGCCCTGGCCAGCACCTCATCGTGCGCCGTCGGCTCCCATTCGTAATCATCCGGCTCGGTGTAGTCCTTGCGCATCGGGTGATCCTGGAATCCGTCCCATAATAGAATCCGCCGCAGGTCCGGATGCCCATCGAAAACGATGCCGAACAGGTCGTAGACCTCGCGTTCCTGGAACTCCGCCCCGCGCCAGAGCGGCGTCAGGGAGGGCAAGTGGTTTTGGTGGCCCCGGTCCACCGTCCGGAGTCGCACGATGAGCGGCCCATGTTTCAAGGCCATCGAGAACAGATGATAAACCGCCTCGAGGTACCCGGGGCGTGTGCGTTCGACCGTTTCCTCGACCTCCTTCTCGGCCCCATCAATGAGCTTCCTGACTCGAACCTTCTCTTTCAGAACCAGATCTGGCCAATCAATGCCGGTAACGTTGGAGACATAATCGAACCGCAGCAGCGGATCGGTCTGCAAGAAAGCGGCCACGGGCAAAGCATGGCCGCAATCGACCAGCAACGACCGCTGACCGGACGGGGAATCGTTCGGGACGATCTCCAGCCGCGCCCCGGGCACAGCCGCTTCGATTCTCTGTTGGATTTGTTCCAGCGTTTCCACAGCTCAAATGCTCACTCGCGAACCAAGAGGGGCGGCCGCCACAACGTCGGATTGCTGGGCGGCTCCAAATCATGGGCCCCGAATTGAGGAACGGGATATTCGCTCGGCACTTCGGCGTCAAAGTGCCGGGCCCGATTCGGCCCGACCAGCTTCTGCTGGTCAATCTGCTTTTGCAGAGTCATGAAGGCGTGGATGAGGGCTTCCGGACGCGGAGGACATCCGGGAATGTGAACGTCCACCGGAATGTAGCGGTCAATCCCTTTCAAAACGTTGTAGCCCTGCTTAAAGGGCCCGCCCGAAATGGCACAGGCGCCCATCGCGATGACATACTTTGGCTCGGGCATTTGGTTGTACAACCGGACCACCTGCGGCGCCATCTTCTTCGTCACCGTTCCGGCCACGATCATCAGGTCCGCTTGCCGAGGTGAAGGTCGGAAAACTTCCGCGCCAAACCGAGCCAGATCGAAGCGGGCCATGGAAGCGGCAATCATCTCGATTGCGCAACAGGCCAGTCCAAAAGAAAGCGGCCAAACCGAATTCTTCCGCCCCCAATTAAAGACCTCTTCCAGGGTCGTCGTGACGATCCCGTGCTTGCTTAGTTCGTTGCGCAGTCCTTCGTCCATAGTCGGCCCGCCAGGGTTCTTAGCCTACGTCTGATGTCGCGGCCCAAGGCTACTTCCAATTTAGAATGCCCTTCTTCCACGCCCAAACCAAGCCTTCGACCAACAAAAGCAAAAACAACATCATGGCCAAAAAACCACCGAGCGACAACCCGGTGAAAGCAGCGGCGAAAGGGAGCAGGAAGATGGTCTCGACATCAAAGATCAGAAAAACAATGCCATAGAGATAGTACTCGGATTTAAACTGGACCCAGGCATCGCCTTTCGATTCCAGCCCGCACTCATAAATGGCGTTCTTTTCTTGGCCAGGCTTGCGCGGCGAAAACCAGGCCGCCCAGAGCCGTGCCAGGATTAAGGGTGTGACCGCGAAACCGATCGCCGCCACGGCAAAAAGAGCAAGGAAAAGATAAGGATCGTAAGGAACTGGGACTGGCATACCTGAGAAGACCGTTCGGACCGCCACCCGCGCCTCAATTGCGGTCCGGTTCGTGCCGGGTCAATCCAACGGAATGGGCGACGTCATCAAATTCCTCGCGGCTGACGTCTTCCAGCGCCTTCCCTTTCGAAGCCAGCTTTTCGTTAATCTTAATGGCCTTTTCGGTCATGATCTCATGCGTCTCCTGGCTTCCGCCAACCAAGGCAAAGTTGGGTCCGGTCGTAACCCGTTTGTGGCCGTCGGAATCGAGTCCCACTCCGAGGAGAATGGCTTTTCGACGGTTTTTCTTCGCGCCTGAGGAATGCGGCATGCGAAGAACCTAAGGAATCAAGTACTTCTGGTCAAGCCCGCCTCATGCTCCAAGGTCGCGTGCGCAACGGCCGCTTCGGATTTCTTGGCTTGACGTGTTTCGGCACGGAACTTATCTTCGGTAGCAGTTAAGATCCTATTGCTGGGTTGCCAGCGAGACTAAGTCGGAGATGTTTCTGCCGACTTTTTTATTCCCCTAATGGGGAACAAAGACTTATGAACGCCGAGTTTTTAGCTGTCATCGAATTCTGGGAGCGGGAGAAAGGCATCCGCAAGGAAGTCTTGATCGCGGCCGTTGAAGAGGCGTTGCTATCAGCCGCGAAAAAGGCGGTCGGCCCGGCCCGGGAATTACGTTGCGCCATCGATCCTAAAAACGGAGACATCAAGGCGTTCGCTAAACTGGTCGTCTCGGAAAAAGTCACCTCGAAACATGACCAAATCTCCGTCTTCGATGCCCGGCGCATCAAAGCGGATGCCCAGTTGGGGGATGAAGTCGAGGTGGAAGTGACTCCGGCCAACTTTGGGCGGATCGCGTCCCAAAATGCCAAGCAAGCTTTGATGCAGCATATTCGCCGGGCCGAGAAGGAACTGATTTACGCCGAGTTCAAAGACCGGGCTGGAGATATCGTCAGCGGCACCGTCCGCCGCTTTGAACGGTCAGACGTGACGGTGGACCTTGGGAAGTACGAAGCGCTTTTGCCCAATCGCGAGCGGGTGCCGACCGAAGAATACCAAGTCGGGGAAAGACTTCGCTGTTACGTTAAAGCCGTCGAAAACACCGCGCACGGCCCGGAGATTATTCTTTCCCGCGCTGACCCACAGTTTGTCGTCAAACTCTTCCAATTGGAAGTGTCCGAGATCAGCGATGGAACGATCGAAGTCAAAGGCATAGCCCGCGAGCCTGGCTTCCGGACCAAATTGGCGGTCTATTCGCGGGATGACAAAGTGGACCCGGTTGGAGCTTGCGTCGGGCTGCGGGGACAGAGGGTCAAGAATATTGTCCGCGAACTGAATAACGAGAAGGTGGACATAATCAAGTGGGACCCTAATATTAAGACTTACATCACGAATGCATTGGCCCCGGCAAAATTGAAGGCATTCGAGATTGACGAAGCGAATCGCCGGGTGAAAATCCTGGTGAGCGAAGACCAGTTATCGCTGGCCATCGGCAAGCGCGGCCAAAATGCCCGCTTGACCTCGAAATTGACTGGCTGGCACGTGGACATCGAACACGAGCCGGTGGTAACAATGGGATTCGAACAAAAAGTCGCCCAAGCCGTGGATGCAGTCGCCGCTATTCCAGGCATCACCCGGGAACAGGCCGATGTGCTCGTTCATCACGGCTTAAAAAGCTTGGAAGACTTGCTGCAAGCCGAGGTCAGTGACCTCGCCGAAATTCCGCAGCTGGCCGAACAAGCCGCCGCTATTATCGATGCCGTCAAAGCCGAAGCGGCGCGTAGGACCTTGAAGGTTGGGGAAACTTCGGTCGCGTAGAACTTATGAAAGACAGGGCCAACGTCAACATGTGATGAGCATGAAGACCCTTTGGCAGAGTTGGTGGAACAGTTATGCCCGTTCGTATTTACGACATTGCAAAAAAGCTCGGAATCGAAAGCAAGGAAGTCCTTGCCAAGGCGAGAGCTTTGGGCATATCCGCCGCCAAGGTTCCGTCTAGTTCGCTCGACAAAATTACCGCTGAGTACCTCGAAAACGAGCTGGGTGGCGTCCCAGCCGCCCCAGTCGCACCAGCCCCGGTCCCGCCAAGCGAACCGATTCTAATCACGGCGCCGCCGCCCGCTCCCGTTGCGCCACCTCCTCCCTTAGCACCTCCGGCCGCTCCAGAGTCCGTCGCGGAAGTCCCGGTTGTGCCCACGGAACCCGTGCCGGCCCCGGCCCCCGAAATCGTCCCAACTGAGCCGCTGCCCCGGGTGGAGGCAGCTCCCGTGGCCGCCGAGACTGAACCGGTCGCGGAGGTCAAGCCCGAAACTGTCCAACCACAGCCTGAACCGGAGGTGGAGAGCCCGGCACCTGCCGCGGAGACTCCTGCCCCCGCGCCCACGCCAACCGCTCCTGAACCTCCGCCCGCCCCTGCCTTGCCTCGCATTGGTGATAAAGTGGGATTCATTAAATTGCCGACTCGTCCCGCGGCACGCGCTCCCGAACGCCCGGCGCCTCCCAAGCAGCCGCCCGCTCCCGCCCGGCCGCCCGTTGGAAGACCGGATTTCCGCGGCAGAATCGAAGGCCGCGACGGACGAGGACCCCAATCACCCGCATTGCGGCAGCCGCCTCCGGGTGCGCGCCCGGGCGGATTCCCGCCGCGGTCTGAGCCCGGCAAGGCGCCCGCTCCCGCGGAACCGAAGTTTATCCCGCCGGCCACGGGCGAATTGATCACGCTCAAACCCCCGATCATCGTTCGTGATCTAGCCGAGCAGCTCAAAAAGAAGCCGTTCCAACTGATTGCGGATTTGATGCAGTTGAACGTGTTTGCCAGCGTCAATCAAGCCATCGATGAGTCGGTCGCCCAGCGCCTTTGCGCCAAGTACGGTTATCGGTTCGAAGTCGAAAAGCGCGAGCGGGGCGGCGGCGTCGTGCACGCCCCGGTCAAGAAGGTCGAACTGGATGTCGACGACAAGCCGGAGGACTTGGAACAACGGGCCCCGGTAGTGACGATCATGGGGCACGTTGATCACGGCAAGACCACCCTCTTGGACGTCATTCGGAAGTCGAACGTTGCGGCCGGTGAAGCCGGTGGCATCACTCAGCACATTGGCGCTTACACGATTTCCATCCCGCACCCGGAGCGGCCCGGTGAGTTGCAGCAAATCACCTTTCTGGATACGCCAGGCCACGCCGCCTTCAGTTCGATGCGGGCCCGCGGCGCCAACGTGACGGACATTGTCGTGTTGGTTGTGGCCGCTAACGATGGCGTCATGCCGCAAACGCTCGAGGCCCTCAGCCACGCGCAGGCCGCGAAGGTGCCGATCATCGTCGCGGTCAATAAATGCGATCACCCCAACGCCAATCCCATGCGTGTCCGACAGCAGTTGCAGGACAAGGGCTTGGTTCCGGACGACTGGGGCGGCGAGACTATCTTTGTGGATGTGTCCGCGTTGACAAAACAGGGCGTCGACAAATTGCTCGAGATGCTCGTGCTCCAAGCCGAGTTGCTCGAGCTGAAGGCCAATCCGAATCGCCGCGCCAAAGGTAACGTCATCGAGTCAGGACTCGAGCCCGGCGGACCGACCGCGACCGTCTTGGTGCGGAAGGGAACTTTGCGGGTGGGCGATATCGTGATTTGTGGGCAGTACTGGGGCCGGGTCCGCGCCCTGATCAATGAAGAAGGCAAGCGCCTTAAAGAGGCCGGCCCGTCGGTGGCGGTCAAGCTCCTCGGCTTGAACGGGGTCCCGGAAGCTGGCCTCGAGTTCAGCGCGGTTGACAACGAAAAGAACGCCCGACTGCTTGGCGAACAACGCGCGGAAACGGCGCGACAGACAGACAAGGAGCGCCGGCCGAAGGTGACGCTGGAAAACCTCTTCGATACCCTCGCCTCCGAGAGCACCAAAGTGCTGCGAGTGGTGGTCAAGGCCGATACCCAGGGCTCCGTGGAAGCAATTGTCGACGCCCTGAAAAAAATCGAGTCGAGCAAAGTATCCCTGGAAATCATCCACAGCGCCGTCGGCACAATCACAGAGTCCGATGTGCTGCTGGCGTCCGCTTCGGAAGCGATCATTCTCGGGTTTCACACTCGGATCGACAACGGCGTGGCGGACGTGGCGAAACGAGAAGGCGTCCAAATCAAGCTGTATGCGATCATTTACGAATTGGTCGACCAGGTGAAAGAGGCGATGGCCGGGCTGCTCGATCCGCTCACCCGCGAGGTGGTTATCGGCTCGGCGGACGTGCGCAAGATCTTCACCCTCTCGAAGGGCGGGAACGTGGCCGGGTGCGTGGTGAGCAGCGGTCGCATTGCCAAGGGCAAGGTGCGGGTCATGCGGCGGAAGGGATTGATCTACGAGGGAGTGACTCAATCGCTGCGGCGCTTTCAGGACGAAGTCAACGAAGTGCGGGCGGGGATGGAATGCGGCATACGGCTGGACGGGTTTGATGATTACCAGGTGGGGGATGCGATCGAGTGTTACACCCTGGAAAAGGTTCCGCAAAAGCTCTAATCCAATGATGCCTCATGTCCTCTGTCCGCGTCCAAAGAGTTCGAGAGTTGTTGAAACGTCAGATCGGCGAGATCCTGCGGCGCGAAGTGTCGTTGAATGACGCGGGGATGATCACGGTGACGGACGTGGACGTGTCCAAAGATCTGCAAATGGCGACGGTCTATGTTGGGATCATCGGCACGGAGGGGCAGGTCAAACTGGGCATGGAGCTGCTCCAAAAGGAACGCAAGCGCATCCAGGGACTGGTCGGACGGGCCGTCGTCCTGAAGTATACTCCGCAGCTCCGCTTTGTCCTTGATGATTCGGTGTCCCGTGGCAATCGCGTCCTGGCAATCCTGGATGAGATCGAACGGTCCTCCCCGCCCCATGAAGGGTCACCCCAAGATCATTGATCGTATTCTCGAAGGAATCCGGGCTAGCGAAACCATCTGCGTGGTGGGCCACATCCGTCCGGACGGGGATTGCATCGGTTCGCAACTCGGCCTCAGCCTCGCCTTGCTCAACCAGGGTAAGAAGGTCGCCTGCTGGAACCAGGATCCCATCCCGCAGAAACTCGCCTTCCTGGATACGCGCAAGCTGATGGAACCGCCCACGGCCGGACGTCAATTCGATTGCATCATTGCCACGGACGCCGCCAGCCTCGAACGAGTCGGGACGGTCGCGGAATGCATCCAGGAGCGGAAACTCTTCATCAATATCGACCATCACAAGAGCAACACCCGCTTCGCCGACGTCAACTGGGTTTCACCCCGCGAACCGTCCACGGGCGAACTCATCTTCAAGTTGCTCAAAGCCGCCAACTGGCCGATTGATGCCGCCATCTCCGACTGCCTGTTCACGGCCGTCTCGACTGACACGGGCTCATTTCAATACCCGACCACGCGTCCATCCACCTACAACGTCGCCGGCGAGTTGGTCAAACGCGGCGCGAACTTGGCGCGCATTTGCGACGAAGTTTACCAGTCGTATCCGCTCTCGCGCGTCCGCCTGCTCAAACTGCTTTACAACCGCTTTCGCCTCACCCATCAGAACCAGATCGCCTATTTCTGGCTCAAGAAGGAAGACTTTGCCCGCACGGGCGCGGATACTTCCGATTCCGAAGGGCTGATCGATCACATCCGCGCTATCGATCCCGTAGTCATTGCCTGTGTCTTCGAAGAACTGGAGCCGGAACTGACGCGCATCAGCCTGCGATCGAAAGACGAAAAAGTGGACGTGAACGAAGTTGCCAAGACCTTTGGTGGGGGCGGCCACAAGGCCGCGGCGGGCGCACGCATCGCGGGCCGGCCCCTCTCCGTCCAACGACGGGTGGTGGCGGCGCTGAAACGAGCCCTCAATTCCAAGCACTGAGTTCATGCACGAGTTTGACCTCTTCGATGGCGCACTTCTGATTGACAAGCCGGTCGGCCCCACGTCGCACGATATCGTCGAACACATCCGCCGCCACTTCCGCATCAAGAAAGTGGGGCACTGCGGGACGCTTGATCCCAATGCGACCGGACTGTTGATCCTGGTGCTGGGCCGGGCGACCAAACTGTCCGAACGTCTCATGTCGGAAGACAAAGTCTATGAGGGAACGGCCAAGCTCGGTGAAAGCACAGACAGCCACGATGCCGAAGGGGAGATCACCGGGTCGTTGCCTGTGCCGCCGATGACTCTGGACGAGTTGAACGAAGCCGCCGCCGGCTTTGTTGGGGATCATCTTCAAACCCCGCCGATGGTTTCAGCCGTCAAGAAGGAAGGGGTGCCGCTCTATAAGCTGGCGCGCAAAGGCATCGAGGTCGAACGCAAGCCCCGGCTGGTCCACATCTACAGTTTCCGTTTCAGCTCTTACGCGGAGCCTCTCGGCCAATTCCGGGTCGCCTGCACCAAGGGAACCTACGTGCGCACGCTCATCCACGACCTCGGACAAAAGGTGGGCTGCGGAGCCCACCTGGCCGCTCTCCGCCGCCTCGTCTCCGGTCGCTTTGACGTCGCGAACGCTCTCCGCTTCGAGGATGCCTTAAATCTCTCCCGCAAGGAACTTGAAGAGAAGGTCATTCCCGTTTTCAAACTGGTCGAATCCTGATGAAACCGGGCTTGAACGTCATCCAGCAAGCCCAAGAACTCCGGCCGGCCCACCGGCCGGTGTGCGCCGCCCTGGGCATGTTTGATGGCGTTCACCTCGGCCACCAGCAAGTGCTCCGCCAAACGGTGGCCAACGCCCGCCGCTTGGACGGCGTGCCAGTGGCCGTGACGTTTGATCAGCACCCCAATGCGGTCGTCGCCCCCTCGCGCAACCCGCCACTGATCTACTCGCTCGGCCAGCGTTTGCAGGTGATGGCATCGGTCGGTATTGAAACGATCCTGCTCCCTACATTTTGACCGTCCTTTCCAGTCAGCAAAGTGGGCGAAGCGTTTGCCTATTCGTTGCAGCTGGGTTTCGGGCAGCTGGCGAGCATCTCGGTTGGGACCGGTTTCACCTTTGGGCACAAACGCAGTGGCAATGTGGAACTGCTCCGAACGCTCGGAGCCAAACACGGGTTCGCGGTCGAGGCGCTTGATCCAATCACGTGTCATGGCAAAGTAATCAGCAGCACACGGATTCGGGAAGCAATTCACCAAGGGAAACTCGAACTCGTCGACGAAATGCTCGGACGACCCTACGGACTGGCCGGCACGGTTCTGCATGGAGAAGAACTGGGCCGGAAGCTGGGCTTCCCGACGGCCAACATCGACATCGCCGGGCTGGCCGTGCCCCCAACCGGAGTGTATGCGGGCCTGGCGAAAGTGAGTGGCGCTACGTGGCCAGCAGTCGCGAACATCGGCTATCGCCCCACGCTGAACCAAGCTAAGCCACCGTTGCGTTTCGAGGTTCACATCCTCGACTTTGCGGGCGAGCTTTACGGCCAGGAACTCGAGTTTACATTCCGACAGCGTCTGCGAGGGGAGCGCCAGTTTGGGTCGCTGGAGGCGTTAAAGGCCCAGATTGCCGCTGATGTGACCGCGGCGCAGGAGTTGTCCGACTGAACAGGTCGGAGGTTCTGCCTGTCCATCAGGCAATACGATCAGCTAAACGATGAACACCGGTATTAGCGTCATAAACGAAGAGGTGCAGCGAACCAGCGCGTTCGTGCAGCCACTTTTCAGCGAAATCAACAAGGTCATCATCGGCCAGAAGTACCTGGTCGAGCGCCTGGTCATCGGCTTGCTGGCCAATGGCCATGTCCTGCTCGAAGGCGTCCCTGGTCTGGCCAAGACTCTGGCGGTGAAGTCTCTGGCCGCGTGCCTGGACGTCAAATTCGCTCGACTCCAGTTTACGCCGGACATGCTGCCGGCGGACGTCATCGGCACCCAGATCTACAATCCTCAATCGGGCGGCTTCACCACCCGGCGCGGTCCCGTGTTCGCCAACTTGGTCTTGGCCGACGAAATCAACCGGGCGCCGGCCAAGGTGCAAAGCGCGCTGCTCGAAGCGATGCAGGAAAAACAAGTGACGATCGGGGAACACACTTTCTACTTGGAGGAGCCTTTCTTGGTTCTCGCCACCCAGAACCCGATCGAACAGGAAGGCACGTATCCGCTGCCGGAAGCCCAGGTCGATCGCTTCATGTTAAAGTTGAAGATCAGCTATCCGAGCCGCGCGGAAGAACGTCAAATCCTGGACCTGATGGCTCGGACCAGCAACCTGCCCACGGTCAGCGCCGTCGTCCGGCCCGAACAAATTCTGCAGGCCCGTCAGGTCATCAACGACATTTACGTGGACGACAAGGTGCGCGATTACATTGTCGACTTGGTTTGCGCCACGCGCGAGCCACAGAATTACAAGATCGCGGTCAAGGAACTGATTCAGCTGGGGGCCTCGCCGCGGGCTACGATCTCGCTGACGCTCGCTGCCAAGGCCTACGCGTTTCTGCGCGGGCGCGGCTACGTGACGCCACAAGATGTGAAGAGCATCGGGATGGATGTCCTCCGGCATCGGGTGGCGATCACCTACGAAGCGGAAGCGAGGAAAAGACCAGCGAGACCATCATCCAGAAGATTCTCGACGAAATACGGTGCCGTGCCGAGGGAGGGCGCGGTGATCCTCGCGAGATCCTCAAGAAATCCGCCTAAATCGAGCTGCGTTCCATCCGGCTCGTCAACGAAACCCCTTCGCTGGCCAATACCACAGCGTCTTCAAGGGCCAGGGCATGAACTTTGAAGAAGTCCGTGAATATTTCCCCGGCGATGAGGTCCGCGCCATCGATTGGAACGTCACCGCCCGGATGAACCATCCCTTCGTCAAGAAGTTCGTCGAAGAACGGGAATTGACCGTCATGCTCGTTGTCGACCTGAGCGGCTCAGGGCTCTTCGGCTCTGGCGAACAATCCAAGCGCGAGTTGGCCGCCGAGATCGTTTCGATTCTCGCCTTCTCTGCCATCCGCAATAATGACAAAGTCGGCCTCCTCCTCTTCACCGAAGACGTCGAAAAGTTCATTCCCCCGCGCAAAGGCCGCCGTCACGTCCTGCGGGTCATCCGCGAGATTCTCTTTTTCGAGCCCAAGTTTGCCGGGACAGACCTGGATCGCGCCCTGGAGTTCCTCTCTCGCGTGACCTCGCACCGGGCCATCGCGGTTGTGATCTCGGATTTTCTGGGTCAAAGCCATGTCAGCCGGGCGCAAATGGCGGCACATCTGAAACGGCGCGCCGTCTTCTCCGACACGTTGGCCCAAGCCTCGTTGACCGCCTTGCGCCAGGCGAACCGGCGTCATGATGTCGTCGCCGTGCAGATTACAGATCGTTTCGAACTCGAACTGCCCGCCCTCGGCTACCTGGTCCTGAAAGACGCCGAAACGGGTGAGGTCGTGGAAGTGAATACGGGCGACGAACGGAAACGAGCCGCCTTTCTGGAACGCCAGCAAAAGACGCAAAACGAGTTGAAGCGGCCGTTTCAGCTCTGTCGATCGATTCGATCCGGGCTTCGCACGGACCAACCCTACGCCGCTGCCCTGGGGCGCTTTTTCGACATGCGCGAACGGCGGCGCCGCCGCGGATAGCATGGTCAGCGACAAACGTCATTCCCAGCTTGGTCGCCTCCAATGCGCCCGGAACAACGGGCGGGGATATCCGCGCGATCAAGGAGCCGGTGGCCATTCCCAACCTCTCTGGCTCTGGCTCTGGACGGCGGTGGCTCTCGCGGTGGTCGTCGCGGTCTGGTGGTGGCCTCTGGCGCAAACGCCAGCAGAAGTTGCCGCGAAGCGCCCACGGTGGTCGTTCCGCCCCATGAACGCGCCATGGCCAAGCTCAGGAAGCCCTCGACCTGATCGATCAGCCACGTCCTTTTTGCATTCTGTCTGACACCGTCCGAGTTTACCTGGAAGAGCGTTTCCACCCGAGAGCTTCCGGAGCGAACCACGGAGGAGTTCCTGAAGAACTCCAATCCAGCCCAAACCGACCTTCGAACAGAAGCGGACCCTCGGCGAATTTTTGATGGGCTGCGATTCTGGTCAAGTTCGCCCGCTACGAGCCGACGAAGCGAAGTGCAGCGGATTTACGACGCCGCCGTTCGTCTGGTCGAAGAAACCCAGGAGCCGCCCCAGGCTCCGATGGCGGTGTCGAGCCCGGAACCGCAGGCGCAATGAGCTTTGCCCAACCATATTGGCTCCTGCTGCTGCTCACCCTGCCTCTCTTCGCCTGGTTGAGCGCGCAGCGGCCAGGAATCGGCCTTTCTTTACTCGTCGGTTCAATTGGTCAAAGGCATCACTGGAATCAGCCGTTCCCGGGTCGGCCAGCTTCTCCTGCGCCTGCGTTGGCTGACGCTCGCCTTCCTCATCATCGGCTTGGCTCGTCCGCAATTGGGCGAAGGGCTGGCGACGGTGCGAGCGAGCGGGATCGACATTGTCGTGGCGCTCGACTTGTCCGGCAGCATGGCTTCCGAGGATTTTGAATTGAAAGGAGAGCGGGTCAACCGTCTGACCATGGCCAAAGATGTCCTTGAGAAGTTCATCGCCAAACGTGTCAATGATCGGATTGGCATTGTCGCGTTTGCGGGCCGGGCTTACATCGCCGGACCGCTGACGCTGGATCACGAGTTCCTGGTGCAAAACCTGGAACGTCTGAACCTCAACACGATCGAAGACGGCACCGCCATCGGCTCGGGCTTGAGTGCATCCTTGAACCGTTTGCGGGATCTAAAGTCCAAAAGTAAAATTGTCATCTTGATGACCGATGGACAGAACAACGCCGGCCAAGTGCCGCCCTTGACGGCGGCCGAAGCGGCCCAAACCCTGGGGGTCAAAGTCTACACGATCGGTGTCGGAACCCATGGAGCCGCGCCGTATCCTCAAATCGATCCGTTCGGGCGCAAAGTCTACGTCCAATTGCCGGTCGACATCGACGAAACCACCCTGACGGAAATCGCCAAGCGCACTGGGGGCAAGTACTATCGAGCGAACAATGCCGATACCCTCCGGGCGATTTACGCCGATATCGATCGCCTCGAGAAATCCGAGGCGGAAGTGAAGAAGTATCAACGCTACCGGGAGTTGTTTCATTGGGCCGTCCTGCCCGGGCTGGTCGTGTTGCTCCTCGAGATCATCCTTGGCAATACCGTCTGGCGCAAACTGCCCTAGCCTAACCAAGCGACACCTCCCACGCCCATGCAATTCGCCCATCCGAAAATGCTCTGGCTCCTGGCATTCGCGCTGCCAATGCTGACGGCTTTTCTTTGGTGGTCCTGGCGGAAGAAGCAGTTCCTCACGTCGCAATTCGTCCGTTCCCGCCTCCTGGCCCATTTGACCGTGGGATTGTCCAAGACTGTGCAAAAGCTGCGGATGGCATCGCTGGCGCTGGCCGCTGGCCTTCTGGTGCTGACCTTGGCCCAGCCACGCTGGGGATTTGCCTGGGAAGAAGCGCATCAACGGGGGCTCGATATCGTGGTCGCCATTGACACCTCCCGCAGCATGTTGGCCGAGGACATCGTCCCAAACCGCTTGCAGCGCGCCAAACTCGCGGCCCTGGATTTGACCCGACTGGCCCATCGCGACCGGCTTGGGCTGGTCGCCTTCGCCGGCACCGCTTTTCTGCAGTGCCCGCTGACCGTGGACGACGAGGCGTTCCGACAGAGTGTGGCCCAACTCGATGTCGGCATCATCCCGCAAGGGGGAAGCGCCCTCGCCGAAGCCATTCGCAGCGCCGCCCGCGCTTTCAAAGAGGAAGGCGACAATCATCGCGTGCTCGTTCTGCTGACCGATGGTGAAGACCACGAACAAGGAGCACTCGAAGCGGCGGAGACGGCGGCTGCGGACGGGTTGAAGATCTTCACCATCGGGATCGGCACGCCCAATGGAGAATTGCTTCGCCAGCGGGACGAACATGGCAATCTCAATTACGTCAAGGATGAGGAGGGCAACGTGGTCAAATCGCGTTTGAATGAAACGCTCCTGACGCAGATCGCCACGGCGGCGGAAGGTTTTTATTTGCCGATGTCAGGAGCCAACACGATGGACGTGCTCTATCAACGCGGGCTGGCCCCCCTCCCCCGAGGCGACAGCACCGCCACTCGCTTGATCAAGCAATATCAGGAGCGCTTCCAATGGCCGCTATTGCTCGGTATCCTTCTCCTGCTCATCGAAATATTTCTGCCCGAACGAAGACGCGTGCAACGCACCGAGGCCATGGCTCTGGCGTCGAACCCGGAATTGCGCAAGATCGTCGCTGGGCTGGTCCTTGCCCTGGCGGCAGAGCCCGCGCTCGCTTCGACGTCCAGCGCCCTCCGCAAATACGAGGCGGGACAGTACAAAGATGCCTATCACGAGTACGCCCGCCTCCTCGAGCGGCGTCCCGACGATCCCAGACTGCACTACAACGCCGGCACCGCCGCTTACCAGGCGAAGAAATACGACGAAGCCGTCCGACACTTCTCCGCCGCCGCCACGGCGCAGGACCTCCAACTGCAAGAACACGCTTATTATAATCTCGGCAACTCCCTTTATCGCGTGGGCGATGGTGAACCCGACCTGGCCAAGAAGAAGGAGGCCTGGGAGCACTCGACCAAGCAGTACCAAGCGGCCCTCAACCTCGACGCCAAAGACGCCGATGCCAAGTTCAACCTCGACTTCGTGAAAAAACGGCTCGAAGAGCTCAATCAGCAGCAGCAAAAGTCAGACTCGAAGGACAAGCAAAAAAAGGATCAGGACAAGAAGGATGACCAGGACCAAAAGGACCAGGATAAGCAACAGCCGCAGGACAAAAACTCTCAGGACAAGCAGGAGCAAAAGCCGCCTCAAGACAAAAATCAGTCGAAAGACAAAGAGTCAAAGGATAAGAATAAGGACAAGGACAACAAGCAGCAGGAACAGAAGCAACCTGAGCCCAAGCAAGACCAGGCCGCGCCCAAGCCGGACAAAAACAAGCCCGACAAGGATCAGGCCAACGGCCAAGACACGCAGCCTCAACCTGAGCCCAAACAGGATCCTGCCCAGACCAACGCCACCGATGCCGCCACCGCGGCTCTCGCTGGGCAGATGACCCCCGATCAAGCCAAACAACTGCTCGACTCCCAAAAGGACAATGAAAAGGCCATGATCTTCCTTCCGCCAGACAAAGCTCAAAACCGCAAGCGCGTGTTTCGAGATTGGTAGCGATGCGCCCCGCCGTGCCTATGATTCGCGCCGCCGCGCTCCGCAGAGGTTACGGCCTCGCCTGGACAGTGCTGGCTTGTATCCTCGCGCCCTTCGCGACTCGGGCTGCTTCCCTGACCGCGACGCTTGATCGGAGCACCATCTCCCTCGGTGAAAGCGCCACCCTTTCTTTGACCTTTACCGACGGCACTCCGACTCGCATCTCCGGGATTCAAGTGCCCAACCTGTCCGTCCAATCCCGCGGCGATCGGCGCGAAATCAGCGTGGTCAACGGACAGATGAGTTCCAGCCGGACGTTTGATTACAGCCTGACCCCCTCCCAACCTGGCGATTATGTGATCCCATCTGTCCAAGCGGAGGTGGATCGACAAACCCTCACGACTCAACCCCTGACCTTGCGCGTCACCAAAGCGGCCGCAGGCAGTGGTCTGGCCTTCCTCAAGCTCATTCCATCCAAAGATACCGTCTACGTGGGGGAAACGTTTCCGGTGGAGGTGCAACTCTTCCTCGCCACTCGTCAGGACAGCCTGCAAATGCCGCAAGTCGAGGGAGAAGGCTTCGTCCTCGGCAAGATGGCCCAGCCTTCTCAAAGCAGCACTCAAATCGGCAACCAAATCTACACCGTCGGCACCTTCCCACTGACGGCCGTCGCGGTCAAGACGGGCCAGTTGAAACTCGGTCCCGCCCAGTGCAGCCTGGTTTTGCACATCCAGGCCGCGAGAAATCGCAGCTTGTTTGATGACGTGTTTGGGGGTGGCGTCCAACGCCGTCCGATCACTCTCACCAGTGAGGCGCAAGCGATCAACGTTTTGCCTTTGCCGGCCGAAAACCGGCCCGCCGGCTTCAACGGAGCCATCGGCGACTTCTCTTTCAACGTCAGCGCCAGCCCCACGAACCTCCTCGCCGGCGACCCCATCACCTTGCGCCTGCAAGTGTCCGGTCGAGGCAATCTGGATGCCCTGCCCTTTCCCGGCGGCACTGACTGGCCCGACTTCAAGCTATATGCCCCCACGAGCAAGTCGGAGATGACTGATCCTATCGGCATGGCAGGCGTCAAAACGTTCGAACGCGTCGTCATCCCGCAGCATTTCGAAATCAAAGAGATTCCGGCCATCCGGTTCAGTTTCTTCGATCCGGCCAAGAAGGCTTACCGCACTTTGGAGCAACCAGCCATTCCCATTCAGGTTCGCTCCAGCCAGGCACAACCGCCGCAACCGACAGTGATGGCCGATACCAAGCCCGCGGACGATGCATCCGCCCCACGCCGGGACATTGTTCATATCAAACCTTACCTAGGGACGGTCACCCCTCTCCGCCCGCCGCTGGCTTCGCAACCCTGGTTCTGGGCGCTGCAGTGTTTGCCGGTCGTCCTCTGGCTGTCCGCCTGGGCTTGGCGCAAGCGCCGGGAAACGCTCGAAAACAACCCGCGCTTGCGACGCAGGATCGCCGTGGGCGAAAGCGTCCGCAACGGCCTCAAGAACCTGACCCAACTCGCCACTGCCCACGAAAGCGAAGCCTTTTTTGCCGCCGTCTTCCGCCTGGTCCAGGAGCAGCTGGGTGAGCGCCTCGACCTTCCTGCCTCGGCCATTACAGAAGCTGTCCTGGACGAACGACTCCGGGGAAGAGCCTCCGAAGACCTGATCGACCAGCTGCATCATCTCTTTCAGCTCTGCAACCAGGTTCGCTACGCCCCGAACAAGACCACCCAGGAGCTGATGGCCATTGTCCCGCAGGTCGAGACGGCTTTGCGCGCTTTGCGGGATTTGCCGGACGCCGCCGGCGTCCGCTGAAGCGGCGCCCGCGCGCCTGCACCGCCGTCGCCCAACTGCGCCCCGGCTTAAACCTTCCCGCGGCAGAGAACGCCACGCCTAGCTAGCGGCTGATTAAATAATAGAGCGTCCGAGGTTGCAGATCGATCTGATCGCTCGTCCCCGCCGACCGAGGGGGCACTGTTCTCATCGAGCGCTGTTTGCGCCGGAGTGCGGACGCATCAGCTCGCCTCCAGTCGCACCTGCCCCCGGATTTCTTTACTAGCCACGGATCATGTCCAATGCTGACGATTCGGCGCACGCTCGGCGAAACAGGTTCGGTTTGAAAGCCGTTGGGTTTCTCCTCCGACATCACTTGGAGCAGGATGCGGTCGGAACTGGCCAGCGGCCGAGCGTCCAGGGAGACAGCCACGATATGGCCAAGCTCCATGTCCGATTTGATCGTCAGATCGGGAGCATCAAAGCTCGCGACTGCGCCGAGCGACCCGGACGCACCTTGGGCTTCGGGCGCTTTGAGCGTGAGCACGCCCTGGCCATAATCCAAGTGAAGCTGCCCGGTTGAACTCGACACGGTTTGGGCGGCATGATTAATGAGCGGCTTGAGGTCGATGACCTGGAGCGATGCTGGTTCCGCGCTGAACGTCACCCGAGATCGCCCCGCATAGTGCAGAAGCGGATCCAACCGCTGGCCGGGCTGGACATCGGACCCAGTAGGCACATCTTTTAAACGCAGTTCATCCAAGGCCGCCTCTTGCGGCAAGACAGTCCCCTTCAGTGCGAAGAGGTCTGCGGTGTTCAAACGCAGGTCAGCGAGGAGATCGCCTTCCTGGACCAGCCCACGGCGAAAAATCAGAGCGGCCGCGGGAAATTGCCCCATCATCGCTGGGCTCATCAGCGTCCAAGGTTGCATCCAGAAATTGGGCTTAACCTTCCATCGCATCCCATCGAAAGCGAAATGGACGATGGCGTCGCTGCCCTGGAGGGCGCCGTAAGCCGCCAAATACAGAGGGGCCTCGGACCGAAATCGGTTCGGGCGGTTCCAGGTCGTCTCGGAGATCATCGACGGTTTGTCTCCGTAATGGATGTCCATAGCCGGATGCCCAAACTGGCGGGCCTTGCCAGGCTGTTCCGCGTCGAAGCGCAACGCACTCCGATCCGAATAAGTATGCCCCTCCCGGATCGACCACTCCGCCGAAGGCCCTTTGTGATTGCATCCAAAATACCCATGCCGATCGAGGAAGTCTCCCCTCATATAACTCAACTTCTCGAGCGGCCCGAACACCTCCGGGCTGGCCGTTGACCAGTTCGATGCGGTGATCACTCCCTGGAAGCCCAGTCTGCGCAGGAAAGCATAGGTCTCGCGATAGAAGGTGCTCTGGACCTCGAATAAGAAGGCGGCCGTGTCCTGATCGCGCCGCGTCTTTTCATTGAAGATGTTCCATAAGGGTCGAAACCCGATCCGGCCTTCGGCCGGCGCGTCGCGCTTCACCCGGACGCCGTTCCACTTGGTCAGAGCCTCTTCGATGGAGCCATATTTCCGGGCCAGCCAGCCACCGAACTGTTGTTCCAACAATGCCAACTGGATCTCCGGCAGGTTACTCTCGCTGAAGGTCCAAAAGAAAAAAGAATCTTCGTTTTGCATCTCAACACCAGCGACCGCCGGCTCCTTGACCAGCGTTTGGCCCGTGACGGAATTGGTCGTCGTCAACAGAGCCGTCCACCAACTTCGGTAATGGGTTTGAAAGTCGGGGTTGAAGAACAGGGCGGCAAAAGGATGCTGCTTTCCGTTGTATCCTTTCAGCCAGGGATGGTCGGCTTTTGGCGTCAACCATAGCGGGAAGTAAATGGAAAAGAGCGTATAGATCCCCTCTCTCTTCATCGCCTCCACCACCTCGAACGCGTGCTGCACCTTCGTCAAATCCACCTCCCCATCCTGGTCAAAATACCCACCATGCACTCGCACCAGGTTAACCCCGTACTTAGCCAGGAGACGGGCGCATTCCCTCAACTCACCCGGCTTCAGCCCGGTCGGTGGTCCGTTCACGGCCCAGAACCGCACCGATTGCCCATTCTGCCGGTAGACGAACCGGCCGTTGCGAACTTCAATACCCCCATTCTCGCCCGCGAACTTTTCATTGAGAAAGCGGAGGTCAATGGCGGAGACGTCTTTGAACGGATCCAGTTTAGGCTCGAACGGGAACCAGCCTTCCTCGACCGAAGCGGCCTGCAGGCAAAAGACGCACAGGGTCCCGGCAAGGATTCCAGATCGGAGGAGCCGAAGGATAAAAGACGGCTTCATCTGCCCAAACGAACCCAATCAAGACGGATTGGCAAGCATTTCGTTCGTAGCATTTGGCGATGAAGACGGCCTCACCAGTCGGCCGATGAAGGAGGGAGCGGAGCCTCCGCCTGGGGCACTTGAAGGTCCGCAGGTCCGCACTCTTCCTAGCTTAACTAAGAGCCTGTTGAGAAACGACCATGGGCGCTGCGGCGAGGGATTTTGGTTGCAGGGCGGCGAGGAAGTTCGAGCATCCCGCCGCGGGCTGTAAGGGCCGGAGCTAATGCCGGATGCGGACAAAAGAATCGTTAAATGGGTGTTTTCGAGGAAAAGGCCGTCTGGCTTTGTTGCTCGCACGGTCACAGCCCGCTGCGGGATGCTCCCGTGCTCGCGCCTTGCCATCCAATCCTTTCCTCGAAAACAGCGCTCATGTTCGTTTTTCAACAGGCGCCTAGACCATAGCCTGACTTTATGACCGAGGCCGACTTTCAAATTGCCGCGCCAGCGGCGTTTTGAAAACAGCAGGATTCCTTGTGAAACCTCATCGAATCCTTGGAGCTCTCCTTCACGTGGTGCTGGCCATCTCTCTGCGTCCAGCGTCCGTGCTGCTGCTCCCGCGACGGAAAAACTGCGGGTCTTGCTGGTCCAGCAGGCCATGATTTTCACCAACGAGCTCTTTGAAAATATTTGCGCGGAACCCGGCGATCACGTTTCGCAGCGGTTCAGCAGCCGCATGCGCAGGAGTGGTTCAAACCAGTCGCGCGGCCGACTACGATGTGCTGGTGCTCTACGATTTGTGGCAACAGATCAGCGATGACACCAAAGCGGACCTTCTTGCACTGACTGTTATGCGCGGCAAGGGCCTGTTGCACCATTCACTTTGTTCGTATCAGAAGTGGGACGAATACGCTCAGCCGGATCGGCGTATGCGATCGACTGGAGAAGTGGCGAGATCACGGGGTGGAGAAGCCGGCCTCAACCTACCGGCACGATGTTGACTTTACCGTGCACGTCAGCGATCGGGATCATCCCGTCACGCACGGCATCGAGGACTTTATGATTCACGATGAGACCTATGGAGGTTGTGAAATCAAACCCGGCGCGCAGGTCCTGTTGACCACCGACGAACCCACCAGCCGCAATCTCGCTTGGGCCTGACGCAGCGCTTGACGGGTGGTTTACCCGCAGCCTGACATATCCGCCAGGCATACGAGAATCCTGTGCCATCAGCAACTGCGGCCGCAAGCGCTTCAATGGGTCGGTGGTCGCTAGGAGGCGCGGTTTTTCCCTGATTGCTTGGCTCGACGCCGCGTTTGACAGGCGTTTTCCGCTGGGCGCTGCGTGCCGAGACCAAGTGGTGCGCTCGAGCGCTCCTACCCACCAGCGGTTCCTTGAGTGCCGGGTTCCTTGGTTCCCTGGTTCCTTCATCCTCGCCCCTCCCTTCCGCCCGCGTGTTCACCCTACTTGTGGCGTGCCGGCGCAAATGTTGAGCGATCTGCCCGCGCAGAAAACCGACCAGGACCTGTCCGCTCTCTTGCGCGAATTCCACCGCCAGGCTGGACGGTGCTGAAATCGCCGCCACGATTGGAATCCGGGCGGCCAGGGCCTTCTGCATGATCTCGAATGAGACCCGTCCGCTGACGAGGAGGATGTGGGCGCCCAACGGCCATCGATCCTGGAGCAAGCCGAAGCCGATCACCTTGTCGACCGCATTGTGTCGCCCAATGTCTTCACGACCTACGACCAGCGCGCCGTCCAAATCGAAGATGGCGGCGGCATGCAAGCCGCCCGATTGCTCAAAGCCGCGTTGGGCAGCGCGCAGACGCTCGGGCAACGAGAGTAAGATGTCGCCGGACACAGCCGGGCTCTGGAGTAGCGGCGGGAAGTTCTGCTGGACCGCTTCAATGGAGGCCTTCCCGCAAAGGCCGCAACTGGAGGAAGCATACACGTGGCGCTCCAGGCGGGCGAAATCGACAGCCAAACCTGGCCTCAAGAAGACATTGATGATGTTCCGGGCGACGGCCGCCTCGCCTGATTGGCAGTGCGCGATCTCAATGATGTCCTCCCCTTTGGCGACGATGCCCTCTGTGAGCAGGAAGCCGCCCGCGAGCTCGTGATCGTGGCCCGGCGTCCGCATCGTCACGGCAATGCTACGTCCTTGAATGCGAATTTCGAGCGGCTCCTCGCGCGCGAGCATATCGGTGGCCGCGGGCAACTTCGCCCCCGTGGGCCAACGCGTCACCTCACCGGTGACGACCAGGTCGACGGCATCGTCTTGGAGGCGTGCTTTCGTAAAGGATTGGCGCCGGACCGGGTCAGGATTTCACGGGCTCAATCTGCACGCGCGCATTATAGTCCGGCACACCGCCGGCCGGATCGAGCACGCCCCTTCGAATGATGGTGTTCGCTTCCGGCCAGTGCACCTGCAGATTGCCTCGCGCGATCGGGGCCAGGTAGACGCGTCCTTCCAGCCGGCCCAATTCGTTCACCAGGGCGATCCGATCGTTGTGGGTCAGCTTCAAATCAGCAGCGTCATCGGCATTCATCAAGACCGCGTCGCGCGGAGCGCCATTGAGCGGGTCGACCTCGGCGTAAATGAGGGAGTTGAACTGCTTGCCGCGACGCGTGCTCACTTTGAAGTGGCCGTTCTGTCGATGGGTTGGGGGCAACGGCACCGCCCGGAAATGCGCTTTGCTGTCTGGTGTGGCGAACTTCCCATTGGCGCAGAGGTGGGGTCCTCCATATTGGAAGGCGTCGCCCGTTTTGCGCAAGTGCTGGCACCCATCGTAGAACGGCACCACGCGCGCGATCTCTTCCCGCATTTGCCATCCCGTCTCGCATCCCAGCAAGTTGGCCCGGTCCGGGTCGACCGCCACGGCCATTTCCCGCAGAATTTTCCATTCCGCCCGGGCCTCCCCGACTTGTCGGGGAATCTCAGGACTGAAAATAACCTGCCGTTCTGTGGTCGTTTCCATTCCGCCGTCATCCTGTTCGTACCGGGTCTTGGCCGGCAGGAGGAGCACTTCCTCTTTGGCCTCAATAAACATCTGATCGGTCAAAATGATGTCCTGATGCACGCGCATTGGCAGATTAGACAGGGCCGCGCGGACGTAATCCGGCTCCGGCAACGTCCGCAGAAAGTTGCCGCCGACGCAATACAGTAGGTCCAATGAGCCAGTCGCACTGGCTTCCACCATTTCGATGGCGGTCAATCCGATGTGTTCTGGAATGCGAAACCCGTAGACCTTCGAAAGGACGGCGGCATTCTCCGTGTTGATCGGCTTGCCGCCAGGGAAGACCGTCGCATACGCTCCCATCTCCGCCCCGCCCTGCACGGAAGAATGGCCGCGAATCGGCATCAGCCCGCATTTGTCCCTGCCGACATAACCTTTGGCCAGGCCAAGGTTAAGAATCATCTGAACTGCGTCGGCGCCGAAAGCGTGCTGGGTGATGCCCATGCTCCAGACTAGAACGGCATTTTTCGCGTCTCGGATGAGACCGGCAAACTCCTCCATGCTAGCGCGGCTCAAGCCGGCCTGCGCTTCCAGGGCGGGCCACTCCATCGCTTCAACGCGCTCGGCGAGGGACTCGAAACCGACGGAAAAGTCTCGTATGAACGTCTTGTCCTGCCAACCGCGGGCAATCATCACCTTCAAGACCCCATAGAGGAAGGCGATGTCACCGCCGGTCGCGACCGGGAACCAATAATCGGCAATATCGGTTCCAAAGACGGCGCTGCGCCAACTCGACGGCACCCAGTAACGTTCCATGCCCGGCTCCCGGTACGGGTTGACCAGGATTACCTTGGTGCCCATCGCTTTCGCCTGATCCAGGTATTTGGTGGACACTGGCTGATCATTGGCTGGGTTGGCGCCGAAGAAGATGATCAGGTCCGTTCCGAACCAATCTTTATAGCTGCAGGTGGAAGCGGCCACTCCCAGAGCGTGCTTCATGGCCGCGGTCGACGGGGCATGGCAGAGGCGGGCGGCGTTATCGACGTTGTTGGTCCCAAGGAACCGCGCCACTTTTTGCGCCATGTAGTAAACTTCATTCGTAACGCCGCGCGATGTCACAAAAAGGGCCCATCTCTTCGGATCGGTCCGGCGGATCCTGGTCGCTATCCGCGCGTATGCCTCGCTCCAGGTGATCCGACGGAACCCTGGCGCCCCCTTCTCCCGCAGCATCGGATAAGCAAGCCGCCCCAATTCCCGCAATTCCGCATTGTTCATTCCTTGCAGCTTGGATACATCCGCCAGGATGGCAGGGTCCATGGCCCCGACTGTGTTAAGCCGCAACAGATTCAGCCGGGTCATACAGAGATGCACGCCGTCGATGGTCCAATCATGAAAACCGGCCACCCCTAACGCGCATCCGTCGCAAACGCCCTGGCTTAGCACCTTCCATCCATACCCCAAATTGTCCCGGTTCTTCCAAACCACCTTGGCCATGTCGCGGAAATGCTGCGGTTTGGCCTGGCCAAGCCCAAATGGCACCGCGGCCCGCAAACGGCCCCGCCAATCCTTCACAATGCGGTGGGATGACATAAATTTGGTTCAGCGATCAATTCGCGCACAATCCAGCACGCCGCCCGTTGTTTGCGCTGCGGCAACCCTGACCGCTTTAGGCCCAAGGCCGAGGAATCGAAGCAGTCCAGATCCCGTGGCGAACTGGTAAGCGTCAAGATAAGGCTACTCGGGAACAATCGACACCTCTTTTTTTGACGAACCGCACCCGTTCGCCTCCTGCGTCAGGAGACCTTCCCCGCTGTTCGCTTGGCTCCAATGCATTCCCGTCGAAACGCGGCAGAGCGCGCAGCTCTCGACAGTTCACCGGCCAAACTCCGTATGATCCGGATCGACTCCGCTCTGACTTGGCGTTTTCCCGCGCGGCAGGATGCAGATCAAACCTATGCGGCCAACAAAGCGAAGATTTGCGATGTCTGGTTTTGATCGGTTCAGGCGCTGGCAGGCTCGCCGTCGTCCTGGGTGAACGTCCGGCCCCCGGTAGAATGGTGAGACCAGGAGAACGACAATCGCGGTGGCGAGCATCGCGTAAACGAAGAAGTAAAAATATGCCGCTCCCTGCAACTTGGCTGTGCCGTCCTCGTTTTGAATCATGAAGTTCACGCCGGCAGTGAACACGTTGCCAAGCGAAATGGCACCAGGTAAGTGCACATCACCAGCGACTTTAGTTTCTTCGGCGCCTGCGTGTAGGCGAACTCCAGGTGAGTCACCGACACCATGATTTCGCTGCCGGTCAAGACCCAAAAAGCCAAGACCTGCCAGATGATATTCGGCTTCTCACCCGCATCGATCCGGGTTTGGATCCAGGCGACAATCGAGAACGCGGCCACAGCGGCAAACAATCCCATCCCGATCTTACGGAGCGGCGTCAGGCGGAAAATCCGACCGAGAGCGGGATAAATCGCGTAGGAAAACACCGGCAGCATGAGCAGGATGAAGACCGGATTGACCGTTTGGATCTGGGCGGAAAGCCATTCCCGTCCAAAGAGGTGGCGGTCCATCTGCTCCGCTTGGAGGACCCAGGAGGAGAAGTTCTGCTGCCAGAGCGCCCAGAACATCGCCGCAAACGGCACCGGCAAAAGCAGGTTGAGCAGGATCTTGAGCGTGTCGCCGCTGCCAATTTCGCGGAGAAAAGGGCCAAGGCCTGCCGGCGGCACGTGCACGAAGCGCCTGCGCCCCATCCAGAACACGATCGTGGCGATCAACATCAGAATACCAGGGAGGCCAAAAGCGAGGCTCGGCCCATGATCGTGGAGCAGCCAGGGAATGATGATCGTGGAAACAGCTGAGCCCGAATTGATCGCAAAATAAAACCAACTGTAGACCCGCGTCAAAAGGTGCTCATTCGTTTTGCCAAATTGGTCGCCGACTGTCGCGGAAACGCAGGGCTTGATCCCGCCGGCGCCCAGGGCGATCAAGCTCAGGCCGATGGTCATGCCCAGGCGCGTATGATCGATCGCCAGCGCCAGATGGCCAAAACAGTAGACGACCGACAACGACATGATCGTCCAAAACTTTCCAATCAAGGCATCAGCCAGCAGCGCGCCGAGCAACGGAAGGAAATACACCCCCGAAACGAACGTGTGATACCAGGCTTCGGCCTGTTCTTTGGTCATGAAATCCTGGCGGCCACGGGCGTCCAGAAGGTACTGGGTCATAAAAATGACCAGGATCGAATTCATCCCGTAGTAGCTAAAGCGTTCGGCCGCTTCGCTGCTGACGATGTAAGGCACCCCCGGCGGCATCCGATCCGTCTTTAAAGGCGCCGTGAGATATTTCTGAGTCGCCATGCCAATCTTTGCTGTTCCCTCAAAAGGCCGGAATCGCGCCTCTTTGTCGAACCATTTATGCTTCGGCCGCTTTTCCCCGACCCAACCCAGCAGAGGAGGGATCAGGCTTGCCACCGGCGTGCAAGGGAGAGGAATCGCGGGCTGACTCAAGGCCAAATGCCGCCGACCGCATCGCGAACCGCGGGATCGAATTCGACGCGCGGTTTCGGCGGAAGAAAATCTTGAATTGTTGTCGATGGACGGTAGGTTGGGCACCAATCGCGCGCTTAGCTCAGCGGTAGAGCATCAGTATCACACACTGGGGGTCGCAGGTTCAAATCCTGCAGCGCGCACCAGAATTCCTTGTCCAGCGCGGAACCCCAGCTTCCCGCACAATTTTCGCCCAACAACGTCGCGAGTTCGTTCCGAAACGGGCGGAGGCGCAAGGACCCGGTGACACCAGACGGAGCTCGCATGAAGGCTATTCGATCGTGCCGCATTGGGAGCAACGGACGTATGGCCAAATGCCTTCAATTGGAGTTTCGCCCCCCGCATCATCGGCACGGTCGCCCCTGTTTGCGCGCCATCCAGACGATCTCCTCGGCCAAGTGAAGCACGATCAAGAAGAATCCAATGCCCAAGCCGATTTGGTAGCCAGCTGATTGTTCGGGCATTCTACAAGTCAACGAAACGGCCACCGCCCCGAGCGCAACTGCAATCCAGTGCTTCCACCTCTGATAGCGCGCCCCTTTATGGATGGATTCAGAGGTCAGTAAGTTTGAGTGACGGCTGTGAGTTTGACCGTGGCCGCAAAACGGCTGGGCAAGGTAGCAATCTGCGAACGCGATTGAGCTCAACACTTAATCGTGATATGAATCTGACGAACCTAAAACCCTAGGTAATTATGAAAAACGCATCCATCCTGTTGGTCGCCCTGTCCGTGGGGATTCTCGTTGGTTGTCAGAGTAATCGAAGTGAGATGTCACAAGCTCCAACCGGCGACGCCACCAAAGGTCAGCTGGGGGGCACTTCCGGAACCGGTCTGGCGTGCGCGCTGTGCGTTTGCAGTCGGTTTGAGAGTCAGTCGGATGCGGCGAACACGTGTCGGATGTGCGGCCACGCTGAAAAGGACCATACCCGGCCGGTGACGACCCAGCTGACCGTAGCCAAACCGGCACAGTGAAAGCGTAGATTACTTCAATAGGCTCGGCGTCGACAGCGAGCGGGCGGAGCGTCAGGACGGCTGACCGGTGGATCGTGTTCGGCTGCGTTCGCGCAGGTGTCGGCGGTCGGTTGTCGACAGTATGTCGACGTTGAACCAAATGGCAGAAACCGCAATCAGAGCGCGAGCAACGACTCGGCAACTGTCCTGATCCTAGGCAATCAATTGGGGTGTCGCGGCCACGCCGTTCCGACGCCAGCAGCGTAAGATCGGGCCGATTGTGCCGGTTCGTTTCATCTTAACTCGACCGGGTGCGGCCCGGCTTCCCCTGAGCCATATCGAATCGTTTTGTGTTGGCGCACAGAGCGTTATTACCAGGTGAAACGCCGCTCACGGGGCGGATAGCAGGGCCGCGGCGCGCCCCGATGTAGTCGAGAACTAAGCCCTCGCCTCGCCCGCTCAAGCTCACCTGGCAGTGGGATGAGCCGTCGAATCAGGTCGGCCGAGGTCGATCTTCCACAATTGTGGAAGTCCAAACGACCGAAAAAGAGGTAAAAAGGGGCCGAAATTGCCCAATTTTGAGACCAGAGGCTAAAAAGAGTGGACAGACCAGCCCTAAAACTGGGGAAAACCAGGGTCAACAGGCTCGAAAACTGGCACGGAGTGTGCCTTGTGTGCGCGGACTTTTGAAGAGAAGCGGCCGGCGCCGGAGCGGTTTGCTGCACTAACCTCTCGACTCTGTGCCGAGCTTCATTGTCTGGCCTCATCCTGTGCTTTAACCAGCTTCCAATAGTCGCAACGACCCGTTTTGTCTGTGGACCCGCAACAGTTCCAGTGCTCTTGATGCTGGACGCCGAGGCCACATGATCCCGGATCGCCGCCGGGGATGACGCTTCGGCACCGACCACACCTGTCCGTTTCATAACTGCCGGTGTGTGCGAAAGTTCCATCCAGCCGGAGTATGGCGAACGCGAGCGCTTTGTCGTTGAACGGCCCATCCAGGTTGACGCCCTTAGGTCCAGCCGCCGCGATCAGCTCCCTGGCCTGCTCCATTTTGCTGGAGATCTTCGCCTCCGCAGCGGCCACGGCCGCTTGGCGCGGGACGCCACCCGGTTTTTTCTGCGCTTCTTGCTCATCAAAGAGGTAAAGAGGCCAGGAAGATCCTGTCGGCGAGAGCCGGGTGTACCAGAGAACGGCGCTGGCGTGGCGTGTCCCTTCCTCGAAGTTGGGATGGGCCGTAAAACCGACTACCCCAGGCACCTTTGAGGCAAACCGGGCCAGATCGCTGACAGTTCGAATCTCATCAAACCCATCGAGCTTGCTGAGATCAACCATCTCGCTCAGGCCGCCGTCGAAACCGTGCGCGGCCTGGAAGTAAACCGGGCTTCTGACCCTGGTTTGGGATTGAGTTACGCCAGCGTCTGACTGACGACGGCAACCGACCGGACTGATCAGGATGGTTGCCCAACCGACGATTGAAAGCCACCGACTCACCGTCTTCATAAGGTGTGAAAAGGAAGAGCCCAGGCATTCTTTAGACCTTTGGCCCTCAAAGTTCCATGGAAAAAAGCAACCGGCGCTGAGAATGCAGGGTGAATACCCGTGCACGATCGCCGGCATGGTTTTCGGCCGCTGAATCCAACTCTGAGTTCAACTCCGGGCTGTGTTTCGGCCTGAGCTTTATCTCCGTTCATCTGGACCGCGAACGGCAAATTCGACCCCTTTGGCTTTGCCATCGAGCTGATCGCGGACCGCGAGGGCGCGATTCTGAATAAACCGTTTAATTTGGTGCACGGGAGCAGTTGGGCCATCTTCATTGCCGTGGGAGCGTTGATTCCAGGTCATGCTGGTAGCTTCTTCGAATCGCTTGAACCGATAGTCATTCTCCGCTGCTATGGGGGCGCGGATGATCTGGGCGATTTCGTCAATGCGATGGTTGAGCTGATCCGGGACGAAGTGGTGAGAGAGGAGGTCATCGAGGCGGTCGCGGTAAAGGCGGCGGAACTCCCCCACCGCCAGGACTCGCTCGAGAAGGCGGTTGCGACTGGACCAGGGCCGCCAGATGCTCGCTTGCTCCCGGGTCTCAGGCAATCCCACAAAGGGAAATGCGCCCCAGGCATGATCGAGGTCCCACGGAATAAAACCGAACTTTTCCGAGCGAGGATCCAGATACATGTAGAAATTTTGCCCGTTGGAGAGAAAGCCATCGTAGCTGGAAAGAAGAACCAGGCCCGCGAGGAAGCGAGCGAATTCGTCCAGGTCCAGGAATTCGCCGACCTGGCGGGCAAACTCCGAATCGTTGGCATGGGTTAAGAGTTGCGCGAAGGCGATCACCCGCTCTTTCTGATCGTTTGATAGCTTCGTCTTCGGATCATAGATCCGTTCGTAGGCGGACCAATCGCGGCCGAGATCCTGGAAGAGGTCATAAGTGACCGGTTTGAAAATGGCGGTGCGTTTTGAGCCGAAGCGATCTTCGGCAAAGGCCGGGTCGAGGTCTTCAATCAAGAGGTAGAGGCCAAAGGGCTGCCGGGCGAATTGCCCGGCGGCCGTGACGGTTAACCAGACATAAGCGGTGCGCGGCGCCGGCACGCCGGCGGCCCGGAACAATTCGTAGCCGAGCGCATCGCTTAGGTAAGAGGAGTCGACCGTCAGATTCGCCAAATTCAGCGTCCGCACGCCGGCGAGAGCCTGTTTCTTCTCAAATTTGTCCAACTCCACTTTAAGTGGTCGTTTGGGACCGTAGAGGTAATGGAGGAACGTGCCGTTGCCGCGATAACGGCAGCCGACATTTGTCCAAGTGACGCCGGCGAACTCCAGGGTTCCGTGAGTCCACACAAAATCGTAACCCAGCGAGCCGGCTAGACCACTGCGCTGCGCCTTTGGGTTGCGCAGCACAATCGTGCCGTCGGATTGAAATAGTTTCGGCACGCGCGGCACACGTTTCGGTGTCATCGCCTCCCACTGATCAGCCGTAAACTGCAGGTGCGCGCGCCAGATGTTCGTGGTGTGATATAAGTCCGCCGGCCCACGAGATCCCCTGCCCTGACCAGTCGTGGCGGCGAATCCTCGGGCCAGGAGCGAGCTGGCACCGCCAACTCCGGCACCGTCTCAGTCCGGCGGCGGATGCTCAATTCCATTGGCCAGGGAACAACGCCAGGCGTGTTGATCAGGATAAAGCCGGCTCCGATCAGGCATGCCAAACCCGACACCAGGACGGTGGCCAGTTTACCGGCAAGCATGAGCCGCCGCTTCCAGCGCAACCAAGCCAACCCACGCAAAATGCCTTGGAGCAACGGCAACTCAGACGCCGGCGCGTTCGACCGCGGCGAAACTGCGGCCAGGACTTCGATGCGCAGCGCCGCTGGAATGGCCCGGAGGCGGCGTGAGCGACCAGCCAGCGGCGCAAGAGCGCCTCATCGAGGTTCCTGACTCGACGCCGAACGCGCTTCCAAACCTTGAGGAAGCCCTTTTGCGCCCGCCGTTCCAGGCGGCGGCGGGAAAGCCGCAGGATGGCCGCGGCATCATCCGCAGGCCAGTTCAAGAGTGAGCGCAGCAGGAATGGACCCTTGCGTTTGGGCGACAAGCGCGCGATCAGCGGCGTCGATCGCTGGCTCGACCTGTTTCCAGGTCTCCAATTCCGGCGGCAGAGAGGGCCGGACGACAGATGGACCGCGTTCCGCGCCTGCCGGTCAGGGGAGCTCTTGCCCGCCTGACAGGCCGCGATGCGGGTGGCATCAAAAAGCCAGACCGCGAGCGCCCCGACGCGAACGCACCTTTCTGAACTTGATGGGCGGCGGTGGCGAAGACCCGGCCAGTAACGCGGGCGGCGATTTCTGGGTCGGGGCACTGCCGAAAGCGCGGCCCAATGCACCAGCGGCAAGTAGCGGTCGACGAGTGATTCGAGACGCTCAGGAGATGGAGCGGCGCGATAATCGCGCAAGAGCTGTTGGTCGGTTGGGAACATGCGGTGGCTGGAGTGTGCCGTGGCACCGGTTGTGATGCAATCCGCCACTGCCTCGACTGGCGAGAGAAGGCCGCCCGCGGAGTGTTTGAGACAGGCAGCGTGCTGTCACTTAAGTCCGTAGGCTCTTGCGGCGAGGAATTTGGCAGGCTCGCAAGTCGGGAGCGAGGCGCATACCCGCAGCGATCTGTAACCAACGAGCAACGCCGCGAGCGTGCCAAAAAACCGCCGCCTTAAGGGTTGCGCTGAAGTCACTTGCAGGCTTTGTTGTTCTTCAGTCACAGAGCGCTGGGGCCAGGCTCCTTCGTCACGCCGCGCCTGCAAATCATTGCAGCGCAACAAAAGCTATTCGACTTAAGGGAAAGCGCACTCACTAAGACGCCTGTCGGGCGATGCGGAAGAGTTTTCGGGATAGTCGGAGGACGCGTTTGCCCGAAATCCGCAAGGAAAGGCGTTTACGAAACCAGTTTCGGTCCCGCACGTTGCGTCCATAAAACCGGTTCAATTCCGTCAACACTTCGCCATGAGTCTGGGCGGTGGCCAAATCCCGGATAAGCCCCCAATCTTCCCGAAAGAAATCCGGATCACATTTGGCCAAGAGATTAGCGAGTGGCAAGGCGTGGCGGTGGAGAAACCGGGAAAAAAGCTGTTGTTCGTACTGATGCGCCGGACAAGCGAAGTATTGGCAGAAAAGTGCCTTGAAACTGTGCGGAGAAACAGCGGTTGTGCCAACCGTCCGAGGCATTCTCAAACTGGGCACGGAACCAGCCTCCATCTGGCGTTGGGAAACCAAACAGGTTGTGTTCACGTGCGTTTAAGCAAAAGCCAAGGCGCGGGGCTGTCAATCACATTCAAGCCGGACCGAAGTCGAAGAAGTCAAAATCAGCCTGGACAGCGGGAGCGAGGTCGAAGCGGCCCTGCAGGGAGCGGCGCGAGATGGAGTGGCGCGGCCGGGACGTTTTTGGGACATGTTCGAAGAAGTCGAACTGCGCCTGGAACATGGCTCGATAGCACGGTGGACAGATGCCATGGGTGACCACGCGGCCCCGCCCGCTGATCCGCTTCCCGCACCAGGCACACAGCTTTTTCATCGGCTGCCTCCGACGGCTGGAAGCGGGGTCCAGCCAACCGCTGGTTGCAGCTGAGGAGGCGTCCTCGCGGGAACGAAGGCGAACACTCCGGCCAAGTTTGGCATGGCTCCACTCATGCAACCCAACTATTGGGTTTTGTGGCGGCCGATGCAATCGTGAAGTGGAGAGGATCCCGCTCTTACCTCGCTCTTACCGGCCAGCGCCATCGGCCCGCTCGGTCGGCGCGATACAATAGAGATGGGTCATGCCGCGGAGAAAAAGTTGGTTGCCGACGGCGGCCGGGGACGCATCGAACTGATCGTCCAATTTGTTCCTGGCCAGAACTTCCAGCTGATCGCCCTTCTTCAAGACCAGAACACCGCCATCGCGGCCGGCGAGGTAAACTCGCCCGGCGGCCCCAAGGGGTGAGGCGTAAACGCCACGGATGCCCTCGAGTCGCTCGGCGCTGACCAAGGGTTTGCCAGTGCCGGCGTGGAGGATGGTCAGGGTGGCCTCGTTGCCCTTGAGGAAGTAGAGCTGATCATCGTAAAGCAAGGGGGATGGGACGTATGGCGTGTCCCGATTGTACGTCCACACCACCGAATCGGTGCCGGTCAAATCGCCGGAAGCTGCCGGGCGCAAAGCGAACAAAGCGGCCCCGCGAAACCCGCTCATCGAGTAGATCAAGCCGTTGCCCGCAACGGCACTGGGGATGGCATTGGCCGTTAACGGGCCGACCGCCCACAGTTCCTTGCCGCTGGTCAATTCGTAGCTGCGGACCTTGGCGCTGGCGTTGACCACCACCTGAGTTGTCCCCCCAAATTGAAGAATGAGCGGGGTGGACCACGACGTCTGCTCTTCACGCGGCTTCCGCCAAAGTTCGGCGCCGGTGTTTTTGTCAAAGGCAGCGATGAAATCATCCCCTTCGTGATCCCAATTCACGACCAGGTAACGGCCGAAGAGGGCGGGCGAGCTGCCTTCGCCGAAGGCATTTTTGGTGCGCATGCGACCGAGATCCTTTTGCCAGCGAACGTTGCCCTGGTGGTCGAGGCCGTAAAGGCCGCGCGAGCCGAAATAAGCAAAGAGATGCTCGCCGTCCGCGATGGGCGAAGAGGAGGCAAAGGTGCCGTCCTTGGGGTGGTGTCCCTCATGCGGCACTTCTTCACGCAGGGTCCGCTGCCACAGGAGCTTTCCGGACCGCCGGTCGAGCGCGCTGATGACGAACTGAAAGCGATCCTGCGGCGCTTCCGCCCGTCCAGGACCGCCCGGGCCGCCGCGGCCACCCGGATTGGGTTGGGCTTGCTGTTGCGCGGCGAATTGAGGCGGCACGGCGCCGGGAAACTCGGCTTTCTTTTCAGCCGGAACGGCGCTCTGCACAAAGACGTTGTCGTCCCAAATGATCGGGGTGGCTGTGCTCCGTCCAGAAATCTTGACTTTCCATTTCAAGTTCTTGGATTCGCTCCACTCCATCGGTGGATCGGCTTTGGGGGCGACGCCATTCTGCAGAGGACCACGCCACTGCCCCCAGTTTTCTTCCGGCGTGGCGGCGCGCAAACTGCAATCGGCCGTGCCAAGTGCCAGGGCCAGGAGAGCGATGACGCTGGATGAAGGAATGGCCACGGGAGCGGTGAACCTGCTCGCGATTTTGAAAGCGGACGGAATGATTTGCATAGTTGTCCTCGCCATGTCGACGGGCTGGATAATCGAGCCTGAAGACAATAACGGCGCGAAACGGTTACAGGAAGGCCGCGCCTTAATCAGGAGATGGATACTTCCAAGGCCTGGCCGGCCGCGAGAAAGACGTCGCTGATCAAGGCGATTTCAGCACGATGACCATTCAATCGCATGGTCGCTCCGACGGAGCTGCCGCCAATGGTGACACGAGCCTGGCGGAAGAGATGATTGGCCGGCAAAAGAAAAGCCAGGGTCCGGAGGCGAAGCCGGCCCCATTTGACTTCGATGGTTTCATCCTGGGAATTGGCGTTCCGTTTTTGGGTAAAAGTGCCCCACCCTTCAGCGGCGGTAAAGGGAGCGCGAAAATCTTCCGGCGTGACGCGCGGGGCGAAGCCAAGATGGCCTTTAGGGCCATGGTATTCATAGCCGCAAGCGGCCAGGAACACGCCGTAACTCATCATGGCGCGGGAGTAGTGGTCGGAGCACTCCACTTCATTGTAAGGATTGCGCTTGGCGGCGTGGTAGCGGTCGTGAATGGTGCGGACAATGGCCAACCCTTCCATCGTCAGGCCTTCCCAGATCATGTGAGCAGCCACCTGGTACTCAAAGCCGGTCATGCATTCGTTAAAGTAGCCAACGAAGGTCGGGTTGCCCGTCCCGGGAGCTTTTTCCGCCCCGCCTTTGGGCCAGGTGCACATCAGGAGCCCGCCTTCGCCAGGCATCGCGTACCAGCGGCCACCGCGGATGGGTTTGAAGTTTGCGCGGTAGGGCCCCACGTCCGGGGTGAAGTTGTAGCGCCAAAGGGACCGGAGAGCGGAGAGGCAGGATGACTCCGGAACGACACGGCCCAGGCCTAATTGCCAGGCATAACTCTGCCCAAAGACCTGATCGATATGGCATCCGTCGTTGGTGTTGATCGCTTCCGGATGTTGCGGATCGGGCTTATGTATGAAGTACTCCCCATTAAAAAGCTGGTCGACGAGATTCTTCTGGCCGGCATCGATCAAGCGGGCACAAGTCCGAGCGAAGTCGGGATCTTCCATCTCGAGAGCCATCATGGCGCCTGCCTCTAAAGCAGCCAGATATAGAGAGCTGATCCAGGCCATGGGACCGAACCAGGATGCGTCCAGGGTATTGTACTGCTCCCCTTCCAGCAGCCCATTCTCGTCTTTGTCAGCCGCTATGAGATACTCGATCGATTTCTTGACTCGCGGCCAAACGCGGCGCAGGAAGCTGCTATCAGCCGACGTCTGATGCTCTCGGTAGACACGCAGGATCGTGCCGGCGAATCCGTCGTGCGCCACGATCCGGCCATTCTCCGCCCGATAATCCATCGCACCGCTGTCCCGCCAGGCCAGGCCGAAATCAACCCGCTCGCGCAGGTCCCGCTCGAATTGCGGAAAGATGCGAGCCATCGCTTGGGCATAGTGCCAGACGTGCTGACAGGTTCCAGGGCAACAATCGACTCCTCCCAGCCGTAGAAGCGGCCGGTATCGAACCAGTGGCAAGTGGTGGTCGCAAGCGTGTCGATCGTGACAAAGGTTCGATCCAAGAACAATAAGGCAAAGTCGAGTCGTACCAGGTTTGGTTCCATAACCGCGTCTGCGCCATGAGCGAATCGAAATGCCGGGTCACATGGGAAGCGACCTCCGCAGCCGAATCGAACCGCTTGGCGTAACGCCGCCGCAGTTTCCCCAAATCCGGGATCGCGGCCATTTCCCCGGTCGGAGTTCGAGTAGGCCGGAAAGTACCAGGTCAGCACGAAGGTGGCGGTCGCACTCTCGTTCGGCTGCAGGGGAATCCGCCGACCGACCGCCCCGATGAGCTTTTCGCCAAAACGCATCGTGACCGACGGAACCGGGTTCTTTTCATGGAGAGCGGCAAAAAGGGCAGCGGTGGTGAACGGAGTTCCGACGACCGCGACCCCGGCATCGCCCCGCCGGGTTCGGAGGAGGGACAGGGAGAGGTTGCCTTGGGCGGGAAGTCGCTCCCAGCGTTTGTTGTTGGGCACGCGGTCGGTAAAGACAATCTCATCCACACCGATGTTGCCCCAGGCGCCTGCAACGTCGTCCACAATCTGCAATTGGGCTGCTTTTCCAGCCCAAGTGGTGGCATCAAAGCACTCCCGGCGCATGCGATTGTCATTGTGGCCAGTCGCGCTGGCCACGATCTCGCCCTCAACCAGCAAGTTCAAACACGTCTTGCGCGGATGATTGCCTCCGCCAATCAGGAAAGTGATAAAATCCCGCTCGATGACAAACGGGCGGCTGATCAAGGTGCCGGTTTGCGCATCCCCCTTCGCGACGTCGCCTCCCTCGCGAACATTGTGGCTGTTGACCAGGCGTTGTCCTTGAGCGCCGACGTCGCCTTGGTACGAGGGCATCGTGCTCTTCTCCACCGGCCCGGAGCCGAACGCCGTGCCAGTGGAGGTCCAGCCGCGATAGTCGGCCTGCTCAAAATTCTCAAACAACAGGTCCGGTCGGTTTTCAGAACGGCCCCGCGAGGGCGGAGGTTCAGCGGAACACTCCAGAACAAGGGCGCGATCGCGACGGGAAATCCGGTTGCGATGGATGCCGAACGCCGGCTGATCATCGAAGAGGCAAACGGCATTCTGCAGCCAGCCGGCCACTTCGACCTCGATCTTGCTCGAGCTGGTGTTTTTAAATGTATACTGCAGCACGGTGGCGGGAAAGGCGGACGAGTCGGGATCCAACGGTATGAAGGGCGAGAACGCCTCCAACTCGGCCAGCACCGGCAAAGATGGATCGCGGAACTGGATTTTGGCCATCGGATATTCGCCCCGGAAGGAGACGTCGGCGAAGCCTTGGCTGTCCAATCCGCGGATGATCTTTTTGCCCTCGGCGCTAATCATGACAGCGAAGCCTTGGTCCAGGGGGGCGAACGGTTCGAGAGGTTTGGCGTAGTGAACGCCCGAGGTCACAGCCGCATAATCGGTCGAGTAATTGGGCTTAAAGATCTGCCAGTACCACAGCCGGCCGTCCCCGCCCAGATACAATTGGCCACAGGTAATCCCGCCAATCGGCATGCCGATGTGCTTCAATTCGGCGCCCCGCCAGACTTGCGGCTCGCCTCGATCGAAGAGAGAGCGGACCCAGGCCGGGTCGAGTCGCTTGTCTGCCGGAACTAATTGCTCGAAGTCGGCGAGTGTGAAAGGTCCCGCGATCGGGTGCCACTTGGTCAGCGAAGCGCTCAAGGCGGCGACGCCGGACCACTTCAGGAATTCACGCCGGGCGATCCCGCCGGCGGAAGGGGCGCAGCGGCAAGATGCCCCGGAGCACGCCGCGCTTGCGCCGGTCTGGCCTGCTCGACTCTTGGATTGCATCGGCGACAGTGTGGCAAAAGCGCCTTGTCGTGTCACGTCGCGACCCGGCGGTCGCCGCAGATTTCCCCAATGGCCTGCCCCAATGCATCGACCATCCGCCGCGCTTGAGCTGGGGTGGTGCAGAAAGGGGGCATGATCACGACCACATTTCCAATCGGCCGAGTGAGCACCCCGCGTCGCGCCATCGCCTCACAGACGCGGATGCCGATCTTCTCGGAGAGGGCAAATGGCGCGCGCCGGCGCCAATCGCGGACCAGTTCGATCCCGGCGACCAGGCCAACCTGCCGGATGTCACCGACGTTGGGCAAAGACCAGAGCGCGGCAAGCGCGGCGGCCAGGATTTCCGCCAGGCGGGCGCGACGCCGCTCCGCTCCGGACGACTGGAGAAGCCTGAGGCTGGCCCGGGCCGCGGCAGCCCCGAGTTGATTGCCGGTGTAGCTATGCCCGTGAAAGAATGTCTTGAATTCGTGATATTCGCCCAGAAACGCGTTGAATACCGTTTCGGTGGTGAGAGTAGCGGCCATCGGCAGGTATCCCCCGGTCAGGCCTTTGGCCAGGGCAACGTAGTCCGGCTGCACTTCCTCGGCATGGGACGCCAGAAAGGGACCGGTGCGGCCGAAGCCCGTCAAAACTTCGTCGGCAATCACCTGAGCGCCGTCGCTCTGCGCCACCTCAACCACGCGCCTCAGCCAGCCCGACGGTTGCGCGATCATGCCGGCAGCTCCTTGGATCAGTGGCTCGACCACCAACGCCGCCGCCGGGTCGCCGCGACGGCGGTGGGCCCTGAACTTCCGTTCCACTACCCCTACGCATTCCCAGTTGCACTGCCGATAAGTCCGGGCGTCGCGCCGTTCCGGCTCGGCCCGGTTGAATCGACAACGGTAACAATAGGGGGCCGGGATAGAATCGCTCCGGAAGAAGACCGGAGTAGGCCCTGTGGAACAGATCGATGTGGCCAAGGCTGACCGCCCCGACTGTATCCCCGTGATAGGCGCCGCGGAGCGAAATGAATCTCGGCCGCCGGCTGCGACCAGATCGCCGCGCGTATTCATAAGCGAGTTTCAAGGCCACCTCCATAGCGGTGGAACCATCATCCGAGAAGAAGACTCGCTCCCATTTGTTCTGCCGGACGCGCGCGGCGGGTGGTTGGACGGCAGACGATCCGTCTGAACGGCTCCGGGGCAGATTGGCCAGACGAATCAACTCGGCTGCCAGGAGCGACGCCGGTTCATTGGCGAAGCCAAGGGCAGAGGAATGCGCTATCTTGCGGAGTTGTCGCTCGATCGCGCGGTTGATGGCGGGATGCCCATGTCCGTGAAGATTGGTCCAAATCGACGAGTTTGCATCGAGGTATTCGATCCCATGAACATCACGCAAGGTGGCGCCCTGGCCGGCCACGATCAAGATAGGCTCCTGCTTGAGCCAGTCTCGCATCTGGGTGAACGGATGCCAAAGATAGCGATGATCCAATTGAGCGAGCTTATGCATGCAGGCCGAAAAGCATCAGGATGTCGGAACGCGGGCCATTTTCCAAGCGCGGCCACAACTCTCATCCTCCCCGCGGGAATCAGCCGAGAACCTTCGTCAGTTCGGACGCGAGGCGTTCCACCTCCGCGGCCGTATGGGCGGCCGTCAACGTGACGCGCAACCGTGCTTTGCCCCGCTGGACAGTTGGGTAGCGGATGGCTGGGACATAGATACCTTCGGCGCGCAACGCCGCCGCCGCCGCGAGGGCGCGTTGTTCGTCCCCAACGATGACCGGGACGATCGGGCTGGCCCCCGGCGACGAACGGTGCAGCGGGATACGGCCGGCAGCCTCCTCAAATTGAGCGACCCGCTCCCAGAGCAAGCGGGTCAGACGGGCTCCTCTCTCGCCCTGGATGAGGTCCAACCCGATCTGGGCGGCCGCCGCGGCCGCGGGCACGGGAGCGGTCGAGAAGATGAAGGGGCGCGCGCGATTGACCAATAAGTCTCTCAAAAGGCGCGAGCCGGCAATGTAGCCCCCGGCGGCGCCGACGGCCTTGCCCAGCGTGCCCATCTGCACCTCGATGCGTCCGCCCAAACCGAGGCTTTCGATGACCCCACATCGCCGGGGGCCATAGAGTCCGGTGGCATGCGCCTCATCCACCATCAGCCAGGCGCCATAGCGGTCCTTGAGTTCGACCATCGGAACCAAAGGCGCGACGTCACCGTCCATCGAGAAGACGCTCTCGGTAACAATCAGGATTCGCATCGGTCTGGCATGGCTCTCAACTCCCTGGTCAGCCCTGCGGGCGACGGCCCATTGCAGCAACGCCTCAAGATCAGCCAAATCGTTGTGAGCAAACACCCGCAGTTTAGCACCGGTGAGACGCGCCGCATCCACCAGACAAGCGTGCGCGAGACGATCAAGAATCAGCACATCATTCCGACTGATGAGTGAGCCGATCGCGCCCAGAGCAGCGGCCCAGCCGCTGCCGAAACTTAACGCCGCTTGGGTTTGCTTAAACGCAGCCAGCGCCTCTTCCAGGGTGTGATGCGGAGCGAGCGAGCCGCAAAGCAACCGGGAAGCCCCGCTGCCCGCGCCGTATTCCTGGACGGCCTGGCGGGCCGCCTCCTTGAGTGCTGCGTCCGCAGCCAGTCCCAGATAATCGTTCGAAGCGAAACTGAGCAATTCGCAGCCTTCCATCCGCAAGCAGGTGCCCTGTGCGGAGTCCACCCGCGAGAGGCGACGAAGCAGAGCCTGGTGTTTGATCACCTCCAAGTCTCGCGCCAGTTCCTGATCGAACTCGAGCATGTCGGCTGACCTCAAGCGGCCGGGCGCAGAACCCACTGGCCGTCAATCATCATGGCTGAGACAGGCCCGGTATGAGCGATAACGCTGGTATAGAAATCGACCGTTCGTCCGGCCAGGGGGATGGCGATCAGGTCCGCCCTTGCGCCGGGAGACAGTTGCCCGAGAGCGCCGCTCCGTTGGAGGGCCCGGGCCGGATTGACCGTCGCCATCCGGACGATATTTTCGGGCGAGAGGTCCGGATCGTGATCGGACAAGGCGCGCATCTCGGCGAATAGGTCCAATTCGGGTTTGGCGCGGGAAGTTCGCCGGATGGTGGCGAGGCTATCGGTGCCGAGGCAGAGGTTGACGCCGGCGTGCTGCAAGACGGCGCGGGGAAAGGGAGTATGACTAAAGTAAGCGCGGCTCCGGGGGCAATGAACCACATGGACGCCCCCGTTTGCGAGCAGCTCCGCATCACCCGGCGCCAGGTAATTAACATGAATCGCCAGCAAGTTGGGCCCAAGCAACCCTTGCCGTTGCAGGCATTGCACCGGCGATCCTAAGCCGCAATCAGCCATGTCGCGTTGCTGGCCCAACCAAGTAAACATGCGCCCCCGCCGCGAGCTGAACATCTCGAATTCCTCCGCCGACTCCGACAGGTGGATGGCCAGCAACCAATCCCGCGCCCGCATGCTCAGACCAACCAAGCGCAACAACTCCGGCGTAGTGGAATAAGGCGCATGCGGGGATAGGCCCACCCAGCACCCTTGCCGGGCCAGGGTCGTGAGCGTCGCGGTGGTCGCTTGCAGGATTTGCGCGGGCGTGCGGCGGCTGCGCAGGCCGGTCATCTCCAAAAGGGAACAGACGCGCAAGGGTGTGGCCGAGGACACTTCCGGGAGCAACTCCGGGACAGCTTCGATGTCGACGACGGTCGTGGTCCCGTGAGTCGCCAGCATCTTGGCGCCTCGTAGCCAGGCGAGGGCATAGTCGGAGTAACTTTGATGCGCCTTGAGAGCGAGCATCGCCTTGATCCACTCGGAGAATGATCTCGGCGGCGGGATCTGCCCTGCCATGTCGGTGTAATCCAGATGGCAATGGGCGTTGATCAAACCGGGCAGAAGCATGACGTCACCCAAATCGAGCGCAGCCTCAGCGCGCGAGGACGATAGGTCTTTCCATCGACCTACTCCGACGATCTGCCGACCTCCTATGAGAACCCCGCCGTCTTCCAGCGCCGGCCCTGCTATCGGCAGGACCACCCGCGCGCGCAGGAGAGTGCGTGCAACGGGAGCATTCTGGCCTAAGCTCGGGCGCACAAAGCAAATCACCTCAGATTAGCGCCACAGCCGGCCGGCGGCATAATCATGGCCAGACAGGCTAAAGCTGAGCTTCCTGCCGCTTGCGCTTGGTCGTGGCAGCCTCGGTGTGCTTGCGGGCCTTATACTTGTTCTGGCGTTTGCGAATCTGCTGCTCGACCTTCTTGCTTACGACATCAATGGCCGCGTAGAGGTCGCTTTCCGAATCTTCCGCAAAAAGATCCGGGCCGGGCACACTCAAACGGATCGAGCAACTGAAAGCTCTCTCTGGAATTTTGGTGTGATCGTGGTCCAAGGTGACCCGGGCGTCGATAGCGAACCGATCCAAGTGCGCGAGCTTTTCCAAACGACTCAGGACATGGTCCTCAATCGCTTTGGTGAGCGTGACATTGTGCGTCGAGAGAATCAGTTTCATATTTGAATGATGCCGTTCACCTCAGACAAAATCCAGTGAAACCGGCTCAACGAGGGGGGTCTGGGAGCTCATGTATCCAAGTTCCACGCCGCTGGCGCTGGCGCCGGAGATGAGCACGACCATTGATCGTCAGCGAGGACCGTTCGGAACCACCATCAACCCAACGGGCGAACCAATCGCCCCGCAACGCCGTCGCCCTCAGAGAATCTTGGAAGCACGAGAGGTCGTCAAAACGTCACGAGGCCGCCATCCGCCGTCGCACCTGCCCGCGGTGCGCGGCGTCCTGCGGACGCCGCCGACCGCAAGCTAAACCTCGAAATCAAAAGCGACTAACGATTCGATCGAAGGCAGAATCGAGGCCTTCACCCGCTCGTGTTCCGGATGAGGCAGGTAGGCGTCGCGAGCGGCCGCATCGGTGAAAGTCATAATGAAGCCGTGAGTGTAGCCCTGATTTAGCCCTTCCGGGCTGGAATAGGGGCCGGAAACATAGTCCTCGATTCCAGGAATGGTTTCGGTGATGTCCAGAATACTATCGAAAATAGACTGGATTTGCTCCTCATTGGTCCCTTCCTTGAATTTGATGAGGGCAATGTGTTTGATTTTTGGCATAAGCTCTTTGGTTAACGAACAAGCCGGCGGGCGCCGAGCCCAAGCCGGCGGACCGTGTAATTCTTCTTATTTGGCCAAGGCTGCTTCCACGGCTGCGACCAACTCGGGCGCGTCCGGGGCGACCTTCGAGTCGAAGCGTTTGATGAGCTTGCCATCTCGCCCAATCAGAAACTTCCCGAAATTCCATTTGACGTCCCCTGGCAGGTTCGAGTCCTTCCCGGTCAGCGCCGCATAGAGGGGGTGCTGTTCCGGACCTTTCACGTGCAACTTGTCGAACATGGGGAAGGTGACGTGGTACTTTTCGGAGCAAAAGGTTTTGATCTCTTCGTTCGTCCCGGGCTCTTGTGCGCCGAAGTCGTTACAGGGAAACCCTAAGACCGCGAAACCTTTAGCCTTGTATTTCTGATGAAGCGCTTCCAGGCCATCATACTGGGGCGTAAAGCCGCATTTCGAAGCCACGTTAACCAGGAGCAGGACCTTGCCCTGATACGCCTTCAAAGAAGTCCCTTTGCCATTTATGTCCTTCAAAGGCACATCGTACAAGGAGGCCGTCGCAGCCGAAACGATCATTTGGGCACAGCAAATGATTCCCACCAGCAGCACAGTAATTTTCATGCGCGAATTATGATTGATGATAGTTCAATGTCAATGGCTCCATCTCTCCAAAGACACCGGCAGCTCCAGATAGGAGGGACAGCGACTGGACAGGTGGATCGCATTGCTCGCCACCGCCGTCCTCTCGCTCCAACGGAGGGGCTCTCCTGTATTCGGATTTGGATCGTAACCAGGCGCGCTGCTCGAAGTGATGTGCACCCGCAAACGATGACCGCGGTTGAAAACCATGCTGGTTGACCAAAGGTCAATCTCGAGCGGGTAGACTTTGCCCGGCTTGAGCAAATCCTCCCGCAGGAACGAATGCCGGTAACGGGCCCGGATAATGCCTTCACAGATATTATAGGAAGCGCCGTCCGGGTAGACATCGCATAGCCGGACCAGAAAATCTGTGTCCGGAGCGTCGCTCGAAACAAACAATTTCGCGCGCACCTGTCCGGTCACTTCCAGGGGTTCAGGCAGCGGTTCACTCGAGAAGACAAGGACGTCCGGCCGCTCTTCGACCGGACGCTGATCTCTCGGTCCGGCCGGAATGCTCAGTTGGTAACCGCCGAAGGTTGGGGCGGGCTGTTTTGGATCGTAGAGATAGGCGACCGTTTGGTCCTCCTTCGCTTTTTGAGGTGAGAAAGTCAGATCGCCATGGAGGTACCAGCGCATCTCACGGGTGGGAACTGGCGGCCATTGCTCGGCGGTCCGCCAGACGTTGCCCGGGGCATTGGTCTCCTTCACGTCCCCCATGACGTAGTAAGTGACCGCGGGGAGTTGCGCGACGCCATTGTTGACCCCTTTGAGGTAATACTCCCACCAGCGGATTTGATCATGGACGTTGTTGGGCGGGCGACTGGAGTTTGGGAAGGTCAAGTCGCCGGCCTTGTCCGTCAAGACGCCGTGGGTCCATGGGCCCATCAGGAGTTTTTGGTGGCCGCGCGCCCGGGGGCCGGCTTTCAGCTGATAGCCGTTGAAAGCATCGATCGTAGCCTGAGCAAAGATATCGTAGTAGCCGCCAATATGGACGGCGGGCACGTTCACGTGCCGGTAGTGACGGCTAACGTCCCGCGCCGCCCAATAGGCATCATAGAAACTGTGGCCGGTCCAGAGCTCAAGGCCCCTGGGGCTGAATTGGTTGAGCCGCAGCCAGTCTTCCACCAGCGCCTTGCGAAAGACGCCGCCGGTGTAGACGACGTCCCCGAAGAGGCTTGGGCCGCCTACGGCCAGGTGCTGGCACGCCAGGTCAGCGCCGGTGCCGGCAAGCTGGAGCTGGGTGATCGCGAGGGCAGAGCCGCCGAAGGTGCCAATTTTTCCATTGCACCAACCCTGCTGCTGGATCCAGGCGACCGTATCGAAACCATCCTCAGCATCGCGCGGGAACGGCAGGTTTTCCCCTTCGGACCCAAAGCGGCCGCGCGTGTCCTGGATGACGATAGCATAACCGAGGCGCGTTGCGCTCTGTCCTGGGGTGGCCATGCCAGTCTTGTTGTAAGGGGTTCGCATCAGGACGACCGGCCATGGTGAAACTCCCGGCGGCAGATAAATATCCGTGGCCAACTTCACCCCATCGCGCATCGACACCATGACCGTGTTGGTCGTGACGGGCCGGGGTATTTCCGCCGACAGAACCTGGCCGACAACGGCGCCCAACAGAAACCAACGGAAGACAGACTTGATCACGGCTCTTGATACATAGCCGTCGCAAGCCTGCGCAAGCAGAATAGGTGGGACGACTCGCTAAAATGGAAGCCAGTGCAAGTCGAAGGCCCGCTCAACAAACCAGGCGGCGGCAATCGCCCCGATGGCGACGGAGCCGATCGGCAGCAAACGCTGCCGATAGATGGGCCGGTAGCGCAAGCCAATCGCCACCGGCAACATCAGCACTTCACCACGGCCGCCGCCGGCTCCACACCCACGTTAAACGCCAGGAGTGAGCCCGCGAGCGCCCGCGGCACCGAGGCCCAAACTGGCGAGGGCATTGGCAAACCCGAAGCCGTGCACCAGCCGAATGAGCCAGACCCAACCCCGTCTCGACACGCGCGGAGCCAAATTGTTGGCCGCGGCGGGCGACCGAGGCGGCGATGGTGCTCTCAATCAGCCGACTCGGCGGCCGAAGCCATCCGAACGCGGCCATCGCCAGCGTGATGGAGTGAGCCAGGTGAATGCCGTGACGGTTTGGACGTCATGCGATCAACCGTGGGCGACTCTGAGGAGTCCACCTGGTGCCTTCACCGCAAGACGCCAGGGAGCAGCAGCGCCATCAAAAACAGGAGGTGATCGTAGCCGCCCCAAATATGCCAAATGCCCTCACGGAGCAAGGTTAGCGATGAACTGCGGCTTGGCCGCCTTAGATTCAAGAGCTGGACGGACGAGGTTAGGGCTGAAGATGGCCGAAGCGGCTGGCGACATCCACGAGCCGCACCAGGCCGCGATGCGAAGGGTCGATGTCAAAAAAGGCGGCATAATTTAACACGATGGGCGCGGCTGGGTCCAGGTCGTCGACCGTAAATCGCAGGACGGCATAGGCTCCGTCCGCGTGTTCGTCGACGAGCATTTGGACGACGCGGAACGCCCAGTTCTTTCCGCCCTGGTCCACGTGCAGCCGAGCCAACCCATAAGCCGCCACCCGCGATTCGGCGGCGCGCAGTTCACAGGTAATCGATCCGTTGTCATCGGCGTCAAGACCGATCGCGTCTTCCAGATCACGCAAGGCCAGATGCCACTCTCCAACCGTGGCGCCTTCCTGAACTTTGAGGGTGAGATATGAATCGCTCAGTTTGTGGCCTAAGACCGGCTGACCGCATAAAAACACGGCGACCGTCAACCAGCCGGAAAGATGGGCCATCAGTTTGGAAGCGTTCATAAGGCAGGCAGCGCTTGCAGTTCAGCAGCTAACTTTCCGATCGCGACATCTTCCAATCCATGCTCTTTCAAGAAGGCGAGACAGGGCGCGGCCGCGGCGGCATCTCGGACCGCCAGAGCCGCTTCCAGCGCGATGCGCAGGTCGGCCGGCTCCTTCTGCGCCTCCCAATTCGCCCGCGCACACCGGAGCGCCTGGACCGGCTGTTGACGCACGTTGAGCAGGAATCGCGCTTCTTCTCGTTGATGGGCGAAGTCGCCGCGGAGGCGGCTCGCTTGAAATCGATCCTCCAGAGCGGCGCAATGGGCGACTGCTTCGGGAGCGCGTGGATTCAGGCTGACCTCAGCCAGACAGAGCCGGAGGAGTAACGCATCCACGCGTGTTTCAGCACGAAGCAACGCGAGAACCTCGGCGGCACGATTCTGGTCGAGAAGAAAGTCGGCCATAGCCCCGAGCAGGTAAACATCACGATGTCCCAATGCCATTGCCTCTCGGAAAAACCTCTCGGCGTCAGCGGAACGCCCCAACCGCGCCGACGTTTCTGCCAGGACTGTCAAGGCCCATACCCTTTCGCTCGGGCTGGCCGCGTTGGCGCGCTCGAGCGCACGTTCCAACGTCTGGCAGCTTCGCTCCGCCTGGCCCGAAAGACTGGCGACACTGGCTCCCGCCGTGACCGCAACCAGTTCACTGGTCAACCGAAGAAGAGGAAGACAGGAACGGCGGGCTTCCTCATACCGGCCGAGCACGGTCAGGATTGTTGCCTGCGTGAGCCACGCTTGGGCGTGATTGGGAGCGACGCGAAGCACCCCCCCCAGATCGGCCAGCGCTGCCCTGAACTCGTGCCGGCTTTGGCGGATAGTCGCGCGCAGCACGAGGACATCTGTGGGAGGCTTCTCTTGTTCCCACCAGCTACCTAAGATCGCTTCGGCGTGACCTAATTGACGCGGATCTCCTTCGGCCCGGCAGCGCTCGATATAGCGCGTGGCCAGCTGCGCCGCTAATGCAGCATTGGTCGGAGCCGCGGCCCAGCGTGCCCGCAAGAGTCTGATTTCATACGCTGGGTGGTATCTAGTGGGCGGCTGCGCAGTTGTTCCAGCACCTGGCCGTCGTCGGCTGGAAGGAACGGATCCGCAAAAGCGACCGTGGCGGCCAAAGCGGCGCCCAGCACGCAGCCGCACCCGGCCTTGACCGATCGGGATTTGAACGGCATTCATGGTCTCGAAAAGCAACCGTGATTCTGCCTGGCTTGATCATGACGGCGGGATGGCCAGCGGAGCTGGAAAATGACGGATGACGGCGAACAGGGCGGAGGTCGAGGGCGGCCAAGCCGCCCTGTTCGCTAATCGAGGCGTCGCCGGCTACGGTTTGTCGACGCCAATACAGTCTGGTCGGCCCGAATCGTCGGGCTTCTTCAGCTGCACGCCGGCACGATCCGCCTTGACCCGATAGAAGCTGTTACCGTCAGTCGGCTTCGGCGTCAGCAGCTCCTGGGTATTGCTGTCGTAGGTAACCGGCACGCTGGTGTAGGGCCCCTGCACTTGCGCCCCGCTCTGCAGCGCGATTTCGACCGTCGGCTCGTTCGGTGAGCCTGGGATGGGCAAACGAATGTAGGGAAAGGTCGAGCCGAACATTCCTGCATTTACCAAAGCGCCATCGGTGAATGGGAGCTGTCCCGACGGCGCCTGATCGGCCGGGAGCAGTTTGCCCATGACCACGCGCAGGGCAATGTCGACGACGTCGTCGCCTGGCCGGCGTCCGTTCGGAAAACCCGCATTGTCGCCGCCAATCACCCCCAAGTTATTCTGTTCGGACGCGGGCACGGCTGGAGTGCTGGTGTTCAACCGCAGCATTTCCCCGACCGCGGTGGTCTGATTCAGATCAGGAACCCCAGTGAGAAAAACAGTCACGAGATCGCTCCGAGGAAAGGTGCTCGGGGCGCGCACTCCCGCACCGCTGAAGAGGAGCTCGATGAATGCCGGCAGAGTCGGATGGGTAACGTAGTCAGCGAACTGGCCGTCATCTTTCGGCTCGCTCGCGTTGAATTTGTCTTTGTCTTTGAGCCCGATGACGACTTCGTTGACGAGAGGTTGTCCGAGCCGCGAGACCTGGACCAGATTGGTGCCTTCCCACCGGCTGGCCGTCGTCCAGGCGGCGATCACTGAACTGACGCCGTTGGTTAAGCATTCCTTGGGCAGTTCCAGAATCAACGAGGTGATATTCTTGTCGTCGAGCACGTCCTTGGTCCCGTCGACCGGACCGAGAGGGTTGCTAAAATTGATCAGGTCGAAGGTCTCGCCCAGGTTGACCACGAAGGGATCTTTTCGCTGGCCGACGAACATGCGACCGGGAGTTGCGCAGCCTGGGATATTGATGGCGTAGATGTGGTTGTTGGCATAGGCCTCGTAATCGGGCAGCGTCTTGGTGCCGATATAGTCGAGCGGCTTGTCGAACACCGTCGTGTGGTCAACGGCATTTTCGATGTCCGCTGCCTGGCCGGAGCGGCGGTTGCCGTGGATCAGCTTGACGCCATACTGTTCAACGACGTTGAAGGCGGCATTGTTGGTCGCGGTGATGGGCCCGGCGACGATGAGGGGGATTTCATTCGTGCGCTGATTGCCCGCCGGCCCGATGGTCAGGGCGACGCCGCGGGACAGGCGCGCGAAGTGGAACTGAAACGTGAGGTCCTCCTGCGCATCGCCGTTGTTGTCGATGTGAATTTCGTAGACGCCATTGGTTTCCATGGCAAAGAAGTTGGGCCCGCCATAGGCATCCTGGAGCGGCAGGTAGTTGGCGACAATGGTCACGAAATTGGACCGTCCCGCTTCATAGCTGTTAAACATATAGAAGTCGGTGCCATCCAGTTTCGGCGTCGCCGTGATCAGCGGCGCTTCACGGTGGCTCGAGGCGAATCCGCTCGCGGCCAGAAACACGCCCGTGGCGGTCATGGCCAGGGCGCGGGTAGTGCTTTTCATCAGAGAGGTCCTTTGTTTGAGGTTAATATCAGCCAAGCCTTACAATCGATACAACGACGCGCAGACTGGATCAGATGCATCCGCCGCCATTTATTTGAGGGCAACGCGGTTCTATGCATCCGTTGGCCGCAGCGGAACGTATCATCCGGTTAAGACCAGCTTTCAGATTCCCGGGCTCGGCGCCGATAGGGCCGCTGGGCCATTGCGCTGCCTGGCTGCCCCCAGCCGTGAGCTCGGGAATTTGCGAAACGGAATCGGTCCGACCAGCCTGTGAAACGCTGTGAACCAACCGACATGAACGCTTGTCGATCTCGGGCAAATCGGTTATGACTTTCGCGCCATGCTTGATCGCATCGGACTTGGGCTTAGCGCGAGCCGGACCCGCGCGGCGTGCACGCTCTCGTGATGCCGTGAACGAGGGTTCGACCAGGACGGACGTCGAGTTGCTCCAGCACATAGCGGGCGGCGATACGGCTGCGCTCGGATCACTCTACGATCGGCATTCGGCCACTCTCTTCGCTCTCGCGTGCCGGATTCTGAATGACAGCAAAGAAGCCGAAGACGTTTTGCAGGACGTCTTTGTGCAGCTATGGGAAAGGGCAGCCGACTTCGATCCGGATCAGGGGCGCGTCTTGGGTTGGGCTCTCACCCTCACCCGCAATCGAGCCATCGATCGGCTCCGCGCCACTCACCGACGCCGCGCCCGCCTGGTCGAAGACACGGAAGGCGAAGCCATTCAAGACTATCCGGCTCAAACCGTTTCCGCGCCCGAGGCAGTCTGTGCCGGCGAGCAAGGCCACCTAGTCCGTTCGGCCTTGGCGGCGTTGCCTCCGCCCGAACGCCGGGCGATTGAATTGGCTTTCTTTGATGGTTTGAGCCAGACGGAAGTCGCCTCTGCGCTCAATGAACCGCTGGGCACGATTAAAGCTAGAATCCGCCGCGGCATGCAGAAGCTCAGACGCCAGCTGGCGTCTCATCTATGACCGCACGCAAAGTATCGTGGGACCAGCAAAGTAATCTGTGAAAAAGACGACGCAAATCGCTGAGTTCGCCGCGGCTGCCGCCCTTGGGGCTCTTGACCCCGAGGACGCGCGCGCGCTCGCCGTGCTCCTCGCCGAGGAACCAGGCGCCCGGCGAGAAACCGGCGCTTTTGCGGCTGTCGCCGAAGCGCTCGCCCAATCCTTGCCCGCGCGCCGGCCGCCGCTCCATTTGAGAGAAGTGATTCTCCGTCGCGTCGCTGAGGCGCAAGCCCGCGCCATCGCAACCAAGCGCTTGAAGAGTTTGATTCCGCCCTCGCAGGATGGTCTCGCATTCCTACGGGACGTAAGCAGTTCTGGCTGGGTGTCGCTCTCCGTCCCGGGAGCTTCGGTCAAACTGTTGTCCTTCGATGATTCAACCGGTTATGCGGTCGTTCTGGGCAAATTGGAGCCCGGTTCCCGCTATCCCGCGCATCCGCATCAATCGGCCGAGGATCTATTCATGCTCTCGGGCGACCTGCACATTGGCGAACACGTCATTCAAGCTGGGGACTTCCACCACGCGGAAGCCGGCTCCAGCCACGGCGTCAATTGGTCCGAAAACGGCTGCACTCTCCTGGCCGTGCTTTCCAAAGACGACCTGCTGACTCAATTGCTCCGCCGCTGACCCGAGGGGAACCTGCCGGGAGTCGTGCCGGCCATTGCAATGAGCCTGGCTTGCCGAACCCGCGACTCGACCACCTCTGCGCCCGCTACCGCGACGGTCGGGTGTTGATGATCACCACGCCCAGCAAGATAACGGCAGCTGCCGTCCAATCACGCATCGTCAGACGTTCCCCGCCCCAAGCACATCCGAGGAAGAGCGCAATCACTGGATTAACATAGGCGTAGGTTGAAACTCGGGCCGGCGTGCTCACTTTGAGCAGCCAACTGTAAGCGGTAAAACCGACGAGTGAACCCACCAGCGTCAGGTAGGCAAAGGCGCCCAATGATCGTCCGGAGACGCGATGGATCGAAAAGTCGGCCGCCTCACCCATGATCAACCCCGTGAGACAAAGGGCCACGCCGCCAGCCAGCATCTGCAGAGCGCCTCCCATCATCGGAATGGAAGGTTTCGGAGTGTAGCGGGCATAAAGCGAACCTGACGCCCAGGCGATGCTCGCCGCCAATAATGCCACCAGCCCGGCGGGCCGAATCCGCGCCTGCTCCAAGTCGCCCATCGGCCCAACAAGGAGAATCATTCCGCCAAACCCAATCACCAGGCCAACGGCGGTGCTGCGTTTCGGCCGCGTCCCGCCCGGTCGCAGCCAGTCCAGGAGTGCAAACCATAGCGGCGTGACCGCAATCAGCAGAGCGACCAGGCTCGATGGCACCGTCTGTTCAGCCCAATTGACGCCGCCGTTGCCGATGCCCAGGAGCAGGCTGCCGACAATCAAGGCATTACTCCACTGCGCCGGCGTCGGGTTCGGAGCTCCCCGTGTTCGCAGCCACAGATATAGGCCGCCGCCGGCCAGCAGAAAGCGCGCTCCGCCCATCATAAACGGAGGCATCGTCTCGACCGCAAAGCGAATCGCCAGGTAAGTCGAGCCCCAGATCAAATAAATGGCGGCAAAAGCGGCGATCACCAGTCCAGTCGGAGCAGGCGGTGGCATGTCGTCGTTCATCACTCAAGCACCCGGTTTGACAGTCTACCAGACACCTGGTTGACACCCAGGCGCGGCGGAGAGTATAGGGTTTCCATCCAGATCGCCATTTCATATGAAGCTCTTACCGCTCACCAGCCTGCTGTTAGTCTCGGTTACGCTGTGGTCCGGGCAAGCCGCCGTCCAGCCACCGACCGCCGTCCGACCCCTCGCCCGGGCTCATTCGCACAACGACTATGAACACGTCTGGCCCTTGCTTGAAGCGCTGGAGGAGGGCTTTGGCAGCGTTGAAGCCGACGTTTACCTGGTCGACGGCCAACTGTTGGTCGCGCATGAGCGTAACCAAGTGAAGGCCAACCGCACCCTCCAATCGCTCTACCTGGATCCGCTGCGAGCCCGAGCCAACCAAAACCGGGGCCGCATCTATCCCGACGGTCCTTCGGTGGTTCTGTTGATCGATGTGAAGTCGGACGCCGACGCCAGCTGGGCCGTCCTGCGCAAAGTCCTGGAAGGCTATACCAACATCCTGACCCGCTTCACCGCAGGCCGCATTGAGACCAATGCCGTCACGGCGATCATTTCGGGAAACCGCGCGAAAACGCGACTGGCGGAAGACGACACCCGCTACGCGGCAATCGATGGGCGGCCGGAGGACTTACAAGGAAACGCCCCGAGCGATCTCATCCCGTTGATCAGCGAAGATTGGAAGCGGTTGTTTAAGTGGCGAGGCGCGGGCGAGTTCCCGTCGCCGGAGAGGGAATTTCTGCAGCGGATGATAGCGGACGCGCATCGGCAAGGTCGGAAGGTGAGATTTTGGGGCAGTCCTGATTTGCCGGCTGTCTGGGCAGAACTTTGGAAAGCGGGGGTCGACTTGATTAGTACCGATGACCTGCGCGGGCTGCGGGGGTTCATGGATCGACAGACGCTTGCGGGACCCTAGACGACGGGGCTCGCTTGCATTTTGTCAATTCCATGGCACGGTTCGTGCCCGTCAGGCAAACCACGATAGGACACGAAGCGTTAACCCTTAGCCTCCGATTAATGTCGAACCATTTCCGCTACGCCTTGATGGGCCTCTTGACCCTAATTGCCTTGGTCCTGGCTTTCACTCCCACTGCCAAATTGGCGCCCGAAGAGATTACGGCGCCGAAGCTCGCGCGTTTGATTCAGAACAAGTCGATCGTCAACGCGGAGGTCACGCCGCGCGCCTACCATGGAATCTATACCGTGAAAGGCGCCTACACCCGACCATCGCAAGCAGCGCCAGCCGAATTCAGCATCACCACGCACCTGAGCGATGCCCAGCTGGCCGATCTTCTCTCCCGTAACACCGCCCGATTGGAGCTGCCCAGAATGAGTACGCGCGCCAAATATTTGGACATGATCCCGACCGTGGTCGTCCTCTGCCTGGTGGTCGGATTGGTCGCGTATCAGGTGAACTTGGGCAAAGGAAAAGGCGCGCACATGGTCCGAGCCCGGCCTGATGTGCGCTTCCGGGACGTCGCGGGGGTCGAGGAGGCCAAAAACGAGGTGCAGGAAGTGATCGACTTTCTGCGGGACCCCAACAAATACACGCGTCTGGGGGGAACACTTCCTAAAGGCATCCTCCTGATTGGCCCTCCCGGGACGGGCAAAACGATGTTAGCGAAAGCAATCGCCGGAGAAGCCAATGCAAGTTTCTTTAGCGCCAGTGGCAGCGACTTCACGGAGATCTACGTCGGGGTGGGTGCGCGCCGGATCCGTGAACTCTTCCGTCGGGCAAGAAAATCCAAGCCGGCGATCATCTTCATCGATGAGATCGATTGCCTTGGCAAGCATCGCAAGCTCGATCAGAACGGCGAATTACAGCAGACGAACAATGCTCTCCTCACGGCGATGGATGGCTTTGACACCGCCGAAGGCATCATCGTAGTGGCCGCCACCAATCGCCCGGAGGATTTGGACGAGGCCCTCCTCCGACCGGGACGGTTTGATCGCAAAGTCTACGTCCCCCTGCCGGACGCGAAAGGGCGGCGAGCCATTCTCGAGAGCCACAGCCGCAAGACTCCTTTGAATGCGCCGAACCAAGCGTTGGAAGTGATTGCTCAGACCACACCGGGGATGTCGGGAGCTGACCTGGCCAACTTGATCAACGAAGCGGCCATCCTGAGCGCCTTGCGAAACAAGAATGCCATCAGCCTGCTGGAGTTGGAAGAAGCGCGCGACAAGGTCCGCTTTGGCAACGAGCGGAAGTCGATGGTTTTGAAACCCGAAGAGCGCCGCGTGGTGGCTTTTCACGAGGCTGGTCACGCTATCATCTATCTGCAAAAGACCCTGTTGCCGCCGCTGCACAAAGTCAGCATCGTCCCGCGGGGCCAAGCCCTTGGTTCCACCACGGTGCTTCCGCAGGAAGATCAAAACATTCACGGGCGCAAATTTCTCCTCGAACAGTTGGCGGTGCTGATGGGGGGCCGGGCCGCCGAAGAAGCGTTCTGCGGGGATATGACCAACGGCGCGCATGGCGATTTGGAATCAGCCAAGAACATCGCCCGCAAAATGGTCCACGAATGGGGTATGGGGCAAAAACTCTATTACGAGCCTGAGAAGCAGGATGCGGAGAAGGAAATCAACCTGCTCCTGACCCGCGCCTGTGAAGAGGCCCGGGAGATCATCGCCGCCCAAAAAGTGGAAACCCGAAAGCTGGCCGAAGCTCTGCTGGTCCATGACACTTTGACGCGGGACCAAGTGCGGGAGCTGCTCGATGCAGACCAGATGTCAGAAATAGAGGGCCTCAACAGCCTGACGGCGCACGTTTCCTGACGATCGGCCGCCTCCGGCACGAGATCAATAGATCTTCCGCAGGTGAGAGGGCAAGATGTTCAGCTCGGAGCGGTACTTGGCAACCGTGCGGCGGGCAATGACAATTCCCTTGTCCGAAAGCAACTTCACAATTTCCTCGTCGGAAAGCGGTTTGCTCGGATTTTCCTCCCGGATCATTTCGGAGATGATGTCTTTGACCGAAGTATTGGACATGCCGACGCCGCTGGCTGTCTTGATTCCGGAAGTGAAGAAATACTTCATTTCGAAAATGCCACGCGGGGTTTGCATGTATTTTCCGGATACGGCCCGGCTGACGGTTGTCTCATGGACGCCGACCACCTCCGCAATCTGCAGCATGGTCAACGGCTTCAAGTGGGCCACCCCTTTTTCCAGGAATTCGCGCTGCCGGTTGACGATTTCCTTGGCGATATTCAAAATGGTTTGCTGACGCTGATGTAAGCTCTTAATCAGAAATTTGCCCGCTCGGATTTTCTCTCGAATGTACTCACGCACTTCCGAAGAGCTGTCCGCTTGAGACATGAGGTCCTTGTAGGTATTGCTGATCCGGAGGTGGGGGACTTGTTCGTTGTTGCTGGTCACGACCCAATCCTCCCCCATCTTCTGCACAAAGACCTCAGGCAGGATGTACTGATCGTTGTCGGGCAAGAATGCTCGGCCCGGCCGCGGCTCCAGGTGACCGATACGTTCCACCGCGTCCTGGACTTCGTCGACATTCAGTCCAAGACCCCGGCCGATCTCGGGGAGGCGACGCTTGCCCAACGCATCGAAATACTGGTCGACGATCTGATATTCGAGTGTCTCCTTCCGATCAGCCCGCTCCAATTGGAGCAACAGGCACTCACGAAGGTCGCGTGCGCCAACTCCGGGCGGGTAGAAACTCTGAATCACCTTCAGAACCTCGGCGATCTTCTCCGCAGGAATGTTGGTGGAGAACGCCAGCTCATCGATCGATGCCTGCAAATATCCGTAATCGTCGATATTGCCGATGATCATCTCGGCAATCGGCCGCTGCTCGCCTGGCAAATCGGACAGCCGGACCTGCTCCAAAAGAGTCTCTTGCAGGGAAGTATCCGCCACCAGCGAGTCGAACATGAATTGGCGGCGTTCCTCATCCTCCTGACTGTAGCGTTGCGGCCCGGAGGTCTGTGCAAAGTGATCGCGCCATTCCTGATCCAGTTGTGCCAGTTTCTCGAACTCCGCCTGGAAGTCATCGACCGGGCCATTGGCCTTCTCCGTCGCCGGATCGAACGTCACATCCGCGGGCGGCTCTGTCGGATCGTTCAAGTCAACCGTGGCGGTTTCCTGATTCTTTGCCTCTTGTTCTACTTCCGTGGTTAGGCTTTCTTCCAGAACGGGGTTTTGCTGTAGCTCCTGCTCGATCAAGGCTTTCAGCTCGAGCGTGGGCGCCTGCAGCAAGGCCAGCGACTGCTGCAGTTGTGGCGCCAACACTTGAGAAAGCGCCATCTTTTGAGATAGGTGTAGGCCCTGTGCCATCGGTGCTGCATCTTAAGCGGAACCCATAATATCTCAAGAAGTAACTCTGAATCGGCCCCACTTTCGCCTGCCGCAATCGAACTGTGCAAAAACAGTTGCTGCTGGCCGGCACTTCGTCCTAAGGTCGGCTCAGTGGCTGCTCGATTTACGATCTTGGGAAGCGGTTCCGCAGGCAATTGCGCCTACTTCGAAACCGACGAAACCCGCATCCTGATCGATGCCGGATTCAGCGGGCGGCAGATTCGCCAGCGACTGCTCCAAATCGGCCGCACTCCCGAATCGCTTCACGGCATTCTCGTCACGCACGAACATTCCGATCATACACACGGTCTGGCCACGCTCGGGGCCAAGCTGAAGATCCCGGTCTACTGTAATCGCTTTACTCAGGAAGCGATCGAATACCAGCTTCAGGCCAAGCTTCCCTGCCGCGTCTTCATGACCGGCGCCACCTTTGACATCGGAGATATGTCGATCGATACGTTTTCGGTCCCGCATGATGCCCATGATCCAGTCGGCTTTCTCATCCGGACGACGACCGGCAACGTCGGCGTCCTCACTGATCTGGGACATGCCACTAAGCTCGTGGTGGAGAGAGTGCGCCGCGCCAACGTGCTGCTCCTTGAGGCCAATCACGATGTCCGGCTGCTCCAGGACGACAGCCACCGACCCTGGAGCGTCAAACAACGCATTCTCAGCCGGCACGGTCACCTTTGTAACGAAGCGGCGGCGGCTCTCGCCCAGGAGATCGCATCCGCCGAGTTGCAGCAGTTGTTTCTCGGCCACTTAAGCAAAGACTGCAATCGGCCGGAACTGGCCTTAGCAGTGGTCACCCGAACGCTCCAGGCAGCAGGTGCAAGCCACGTCCAAGTCGAGTCGACCGCGCAGGACACGGTTTCGAGCACGTTCCACTTCGGCGTCGCCCCACCGCCGTTGCCCGGACCGCTTGATCGCCTTTCAGTTTAGGAGATCCTGTATTTCGTCCCAGGTAAGCGTTTCGGCCAGCGCCTGCTCGTCACCCAGAACCGTTTTGAGAAGCTCGCTTTTGCGGCGCTGCAAGTTCAGAATCTTCTCCTCGACCGTTCCTCGGGTGATCATTTTATAGCTGGTCACGATGCGAGTTTGGCCGATCCGATGGGCGCGATCGGTTGCTTGCGCCTCCACCGCTGGATTCCACCAAGGATCGAAATGAATGACCGTATCGGCTGCGGTCAGATTCAGCCCGACCCCTCCCGCCTTCAAGCTGATGAGAAACACCGGCCCTCCCGAGCCGGATTGGAATCGCTGCACGACCTCCGCTCGGTTGCGCGTCGAACCGTCCAGGTAACAGAAGTCAATTCCGTCGCTGGTTAGTTTGTCCCGGAGCAGAGTGAGCATTTCGACGAATTGGCTGAAGACCAGCACCCGATGACCGCCGTCGAGCACTTCCTCCAGGAGTTCACTGAACAAATCGACCTTGCCGGACACTTTGACCGTTTCGAGACCCTCCAGCTTCAAAAGGCGCAAGTCGCAACAGATCTGGCGCAGCCGCAATAGGGCATTCAGCACGATCATCCGGCTCTTCTGCACGTTGGCTGGCCCAGCCGCCTCCAAAACTTCACGACGGCTCAGTTCGAGGATTTGTTGGTAAGCCGCTCTCTGATCGTCCGTTAATTCGCAATAAGCGACCTGCTCGATCCGCTCCGGCAACTCCCGGGCCACGTCTCGTTTTAGTCGCCGCAGGAGGAACGGGCGCACCCGCCGACCGAGGCGAGCATGCGCGTCGGGATTGCGTTCGCGGGCAATGGGTATTTCGTAGCGCTCCCGAAAATCATTGGCGGGCCCGAGGTAGCCCGGCATGAGGAAATCGAAGATAGACCAGAGATCCAAGACCGAATTCTCCAGAGGCGTGCCCGTCAAGACAAAGCGATGACAGGCCCGCACCGCTTTGACGGCCTGGGCATTCTGCGTTTGGCGGTTCTTGATGTGTTGCGCTTCATCCAACACGACTGTATCGAACTCCATCTGACGGTAGAACTCGGCATCTCGGCGGATGAGGGCGTAGCTCGTGATCACCAGGTCAGCTGTGGCCATGCTCTCGTGCAAGGATCGCCGCTGCGGCCCATGCATCGCCACGACCTTCAGGTCTGGCGTAAACCGCAAGGCTTCACTCTCCCAATTGAAAACTAAACTGGTCGGACAGATCACGAGGCTGGGCCGGCGCTCCCGCGAGTCTATATCACGCAGCCGACCGGCTCGCAAATACGCCAGGACTTGCAGCGTCTTACCCAGTCCCATCTCGTCCGCCAGGATTCCACCAAAGCCATTCTCGCGCAGAAACCAGAGCCAGGCTACGCCCTCTTTCTGGTAGGGCCGCAAGACGCCTTCGAGATCGCCCAAAGGCGGCGGTTCCAACTTAATTTCCCCGGTTTGCCGCGCAGCTCGTTCGCGCCAGGCCCCAGGCGCCTGAACCTTCCAGCCAAGCCGGGCCTGGAGGGACGCTTCCACAAAACCGGCTTGGTTGTTGGCCAGGCGGTATCGATGGTCGTGCTGCTGGGGTGCACAGTCTAATAGCACTTCCTGCAGCTCCTCAACCGCGCCCGTATCGAGCAGGGCGATTCGTCCATTCTTCAGGCGAGTGTGACCTTGTCCGGAGAGGACCAGGCGCTGCATATCAGCCGAGGAAAACCGCTCACCGTCACGCGAGGAAAAGGTTACGTCGAGATCGAACCACTGCTCCCCGGAAGAAGTGATTTGGACCTGTGGCTCAATCCACTCCAAGTTTTGAGACGTGGTGCGGGCGAGTCGTTCTTCCAGGGAAACGTCCCACTGTTTCTGCAACCGCGGGTAAGTGCGGGCAAAAAAATTGAGGACTTGGTTCTGGCCCTGGAGACGGTATTGCCCTTGCGCATCGGGCCCAATAAAGCCGGCGCCGCGAAGTTCGGAAATAGCCGCTTGTTCGGCCGCAAGGTCCCGCGTCGAGTAGCGGGTCGTCGAATTTGCATCTGGCAGCCATAGCACTTCGTCCTTGGAAGTGACGCCGACCGTCATGATACGCCGACCATAGGCGCACTGCAGCTGGGCCTGCAGTTGGGCTAGGCCTCCGGCCAAGGCCAAAGAAAACCGGGGCGGCTGGGGTTCAAACGAGAAATCCTCTTGCCTGAAATTTGCCTGGAGGTCACAGCTTGCCAGCAGGCCAGACCAATCCCGAGCGAGCAGAAGAGGAACCTGGCTTCGATCCAGTTGGACAGGCCGGTCCAACACCGCCCAATAGGGCTGTGGCAGCTCCAGCGGATAAAAGGCCTCTTCGCGGAAAATCCAGGCGGGCGGGCCTGGGATCAAAACAGCTCCGGCAAAGCTCTGGCGCGCGACTTCCAAGGTGATTTCGCCAGTCTTTTGCAGCGTAGCGCGCAACGGCACTTTCCAGGGCCTGGGATGCACCGACAGAGAGCGCGTCTTCCCCAGAGTGATACGTGGGTGTCCTGGCAACGCTCGGAGAAGGTGGCCGAATTGGGCGGAGGTCAGCATCAAGACGCCGGGTGCCTCTCCTTGCGCCAGCTCTTCCACCCAATCTAATAGTCTCACGTCTTCGGCCGAAAACCTGAAGGGAGTTGCCAAGGGCAGGCGATCGAGTGGAGTCCGTCCTTTGCTCCAGTGCGCTTCAAGACACACCATCGCCTTGGCGCGGCCGATGGCAGCGGTGAAGTTCGGCGGAAGGATCACGGCTATCTCGGCCGACTCGCCCGACCTTCGGCGGTCGCGCGTCGCAGGCGTCGCTCGGACTGGGGCGACGCCACGGCGGCGGGACTGGCGCTGGAGCCATCCCGGCGGCTCAGCTCGGGTTTGACCGGGACGGCAGGCTGGCATGCTCGCAAATGATGCAACCCGATCGCAACCGAGTGAGCGCAGATCGTCCCCCACTCCTGCGACGGTCGGCACCTGCAGATATTCTCCAGGTTGATGGTATCCTTGATCACCAGCCCGGCGCGGTAAGTAGTCCCTGCCTCCTGCACGACTCCTTTCAGCAGGGGCGGGCTCCAGTCAGCGCTTAGAACGGCTCCCTGCTCGACCAAAGCTCGAGCCTTCTTCATCGCTTCCCAGCCCGCAATCTTGGCCAGGAACGCTTCGCTGATGACCACGGCACTCATTGATTGGGAGTATACCCCGGGTCCACGGAGGCTGAAGTCCAGACGTGCGTCCTCAGGCAATGCCAGGCGAATTGAGTAACTTCCCACTGGACTTCCCACAGATTTCGGCTATTGCCCTGCCCATCACGCGCGGCCCTGGCGACTCGGGATTTGACCTTTGTCGATCCACGGTCGATAAGCGCTATGCCTGTGGAGAAGCGAGAGAATATTTTGATAACGGGAGGCGCCGGCTTCATCGGCTCTCACCTAACCGAACGCTGCCTGAAAGATGGTCACGCCGTTACGGTGATCGACGATTGTTCCACCGGGTCCTGGGACAATCTCGCGCGCATCCGTTCTCACCCGGACCTCCGTTGCGTCACCTCCAAAGTCTCAGGCTGCGGTGAACTGGAGCGATGGGTGGCCGCTTCGGATGTCATTTACCACTTGGCCGCGGCGGTTGGAGTGGAATTAGTGGTTCACTCGCCCATTCGGACGATCGAGACTAATCTGCATGAAACTGAAGTGCTGCTCGAAGCCGCGGGACAACATGGGATCCCCGTTTTGCTCGCTTCGACCTCCGAGGTCTACGGCAAGAGCCAAAAAGACGCGTTCGATGAGGAGGACGATCTCATTATCGGCCCCCCCCACTTGGGCCGATGGAGTTACGCCTGCTCGAAGCTCATGGATGAATTCCTGGCCTTAGCTTATTCGAACGAAAAGCACCTGCCCGTAATCATCACGCGCCTCTTCAATACCGTCGGGCCTCGGCAGACAGGCAAGTATGGAATGGTCCTGCCACGATTCATTGCGGCGGCCCGAAAGGGGGAGCCTCTGCATGTTTACGGCGACGGCCGACAAACGCGCTGCTTTTGCTATGTCGGTGATACGATTGAGGCCCTCGTCCGCCTCCGGAAGCACCCCGCAGCTCGCGGCCAGGTCTTTAACGTTGGGACTGACGAGGAGATCTCGATCGCCGATCTGGCGTCGCTCGTCGTGGATACCCTCCGCTCCACATCCCCGATTGTCTGGCGCTCGTATGACGAAGCATACGCTAAGGGGTTTCAGGATATGCTACGACGCAAACCGATCATCGATAAGCTGGTGCGGACGGTTGACTTCCGCCCGCGCACCGGTTTGGCGGACATCATTCGACTCACCGCCGGGGCGACGGAGTGAGTGTCTGAAGCCAAAAGAGGCGCCCCGTGCGGAGCGCCTCGCGCGAAAGGAACTTAAGTTGACAACTTAGTTGTTGTCGCCCGGAAGCGCCACCAGGTTCTTGGCGTCGTCCGTGTTTTTCAGGGCTTCCTTTAGGCGGGAGCTGCTGAATTGCTGCACGCTGCCGTCACCCATGGCGACGTTGCCTTGCAGGTTGTGCATCGTGTTCGTGTAAAAGGCGCCAGTCTGGGTGTTGCCACTGGAAACGTGGTTCGTACCCAAAGCGGTAATAATCGAGGTCTTGGTGTCGTTGCGCGGCGGGGTGCCCGTCGGGCAGACGATATTGCGATCGCCGGACAGAAACGCCTGCGGGCGGGTTTCATCAGCTTCCAACGCCACGAAATAGCTCACATTCAGGTTCTTATTGAAGGCGACCACGTTCTTATTCGCCGCCGGAACGACCGACGCAAAGGTGGTCGACTCGGTGCGTCCGCTATCGCTGGGGCAGACAACGATCTTCGGCGTGCTCAATTCGTTCGAGAGCGCGGCGAAATGGTACCAGAGGAAAGTAGCGTTATTGGCTGGCGTCGCCGAGGCGAATTCAGAGGAACCGCCTTCGTTGGTGGACACGTTCATCGGGAAGCGGTCACCGTTATCGGTCGCGAAAATGCGGAAAGCCAAGCCGACGTTCTTCAGGTTGTTGACGCACTTAATTCTCTGGGCTTTGGCTTTGGCTTTTGCCAAGGCGGGGAGGAGCATGCCGGCCAAAATGGCGATGATGGCAATAACGACTAACAGCTCGATGAGCGTGAAAGCCCCGACTTTGTATTTTCGAAACAGACGATTCATATAAGGTTTACGGTTATTTTGGGTTACGGTTGGCGCACTCTAATCAAACGTTGAAGAGTGTCAACGCAATATTTCTTGGAAATGCCTAAGCACGGCTAGTGCCACTTGGCGCCGAGGAAAATCGTCGCCAAAATCCCCGCCAAACAGCCCCTCTGCAGGAATTTCACGCATCATTGCGTGAAAATGACTCATCCGCTTCGGACCTGAGACGCGAGGGGTCGCCGCTTTGATCTCACTTGCACCGACGACCCGAAAAGGAACGGACCTCGAACGGTCGGCCGGGGAAACAAGCGAGCTAAAACGACCCGCGCTTTGGCGGGATCCAGCATTGGGTCAGTCCAGGGCCGTATGCGTTTGCCCGACCAGGATTCTTTCGAAACCGGATGGGTGCGGCGACGGGCCATTTGGCTACAGGCCAGACCAGCCGCGCCAGCCTCGCGGTGGGCCATAACGGCTAAGCCAAAACCGGCCCGCGGACAAGAGACCGTCGTCCGCGAAAGTCTTTGGCCATCCAGTTACCTTAAATGCCTATGCACCCAAGCTTGCTGCTCTGCCCGCGCCGTTGAGGAAACCCAGATAGTAGACTAATCGCTCTCTCATCTCGCGCCTGGACACCAGAGCGTCGATCAAGCCGTAGTCCAGTAGAAATTCCGCGGTTTGGAATCCAGGCGGGAGTTCGGACTGGGTGGTGTCTTTGATGACCCTTGGACCTGCGAATCCGATCATCGCCCCGGGTTCGGCGATAATCAGATCGCCAACGGTAGCGAAGCTGGCCATGACGCCGGCAGTGGTCGGATTGGTCAAGACGCTGAGGTAGGGCAGTTTATGCGTGAAGCATGGTAAGCGAGTGCGGCGCAGGTTTTGGCCATCTGCATCAAGCTGCAAGTGCCCTCGTACATGCGAGCTCCTCCGCTGCTGGAAATAATAATGACAGGAAGTCCCTTGCCCGTGGCTGTCTCGATCAAACGCGTGAGCTTCTCACCGACCACCGAACCCATTGAGCCGCCCAGAAATCCGAAATCCATCACCCCAAGCGCCACGCGATGGGTCCCGATACGACCGATGCCAGTGATGACCGCATCTTTCAGCCCGGTGCTTTTCTGATACTCCTCCAGTTTGCTCAGATACGAAGCACGCCCGTAAAAGTCAGAATATCCACGCTGGTCATGTCCGCGTCCATCTCCTCGAAGGAGCAAGTTTCCACCAGCGAATTAATGCGTTCCCGGGCGCTAATGGGGAAGTGGTGATTGCAGTGGAGGCAAATCTTCAGATTCTCATCCAGTTCCTTATCATAAAGCATGACGGAACAGCGCGGGCACTTGGTCCAGAGGCCTTCTGGAATCTCGCGCTTTTTCGACTTGGACGAACCGATCTTCGGCTTTTTAGGAAACGTGCTGGTTGCGGGGTCGAGGTCTTGCTTTCACCCACGGCTTTGGAGCATCCAATGCCAGGTTCTTTTTAGTGAAAATAGTGGGCGTCATAGCAGCTGTCTTCCAGGACCTCAACGGCGTTTGCGGGACCGTCTTCGTTCGCTCGCCGCTCAGCGGCCAATCCAACAAAGGCGGCGCGTGAGGATGCGAGCGTTTTCACAATTGAATTTCATATTAACTGGTTTAAAGCCCACGGGCAACCGTCCAAACACAAAGATCACTCGAACCATTGCAGCTGAGGACTTTGGCGCAGGCGTTGGTCGTTGCGCCAGTCGTCAAAACATCATCGACCAGCACAATGCGCGCGTTCGCCGGCATCGTGGCGCCGCGGCTCAACCCGAAAGCATCGGCCACATTTAGGGCCCGTTCTCCTCGGCTAAGCCGCGTTTGGGTTCGCGTCGGCATAAGCCGGCGCAGGAGGTTCGTCTCCATTGGGATGCCAGTAGCCTCGCTCAGGCAGCGGCTCAAACGCTCGGCCTGGTTGAATTCACGCTCCCGCCTTTTGACCGGGTGCAACGGAACTGGCACTATCAGGTCCCAATCTTTCGGCGAAAGTTCCACGGCTGCGGATCGGGTGAGAAGGTCGGCCAGGAACGGCTCAAACCAGAGTGCTCGATGATACTTGTAGCGATGGATCACCTCCAGAGCCAATCCTCTTGCTTCCACGGCGGCGCGCGCATAACGAAAATGCAAATCCTGGCCGACACAGTTGCTGCACTCAAAGGGAACGGTGATGTCCCCTTCGAAAGGTAGACCGCAGCGATCACAGAACGGCGGTTGGATGAAGGAAATGGCTCCCGGGGCCGACCAGCACCGTTCGCAAACATAGCCGTCAGCGGCGCCCGCCCGGTGCTGCCGGCAGATCTGGCAGATGTTTGGATAGAAGAAGCCCAAGGCCGCTTCGGTCCAATGGTGAATGATGCCGGCCGCAGCGGAGCGCATCAGCTGAGGAGTCGACGGTCTTTCCAGGATGCATGAGAACTTTCCTGGGCCAGATGGCGACAGAGTAAGCCAAGCAACGCAGCCAAGACCAAAAAGGCAAGCCATCCATTGATAAGCTTGTTCGTCCCAAAAAGCCAGGTCCGACTAACGGCCGTCTCGTCCGTGATGTAGCCGTAGGTCTTCAGCCAAAAGATCCACCCTGCATGGAGACCGATTGAGAAGTAAAGCGATCCTAACCGCTGGTAAGCAAGACCCAGAATCATCCCCACCAAGGTCAAATTGAGGAAACCGGGGATCACTTTGCCCAGATCAGCAAAGCCGGACACCATCCCGGCCAAAACAACAAATCCGGAGTTCCATCGGACGATGGCAATGCCGCCGCTTCGCTCCAGGAAATGCAGCATCGCATACACGCCGCTGCTCAGCGCCAGGGCCGCTGTCCAATGGAAAAGCTTGCGGAGTGAGCCAAAAAGCGCCCCGCGGAAGAAGATCTCTTCCAGAGGCGCAACCACGGCAGCGATCAGCCCGGCTTTGCCAAGGTGCAGCAAGACGGCGCCAACTCTGTGCTCGTGGGTGACTTCACGAGCCCCGGCCGCCAACGCTAAGCCGGCGATGCAGGCCAGCGAGACGAGACCAAAGGCAAATCCCCAAGCAAGCTGAGTGACAGCCGCCGAGTTGCGTCCCAAACCGAGTGTCCGCCAGGACGAAAGGTCCGCCGCCCGCAGAAAAACCGGCAAACCAACCAGAGCCAGCCCAAGCAACGCTCGGCTGACGTAACGCGGGAAGGACTTGGAAGCCGCCGATTCGAGTGCGGGAAACAGACCCGCAGCCACTTGCATGAGCTGGTATAACCAGGGGGCCAGAAGCGCTCCGCCCATAAAAACAAAGAGCAAGTAGAGGCCGACGGCCCGGACCGAACGCATGTCGGAGCTTAGACGAGCCGGCCGTATCAAGCCAAGCGCATATTCAGACGGCGGCGCGGCAAGTCCCGGTCAAAGGAGTGGCAGGCCCCAGCGCCATCGCTGCTGCGCGTGACAGGATAGCCGCCCCGTATAGGGCGGGTGATGGCCTGTTCTCCAAGGCCCTCGCCCCCAATTGAAACCATTGCCAAGGCAAGCGACATGCAGTACTACACTCAGGGCGCGCGTATTCGCGCCGATTGCATGAATGTAGACGAACCGGGTGGACCGGAACAGTTTGGTCCTTACTATCTGCAAGAGTTGATCAACAGCGGCGGGATGGCGGATATCTGGTTTGTGACCAACCAGAAAAACGAACCATTCGCCTTGCGCCGTCTGCGCGACAACTCGTTCTTTAGCTTTACGGCCAAAAAGCGCTTCGTGCGGGGGTGCGAGATTCTGTCCCAGATCCACAACCATGAAAACGTCATTGGCTACGTGGAACATGGGAAAATCAACGGCTTACTCTACCTCGTGATGGAGTATGTCGAAGCCTCCAATCTCAAGTTACTTTTCGCCCGGAATGATCCGGTTCTTCTCGAGAATGTAGCCAACATCCTCATTGACATGGCGGTCGCGCTGGAACACGTCCATGACAGCGGGTTCATGCATCTCGATTTCAAGCCCGAAAACGTCCTGGTAACCCGCAATGCCAGCATTCGCCTGGTGGATTTTGATCTGGCGCAGGTCAAGCCCCCAAGCCGCAGAAGATGTCCGACAACCCAGGAACGCCGGCTTACATGGCTCCCGAGCAACTCCTCCGACAACCCATCGACCATCGCGTTGACATCTTCGCTTTCGGCGTGACCGCCTACGAACTACTCACGGGACGCAAGCCGTTCGCCGGAGAAACACCGGATGAGATTCTCCGAAAGGAACTGGACCGAAGCGCGGATTTTGTGATGCCCCGTCAACTGAATGAGGCTATTCCTTTTGCTCTCGAAAAAACGATTCTGAAGTGCCTGGAACGTGACCCGGACAAACGGCATCCGATTGCCAGTGTTCTCGTGCACGAATTGCAAACTGCCCTCTACGTGTAGGGCGGAATGGTCATCAACATCCCGGACATCGTCTTTTTCAAGAGGTTCGATCTGTCACCCGGGCAGGTCGCCCCGCGACCAACCGGTAGAGAGCTAAAAGGGCGACCGCCCCCAGGACTGAGGCGATGAATCCGGTCGGCTCCCCTTCTGTGTACCAGCCAGCCGCTCGACCGATGAAGTAAGCGACATAGGCGCCCGCAATCCCGAGCAGCGTGGTCAGAATGAACCCACCAGGATCGCGCCCGGGCATGACGAGTTTGGCCATAATTCCCACCACCAACCCAATCAAGAGTGTCCAAATAAGTGCCATACTTCCTCCTTAGCTTGTGCAGCGCGTGCGCTGCGACAAACCCTCGCCCCGGCACAGGGAAAACGCAATGAGGGCAGAGTCCGTCTTGCGGCATCAGGGCAACGCCACCGATGGGCTCCGCTGGCCTTGGCCACTCTCCCGCGCGACGTCCCAGCTTACATCGACCCTTGGACGTAGCCCACGTCAGTCATCGGAAGGGGACCCTGCCAGGAATCAATCGAATATTGCTTCATCCGGGCACAGCCAGAAAACAGAACTACCGAAGCAACCAGCAGGCAGAACAGCCCGAGAGCGCGGGCGAACTGGCCGGACCACCGAATGCTCGACGAGGTGTTTGGGACCTGGGAGACAGCGGGATGGGAGTTCATGCGGCGAGTCTATCGTATCGCAGCGGGTATTTCAAATCACAGATTTCTCCTTTTTCAAGAGTAGGGTTGGCCCTACCCTGCAGCGGTGCTATGCGACATCTCCATCATCGTTCCGGTCCACAACGAGGCAGAGAACGTTGTGCCGCTTGCTCTGGAGGTGGCCGCGGCGCTCAATGCGGAGCAATGGCCTTACGAATTAGTCTTCGTCGATGACGCCAGCACCGACGCAACCTGGCAGCAGATTCACGAAGCTCGCGCCCGGAATCCCCGAATCCGGGGTTTGAGACATGCCCGCAATGCCGGCCAGAGCGCCGCCCTTTGGACGGGCATCCGCGTCACGACCAGCCCGATCATCGCCACAATGGATGGCGATCGACAAAATGATCCAGCCGATTTCCCGACTATGCTGCGGCATTTGGACCAATCGGATTTCGTCTGCGGCGTGCGGACCAAGCGACAGGATAATTGGCTGCGCCGCGTCTCGGCCCGCGTCGCGCGCCGGGCGCGCAAATGGGTGCTGAAAGTGGATTTCGCCGATACCGGTTGTGGTCTGCGCGTGTTCCGACGCTCGGCCGTCGAAGACCTCCTCCCGTTTAATGGTTTTCATCGTTTCCTGCCCGTCCTGGTCCACGGGTCGGGCGCGCGCACTCTCGAAGTGGCCGTGAATCACCGCCCGCGGGTGGCGGGCGTATCGAAATATGGCTTGTGGAATCGCCTGGGGCGCGGCATTGCGGATCTATTTGCGATTGCGTGGTACCAAAGGCGGCGTCTCTCGCGGGTGCCGTTCGAGAACCTTAGCCCGCCGCCCTAATGTTGTCCTAGTGTGCGACGCCGATTTGGCAGGCGGGCCGCATGCCGCTATAGTGGTGCCGGTTACCAGAATCGACATGAGATCCTATCCGCTGGAGGCTGGAGACGGCAAAACGCCCATCAAGGTCCTGCTCGTTGACGACGACGAAAACTCCTATTTGTTGACGCGGCGGATGCTGGCGAAGCTGCAGGGAGTCTTCCAAGTCGAATGGGCACCCAATTACGAGGCTGGCCTCGACATGATTTCCCGCAAACTCCACGATGTCTACCTGCTCGATTACCGCCTGGGGCCGCATAACGGCCTGGACTTGTTGAAAGAGGCCCTGGCCATGGGCTGCGAAGCACCCATGATCATCCTGACCGCAGAAAACCCCGAGGTGGATGCGCGGGCGATGAAGCTCGGGGCAGCCGACTTCCTCAACAAGGACCGGCTCGACTCGGCCCTGCTGGAGCGTTCGATCCGTTATTCCATCAACCAGTTCGCCACCTTGCGCACGCTCCGGGAGCGGGAGGCGCAGCTGGCTTCCTTCATGCAAAACGTTCCGGGTGCCTTTTATATGAAAGCCCTCGACGGGCGCTACGTTTACGTCAACGAAACGTGGGAAAAGATATTTCACCGCAAGAACGCTGATTGGTTCGATAAAACGGATGATGAGCTTTGGCCCAAGACGCTGGCCCAAAAGTTCAAAGAAGCGAGCCGTCGAGTCATCTCCGAAAAAAGGGTCGTTGAGACGACCGTCTCGATCGAACAGGCGGATGGTGTTCATTATTGGCTGGTGACGACATTTCCAATTCTGAACGAGCAAGGTTCGCCGATCATGGCGGGCGGGGCCGCGGTCGACATTACCGAACAAAAGCGCCTTGAACGGCAGGTCCAGGAAGTGAGCGAGCAGGAAAAACGGCGCATCGGCCAAGACCTGCATGATGGCTTGGGCCAGTATCTGACCGGCATCGCCTTCATGTCTCGGTTGCTCCAGCGGAAACTCGCCGAGAAAGAACTGCCCGAGGCGGTCGACGCCGAAAAAATCGCCACGCTGGTCAATAAAACCGTCTTCCAAGCTCGCGATCTGGCGCGGGGCTTGTGCCCGGTTGAGCTGGAAAACAACGGCCTCCAAGCAGCCTTGCAGGATCTGTCCGCTACGACCGAAAAGGTCTTCAACATCTCCTGCAGCCGGCCGTGCGGATCGCTGACAACAACACTGCCCCGCACCTCTATCGGATTGCGCAGGAAGCGATCAACAACGCGATCGTCAAGCATGGCAAAGCGGAAGGCATCGTCGTCGGGCTCGTTCACAACGATGGCGCGATCAAGCTCAGCATCAAAGACGACGGCGTTGGCCTGCCTAAGACCGACAGCAAAACCCACGGCATCGGTCTGCGGGTGATGAATTACCGCGCCGGGATGATCGGTGCGACCTTGACCTTGGAAAGCCAACGCAACGGCGGCACGCAAGTCCATTGCCAACTGCCCGTCAGCGAGGCAGGAAAAAATCCCGCCAAAAAGGGGAAGGCCAACCGCGTTTCGGTCAAACCGGCCGCGGGTTGACAGGGCCCGCGCCGCCTTCGACGCACCAGGTCGTCAACCACGAGGCTCGTCCTGACTCTTCCCTTCCCCAGGCGCGGCCGAACCTGGCAGTTCGATCCAGAAGGTACTGCCTTGGTGGGGTTGCGATTCTAGCCCGACGCATCCCCCCATTCGTTCGACGCCCTTCTTTACAATCGCCAGGCCAATCCCCGTTCCGGCAAAAGTCTCGCTGCCGTGCAATCGCTCGAAGACGCCGAAGATGCGCTCGTGGTATTCCGCGGCGATGCCGATGCCATTGTCCTTGATGGATAGCCGCACGACGGTTGGGTGGGTTTCAGTCCACAGCTCGATATGCGGCGGCCTTCCTTTCGGGACAAACTTGAGGGCATTGGACAGCAAATTGGTCAAAATGAGTTCCAGGGTGCCGGCATGCGCCCGCACGCTCGGGAGTTTCGATGGAACATTGAGGGTGGCGCCTTTCTTCACGATCTCTTCCGCCAAGCCCGACAGGACTCGGTCAATGACCACCTGCAATTCCAGAACTTCGGTAGTCAATGGGGCGCGCGTCAACCGGCTGTAGGAGAGCAGATCCTGTATCAGCGTGTCCATACGCCGCGCGGCCGCAATCACGCGAGCTGCATAGTCTTTACCGCGATCATCCAATTGGGCGGCGCAATCCTCCAGGAGCGCCTGGGAGAAGCCCTGCATGGCCCGAAGAGGCGCGCGGAGGTCGTGCGCCACGGTGTAAGTGAACGCCTCAAGCTGTTCGTTGGTTTCCTGGAGAGCAGCTGTCCGCCCTCGGACCCGTTGCTCAAGGCTCTCGTTCAACCGCGAGACTTCCTCTTCGGCGCGCTTGCGTTCGGATATTTCCAATTGCGCCGCCCGATAGAGCAAGGCGTTGTCAACGGCCAGTCCAGCGCGCAGCCCGAGTCCTTCCGTCAGCCTCAGGTCTTCGGTTGTGTAGCGCCGCTCCAAGTTCGTCCGCGCGAAGGCCAGGGCGCCGAAGACGCGCGCGCGGGCTTTGATCGGAACCGCCAGGAAAGAGCCCAAGGCCATTCGGCGCATCCATTCGGCCGTCGGCGCCTGCGACGCACTGGAGTTGGCTGCGATCGGCGGGGGCAACCGTTGTAGAACCGATTTGCCGGTGACAATCACTTCTTGCAGCAGTGCTGCCAAGTGGCCGCCGGGGGCATCCTGGGGCCGCCGGACACTTCCCGAGTGAGGCGACGCTGCGTTGATCCCGAGTTCAAAGGGCTCGACGTGTCCTTCGATCCCAACGAGCCGGATCCAGCACCAATCAGCCATGCGCGGCACCGCTGACTGGGCGAAGCGCGTCAGGCTCGTTTGGTATTCGAGCGACTCGCCCAGCAAGCTGACCGCGTCCGCCACAAAACGAGAGCTTTCCTCCCGCGATGCCAGGTTGGCCTCGGACAAGCGCAAATCGGCCGCGCTTTTTTCAGCCGCCGCATAAGCCTTCGCTTGCGTGGACGAGAGCCGAAAAAGGACAAGACTGACGAAAAGCCCGGCCAAGCCTAAAAACGGCACCACCTCCAAACCCGATGTCGAGAACAAGTGCTGGCCGGGAGCGAATTCAAATGTCCAGGGCCGGCCCGCCACGGAGATTGCCTGACGTTTCTGAAAGCGGAGAGAACTCTTGTCCTTCGCACCGGCGGCCGATTCGTAGAGGAGGTTCGGTGGGGTTGAATTGGTGCTGTCGTAGACCCGAAAATCCACCGGCAAACCATTTTCCCTACCCAGGATTCCCCGCAGCAAATCGCCCGTTCGAAACGGGGCATAGACGAAACCGAGCAGGTCTCTGCGCCGCGACTCCAAGGTCAACGGCACCTTCCCGCCGCGATAGACCGGCACGTAAATCAGAAATCCAGGTTGGAATTGGCGCAGCAGTTCTTGCACGAGCACCACCTTGCCCGAGGCGGTGGGGGCGCCCGAATCTCGCGCCTGGTCCATTGCCGCTCGGCGCACCGGTTCGGTTCCCATGTCGAAGCCGATGGCGCGTTGATTGCGCGAATCAAGTGGTTCAAGGTAGACGATACTGTTGTACTCCAGCCGCTCGGCGTCGGGCCAGATCTTAAAATCAGGGAGTCCCTCCGCGCGCATCCGGCGAACCAGGGCCTCTTTTTCTTCCGGCCGAACGCGCAGGCTAAAGCCGATGCCCTGGATACCAGGGTAGCGTTGATCGACGCGCAGGCTGGCCACATAGTCCCGAAACTCGCTCCGGCGAATGTCACTGCTGGTGCCGTAAAGCGCACTGCCTAGGACCAGCATCTCGGTGTAAATCGCCAACCGCTGTTCTACTGCTTCCTTGATTTGCTGGGCCCCGTTTTCAAAATGCAGTTTGTCTCGAGTCAAAAAAACCCGAGCGGCCGAGTAAGTTGCGGCGGCGGTGAGGAGCAATGAGCCCAGCAGCACCAGGTAGGGAATCCAGATGGGGCGCGCTCCAATCTCGGTTTGCCGCCGCGAAACCATGTTTGCTCTTTTCCGCCGCTGCCAGTCTGATCTCTTGCCAACCGCTTCCGTGCGACCCTCAACGAGCTGCCGCCATGCCAGCCAGTGCTAGGATTAACACGGATGGGGCCAGAGCTCAATAGAAGCAGGCGAACTCGAGCAATCGAATCGAACCAAAGCCGGTCCATTCCGACCGCTCGCCACCTTAGCCTGCAGCGTTCACCGAAGCGTGACCCCGCCCATCGTGGGGACAGGATTGAGCGCGCTGTCAGCCAGACCAAGGCTGCCAAGAGGCGAACCGCGCAGTTTGCTCGCTCCCTCTTCGGTCATCGCATAGTAGCTTTTCAGCGATTGGGTGATTTTGAGCAAATCCGAAAATCTCGTCGGCTTCACCAGATACGAGTCCGCTCCCAGACCATAGGCACGCTGCACATCGGCCGTTTCCTTCGACCCGCTCATCACAATGACCGCCAGAGTCCGAAATGCAGGTTGTTCGCGCACCCACCGCAAGACCTCAAACCCGGAGGTTTGGGGCATGTTCAAGTCGAGCAGCATGAGCGTTGGGGCCGGAAAGGCGTGGCGATCGGCAAAAACCCCTTCTCCTTTGAGGTAGCGGACGGCGTCGGCTCCGTCTTTGACCAACTTGATTGGATCGATGATCCCGACGCGACGAAATGCCAGGCGCAAAAGCACCACGTCATGAGGATTGTCATCCACCAGCAAGATCGCTGGCCCGGTTGCGGCGCTCGCACTCATAGAAAGCCCAATAGCCGCTGACTATAGCAATCGGCTTGGGCCCTGAGCATCGGGGACCGCCTGAAAACGCGGCCGGGCATTTGCCGCTGACCAGGGCAAGTTAGCCGGTCACCTGCGCGGCCACTTTCAACCGGAGCGCGTTGAGGCGAATGAAACCGGTCGCGTCATCCTGGTTGTAGGCCTTGGTCGGATCGGCCTCCATCGTCGCAATGTGAGGATTGTAGAGACTGACGGCTGACTTCCTCCCCGCAACCAGAATGTTGCCTTTATAGAGCTTCAGGCGCACCGTCCCGGTGACATTTTGTTGGCTCTCTTCAACCAGCGCCTGCAAGGCCCGCCGCTCGGGTGCAAACCAATACCCATAATAAACGAGTTCAGCGTAGCGAGGGATCAAGGAATCCCGCAGATGCATCACTTCGCGGTCCATAGTCAGCGATTCGATTTGGCGATGAGCGAAGTGAAGAATGGCCCCGCCAGGGGTCTCGTATACTCCCCGGCTTTTCATGCCGACATAACGGTTTTCCACCATGTCGACGCGGCCAATGCCATGCTTGCCGCCAAGCTTGTTCAAGGCCCGCATCACGCCCAGTGGCGACAGTGCTTTTCCGTTCACCGCCACCGCGTTGCCATGCTTGAATTCCAGCGTGACGGTTTCCGCCCGGTCCGGGGCGTCTTCCGGCGCGACCGAGAGCTTGAACATGTCCTTGTTGCCGGCGGCGAAGGCATCGAACCACGGATCTTCCAGAATGCCCGCTTCAAACGAAATGTGGAGAAGGTTCCGATCCATCGAATACGGTTTTTTGGCCGTGGCCTGCACCGGGATGCCGCGTGACTCACAGTATTTGATCATCTCGGCCCGACCTGGAAATTGTTTACGGAAGCGTTCCTCCCGCCACGGAGCGACCACACTTAGGTCGGGAGCCAAAGCCGCCGCTGTCAGTTCAAAACGCACCTGGTCGTTCCCCTTGCCGGTGGCGCCGTGGGCGATTGCATCCGCCTTCTCCGCCCGGGCGATCTCGACCATCCTTTTGGCAATCAAAGGCCGCGCGATGGAAGTGCCGAGGAAGTATTGTCCCTCGTAAACGGCCCCGGCGCGGATCATCGGGAAAATAAAATCGCGGGCAAACTCCTCTTGCAGGTCATCAATGTAGATTTTAGAAGCGCCCGTTTTCCGCGCCTTCTTTTCTAGTCCTTTGAGCTCTTCCTCCTGCCCGATATTGGCGCAGAAAGCGATCATTTCTGCCCCGTAGGTCTCCCGAATCCAAGACAAGAGCACCGACGTATCGAGCCCGCCGGAATAAGCCAAGACAATCTTCATGGCGGCGATAATGGCCCACCGCGACAGGAGTCCAAGCGCAAAATCAAGTGGGCGGGACACCCGCTCTGGCGCTTGCCGCGCCCCTCGCGGCTCTGACTCTCGGAACCGGCGCGCTCTTGACTAGACTAGATGCCTTCGGCTGGCGAAGAAAGGTTCGACGCCTCCGGACCGGCCCGACTGCCTTTCACCGGCTCGATATGCACGAGAACATCCCGCACTTTGGGAAGCCTCGCGAGGATCCGATCCTTGACTTGATGCGCGATCTCATGTCCTCGCTCCACCGTCATCTGCGCGTCCACTTCAACGTGCATGTCGACGAAGTAGTGGTAGCCCATCTTGCGGACAATGCATTTCTCCACCGCCCGGACGTTGGGAATTTTGGCGGCCACTCGCCGAATTTCGCCGGCGACTCCGGCATTGGGAGCGGTGTCCATCAGTTCCGCCAGGGCCGGCCGCAGAAGGCGCCAACCGTTCCAAGCGATGATGACGGCGGCGGCCAGCGCCGCGTAGTCATCCGCCGCTGCATAGGCCGGGCCCCCGAGTAAAGCGATCGTAATGCCGAGCGCGGCGGCAAAAGAAGTGATGGCATCGCTTCGATGGTGCCAGGCATCGCCCCGCACTGCCGAGCTGTCCAAGGCGTCACCTTGCCGCCGCACCCATCGGAAGAGGGTCTCTTTCACCGCCACAACCAGAAGCAGAATGACCAGGGTGAACGCCTCGGGAACCTCATGCGGGGTTGCGATTTCGCGGATCGATTGAACGGCGATGGCAGCGGCTGCGAAGAGCAATACCCCCGCGACGATGGCGCTCGCGATCGGCTCGGCCTTCCCATGACCGTAAGGATGGTCCTCGTCTGCTGGAGCTTCGGCGACCACCAAAGCGCGCCAAACGATCAGCGAGCTGAGAATATCGGCCATCGACTCGACCCCATCGGCAATCAGGGCCTGCGAGTGCCCCCACACCCCCGCGGCTATCTTGATCCCCGCCAGGGCCGCGTTCGCCGCCATGCCGCCGAACGTCGCCTGCAAACCACGCTGAAGCCGATTGTTCACAAGGGTCAGGCAATTTGGACGCTCGGGTCGCAACGGTAAAGCCCAAGCTCCCCGGCGCCCTCACTCAACCTCGGGATGCGCGCGAACCGCATCCTGCCTCATCATCCTCATTCGAGCAAATGGCTGAACATCCCGTCACGCAGTTTCGGCTCAAACCATGTGCTCTTCGGCGGCATCAAACCACCCGCTTCCGCCACCGCCAGCAATTCGCCCACGCCAGTGGGAAACATGGCAAAGGCGCAGGCATATTCGCCCGTATCGACAAGTCGTTCCAACTCCTTCGTGCCACGAATCCCGCCGACGAAGTTGATCCGCTCGCTCGTGCGCGGGTCATCCACGCCGAACAATGGCGCCAGGACGCGTTCCTGGAGCAAGCCAACGTCTAAACGATCGACTGGATCTTTTGCCTGCGTCAGGTCGGCGCGAAACCTTAACCGTAACCATTTCCCGGCGAGGTAAAGGTTGATTTCGTGGGTTTGGCTGGGAGTCGCCGATTCCGCTGCCCCAATGTCGAAGACACCGGCGAGTTGCTCCAGCAGACGCTGTTCGGTCAATCCGTTCAAATCCCGCAGCACACGATGATAAGGCAGGATCTGGACTTGATTGTCGGGGAAAAGGACGCTCAGGAAGAGGCCACTTCGATCGCGCCCCTGGCGCTGGCGATAGACCCGAGCGGCCGCCGCCGAGCGATGATGGCCATCAGCGATGTAAAGGGCCGGCACCCGCCGGAACCGCTCTTCAATGATCCGGCCGTCTGCAGGCCCAGCCAGTCGCCAGGAAGTGTGGCGAACGCCATCCGCCGCCGTGAAATCGACGTCGGCTCGTTGGGAGGTGGCCGCCGCGAACAGCTCGTCCAACTCCGCATCGGCTGGATAGATCAGGAACGCCGGGCCGGTTTGGGCATTCAACACATCAATGTGACGCACCCGATCATCCTCCTTCTCCGGTCGAGTCAGTTCATGCCGGCGAATGCGGTTGCTCAAATACTCCTCACAGCTCGTAACGCAAACAAGCCCAAGCTGGTGATGCCGCCCCATGATCTGGCGATAGAGGTAAAAGGATTCTTGTCCGTCTTGTCGGAGAGCGCCGCTTTCCCGGAGACGCGCCAACGCGGTCTGGCCCTGGGCGTAGACGCGCGGGTCATAGAGGTTGATCCCGGGCTCCAGATCGATTTCCGGCTTGCTGACGTGCAGAAAGCTGTTGGGATTGCCCGCGGCGATAGCCCGCGCTTCACTTGACGACATGACGTCGTAGGGCAACTCGCAAATGCGAGCGGCCAATGCAGGATCCGGCCTGAGAGCAGCCAAGGGTTTAACAGTCGCCAAAAAGCGGCGAAACCATACTGCTCCGGGCGAGAACGCACGTCTGGGCAGACCGAGCTCCGCAGGCTGCCCAGGAACGGCCCGAGGATTTCACCAGCCGCGGCGCGAGCAAACCCGGACAGCATGCGAGCAAACCCGGACAAACGCGCTAGCAAAGGTGGACTGCATTCTTGGTGGGCGCGGATGCGAGTTTGAGGGCCTAAGAGCGAGTTGGGAAACGAGCAGGGGCGGGCTGCGAGCCTTAGCTCGCGCCCCCCTGCGGTCGACAGCCTGAGGTGTGCCGTGAGGAGGGGGGCCGGGGGAGGAGTTCAACGCGCTGAGTTATTCACAAAGCTGCTTAGGTTCGGCATGTTTGTTTTGATGAAAAAGATTATCGCCAGCTTTCCCATCGTCTGGGCACCCCGCTGATCCGTGAGGTTCTGGCCAGTTTTCGCCGAGGTGAAGTATCCGCCGCCATGGCCGCCGAAGCTCTGGGTTTGGGCCGCTCCCGCTTCTACGAAGTCTATGCCGACTGTTTGAGCGCGGCAGCCCACCAGCGCCTGAGTTCTTGGTGTTGCGGCACCTCGGGTGGGGATCACGCGCCGGATTGGCCCGCGGGCGTCGAACCTCTCCTGCGTAAGCTCTTGGGGACTAAACCGCCCGCTCCTTATCGCTTCGCAGCCTCGGAAGTGCACCGTCGGTTGGGCTTCAAAATAGACTCAGCGACCGTTCGACGGTGGGCGATCGAAAACGGCCTAGCTCATGGCAAACCTGCACCTCGCTCCGCGGCTTCGCAACGCCGTTGGCAATGCCTCAAAATGGGTGCCCTCTGGCAGTTGGACGCTACCCCCCACCGCTGGTTTTCCGCCGACAAGAAGAACTACCCCTTGCTCGATCTGCTCGATGATTGCTCGCGCGTTTGCACTGGTGCCAAGATCTATTACAGCGAAGACCTCCTGGCTTATCTGGATTTCCTTCCCGCAGCCTTCCTTGAACACGGCCTGCCACTCCAGCTCTACGTCGATTGTCACAGCCTGTTCTTTCCCCAGAACCCTGATGCCCTGACTCAGTTAGGCGCTGCCCTTCATTTCTATGGGATCTCGCTTCGCTACGCACGTAGCCCTCAAGCCAAAGGGAAAATCGAGCGGCAACATCAATATTGGCAGGGGCGCTTACCGGCCGTCTTCGCCGCCGAAGCCATCACCACCCCACCGGCAGCCAACACGCTGCTGGGGGACTTGCGCCGCCATCGCAATGCTCACGAGATCCATCGCGAACTGGGCCGCACACCCGATGCCGCTGCGGCCCTGGCTCGACGCGAGCAACGCAACGCGTTGCGTCCACCACCGCGTTGTCCCTGGTGGCCGTATATCTGGAGCGTGCGCACCCCCATTAAAGTAGGCACCGACGGCCGAGTCCCCGTAGGCCATGAACGCTTACGCGTTCCGACCAGTCCCGGACATCGTGTCGTCCATTGTCAGCACCCCGACGGCTCTGTCAGCATTCTCGCCCATGAGCCCAAAGCAGGCGAACGACCTGCTCCATTGCTCCAAGTTGGCGCATCCTAGTTCTGTCCACCTTTGCTCGCGCACTTTTGTCCACCTTTGAAATCCTCACGACAGGCCCGAGGATTTCACTTGCGGGCGAGGCGGATTCGCGCTACATATCATGGTCAGACTGACGCAATTTCGATTGATAAATCGCAAACTGTATCGCATGGATAAACTTCAACCGAAGAGGGTGTCTTGAGCCGCCCTTTCTCCCCGCGTAGTTCTTCTCCTGCCAGTTCATTCGTTAGGGTTAACGGTAAAATCCGTGCCCGCGAAGTCCGGGTCATCGGAACAGATGGTCAACAGCTGGGCATTCTCTCTCTAGGTGACGCCTTGACTATGGCCCGCCAACAAGGCGTGGACCTTGTCGAAATCGCGGCCAGCGCCACGCCGCCCGTGTGTCGCCTGGTCGATTACGGCAAATTCCGCTACGAACAGGCCAAGCGTGACAAAGAAGCGAAGAAGCACCAGCACGCCAACCGCGTCAAAGAGATCCAGCTCAGCCCAACCATCGATCCGCACGACTTTTCCGTGAAGCTGAGCCACGCCATTGACTTTCTTTGCGACGATATGAAGGTCAAGGTGACGCTCCGCTTCCGCGGCCGTGAAATGGCGCATCAGGAATTCGGCTTCCAGGTCGTCCAAAAGCTTTTGAAAGAAGCGTCTCCATATGGGCACCCCGATGCCGCCCCGAAACTCATCGGCCGCGGCATTAACGTGATGCTGAGCCCGCTGCCGCGTAACAAACGCGCCCGTAATCCTCATCAAGACCAATCCAACGGGGCCGCCCCTGGTTCGGAACCGTCGCGGGAGGTAAGTGCTTCCCCCGCTCCCCAATCTGAAAAGGGAAGATCCGTTCCGGTCAATGCAGCCGAGAGCGACAGTGGCTTCGGCCACAGCCCTTTTGCGGATATTAATCTTGAGGTGGGGCAATAACGCCGCGTTGGGCGAGCAGCGCGTCCACGGCTCGTTCCATCAGGAGGTCAGCCAACGGTTGGGTAGCTTGATCTAACTCCGCCAAGGCCGGTTTTAAAGCTTCCAGATCTCCGGTCTGCGCTTCCTTCTCTTCCGTCTCGAGGACTTGATCCACGCGGCGCAGGGCCTGTTCAATACGCCGCTTGGCTTCCTCGGCGAGAGCCTCGCCACCATCAGCCAGTCCCTGACGCGTCAGCGTGACCGTTTCCCGCGCGCGCAAGCTCGTTTCGATCCACCGCCGCGAACGCAGGTCATCGAAGGCGTGTTCGACTGACTCCTCCACCATCTTCTGGACAGCGGCGTCGTTTACGTCCACTGCCGACTCCATCTCCAAAATCCGCTGATGGCCGGTTTGCAGGTCTCGCGCCAGCACGTGCAGAATCCCGTTGGCATCGATCTCGAATTGCACACCGACGCGGGCCATTCCTTTGGGCGCCGCCGCAAACGGAATGGTAAAGCGGCCTAGACTCCAGTTGTCGCGCGCCCGTTCCCGCTCGCCTTGAAGCACGTGGATCAACATGCTCGCTTGTTGATCGACAGCCGTCGTGAACACTTCGCCCGCCTTCGTCGGAATGGTCGAATTGCGTGGAATGATCACGTTCATCAAGCCGCCAAAAGTCTCCAGTCCGAGTGACAACGGCGTCACGTCCAGCAGCAGCACGTTCCTGAAACCGCCTGCGAGAATTTCCGCTTGAATCGCCGCGCCCAGCGCCACGGCCTCCTCCGGATTCTGTGATGTGTTCAAAACGGGGCCCGCTGGTCGATGGTACTCATCCCCGATCCGGACACCGCCGCTCACCGCCTCAAATTCAACACAATGAAAAACCTCTTGCGCCAATTGCCGCACCAACGGCATACGCGTTTGGCCGCCAACCAAAATCACCTGGTCGAGATCCTTCGGCTCGAGCCGGGCATCTGCCATCGCCCGCAAGCAGTGAGGCCGAGTCCGCTCGATGACGTCCCGGGTCAGGTCCTCCAACTCGGCGCGCGTCAGGCGACAACCGAAGCTGTAACTCGGCGTCAGAAAGGGAATCGTCAGGTCCACCGCCACTTCGGTCGAGAGCCTGATTTTCGCCGCTTCCGCCGCCTCTCGGAGGCGGGCCACTATCGACCAATCTTCCTCTACGGCCGGTCCGCCGCTCGCCTTCACTTTCGCCAGCAGCCAGTCGATGATGCGTCGGTCCAAATCATCCCCGCCCAAACGTGTATTGCCGTTGGTGGCGAGAACTTGAAAGACGCCGTCATTCAGCTCCAGGATCGAGAGGTCAAACGTGCCCCCTCCAAGATCGTAAACCGCAATGCGCGATTTCTCACCCAGTCGATCCAACCCGTAGGCGAGCGCGGCCGCTGTGGGTTCGTTGACAATCCGCTCCACCACCAGGCCGGCGCATTCCCCCGCCCGCTTGGTGGCCGCGCGTTGCGCATCGTTGAAATACGCCGGAACGGTGATCACGGCCCGAGATACTGATTCGTTCAGATAAGCCGCCGCGTCCGCCCTGAGTTTCTTCAAGATTTCCGCGGAGACCTGTTCCGGCGTCCAGGTCTGGTCGTGGATGGTGACGGCTACAGAGTCGGCACCACCCTGCAAGTCGTAGGTCACGTCGTGATCCTCCGGCGTTAGGTCGCCGCCCCGCCGCCCCAGAAATCTCTTGACCGAATAAATGGTCTCTCGCGGCTTGAGCACGCGGATACGATTTGCCTGGTGGCCTACGACCGGCTGCGCTCCTTCCCCCGGGAAGTGAACAACCGAAGGGGTGAGACGCTGCCCGCTTTCGTCTGCGATCACCAGTAGTTGCCCGCATCCACGATCGCCACAGCGGAGTAGGTAGTGCAGATCAATCCCAACAATCCTGCTCATAATCGGCAGGGTCGACCCGAGTCGTCAATGTTTCATCCCGTCGGGCCCATTCGTTTTTGATCGATTCAACCATGGAGCGCAATATCAGGCCATTATTCGGCAAAATTAGCCGAGGTCGAGCCTGTCTCTTCTTTTAGCTTACCGACATGAAACTGTCCTTCATCCGGCGCAATGCGCACGCGGTCGCCGCCTCACTCCTGCTCACCGCCTTCACTGGGACGGCGCTGGCCTCTACTTCGAAGTCCCCAATTGCTCAAACGCGCCGAAGCCCAGTCCTGGCCGAGGACAAAGCCTGCCCTCATCGCAACGACGCCGAGCGCTCGGGCCAGGAAACGGGCACGAAGGACACCTCGGAGCCGTGCGACCATACCGCCCAGTCCGGCTGCTGCAAAGACAAGTCCGCCTCGCCGAGCTTCGTCCTGCCCGCGGGACACCCGCCTGTGGCAGGTTATACAGTGGCATCTGAACCGGCTGCCAAGAAGTAAGCGGATCTGCCTTCCAAGCCAGCTCGCGGGCCGCCTGAGTCCGCGGCGCCCGGGCCAAAAGAAGGCCGATCGGCGGTCTCTTCAGCACTCAGGTTGCCGGGCAGGACCTCCTGTGGCTCTACGCCGTTTGGCTTTGAACAGCTCCAACTGCGGCTCCCTGAACAAATCATAGTTCTTGAAGATTCGGATGATCTCGAGCAGGTCCGACTTCTGATAGTTGCGGTTGACCTCCACCTTGTTGATCAGGTCCGTCAATATTTCCGGGAAGGGAATGACGGCATCGATGCCGCGGCTTTGCAGCCACGCCACTGTCTCGTCGCGGGCTTCGGGCAGGCGAGGGAGGGATGGAACCACCAGCAGCTTGCGGATAGGCGTTCCGTCCCCGAAAAAGTCGACGGCCAGCTTCAGTCGCTTTGGCTCCAAAAAGCGGAAGATCTCCGGGGCGCGAGCAAGCACCGAGACACGGAACGTCTCGCTATGCCATCCGCGCACCACCACCAGAGCTCTGGCGATCAGAGGCAAATCGCGCGAAGACAGGATTGGCGGCAACGCCCCCTGCGCCGGCCGCGGATTCGGGTTGCTGATATAGAAGTCAATGTCCTCGTCCGCCGGGCGACCGCGGGGAGTGTACTTGCGCTGTTGGCAGACGAGCAAGCCGTGCAGTTCGAAGAACTCACGGACCAGCGTTTCACTGGTGGCAGCCATAGGCGTTACGGAGCAGACCGACTCGTGCTCCCTCTCGGTTCTGCCAGGCTCTGGGCCACCCCCCGAATCACCGTTTCCGGGACCTTTTGACCGAATTCCACCTGGCCAATCCGGCGCGCCAAAACGAACTTGATCTCTCCGCCGCTCACTTTTTTGTCCAAACGCATAGCGCCAAAGACGCGGTCCAACGCGGCTGGGTTGAGGCGGACCCGGACGGGCAGACCCGCCACCGCGAGCAGACGCTCGATCCGGTCGACATCGTCCTGGGCCAGGCCCATTTGAGCCGAGGAGATGCGAGCCGCGGCGACTTGCCCAAGGGAAATTGCTTCGCCATGAAGATATTTGCCATAGCCCGAACTTGCCTCGAGCGCATGACCGATGGTGTGGCCAAAATTGAGTATCGCCCGCAGACCTGTTTCGGTTTCATCTTGCGACACGACCTCAGCTTTGATTGCGCAGCTCCGGGCGACCACGTGTTCCAGGACTTTTTCATCCCGCTCCAATAGCTGGGGCAGATCGCGCTCCAGCTGCCCGAAGAACTTCCGGTCGTAGATGATGCCGTATTTGATGATCTCGCTGATTCCGGCGCGCAGTTCGCGCAACGGCAGCGTGTCGAGGGTGGCGAGATCGCACAGGACGAGACGCGGCTGATGAAACGCTCCAACCAGGTTCTTGCCGGCGGCAAGGTTGACTCCGACCTTGCCGCCGACCGAACTGTCAACCTGCGCCAGCAAGGTCGTCGGCACCTGGACGAAAGGGATGCCCCGCAAGTAGGTCGCGGCCACAAATCCCGCCAGGTCGCCGACCACCCCACCGCCCAGCGCAACCACGAACGATTTCCGCTCGAGCCGGTGCGAGGCGAGCTGATCATAACACGTTTGGACAATCCTCAAACTTTTCGCGCGCTCGCCCGCCGGGATTCTGATCAAGACGGGGTCAAAGCCATTCGCCGAGAGCGAGTCCAAAGTTGCGGCCGCATAGTGTGGAGCGACCCGCCGGTCGGAAATGACTGCGCAACGCCTTCCCAAATCCAGGCGGCCACATTCTGGGCCCACCTGTTCCAACAAACCCCGACCAATCCGGATCCGATAGGATCGCTGGGCCAATCGGACTTCGACAACGCGCATGGGAGCGAGCATACGTCTTGACTACAGTGTGTCAAAGATTTGCGGGTTTTGTCCTTTGAGTCGGAGAACGGTTGCGCCTAGATTCAGGCATGAAGCATGTGCCACTCGCGCTGGCCCTGCTCCTGGTTGGCATCGTCGCCGGCTGCAGGGAGAAGGGAAACTCGGACGCGTCGGCGGCAAACAACGCCCCCGCCAGCGTGACCAACATTCCCAGTTATCTCGTGCTTGGGGTGATTAAGAGCATCGAGCTGGATGCCAAAACGGTCACCATCCAGCACGAGAAGATTCCCAATTACATGGCCGCCATGACGATGCCCTTCAAGGTCAAAGACACCAATGAACTGCAGCACGTCCAACCCGGCGATCGGATTGCCTTTCGTCTTTGGGTTGCCGCCGATGAATCCTGGATCGACAAACTCATCAAAGCGCCTCCAGCCGCCTCGTGGGACGGAACGGCGCCGACACCCGAGACGAACGCCCCGCCCGAGCGAGAAGCGGTCCGCGTCGTCCGTGATGTCGATCCCCTGAACGTCGGCGATGTCATGCCCAACTATACGTTCACCAATGAACTGGGACGAACGGTCAGCCTGCACGATTTCAAAGGCCAAGCGCTGGCCTTCACTTTCATTTATACCCGCTGCCCATTGCCGGATTTCTGCCCACGCATGTCCCGGAATTTTTCCGAAGTCTACCAGCGCTTGACTTCGCAGGCCAATGCTCCCACCAACTGGCACTTGCTCACCATTTCGTTCGATCCGCATTACGACACCCCTGGCATCCTCCGCGCCTACGCCCGCGCCTTCGAGGCGAACCCGGACCGTTGGAATTTCCTCACCGGCGCGATGGAAGACATCGACGCCATCACCGACCAGTTCAACCTTGCCATCATGAAGCGGGGCAACGATTGGGATCACAAAATCCGGACGGTGGTGATCGACGCGGCCGGACGCGTCCAGAAGATCATCTACGGAAACGAGTGGAAACCGGAAGAATTGCTGGACGAAATCATCAAAGCCAGCAAAGCACCTCCAGGTCCAGCCGCGGGCGGCTGAGGCCAGCTCAGATCCCGCACCGTCAATCCTCCGCGTCGGCCCGCGCCGCGCTAAGCCGCTGGCATGGCGCCCGAAGGAGCTTCCGGCGCGCTCGCCGGCAGGGCTACCGCGGCGGCTGGCTTATAGACGCCAATCGAGTCGACCCGGTAATGCTTCTTCACGCCATCCATCTCGTATTGGACTTCCTCGCCCGGCTTGTGGCCAAGCAGAGCTTGGGCCATCGGACTCAAGTAGCTGATGACATGCCGTTCGGCATCAAAGTCCCAAGCCCCCAGAATCGTGTAGGTCTCAGTGTGTTGCGCGAGCAAGTCGGTTACCTGCACCACCGTGCCGATCGTGACAGCCTCCGTCTTGGCGTTGGCGAAGTCCGTGCCGCGGGCGCGGACGAGTTGATTCTCAAGCTCGCCTTTGCGCCGCATGAGGAGTTTGTGCATTTCCTTGGCCGCTTTGTACTCGTGATTTTCCCGCAAATCC
>JAXMHN010000089.1:0-17851 GCA_046346765.1 Verrucomicrobiota bacterium | reverse complement strand
GCTCAGCGGCGGAGGTGGTCGCTGCCCTGTTCTTCGGCCACATGCGGTATGAACCGAAGAATCCTCGCTTCTACAATAACGATCGATTCATTCTCTCCAAAGGACACGCTGCTCCATTGCTCTACGCCGCCTGGGCCGAAAACGGGTTCGTGCCGACGTCCGAACTGCTCAAGTTGCGCGTCCTGGACAACGACCTGGAAGGGCATCCGACCCCGCGGCTGCCTTTCGTCGATGTAGCGACCGGTTCGCTCGGCCAGGGATTGAGCGTCGGTGTGGGGATGGCCTTGAGCGCCCGCCTGGACGCACTCGATTTCCGCACTTACGTCCTGCTGGGCGACGGCGAATGCGCCGAAGGAAGCGTTTGGGAGGCCGCTTCGCTCGCCGGCGTTTACAAGTTAAAAAACCTTATCGCGATTGTGGACGTCAACCGGCTCGGCCAAAGCCAGGCGACGGCTTTCGGGCATCACACCGAAGTGTATCACGACCGGTTCGCCGCTTTCGGCTGGCGCGCGGTGACTTTGAATGGCCAAGACATCAAAGAGATCATGGCGGCGTTGGATACCGTGGGGCAGGGGGACCAGCCGCTGGCCCTCATTGCCAAAACCGAAAAGGGCGCAGGCGTTTCGTTCCTCGCGGGCAAGGATGGTTGGCACGGCAAAGCACTCTCCAAGGAAGAAGCCGACCGCGCTATTGCCGAGCTAAAACCCAAGGCCAAGTCAGGCATCGACGTGCCTATCGCCGCCCCGAGTCCGCGGCCCGCTCCGAGTCTTTCCGCCCCCAGCGCTTTTCCGCCGATCGCCTATAAGTTGGGCGATAAAGTCGCCACCCGCGAGGCTTATGGCAGCGCCCTGGTCCGGATTGGAGAGGTGGACCGTCGCGTCGTGGCCGTCGATGGCGACACCAAAAACTCCACTTACGCCGAGAAGTTCGCCAAGAAATTCCCGGAACGCTTTACGGAATGCTTCATCGCTGAACAGAACATGGTTGGAGTGGCTGTCGGGTTTGGCGCGCGCGGCCATGTGCCTTTCGCGTCCACCTTCGCCGCTTTTTTCACCCGCGCGGCCGACCAGATTCGGATGGCGGGCGTGTCGCAGGCGAACATCAAACTGGTCGGTTCGCATGTGGGCGTGAGCATTGGCGAAGATGGCGGGTCGCAGATGGGGTTGGAGGACATCGCGCTGATGCGCGCCATCTACGGCAGTCTGGTCCTCTACCCCTCCGATGCCGTTAGCACCGAGAAGCTCGTCGAGCAGGCTGTCCTGCATCATGGCGTCGTTTTCCTGCGCACCTCCCGCCCCAAAACGCCGGTCCTCTATCCTTCCGGCGAAGCGTTTCCTATTGGCGGCGCCAAAATCCTCAAACAAAACGCGAATGATCGCGTCACCGTGGTGGCGGCCGGCGTCACTTTGTTCGAGGCGTTGAAAGCGGCCGATGCGCTCAAGCAGGAAGGGATTGGCATCACGGTTATCGATGCTTACAGCGTCAAGCCGCTGGCCAAAGACGTGATTGCGGCGGCCGCTCAGAAGACCCGGAACCTGGTGCTAACCGTCGAGGACCACTATCCGGAGGGCGGACTCGGCGATGCCGTCGCGGGCGAACTGAGCAAAGACGGCATCCGGGTGCATAAGCTCGCCGTCTTCGGCCTGCCACGTTCCGGCAAGCCGGAGGAATTGCTGGCGCGCTACGAGATCGACGCCAACGCCATCGTGCGCAAAGTCAAAGCGCTCGGTTGAAGGGCAACGTCTGAAACGCCGCCGTCGAACCGGCGGCGAGCTGCATGATTTCCGCGCTGCGCCCGCTCGCCCTCGGCCTGCTTCCCGCAGAGCGCGGCAGCGGACAGCGTGCCTCAATTAGGCACCCAGCCTTTGCCTGGGATGTACTCGCGGCTGCCGGAATGATTCTTGCAGCCGGCAGAAGCCAGAAGAACGGCGGCCAGCAGTAGGAGCGTCAGATACTTCGACATATGGCGGAATTTAGTTAGATTTGTCCCGGCGGCAAGTCTGTTGACGGTGATCGAGGTCGGCGCCTCACCCAATCGGCCATACGGAGAGCCAGTGGCCTAGCGGGCAGGACCCCGCCCGGCGGGTGATGGCTTGGTGAAGACAGCAGTGCTGCGTAGACACGATGGCTGGCGAGCCATTTCAATCTTTGAAAGGCCAATTGCTGCTCGATAGCGGGCAGTTAACCGGCTCGTTCTTCCATCGCACGGTGGTGTTGATCTGCCAACACGATGCCGAAGGCGCTTTCGGCCTCGTTCTCAACCGGCCCACCGAGAACAAGGTCGGCGACGCTTTGGTGGCTGATATCCCCGATAAGCTCAAAGAGCAGATCCTATATTTGGGCGGCCCCGTCCAACCGACCGCTCTCAGCTATCTGCACAGTGACGCTTTTCTGCCGGAAGGCAGCGTCATGCCTAATCTCGACTTGGGCCACTCGGTTGAAACCCTGGTCGAGCTGGGCCAATCCTTCGCCGCGACTCAGCAGATCAGGCTATTTGCCGGTTACTCCGGCTGGTCGCCTGGCCAACTGGAGGATGAAATCGCCCGCAAAGCATGGGTGATTCATCCAGCCAGCCTCGAACTGGTCTTCCAGGGAGAGTCAAAGGAGCTTTGGCGCCGCGTGCTGCGGGCCAAAGAAGACTGGCGCTATCGGTTGCTCGCTGATATCCCCGACGATCTATCGTGGAATTAGGGAGTCTGTGGAAAGCTGGGGGCCGATGCGCCCCTCATCCTTCGAACGGCCGCAATCAGGCGGGCCGCGAATCGGTCCAATGGCTCCGCTGGCCGCTTGAAAGAGGGTGTGCCAAAGTGGCGCGTCACGTTTCCCCTTGCAAACGCATCCAAAGGAACCACTTCGGAAATAGTGACAAATCGAAAGAAAAATCCCAAATCTCGCCCATTAGCTCTCGTAAGAACTCGTGTGCGAAGCATTTGCTGTTACATGAATGAAACGACAGGTAATGCCAAGTAGCAGAACTATCAAGACGAATGTTTTCACGAAAGTCCCTGTGACTGATCGTCACGTGCCCGCTTGGTTCGACGTGACTTCAGTGACAAACGGAACGCTGCTTACTGACGGTTGGGGTTACGCGGTTATCGACCGAACGCGTAGACGACTGTATTACTTCAACAGCAATTGACGAAGACCTGCCCTAACCTGCCGACTGCACCGAACCCGGCGAGAACGCGTCGGTTCCATGTCGAAAACCGTTGCCGCCGGGTCGGTGAGCGGCGTCGTTCGATCAAGGAAGATGGCTCACGGAGGCACGGAGACACAGAGATGAACGAGAATGGGATCGGGACCATCGTGGTCGACTGTGCGGTTGAGTTACACCGGGATTTGGGACCTGGCCTGCTGGAGACAGTTTATGAAGTGACCCTGGCCCGGGCATTGGAGCGGCGTGGGCTAAGAGTCCAGCGCCAGGTAGCCGTCGCGATTGAGTCTCGAGGTGGAGGTTTTTCACGAGGGATTCCGAGCCGACTTGATTGTTGAGAACCTGGTGATCGTAGAGTTGAAGTCGGTGGAGCGAGTGAGCCCCGCTCACAAGAGGCAGGTGCTAACATACCTTCGGTGGACCGGTCTCAAGCTGGGCTATCTGCTGAACTTTGGGGAAGCGTTAATGCGCGATGGGATCACCCGGATTATCCACGGAACCCTGGATCCGGATCCTCCGTGCCTCGGTGAGAGTTAATTTGATCGAACCAGGCAGTCCACCGAACTCGGCTTCGCCGTCGTCGGTGACCTAGCTATAGCTAAGCCAGGTGTTCGCCCACAAGGGCGCGGCTCGGGCTTGCCGGGTCGGCTTTGGTTGGCGTATGCTTTTACCATGACAATTACGGATCTGCAGAACGCAATCCGGAGCTGCTCCAAACAAGACCAGGACCAGTTGGCGGCGTTTCTCGCGCTTTTGCGGCAGCAGAGAGATCCTGAATACCTGGCAACCCTAGACGCCCGGATCAATGATCGAGACCCGCAGCATTGGGTTAGTCTCGAGGCGCTGAAGGAGCAATTCCGCAACGACTGAGCCCGCGATGGCCTCAGGCTATGAGTTGTATGTCCGCCATGAGGTTCACCTGCGGATTGGCAAACTCAGAAGCCAAGCGCGAAGAGGGATCATGCGCTTCCTGGAGTCGCTCGCCTCGGACCCATTCCAAAAAGGCGATTACCAGCATCGAACTCCAGAAGGGCGCGATGTCCAGGTGAAGGTGATCGGATCCCACGCTTTGATCTTCTGGGGCCGATCATCCGGTTCGAGAAGTGAAAATCGTGGACATCGTCCAGGCGGACATGTCAGTCCAATGAGAGCTGAGATGAGACGGGCGAACCAGCAGCTGGAGGGAACGCCGACTGAGCGGGTGTGTTCCAGTCGATTACCATTGGCTCGGCGTCCCTCAGCCTGACCGTTCGATCAAGGAAGATGGCTCACGGAGGCGCTGAGATGAGATGAACGAGAATGGGATCGGGACCATCGTGGTCGACTGTGCGGTTGAGTTACACCGGGATTTGGGACCTGGCCTGCTGGAGACAGTTTATGAAGTGACCCTGGCCCGGGCATTGGAGCGGCGTGGGCTAAGAGTCCAGCGCCAGGTAGCCGTCGCGATTGAGTATCGAGGTGGAGGTTTTCCACGAGGGATTCCGAGCCGACTTGATTGTTGAGAACCTGGTGATCGTAGAGTTGAAGCCGGTGGAGCGAGTGAGCCCCGCTCACAAGAGGCAGAGTGCTAACCTACCTTCGGTTGACCGGTCTCAAGCTGGGCTATCTGCTGAACTTTGGGGAAGCGTTAATGCGCGATGGGATCACCCGGATTATCCACGGAACCCTGGATCCGGATCCTCCGTGCCTCCGTGCCTCCGTGAGGATTAATTTGATCGAACCAGGCAGTCCACCGAACGCGGCTTCGCCGTCGGTGACCCAATATAGGTGTTCGCCGAAAGTGGGTGCGCGTGCCGTCGGTCTAGTAACTAATTCCATGACCACGCGGTTTACGTATTGGAAAGAGGCCGACGGACGGTGGCCGGGAAGAAAATTCTTGAACGATTACCCCGACCACTGGACTCAAGGCGAGGACCTGGAGGATCTCAAAGAGCACTTACGAGATTTGTTTCAGACATTCAGCTCCGAGCAGATTCCGGGAATCCGGAAAGTCGAGGGATTAGAGGTTGCGTGAAGCGATTTGACCTTGTGCAGCGGCTGGAGCAGATGGGATGTACACTGCTCAGACACGGCGGCAGGCACGACATTTACCACAACCCAGCTACGGGTCGCTCCGAACCGGTGCCGCGGCACCGCGAGATTAACGAGATCCTGGCCAAGAGGATTATCCGTCGACTGAGTCCAAATGAAGAAGGATGAATCGGCGAACCAGACGCTGGAGGCAACAGCCGCTGGCCGCTGACCTTATGAACGTCGTTGGAATCTTCACACTCTCGGCTTCGGGCACACCGATCCCCAGCGCCTGTGCCTCAGCTTTACGTTCGCCTGGATGAAACGCATCGACATAGACCCATATCGGAGTCTTCTATACGTGCTCTTCGGAGTTTGCGAGGCCTTGCAGCTTTCACTTCTAGCTTACGCCTTGGCGCTCTGGCAGGTGGACCCTCGGCGGCTGTCATCGGTCGACCCTACAGCGGCAATCATCTTTTGCTTCTCATTCCCCGGACTTGTGATCGTCTCCTGGTTCCTGAGGCGGGCCGCACCCCGTTTGGCGGCGGCGGGCTTTTGCCACAGCATTCTTGAGCCTCGTAGCGGGCTCACTGCTGCCTGCTATCCCATGACAAGAGGCGAACCAGTCGATGCACCGAGCCCGGCAGTAGGGCCGCCGTTCCACGCCGCACCTCAACAGTGCCGGGTCGGTGATCTTGGTTGTTGACCAGCCCGCTGAGGCATGAAGGCAACGCTTACAACAATCGGCTTGGCATTCGCGCTTGTCTGGGTCGCCGCATTCATCTCTGTTCTTAGCGACCGTTTACGGCAAAGCGGGCAACGAGGATCCCACTTCCGCAGCCATGCAGTTCGGATCACGCTACTATCCCGAACAATCCGACCGGAGCCAGCCTTTTGGGCAGCCACGGCTATAACGACTGGGATTCGTCCGGGGCTGGTCATGATGTTACCTTTGCTCTCGGCAACTCGATCCAAGCGGGACCGCCGGTTCGCGAATCGGAGGTGCTTGTGCCGTCGGCAATGATTGCTTTAGGGGACTGCAATTGCTCTCCGCTCAATAACAGCGATGGGTTCCTGCCGCTTCCCAAACAGTCCACGGTCACGGGAATCGGGAGCTTGAACAAGGCGCAGTGCTACTTCTACCTGTTCCCAAAGGACAATCAGACCGAGGCGGTGCGCCGCGTTCAGCAGCGACATGCTCCCGTGCTCGCGCCTTGCCATCCGACCTTTTCCATGAAAACAGCGCTCATGTTAGTTTTTCAACAGCAGGAGGAAGACCCCGCCGCTTTATCCCGAGCTTGCCGGGTCGATTTCCATCAGGCATACGATACGAGCAGAAAGTCCAAATGAGAGGGCACACTCAAGGACCGCCATGGACGTCGCCGAGATGCCGCTGGGGAACCAATCGCGTGTCGTGGGTCACTATGAAACGCACGGTCGCACTCGGGGTCCTTGGGATCATCATGGGGTGCTTGGTTGGCTGTGTTTCGGGGCCGCGCGACCGGGAGGAGGACGTGATTCTCTCGCTCCCGTGGCAGCAGTTCGACCAGACGCCGAACTCCGGCTGGCGGGTATACTCGGCGCGGCGAGAATATCACGCCGCCGCCGACGCGATCGAAGCCTATTTGAAGCAGCATCAAGACTTGACGGTCCGCCAACGCGCTGTTTCGCATTTTCACGCGGGCCAGCTGCGGGTTTACGATGGCCGCACGGAGGCTGGAGTGGCCCAAATGAAGAAAGCGTTGGTGCGCGAGATTCCACCAGGCCTTCCGGACGATTGGAACATCATGGTGTCTGCGCACATCGCCTTCGTGACCGGCGATCGGGCCACGTTGCTGGCCCTGAAGGAACAGGTGGCTGCCCTTTCGCCATCACGTGTCGAGTGGCCGGACTGCCCCGCCGACTTGCTGAAGCATTTCGGCGAGCAGTTGGGATCATGGAACAGCCCATGACGGCCAACAAGGTCACTTCAGCGAACGGTCGCCCGACCGACCAGGCAGGGCAGCGAAACCGCGCCCGCCGGTTGACGGTGAGAGATTCGGACAGCTCTGATGGCCGCTATCGCCCCTCCCTGTCTTTGGCGCAAAGCCGGCTACATGTGAGAGATCTTCACGGCGTGGCGTCCAATTGAAGATGAGAACTCTCCGCGGATTTCTGTTGCTCCTGGCCTGCGTCGGTGCGGCATTCCTGCCAGGCATGACCTTCGTGCGGCCACTCCGAGCGGTGCCCCAGCCCAAAGTGGCACTGGCGGGGCGATCTAACCGCCAGCATCGAACCGTATCAATACCAGGGTAGTGACTGGGCGATCCTGGGGAGACTCTTTGTGGGAGACACTTTTGTTCGAGAGGGTGAATCGATCGCGGATGGAATCAGGCACAGATGGCGTGAGGAGCAGAAATGAATCGCCGAGCGGGAAGGAGAGAAACCTGGTCTTCCCCAAACGTTGTCGTGAACTTGGATCGATTGATCGATTCGAGCTTCGCTGTTTCGCCCAGGCGCGTCTTTGTCACGGGTAAAAACCATTGACACAACAGCCGCCTCCGCTCACGCTGACACGCGATGGCGCATGGCACGGGCGCCAGGGGCGAAAGCGTTGCGCTTTCAGAAAGGGCTACGAGCTGGTGAACACACTTCTCTTCCGATTCCTTCAAGTCCATCAGTGGATTTTAACGTTTGCCGTTCTGAGCTTCGCCACCCTCCCGGGAACCGCACAGCTCACCAACTCCTTGTGCGAAGGCTTTGAGGCCTCGACGGACGATTGGTTTGCTGACAACGGGACCTGGGAATTTGGGGTGCCCACCAGCGGCCCCGGCACGGCTCACGGTGGCACTCAATGTGTAGCGACCGTGCTCGCCGGAGATTATCGGGAGAATACGACAAGTCGCTTGCAGGGCCCGCGATTTCTTGTTCCGGAGGCGTCGGCAAACCCCCACCTGCGCTTCTGGCACTGGTTCAGTTTCAACTGTGGCGATTACGGCGAGGTTCAAATCAAGGTCGGAAACGGCGACTGGCAATCGTTGACGAATGCGCCAGCGATCTTTACCGGCTATAGTGGAGGGGTCTGGAGCAATGCCTCCCTGGACCTCAATCTTTACGCCGGAAAGAGGGTGCAATTGGGATTCTACTTCTCTTCCACCAGTGTAAACTGCGGCGGCACCGTCGCGCCCGGATGGTATATCGACGACGTGTGCATTCAGACTGGGTTTGTCGAACCGCTGATCGTAAACCAAGTCGAAAGCTTCGAAGGAGCCGGCTTTTGGTCGAATTGGTCCACGGATCGGGGCACCTGGGAATGGGGGGTGCCCACGAGCGGACCAGGACTCTCTCATGACGGCACTAACGTGATCGCAACGGTCCTGGCGGGTGACTACGGGGAGAACACCTCCAGTCTCCTGGTGAGCCCGCCCGTGACCGTGCCCGCCGCCGATCAGCATCCAAGGTTGCGCTTCTGGCACTGGTACAACTTCAACTGCGGTGACCGCGGGCAGGTCCAAGTCCGAGTCGGGAGCAACGACTGGCAGACCCTGGCGACCTATGATGGCTACAGTGGTGGAATTTGGACCTACGCCGCCCTTGATCTCAGCCCTTACGCTGGAAAAACGCTGCAGTTAGGCTTCTCCTTCAGCTCCACCAGCATCAACTGTGGCGGAACCATTGCCCCTGGCTGGTATCTCGACGAGCTCGTGATTGTTACCGGCGAGACCGTCTTGGCCAACCCGATGGATTTCGAGGCCTCCGATTTTTGGTCGAATTGGTCCTCCGATGGTGGGACTTGGGAATGGGGGTCGCCAGCGTCGGGACCGGGAGCGGCCCATCAAGGAACCAATTGCATTGCCACCGTCCTCAATGACAACTATGGCGAAAACACTGCCAGCCGCCTGGTCAGCCCGCGGATCGTTCTGCCTCCCGCGGGGACGAACCCTCGCTTGCGCTTCTGGCACTGGTTCGACTTCAATTGCGGGGATGGCGGGATGGTCCAGGTTCGAATTGGCACCAATGATTGGGAAACGCTCAATCAGGGCAGTTACGTCGGCAATGGCGGAGGTGTATGGGGCCAACCGTCGCTGAGCCTGTCCCGATATGCCGGCCAAACTGTGCAGCTTGGGTTTTACTTTTATTCCAGCAGCGTCAATTGCGGAGGAACGATCGCCCCGGGCTGGTATCTGGACGAATTGCGCCTTCTTTCTGATCCGGCACTGGTTCTTGATTCAGTGGTGGTGCGGACACAAACAACCGCCTGTGTGGCGCTGAAGCTGGCGACGAGCACGCCCGCCACTTCTCTTTCATTCAGACTTCAGTTGCCGGCCGGACCCCTCGGCCAGGTGGCTCTATCCACGGTCGGTCACTGGACCAATGCGACCCTGACACCACAAGGCGATTCCGAATGGCTGGGGTCAGTGCAGAACACCGCGGCGTCGACTTCCATGGGCATGGAGACCGTCGGCTTCTTGTGCTTCAGCTCGAGCGCCGCAGAATCGGTCTTCGTCCCGCTGGGACTGAAAGATGTCATCGTGTCCGGCAACCAAGGCTCCACCTCCGTGGCGCTGGCGTTGGGCGGACGCGCTGTCATCGTTGCCGGACGGCCTCTCCTGGAAGCTTGGCTGAGCGCTGATGGCGAGCGAATGGCGACTTTGTATGGTCTCGCCGGTAGAACTTACGGAATCTTGAACTCGGAAGGGGTCACGCCCCCCGCCACATGGACGCCGCGCTCGACCCATCCCATCGCGGAAGCTTTGTCGGCAAGTTTTCCCCTCCAGGACGAAGGCTCGACTGCTCCGTTCCTGTTTCTCCGCGCCCAAGAACAATAAACAGGCTGAGAAGAGGGCGGGTGCATCCCGGTCCCGCCGCGGTCATCAGCCAACACGGCGACGGCATGAGCGGCACCCAGAAGGTGGCACGGTGATGAATCGCCAAGCGGCGCCGACTAATCCGAAGTCATTCCAATCGTCTGAGCCACGCCTCCACCAACTGAGGCCATTGGCTAATCGGAAACTTTGTGGGGCGCAGCCCAAACGCGTGTCCACCCTCGGCATACAAATGCAGTTCGACGGGGACCTTGGCGTTCCTTAGTGCGATGGAGTAGGCCATCGAATTTCTGACATCGTCGACCGGATCGTCCTGGGCGTGGAGCAAAAAGGCCGGCGGCGTATTGCTGGTGACCGTAATGTTGGGATTGACTGGCGGATAGGAGCGCTTGTCAAAGCGTGTGCTCGCGGCCGCAACTAAATGTCCCCCGGCTGAGAACCCGATGACCCCGATCTTGCCTGAATCGATTCTTTTTGCTTGCAGAATTTACAAGTGTAGAGGAAGCTCGACATGACTAATACAAGGCCATGCCCTCTACCCCTATCACTCTCACGGACGCGGAATGGGCCATCATCCAGGCCGTCTGGTCTCTCGAACCTTGCCCCGCTCCGACCGTCCAGGAACACCTGCAGCACGATCGAAATTGGACCTACAGCACCGTCCGGACCCTCATGGATCGAATGGTGCAAAAGCGCCTGCTTTCCGCTGAGCGCCTCCGCAACCTGACCCTTTACCGCTCCGCGGTCACTCGCGAACAGGCCCAACGCGCCGAGCTGCTCACCGCCCGCAAGCGCGCCTTCAACGGAGCGCTCGCGCCCATGTTCCAATGTCTCCTCGACGTCGGGAGCCTCTCACGCGATGAACTGGAAGAAGTGGAACAACTCATCCGCGCCAAGCGCCAACAAAACCGCAAAAAATAGGCTGCCGCTATGATTCTGCTTATTGACTGGCTCAATCAGGCGGGTGCAGTCCTGCTCTCCTTCGCCCGGCCGATGCTCGTTCAATCGAGCATCCTCATTTTGCTCCTCTGGACGCTCGACACCGTCCTGCGCCGTCGGGTCCGGGCCATCGTCCGCTATGGACTCTGGATGCTGCTTCTGCTCAAGCTTGTATTACCGACGTCCTTCGCCTTTCCAACGGCGATCGGCTATTGGCTGCGAGCCCCGAAGACCGTCGCCGCCACCCCCACCGCCGTCTTCCCTGCGACCGCGGTCGCGGCCGCTCGAGCAGCGCCATCGTGGCTTCTGGTTTCATCGCCAGCCCCGGCCGAGCCAGCCCAGCGTGCCGCCTTCTCGGGACCGGCCAGGCCCAAACTGACACTGGCCGGTCTCCTAGCACTCTTTTGGATGGGCGGCGTGCTTGGTCTGGCCGTGGTCCTGATCCGGCGCGCCAGGGCGGCGGTTCGAATCGTGGCTTCGGCCCGAGCCTTGGATGGGCGATGGCTGGGCTTGGTCGCCGAATGCTGCGCCACAGCTGGAGTGAGACCGCGCGTCCGGGTCAAACAGAACGAGACCGATTGCTGCCCGGCCCTCTTTGGGCTCTGGCGTCCGACGATTTTTATTCCATCTCCTTTGCTCAATCGCCTTAGTGAGGAAGAACTGCGCGCCGTTCTTTTGCACGAACTGGCGCATTGGAAACGGCGCGACCTGTTTGTAAATTACGTCCAATGCTTGCTCCAAATCGCCTACTTTTACCACCCGCTCCTTTGGCTGGCCAACGCCGCCATCCGTCGGGTCCGGGAGGAGGCGGTTGACGAGATGGTCCTGGTGTGGCTCGGGCGTGCAGCCGAGGTGTATCCCCTCGCTCTCGTTCAGGTGGCCCGGCTTGGGATGGGGCGTTCCCCGCTGATGATGCCTAGCGTCGGCATCCTCGAGGGTAAATACGCGTTGAAGCAGCGAGTGGAACGCATCTTGAATCGACCTGTGCCGACTTCTACGCGGATCGGCCTGACGGCCACCCTGGCGTGGCTGCTGTTGGGCGGATTGGTCCTGCCCATGGCACAAGGCGGAAACAACCATGACGAAGCGGCCTTCACCGCTGATGGGCCGCGCTTTAACGGCCAAACGCGTGAGGAATGGTTCGACCAATATAGCTTCCGCGACAGCATCATCGCCAAGAATCAAGTGTTGGCCATGGCTGCCATCCAGGAGGCCGGCGCTGCCGCCCTTCCCCTGCTGCGCCAGAAATTGGCCGCCACCATGCCGGGCTCTGATGGCTTGCCCGCCGAGGAGATTCGACGCAAGGCCGCTTGGATGCTTCGAGAGCTCGGCCCTGCGGCTGAGCAAGCCATTCCGGAATTGGTGACGGCACTGGACGATGGGGAGTCGGTCGCGAGCGCCGCCGCGCAAGCTCTGGGACGAATCGGGCCCAAAGCGAAGTCCGCGCTGCCGGCGTTGCTGGAAGCAGCCCGTTTTGGCAACTCATCTGCCTCTGAGGCGCTCGCGGAAATTGCGCCCGATGATGAAATGGTGTTGGCGATGTTGCGGCACCTCTTCAACACCGCGAGGGACGATTCCCTCGCTCAAGTCCGCCTCAATGCCGCCCTGGCCCTTGGTCATCTTGGGAAGCGCGCCCGCCTGGCCATCCCCGATTTACAGGCGGCCCTCGACGATCCGGCCGTAGGCAACGCCGCGAGCATCGCGATTCGACAAATCGCCCCGGATGGCGCCAACCTCAGGGGCCACGGGTCGGAATCGGTTACCATCCAAAGGCCCCCACGGCCCAACTTGCCCGGGCTACTCTCAGCTGCCAAAGCGGCCGAAGGATGGTTTGGGGCCTCCCAGGCGCTCGCCGCCCTGGCGGCGGGAGCCGGTGATGGGAAGCGTGCTGGCCTCCTCCTGCCGGAGGAGTTGCAGGACGTGCTGGAGGTATTCAGGACAGCGTTGGCCAGCACGAATGCTTACATCTGGGGCGCTGCCGGCCAGGCCGCCGGCCAGCTTGGTCCAGACGCTTTACCTCTCCTGCCTCATTTCTTAGCCTTGCTGCAAAACGACGACTCGGAGAACCGGGCGAACCTGCTCGGCGGGCTGTTCTCCATCGCCCCGGGCGATCGGCGCTGCTTGCCGGTGTTGGTTCGCTGCCTGGACGACTGGAGTCCCGGAGTGCGCAATAATGCGGCGGTGGCTCTTCGCACTTTCGGCCCGGAAGCCAGCAATGCCGTGCCGCGCCTGACTGCGCTGGCCGAAACGGGGGACGTCTGGATGCGGTTCAATGCAGACCAAGCCCTTTGGAGCATCGCGCGTCGTCCACCGCGGGTGGCCAACCTGCTGGCCGCTCTGCGCGAAGACCGGAATGGCGGATGGACCGCGCGCCGCATTGCCGAGATCTGTGAAGAGGTGGGACCGCCGGTGAACGAGGCCGCTCCAGCGCTCCGAGAGATGGTCGCGGATGGCGAACCGGATCTGCGCGCCAAGGCCAAGGCCGCCCTTGTTCGCATGGGCGCACCCATCACGATAGCCCCCCCTCAGTCCAGCGATGTTTCGGTGCTTCCGACCCGGCACGTTCCGCTCCCGGCGAACCTGACCAACATTCCGGTTGCGCTGGGTCCCTGGATCAAAAAGGTGCGAAGCCGCGACCCGGAAGTGAAACTGGACGCGGCGGCCCATCTGGCGCAGATGGGTCCTAAAGCCAGCGCTGCTATCCCGTCCCTCGTGTCCTTGCTCCGAGAACCGGATTCAGAGATCCGCTCCTTTGTCGCCGGGTTGCTCGCCGATGTTGACCCTGAGGGAGCGCTGGTCACCGCCGCCTTGGCGGCGGCCTTAGAAGATCCAAATCCAGGTGTGCGCGCGAATGCCTTGGTCTCACTTCGCAAGATCGGGCCGCCGGCTCGAAGCGTCTTGGCCGCCGTCCGAAACACTCTGACTGATTCGGATGACTTTGTTCGAGTCGAAGCAGCCGCGGCCTTGAAAGGCATCGAAAAGTCGCCGTAAACGTTTAATCCACCGACCTTTTCACGGAGGGAACCATGAAGCTGACTCCATCACGTGCCGCCGCCGGACTGGCATTACTCCTGACCAGCCAGGCGGCGATGATCGTCCGAGCAGAACCGTCCAGCGTCACTCGCCCTGACCTGACCGGGCGCGTCCTGGCCAAGGATGGAGCACCGCTCGCCGAAGCGACCGTTTTCGTATTCAGCGCGGGTCCGAAAATCGGACGCGGCATCCTCTGCCCGACCTGTTATCCCGATTGCCTGAAACGGGCCACCACCGATTTGGCGGGGCAGTTTCGGATTGAAAGCTTGGATCCCCAGCTCATCTTTCGCCTTCTCGCGGTGGCGAAGGATCGTCAACCGGGCTTTCTCCCGCAGGTCGATCCGGCCAAAGGCCCGGTCGAGATCGCCCTCGCCTCGCGTAACGAGCGACGTATCGATCCAGCCAAAATGCTGAGCGGGCGGGTGGTAGATCCGGAAAACCATCCGATTTACGGCGCCGTGGTGAACTTCGATTTTTACTGGTTCGGAGAGAGTGACGGCTGTGGCGGACTCTGTGACGGCGTCGATCTCCTGGCCGTCACTGACCACGAGGGACAATTTCAACTCACGACGGAACGGCCGTTTCATTCCATGAGCGTAACCGTGGAAGCGCGGGGCTTGGCGAAACGCAAGTTTCCGAAGCTGCCCAACGGACGACCCGTCACGCTGCAACTCACGGAGGGAACAACCGTGACGGGGCGCGTCATGCGAGACGGTGCACCCGTGCCGAATGTCACGGTGGGGTTGCTTGCGACCGACCGGAGCGAGAATGGTGTCGGCAATTTCGAGATCACGACCGACGCCAAAGGCCGCTTTCTTCTCTCCAACATTCCCGCATATACTGTCTACTGGATCTACGGCACGCTTGGTTCTTGCCGGGATTTCGGCTGTCTGCCGGTGAAGAATTTGCGCGTCAGCGGCGAGGGGACGACTAAGCACGTTGGCGATCTCCGGATCGTGAACGGGCAGACGGTCGCCGGTCGCGTCGTCCTCTCGGACGGAAAACCGATCCCGCCCGGGACGCGTCTGCTTCTCGGACGCGGGGACGCGTGGGACACCTCGGTCTGCGACCTCGATGACACGGGCCGATTCGAGTTCCGGCAGATCCCAAAGGAATCAGTTGGGCTCAGCGTGAGCGTTCCCGGCTACAGGATGAGCACCAGGAACAAAAGTCTGGATTTGCTGAACGGCGGAACCCTGGTCGGCCGGGTCGTGGGCGATTGTTATGTCGAAATCCTGCTGGAGCCCGGCCAGTTCCAGCCGCCGGATCTTCGCTTTGGATTGCAGCCTGGGGTCGACTGGCAGCCGCGCGACAAGCCTCTGCAAGGCGCAACGCAAACGACGCTGTAGGCCGCTGAGAATCGGACCGGAGAGTATGATGCCCGCCACGCGGCACTCGCCCATGGACACCGCCGGGAGGCGTGACTAAGGTTGCGGATGGACGTCAGCAGGATGGGCCGCCATCCGGATGAACCGATTCACGCGGCGCTCGATGCTTTGTATCGGGCGGAGTCTGGGCGAATCCTGGCGACACTCCTGCGGTTGCTGGGCGATTTCGACCTGGCGGAAGACGCCATGCACGATGCTTTCGCAGCAGCCCTCGGACGCTGGCCGACGGAGGGCATCCCGGCCAATCCTCGGGCCTGGTTGGTCTCAACGGGACGTTTCAAGGCGATTGATGGTCTGCGGCGGCGCGAACGGCTGGATGCGTCGCGGGAAAAGATCATCGATCAGCTTGGGCGGCAGCCGAACGCTTCCGAGGCGGCCGAGGAAGAGGGGCTCCCGGACGATTGTCTGAGGCTGATTTTTACCTGTTGCCACCCGCTGCTTGCCGCGGAGGCGCGTGTCGCGTTGACGTTACGAGAGGTGTGCGGGCTGACGACGGAGGAGATTGCCCGGGCATTTCTGATGGGAGCGCCGACGCTGGCCCAACGGATTGTGCGTGCGAAAGCGAAGATCCGGGAAGCGGGGATTCCGTTTCAGGTGCCATCGCCGGCGGAATTGCCGGCACGGCTGGAGGCGGTGCTGCAGGTGATCTACTTGGTTTTCAACGAGGGCTACTCAGCCTCTTCCGGACAAACCTTGACCCGGGTGGATCTCTCCGTGGAGGGGGCCTTGCGGTCGCGGCGCTTTGGCGCGTATACGTTGCAGGCCGCTATCGCGGCGGTGCACGCCGAGGCGGCGACATCCGCCGCCACCGACTGGGCCCAGATCGTCGCCCTATATGGCAAGCTGGCGGAGGCGGCGCCTTCGCCCGTGGTCGAGTTAAATCGTGCCGTGGCCATGGCGATGCGGGACGGGCCGGAGACTGGTTTGAAGCTAATCGATTTCCTTTTGGCGCGCGGCGAGCTGAAGAATTATCCTTGGGCCCATTCGGCCCGGGCGGATTTATGCCGGCGTTTGGGAAGGACGGCTGAGGCCCGCGCTTCCTACGAGGAAGCCCTGGCTCATACAAGGCAGGAACCAGGACGGCGCTTTCTCCAGACCCGGTTGCAGACGCTGAGCTGAATTATTTTTGCGCGAGTGTCGAATTCGGGAGCGCTTAAACGACTAGAGCCTGTTGAAGAACTACCATGGGCGCTGCGGCGAGGGATTTTGGCGGCAGCCCAGGCGGGATGCTCCCGTGCTCGCGCCTTGCCATCCAGCCTTTCCTTGCAAACAGCGCTCATGCTAGTTCTTCAACGGGCTCCTAGGAGTGTGTAGAGCCACTACATCGAAACCGATCAAACAATATGAAATATATTTGCCTGGGTTACATAGAGCCGAACAAGTTCGAGAGGATGTCGGAGGAAGAACGCCACGCCATGCTGGACGAGTGTTTCACGTATGATGGGATCTTGCGTGAGAAGGGTCACTTCGCCGGAGGCGAAGCCTTGCAGGGCCCGAACACAGCCACCACCTTGCGCTGGCGAAGCGGCCAAGTGATCGTCACTGACGGTCCTTATGCCGAGACGAAGGAACAATTGGGGGGGATCCTCATTCTCGAGGCGCGAGACTTGAATCACGCGATTGAGTTGATGTCGAAGCACCCCGGCGTCAAGGCGGGCCCTTTCGAAATCCGGCCGGCAGCTGATTTGACCGGGATGGTCAATGAGAGCGAGCAGCGCCGCGGCAAGACCAAACTGGCGATGTGATCTCAGGGCGAGGCAGCGCTCTCCGCGCGGGCCGCTTGCTGATTGGCCATCCCGTCAACCGGTCCTGTGCCGGTCCGCCGGCGCCGAGCGAAGGGATGCCAAGAGGTCAGCGGACCCGCGGACTCAGGCCTTCAGCCGTTTGGGCCGTTTCCCAGGTTTAGACGGCTGATAGGTGACCGCGCGGGCCGGCATGGCGGCATGCTTTCCGGCGGCTTCTGTTCCGCCCTCGAACGAGCGCTTCAACTCCCTTATCTGATCGCGGAGGAGGGCGGCTTTTTCGAATTCGAGGTTGGTGGCGGCCTGGACCATCTCCTGTTCCAACTCCCGGATCGTTTCAGTGACGTCGAAATTGCCGCCAGCGTCATTGATGACCGCCGCGGCTTGGTCGCCGACGCGGCGCGAAGACAGGCTTTCCTCGACGGCGCGGCTGACACTGCGAGGCGTAATGTGATGCTCGGCATTATAAGCCAGTTGCTTTTGGCGGCGGTATTCGGAAGTCGCGAGGAACTTCTCGATGCTTTGCGTGCGGACATCGGCATAGAGGATAACCTCTCCGTGGAGATGGCGGGCGGCGCGTCCGGCCGTCTGGATGAGGCTGGTGGCGGAGCGGAGGTAACCTTCTTTGTCGGCGTCGAGAATGGCCACCAATGAAACCTCGGGCAGATCCAAGCCTTCGCGGAGCAGGTTAATGCCGACCAGCACATCGAATTCGCCTTTGCGCAGGGCGCGCAGGATTTCGACGCGCTCGATGGCGTCAATTTCACTGTGGAGATAGCG
>JAXMHN010000088.1:0-18233 GCA_046346765.1 Verrucomicrobiota bacterium | reverse complement strand
CTAGATACAGCTTCGAAAAGGTGTTCATCCGCGGGATGCCGCCGAGCCGAAGGGCCATTTCCCTGGCTCGCAGCATCCGTGCGTCGGTCACCGGCACTCCAGCCAGCTTCAACGCCAGGTAAGCCTTGATGGTGGCGTTCACCTCCGAGGGGCCGCCGTAATAGATGTTCCATCCGCCATCGGGTAGCTGCATCGAAAGGATGTGGTTGACCGCCTTTCGTTGCCAGGCAGGGTCGACCTTTCCGTTCCAATGGTGGTACGCGATGCTATCGGCCACCAAGGTGGCATCCACCATTAACTCGCCCACCCAGTAGCCTTCCGGAGCTTGAACGCCAAGGAGATACGATTGAGACTGGCTTATCGCCCGCCTCACCATCTCCGGGCCAGCCGGCTGCAATACCCCCTTCATCGGGGGTCTTGGAGCGATGTTAATGCCGCGAGTCGGTTTACCAGACACGACTCGATCATTTGCGGCTCCGATACCCGCTGTCGAGCAGTTTTTAGGCGGTTCTCGGACCGCCTATGGCCGCGCCGTGGGCCCTTCGGAGGGGTTTGGGGTTCGGTCCGGACGAGGTGGTTACCTGATTCACGCCATCTTCGACGCTCGTTCGCGAGGGGAGGGAGAAGGGACGAAGGAGGGACGAACGAAGGTCGAAGGTGCTATAGGGAGTCTCGGGGCGGAGGCGGGGAAGTTGGTGTCGCTTGTCTTTTATAGGGGGTTTGCTAGGTTCCGCGACATGTTGTTGGAGTTTACGAAGATGAACGGAGCGGGGAATGACTTCATTCTCCTGGACAACCGCGATCAGCGTATCCGATTGCAGCCGAACCAGGTAGTCAAACTATGCGATCGCCACCGAGGCATAGGGGCCGATGGTGTTTTCCTCCTGATTCCCTGCCGGTCGGGAAAGGCTGATTGGGCGTGGGAGTTCTACAACAGCGATGGCGGAACGGCGGAGATGTGCGGGAACGGCGCCCGTTGTTTCGCCCGGTTTGGGCAGCGGCTGACCGGTATTGGGGGGCAGGTCACGTTTGAGACTGGTGCTGGCGTGATTCGGGCGACGTTTGAAGGGGATCGAGTGACAGTGAATCTGACGGAGCCCAGGGAACTGCGTTTGGCCCAGAAGGTATCGTTGTCCGCGGGGACGGAGACGGTGCATTCTCTGAACACGGGTGTTCCCCACGCGGTGATCTTTGTCGAAGACACGGAGAAGGCGATGGTGGGGACGTTGGGACCGGAGATTCGCTATCATCCGCATTTCGCTCCCAAGGGAACGAACGTGAACTTTGCCCAATGGCTGGGTTCTGGCTCGATTCGGGTGCGGACATATGAAAGGGGGGTTGAGGGGGAAACCCTTGCCTGCGGGACGGGCGTGACCGCCGCGGCCTTGATTGCGGCGCGAATCCATCGGTTTCCGTCCCCGGTTGCGGTGCAAGTGCGGGGAGGCGACACGTTGGAGGTATCGTTCGTGGAAGCCGGCGACGGTTACAAGGATGTGCGGTTGACCGGTCCGGCGGATTTCGTCTTCGAGGGGAAGGTCGAGATTTAGGGTTGAGCTAGAATCCGCTCGCCAATCGTGCGGTTTCTGCGGATTCTTGGCCGAATTTCAGGTCAGTTTTATGTTTACCGGAACCTACACTGCGCTGGTGACGCCATTTACCAGCGGCCAAGTCGACACGCGGGCCTTCGAAGCACTGATTAAGGGGCAGATCAAGGCTGGGGTTGACGGCATCGTGCCGGTGGGCACCACGGGGGAGTCGCCCACGCTGAGCTACGAAGAGCACATCGATGTGATTGCTCTGGCCGTGAAGGCCGCCGCCAGGAAGGTGAAGGTGCTGGCCGGAACCGGGGCCAATTCGACCAGCGAGGCAATCTACCTGACTCAAGCGGCCGAAAAGGCTGGCGCCGACGGTTCTCTCCAGGTGGCCCCGTATTATAACAAGCCGACTCAGGAAGGTCTGTTTCAGCACTTCCGCGCGATTGCCCGAACCACCAAGTTGCCGATAGTCCTCTACAGCATCCCGGGGCGGTGCGGGATCGAGATTGCGGTCGAGACCGTGCGCCGGTTGGTGGACGAGTGCCCCAGCATTGTGGGGATCAAAGAGGCCGGCGGGGCGCCGGACCGTGTGAGCCAGATCCGGCTGGCGCTCGGGCCGGGGTTTACGATTCTCAGTGGAGACGATTCGTTGACCATACCATTTATGTCGGTGGGGGCGAAAGGGGTGATCAGTGTTGCCTCGAATGTGGTGCCGAAGGAGGTTGCGAACATGGTGCGGGCTTTCGCCGCGGGGAAGGCGGATGCGGCCCTCAAGCTGCACACGAAGTTTTTTCCATTATTCAAAGATTTGTTCCTGGAGACGAACCCGATTCCGGTCAAAACGGCCCTGGCGATGCTTGGTCAGATGGAAGAGGAGGTGCGGTTGCCGCTGGTTGGCATGAGCTTGCGCAATCAGGAGGCGCTGAAAGCGACCCTGAAACGCTGCGGCATCCTTAAGTAATCAAGGGAATGAACACGACCAAGCTGGTCATTACCGGGGCGAAGGGGCGGATGGGGCAGGCGCTGATCGCTTGTGCGGCCCGGCACGCTGGTCTGCAGATCGTTGGGCAAGTTGACGTCGGCGACGACCTGCGGAGCGTGATTGAAGCTGGGGATGTGGTGGTTGATTTCACGGCCCACACCGCGACGGCTGGGATTGCGGCGTTATGCGCCATCCACAAGAAGAGCCTGGTCATCGGGACGACGGGGCATGCGCCGGAGCAGAAAGGACAGATTACCAAGCTGGCGGCGCAGATTCCGATGGTGTGGTCGGCCAACTACTCGACCGGGGTGAATACGCTTTTCTGGTTGACGCGCAAGGCGGCGGAAATTCTGGGCGGGGGGTATGATCTTGAGATTGTGGAGATGCATCATCACTTCAAGAAGGACGCCCCGAGCGGCACGGCGGCGAGGCTGGCGGAGATTTTGGCGGAGGTGAGGCAGCAGCAGCTGGCCGAGGTCATCCGGCATGGGCGGCAGGGTATTGTCGGTGAACGGACGTCGGCGGAGATCGGAATGCACTCGCTCCGCGGAGGAGATGTGGTTGGGGACCATACCGTCATCTTCGCCGCTCCCGGCGAACGGGTGGAACTGACGCATCGGGCTTCCAGCCGTGAGACCCTGGCCAACGGCGCCTTGCGAGCGGCGGAATGGGTCGTGCGACAGAAGGCGGGACTGTACGACATGCAGGACGTTCTTGGGCTTAAATGAGCTGGCCGTGGCCGCTTCGGCATCGAGCACCCGTCAAGTTAGAGTCTTTGTTGCCCTCGGATCCAACCTGGGCGATTCGGGTGCGATCGTGCGGCAGGCGATGGACCGTCTCCAAATCGTCTCAGTCGCGCCCATCGTCCGGTCTTCTCTCTGGCGCAGCGACCCGATCGATTGCCCTCCCGGCTCGCCCGCTTTCATCAATGCAGCCATCGAGCTGCAGCCGCGTCCGGACTTCACCCCGGAAACCTTCCTGGTCGTGCTGCAACAGCTGGAGCGAGAATCCGGACGTGTGCCCAAAAAGGTCCTGAATGAAGCCCGTCGATTGGATTTGGATCTGATTGCTTGGGGTTCAACCGTGGTGCGGACGGAGCGGCTTACCTTGCCTCATCCGAGGGCGCATGAGCGGCGCTTTGTCTTGGAACCGCTGGCGGAAATCGCGCCTGGTTTGGTCTTGCCCGGGCAAACAAAGGACGTGGCCCAGCTCGCGGAGGAACTCAGAACCTCGCAGCCGATTACCTGGGCGGGCAAGGCGTGACGGGGCGGGGTGGTCCGGCGGCGCCGTCGAATTTAAGGGGACAGACGTTCGATGTGCCAATGGCCTGTTGGCAAGCGGGTGTAACGAAATCGGTCGTGGAGGCGATTAAGGCGAGCCTGCCAGAATTCAATGCGGGTCGGATCGACCCGATACCCACCCCAATAGGGAGGCAGCGGCACCACGCTATCCTTGTATTGGAGCTCCAATTGCGCCACCGCGCGGTCGAGTTCGGCACGGTCAGGCAACACCTGGCTTTGGCGTGACGCCCAAGCCCCGAGTTGGCTGCCGACAGGCCGGCTGTGGAAGTAGTGGTCGGACTCTTCGCGGCTGACCTGGGTGGCTGTCCCAATCACTCGGACCTGGCGTGCGAGCGTCGGCCAGAAGAACACCAGCGCGACGTGCGGGTTGGTGGCCAGTTCCTGTCCCTTCTGACTTTCGTAATTGGTGAAGAAGACGAACCCGCGTGCATCGACCGCTTTGAGCAGGACGATACGGGCTGAAGGGACACCTTCTGAAGTGCTGGTAGCGAGCGTCATGGCGTTGGGCTCAGGCAGGTTCGACCGCAACACCAGATCGAACCAGGATTGGAACTGCTGGATGGGATCGGGGCTTAGGTCGCGCGCGTCCAGGCCAGTGGCGCCGTGCTCCGGTCCCGTGGGAATGCTCGAGGTGCTGGTCGTGTCCACCCCACCAGAGTCGCCTGACCCGGGCACGTTCGACAAGTCCGCTTCGGCCGAGGGGTGTGATGCGAGGAAGACCTCAGGTGCTCTGCGCGCACTCTTACCGTCGGGGGGAGGGACGGCTGGGCAGGGCCTTTTCCAGTGACGTGACGCTCTTGACTGTCCGCTCCGGCAGAAACCGATGGCCTGGCGGGCCGGATTGGACGATACTGCGGGCGTCGAATGAATGTCCGGGTCAAGATATGCGGGATCACCTGCCTTGAAGACGCCCTGAACGCGATCGATGCCGGGGCGGATGCGCTTGGGTTTGTTTTTTGCGAGGGCAGTCCCCGCCGCGTCTCGCCGGAGCGCGCGGCCGGAATTATTGAGGCATTGCCCCCTTTCGTCAGCAAGGTTGGTTTGTTCGTGAACGCGGATGAATCGGAGGTCAGCGCGGCCGTCCAGCAATCGGGGGTTGACACGGTGCAATTTCACGGTGATGAAGCGCCGGAGTTCTGCCGCCGTTTCCGCCTGAAGATCGTGAAGGCGTTTCGAGTTAGAGACGCATCGTCGCTGGCCGCGCTTCCCCGGTATGACGTCTCGGCCTGGCTCCTCGACAGCTTCGTGCCTGGTAAGTCCGGCGGCACCGGCGAACGCTTCAATTGGGATCTAGCGCGCCAAGCGACTCGACTCGGCGGTCGCATTATTCTTGCCGGCGGGCTGACGCCAGGGAACGTGTCGGCGGCGGTGTCGCAAGTGTGTCCCTACGCCGTCGACGTCTCGAGCGGGGTGGAGGGGACGCCGGGACGCAAGGAGGCGCACAAGATGAAGGACTTCATTCAGGCAGCCAAGCAGGCGGGAGTGGGCCTGCTTCCCTTGAAGGTCGCTGGGGCCGAAGCAGCCATTGCGGGGGGCTGATCCCATTGGTTCATGGAAGCTGCAGCGACAGAGCGCGAGCCGGCCGACGCACTTTCGATCCGACTCCTAAAGCCGGCCGACTTCGCCTTTGCCGATGAGGTTCGAGCCTTGGCCGGTTGGAATCAAACGCTGGCGGACTGGCAGCGATTCCTCGATTGCGAACCGCACGGCTGTTTTGTTGCCGAACGGAACGGCGCGCCTGCCGGAACGGCGACGACGGTCTATTACGGACCGGGACTGGGCTGGATCGGCATGCTTCTCGTCCATCCTGAACAGCGTCGGGGCGGCGTTGGCGGCGCGTTACTGCGCCATGCGCTGGGATACCTCCAAAGTCGTGGCGCGCAGGCTGTGAAACTGGATGCGACGCCCTTGGGGCAACCTCTTTACGAAAGAAGCGGCTTTAAGCCGTGCGGTGCATTGACACGATATGAGGCCCCCGTCTTCCATCCGAAGAGCGATACCGTGACCGACGGAGTTTCGGCATTGGTGGAGCGGGATTGGACGGAATTGATTGCCCTCGATGCGACCGCTTTTGGCCTGCCGCGCCCGGAAGTGCTGGGCGGGTTGGTGAGGCGCAGCTTGCGAACGGTGGTCTGTCGGACCGGTGGTTTTGGTTATGGCATGATTCGCGAAGGGTCGCGTGCCCAGTACCTGGGGCCGGTTGTCGCTGAAACCGCGTTGGTCGCCGGCAAGATCATTCATCGACTGACGGCGGAGGCAACTGGCAAACCATTGTTCTGGGATGTGCCGGCGTCGAATGAAGCGGCGACTGAGTTCGCCCGGTCGCTGGGACTGGCGCCACAGCGGCACTTGTTGCGCATGTGCCATGGCGACGAGGTGGTGAGCAGCACTTGGGGGCTGCAGTATGCGATTGCAGATCCGGCGGTGGGGTGACGACTGGCGTGGGTGAGGTCAGCTTGCTGCCTTGGCTCCTAGGAATGTTCGTTGCGTGGACGGAAGGACAAGACCGGGGGCGTGGCCTGATCGGAGCTTGAACCGGCCGGTCGACTGGCGTAATAGAAGACTTGCTTCCAGATGTATGAACAGGCCTCGGATTCTAATCGCGGAAGATGACGATCTTCAGTATGAGATTTACGAGGATGCTTTGGGCGCTTATGAACTGGCGCGTGGACGACTGGGAGCCAGGCGCTCAAGTCGCTGCGTGAGAGGCCGCCCAACCTGATCCTGTTAGACCACATCCTCGATGAGGGTGAACTGGGGTTGGAGTTTCTACCGGAATTGAAGGAGCTGTTGCCCTACGTGCCGATCATTGTGGTTTCGGGAGTTCTGGAAGTGCAGCAACAGATCGAGGCGCTGCAGGGACCGCGCCGGGCCCACTATTGCATCGGCAAACCGGTGGATTTGGGCGAACTGAAGCGGACGATTGAGGTCGCGCTGAAGGAATGCGGCGAAGCGGAGGTGGTGCGCCAATTTGAAGCGCTGGAACGCTCCAAACGGGTCGATATCGAAGCGCTTCTCAGCCGGTCAACGGACCGCCTTAGCCGCCAGACTGAAATCCGCCGTCTGGTCGGCGCCAGCACCGAGCGCCCCAACGTTTCGGCGCTCGCCCGGGAGTTTCGCGTTGCCCGTCGGACGATTATACGCGACTTGCAGGAATTGATTCGGCGCGGGGAGCTAAAGCCCGAAGTCTATCCGAAGTGGGAGAGTCCTGACGCTTGCGATGATTGACGGTGTGGTGCCGGCGTCCCGGTCCAGCAGGCCATTTGTTCGCGGACGGCCCGGCAGCTTTGATCGACGGGCTGAAGCCGTTTGGGCGGCAAAACCTCACTCGGGCGGTTCGGGCACTTGGCGGCGATCCGTTGGTGGGGAAACGTATCCGCCCCGAAGCCGCGCGAGGTGACGCGCGCAAATCTTCGTGGTTTGTTCCAGTTCCGCTGCTCGGCGGCTGAGGTTCCTGAGGCCGAAATAGACCAGCACCGGGAAGAGCACCCACAAGAGGATGCAGGCGAGTGCCAATAGTCCTGCGGCCACGCATGCCCAAGCGGCTCCGGCGCTTCCGGTCGCCTCTACCAGCAGGTCAAAAGCGGCCCGCAAGCGAGCCCACAGCAGGTAAGTCAGCCCGGCCAGAAGAAGGGCTGCGACCGCGATCGACCCCAGCCATAGTTTCAATCGGCTCTGCATACTGCGTTCACGATAATCAAGCGCGGCGCGCTGCATCATTTCGCCGCCGCAGGCGGGACACTCCACCACCAGGCCATGCCGCGCTTCCGGAAACTCGAAGACCGTTCGGCAATGGACGCACCAACCTTTGAGTGGTGTTGGCATGCGGTTTACTACGCGGCCCGAGTCGGAGGGGCAACCGAAAAGCGCACCTCCGACCGCCGCGGTGATTGGTCTCTTTGCATCGCGGAGAAACCTTTCTTCGGGCCAGGGAGATCACTTGACGCGGCTTTCGCCGTTGCCTTCGTCATAGTAAGTCACCGGACCCACGCGGCTGAATTTGAGGTATTGATGCCAGGTGCGAAAAGGGAAATCGCGCGAAGCTTCCATCTTCTTCTCCTCCATTTTGGGAATAGGCTGATCGTGGCCGGTCATGGCTTCGACCAACACTCGCCCGTCGGTGGGCGCGGGGGGATGAACGCCAAGGATGGCATAAACGGTCGGGGCGATGTCGATGTTGCCGCTGGCGAGCTCACTGACGTAGCCTGTTTTGAAGTCAGGGCCGGCGGCGATCAAGGTATTGTTGATATCGAACCGGCTGAGGGAGCCGTGGGTGCCACGCCCGCGTTTGCCGTCAGGGGATACAATGATGCCCGGAGCGCCGAGGTCGTTGCCTTGCTTGCTCCAGCGCATGGCTACGAGGACATCAGGCCCCCCGCGCTCCATTTCCAAGCCGACTTGGGACAAGGGAAAGGTCCCTTGGAGACGAAGAGCGGTGAAAATGACTCCGGCGTAGTCCGTGCACTGAAGATACTCGACCAGGCGGCGGATGGTGGCCTCATCGTGTTCATAAACGTAGAAGCAGGTGCTGCCGCCCAAATGCACTACCAACACATCCCCGGCTTCAGGATTATCGAATTGTTTGCCCGCGACGAATCGAGCTCGCTTTAACGAATCGATCAGCTGGTCCGAACCGCGGTCGATGGTGGAAAAGCCGTGGTCCGAAACGATCAGGATATCGGTTTTGTCCAGCACTCCTTTGGTTTCCAGAGTCTTGAGGACCAGCGCCAGGTTTTTGTCTGAAGAAGCCAAGCCCAGTTCGGCATTGCCCGACCCGACTCCGGATTCATGCTGAGAGGCGTCCGGCTCGCTGAGCCAGAGCAGGGTATATTTAGGGACGCCGTCCTTCCAAAGACCGTGGACCAGAGCCTTGGTGGTCCAGGCGTCAACGAGACGCGACTGCTGCGGGGTTTTGGGTTTGCCGTAGATCCATTCGAGGGCTTTTGCTCTTCCCACCTTGAGATAGTGAGTGATCTTTGCTTTGGTGCTGTCAGGGGCCGGCGGATCGGCGGGGAAAGCTCCGATTTCGGGCGTCTTGACGAGAGAATCCATCAGTGAGCGAGGCAAGGTCTTTCCTCGAAACAATGTGACCGAGTCCTTCTGCGCTTGGGTTGCCTTCTTGCTTGCCCGATCATGGAGGAGAACAACCGGCTTGGCTCCGGCGGTGATGGTGGGAAAACCCGCTGATTGCAGGACCTCCGGGATGGTCGCCGCGTCCAGATAATGGCCATCCCAGAGAAGATCACCGCGCCGAACGGCATCGAAAGCTTCGGTGCCCAAAGGGCCGAGCCAATTTAATTCTCGGTGGTACTGGCTATTAGCGAAAATGCCGCTCCGGGCCGGTTGCATGCCGGTGACCAGGGCCGTGCCGTTTACCTCGGTGGTGGTAACATAGGCGCTGTGATGGTTTTTGAAGAAGGTCCCGCGAGTCGCTAATTCGTATAAGGTCGGGGTGTATTGCGGGGTCACGAAATCAGGACGCATCCCGTCCCAGACCAGCACAACGACGTGCTCGGCCTGACCTGCGGCCAGACTTACTGCTCCACCGACCAAGTCCAGGCACAGGAGCAACAAGAACGGGAACAATCTCGTCATGGCCACGGAGATTAGTGTTCGGACGAACAATTACGAGCCCGTTCCGCTTTGTGGCGGTAGATTTTGCAGCCCAACTGAGGGATCGGTCTTCCGGGAAAGGTGCAGGCGGGAGGGTTCCTTTTCTCGGAACGTGGACTGTCAGCGCGGCTTGGCGAGCATTGACCGGTACGGCTGACTGTTGGCTATTAAGGTGCGGTGCGACCTCCGGGCGTCATGTCGATACCAACCCACCAGGTTGCCGAGTTCGCCTGGCCGCGGCCTTTTATCAAAGACAGACCGAGACTAACGCGAACGACGGCGCGCCAAGACGAGCACTCCGGCCCCGATGGTGATCAGGGCAAGGGTTGAGGGCTCCGGGACAGCCATGTAGTTAACCGCGTTCAGAAACAGCTTGGAGCCGTCTGCGGTCAAATCGTAGATACCTGCGCCCTCCGATGTAATGACCTGTTCGCGGCTGCCCGTCGAAACACGAGACGATGACCCCCGAGCGTATCGGCCGGACTGGTCCCCATCACCGAGCCAGCTTGCCATTCGCCAATGACCATGCCGCCAAAAGCTGGATCGCCGGTGGTAGCTACGGTGGCCAGGACTGTGCCGTTGCCCGCGACAGGGTCAGTGTTAACCGAGGTGCCGCGCTGGACAGTGCCGTCGAAGCTGAGAGTGGTGGAGAAAGGCGTGGACATGACCCCATTCGTGCCGATCGGGACGCCATCAAAGATTGGGTGGTTGGCATCGTTGATTTTGAGGGTGACCGTGCTGGTGGTGTCCGGGATGGTTGCGCCGGTGGTGTAACCCAACCGACTGTTTCGGAGGACATACCCCCCCAGGATCATGGTCGGAGCCTTGATCCCGTTCCAGGCGGCTGTCTCTGCATCCAGCTCGTAGTCGCCACTTGGGACCGACCGGCTGATGATGACGAGATCAGCCGTATTGAGCAGCGCTGTGTTTGGGGTGCCGGAAGTCAGCACGCGGGTGACCGTATGCCCATTGGCTTCCAGCAGTTGGGTGCAGCCGGCATCCGGCGCTTGGGTAAAGCCGGCGGCGATCGCCGCCGCAGAAGGAGTATTGTCGCCTGGATGGAAGCTTACCCAAAAAATGTTGGCAGCTTGGGAAGATAAAGCACCGGCAAGTACGAATCCGAATAGAGTTGCGGTTCTTTTCATGGCTCCATGAGTGACCGGCAGTTTTGGGATCGGCGATTTTGTAGCCTGAGAGGGAAAGCACTGTCAAGCACCAACTGGACTGGGTGGAGACGCCGAAAAGCGGGGCTGATCCAGGAGGGATCGCGACGAAACCTTGGAATACCCGCCACGCGGATAAAGTTGATCCCAAGCGACTTATGGAGCTGAAAACCGCTCCGTAAGCACAGCCGTGCTGACGGCTGGAGCTGGCCATCGCGCTTCTCAAACGCCAGATGCGCTCACCTTCCGCCTTTATTGGGGCTCAAACGCTTGCTTAGAATTGGTCGATAACGGTGACGCCACTCGACTTGAAGCTGCCCATATTCGTTAGTTCAGGAGCCGCTTCCGCCAGTGAGACCAGCTTGGTCACGAGGCGTCTTGGCTGCAGTTGCCCGGCTCGAATCATTGCCAGCATCGGAGGGTAGGCGTGGGCGGGCATTCCATGACTGCCGCGAATCTCCAATTCATTGGCGATGACGGGTGCCATGGGCAAAGCGACTTCCCGCTCTTCTCCGAGCATCAGGCCCACCTGGACGTGGCGTCCCCGTTTGCGCAAACAAAGGATGGAATTCCGGCAGGTCTGGCGTGAGCCTAACGCATCGATAGAGAGGTCAGCTCCGCCCTGAGTGAGGTCGCGGATGGCGCGCGGGACGTCTGTTTGGGGCTCGGCCTTGACGGTGGCGGTTGCTCCCAGGGCTTGGGCATGCTGTAGAGCCTCTTCTTTGACGTCGACGCCGACTGTCTGGGTTCCCAAGGCTTGGGCAATCATAATGGCAGCTAGTCCGACGCCTCCGCAACCATGAATGATGACCCATTCACCCGGGGCAGCCCGCCCTTGGCTGACGACGGCGCGGAAAGCAGTCACGAAGCGGCAGCCCAAGCTTGCGGCCGTTACATCGTCCATTTCGTCGGGTAAACGGACCAGGTTCGTATCGGCGTGCGGAATGGCCACGCGCTCCGCGAACGAGCCCCAGGCCGTGAAGCCAGGTTGAAAGTAATCGTCACAGATGTGTTGGCAGCCCGCGAGGCATTGGACGCAGTGCCCGCAGCCGACTGCGAAAGGAACTGTCACCCGGTCGCCCGGTTTCCAGCGGCGCACTTCTGGTCCGGTTTCCTGGACGACACCGGCCAATTCATGGCCCGGGACGTGGGGCAGGCGAATGTCCGGATCGTGGCCCATCCATCCGTGCCAATCGCTTCGACAAATGCCGTTGGCTTTGACCCCGATGACGACCCCATCTTTTGGAACCGACGGATCGGGGACTGTTTCCAGGCGGAGCGGGCCCTGGAAAGCTCGATAAAGGACAGCGTTCACTTTGCAGGAGTTTCTTCGGATTGACCGATCAGGCCAACTCTGAAATGAGTGGTTCGAGACGTTCTGACAATTCCGGCAATCCCAGGATGAACTTTCTGGCTGCAGGTCGGTCCAAAGGGATACGATCATGTCGCATGACAGGAACCAGGAGGCCAAGCGAAGCACCGGTCCCTGTGACACCTTCGCAAATCCACGCGCATAGGATTATGAATGCCAGCAGGCTGCGGTTAGGGAGTTGGTTGTCTCGATGGGGCATGTTGCTGCTCGCCCTGGCGCGAGTTGGCCCGGGCGGAATGGCGGCGCAGCCCGAGGCTGGAGCCGGTCGAGTTGGGCCTGGCAGTCCTGCGGTGCCAGGGCGGGTCCTGGTCGTTCGTGTCATCGATGCCGACACGCGGCAACCGATCGCCGGGGTCAGCGTCAATCATCCCGGGATCATTGCCGGTCCGACTTCCAGCGGGGCCAAGCAGCAACCGCCGATGACCGATGCGAAAGGCGAGATCGCGATTCCGCTGGTCCTGCCGCCGGTTGAAGCATTGACCAGGATGACGGACTTCTCGCTCTATCTGGAACATCCGAATTATTCGCCGCGGATCGCGCAATGGCGGGCTGAGAACGGCGGTGTCATGAATGACGTGCCGTCGGACTACACGGTCAAAATGCAGAAGGGAATTACGATTGGCGGCACAGTTCGGGATGACCAGGGGGCGGCCTTGCGCAACGCCCGCATTTTGATCATGGCCCAGGACCAAACCGGATTCAGCGTCGGGACGGGCGAAAGAACGCTGCGCGAATACTCCTATTTCAACACATGGGCTTTGGAGCCCGGCGCTCCCAAAGCGATCACCACCGACGCCAACGGGCGATGGGAAGCGCCGAACTTCCCCCGCGACCTCGAGATGGTGCGATTGACCATCATTCGCGATGACGGTTCAGACGCCGCCTATGCCACCAGCCAGGAACGCTTTGGTGGAGCGCAAAATGCCAAGCTGGTGCCTTTGGCTGATTTGCGCGCCGGCCGGGCCGTGCTCACCTTGGCGACTGGCTTTATTGTTCGCGGGCGTATCCTCAATGCCGAGGGGAAGCCGCTCGCAGGGGCGAAGATCACGGAAGCATTTGGAATGGGCAGTCCTCAACCCCGCGGCCAGGCCGTCTCGGACGCGGATGGACGCTTTCACTTCAAGAACCGGCGGGCCCGGCAAGCGATCTGGGCCGTAGACGCACCGGGCTACGCTTTGACGTGTGAAGTGATCACGATGAAGCCGGACCTCCCGGAAACAGTGGTGCGGTTGCAGCCGGCGCAAGGCGCGGTCTTGCACGCGTTCCTGGCCGACGGCAAACCGGCGGTGGACGCGGAAGTGCGGACGCTAGATTGGCGCAACGAGGGCATGTATTTGAACTTCAGCGGCCGGACCGATGCCAAGGGCGTCCTCATATGGACAAACGCCCCGCTGCAGCCTGTCCGGGCTACCATTTCTCACGGGGCATCGGGCGGGATCCGCTATCTGCGGCTGCAAGGGGGCCAGGAAGAACGCATTACTTTCGGCGACAGTTCGGCGGGCGAAATCCAGCTGTCGGTGCGGGCGGTTCGCGCCTCGGACCAGCAGGTTCTTGAGCGTTTTGAAGTGCAGCTCGACAAGGAGTATGCCCGACAATTCCCACCCTGGATTCAAGGCACCAACGGGCTCGCCAAGGGCGCACTGCGCTTGGCTGATTTTCGGCCTGGCAGCTACCCGCAGTTTCTGCTCCGGGTTGTTTCCAAAGGATTTTTGCCGAAAGAACTCGAGTTGCTCGATTTCAACGATGGCGACCGGGAATTAGAGGTGGCGCTGGAACCGGATACGCCCCTGAAAGGCATCGTGAAGCTTCCCGAAGGGACGCCCGCGGAACAGGCCTGGCTCGTGGTGAACCGCGATCAAGGGTCGATCTTCCTCAACCAACAATTCCAACGCGGCGCGGTCAAACCGCCCTCTTACGGCAACCTGATCCGAGCGCAAACGTCGGCCGAAGGCGCGTACGAACTCGAGGGCGTGGGTCGGGACGCGATGGTGGTTGTCATGCACGCGTCCGGCTACGCGCAGGTCGCCAGCAGTCAGTTGCGAACGAACGGAACGATCACCTTGCAGCCGTGGGAGCGGCTGGAGGGCATTTTAAAGATTGGCGATCAACCGGCCAAGGCCGGCCTTCGCGTCGGTCTGAATTTGCGTGAGATCGTCAACGGATGCATGGGGATTTATTTTGACGCCACCACTGATGACGAGGGCCGGTTTGCATTCGACCGCATTCCCGCTGGCCCGTACTTGCTCTACCGCTATCTTGATAATCTTCCCGGCACCATCGTCCACAGCCACCGCCAGGATGTCGACGTGCTCCCCGGGAAAGTCGCCCAAGTCGAAATGGGCGGGCGAGGCGTCCGGGTGATCGGGCGGGCCAAGCCAAGCAACTACGTGGACCTCGACTGGACGGTGAACAAGCACACCTTGACTGCCAAAGACGCGATTCCCAGCGCCAATGCGCCAGGCGCGCCGGTTTGGGAGGACTTCGTGCGGCGCGCGGATTTTGAAGCGGCCAACCGCGGAAGAATCGACAGCAACATTCCCTCGCGCCAGTATCAGCTGACTTTTGACAAGGATGGCTCCTTCTTCGTCGACGATGTCCTGCCTGGAGAATATGCCCTGGACATCAAGGTGACGGAACCGCCGCCACGCGGCCGGCCTTGGATGGAAGGCGGCAAACTTATCGGAGCGGTCTCGACCAATGTGGTGGTGGTGGCGACCCCGGGAGTGAAGCAGTTCCAATTGAATCCGGTCGTCCTTCCGATCGCGGGTGCGGGTCCAGGAGCGGTCGTGCCTCAATTGGTGGGGCGGACTTTGGATGGAAAGCCGCTGGAATTGGCGGGGAGGACAGGGGCGCGGCAAGCTCTCTATTTCTGGGCGCCGTGGTCCGGCCAATCCTGCCAGGGACTGCGTCAATTCCAGGAAGCAGGTGTGGCTGGCGGCATCGTCAAGGTCGCGGTCGCGGTCGAAGAAAACGAGGCGGAAATAAAGAAGGCAGCAGCCGAGGCGCAGTGGAAAGGAACGTTGGCGACCTTGACCGGAGCAGAAGTGATCAAAGCGTACGCTTCACACGGACTGAGAGAGTTGCCCCTGATTCTGATCGTGGATGGCGAAGGCCATTTGCTGCTGAAGACCAGCAATGTTGCCCGTCTGAAAGACGCCCTGGCGGATGCTGATTCCCCCGCCGTGAGCACGCGATGAAGGTCTTACTCACGGGATGAAGCTCGGCCGTTACCTTTTTGGTCAACTGATTACCGCCACCTCAACGCTGTCACCTATGATCCTGGTTAATCTCAAGCGTGCCCTGTGCGTTTGCCTCTTCATCGGCTCCATCCTCACGCGTGGACAGGATGACGATATGACTCCCGAACCGGCGGAACTGACCGGCGTGGTTCTCGATGAAGTGGGTGAACCGGTGGTTGGAGCGCACGTGTTCGTTGAATCGGCGCGGCCGCGGCATGGGACGGCGACCGGATGTCCCAGTTGTTATCCCGATTGCGGCAAGCGGGCGCAGACGAATGCGAAAGGCGATTTCAACCTCGGCAAAGTGGAGAGCGGTCTTCTTTACCGACTTGTGTTGGTGGCCAAGGGCTACGAAGCCGCCGCCATGGACAAAGTGGATCCCGTTCTTAGCCCGGTCAGTTGCTCCCTTTGGAAGCGATCCCCACCCGAAGAGGGCCAAAGGCTGATCAATGCTCGCGTCTATGACGCCGCGGGCCAACCCGCCGCGGGCGCGCTTGTGGACGTTGCAGGGGCCGAGGCGATCAACACGACCACGTGGGGCGGACATAAGCGCTACGTCCAGGAACTCGGAGTGACTGATCAAGATGGGGTGTTGACCATGGTCGGCACATCCGATTTGAAGGCGGCGCTGGGCATTCTCCGGTGCCGCGGCTATGCGGAACAATGGATCCGGCTCGTTCCGGGGCAGGATCAACTCTTTGTCCTGCGCGAGGGCGTGCTGGTCAGCGGCCAGGCTCTCAAAGATGGCAAGCCAGTTCCAGGGTTGCAGGTCGGCTTTGCCGGCGCCGACCGTTCGGCGGGAGAATTTCTGCGCGGTTGGAATGTGACCACCGATAACGACGGGCGCTTCAGCTTTCCGCATGTGACTGCGTCCAAGGGTTTCGTCGTCTACAGCACCTCCAAGTCGGCCGCGAAGGTTGGCTTGCTGGCCACGCGCGGGCTCACCACTGGCCCCGACGGAACCAAGCTGGACCTGGGCAAGATCGAGGTCCAGCTACCGTTGCATATTCGGGGACGGGTTGTGACGGAAGACGGCGAGGCTCCTTTTCCCGGGAGCAGGATTGGCTTGGGGCGAGAACAAGCTTGGGATAGCCAGGAAGCGAACTTAGACGATGAAGGCCGCTTTGAATTTGACGGACTCGGCCGCGAAATCGTCGAGATGTACTTTCGCGGTTCCGAATACAAGTTTTCGAAGAAAAACCCCAATCGGGTCAGTGGCCGCTCGATCGCTGGCCGGTTAAACGACAATCTGGAGGACTTCACGATTGTTTTGGAGGCGGCTGATCCGGGCAACGACCGGAACTTCGACGAAGAGCAGAACTGGAACGTTCGGGAGACGCCATTGCGCGGGCCAAAGAAGTGACGGTTCAAAATATGGCCAGCAATTGACAAGATGGGGCGAGCCTCGCCTGACAGAGGCTTCTATTCTCTGTCCCAGGATGTGGTGAAGCTGGAGCGGGTCAGCTCCGCGAAATCGGACCGGACCAGGTGAATGGACCTGGGGCGCCGGTGGAAGCGGCGGAGCTGCGGGACGACGGCGAAGACGCCGCACGCCACGCCACCGGCATTAGCCACGCGCGGACAACCTGTTACCGTCCATCCACCATCGCCACTGATCGGGAGCGAGGACGGCATCACAACTGGTCGCCGGTTAGCGATTCGCCCAGGGCAATCGTCGAGCACCGGACAGGATGAGATGACAATGGAACGCGATTACGGCGCCCGGGACAGAGCTCGAAGCTCGTCCTTCTTTCAACTTGTGACGGGGCGACGTCATTCCTTTTGCCATACCCCCGTTCCGTGTTGCTCATGAACCAGCCCAAACTCGCCTTCTTCCATGCGCCGCTGATGGACCGGTTGTCGTATCCGGCCGATTGTCCTTTCAAGACACAGCGGGTCGGTCTGACGCGGAACCGGCTGAGATATTTGGGCTTGTTGCACGGTCCGGGGCGGATGGAGATCGAGCCGGCGGCCGCGACGCTCGAGCAACTACGGGAGTATCATTCCCCGGCTTACTTGGAGGAGTTGCGCCGCGCCAGCGACGGTGAATTGACGGTGGCTGGTTTTGAAATGGGACTGGCCGGGCCGGATACGCCCGCTTTCCCTGACCTTTTCGCGTATGGAGCGCTCGCTTGTGGGAGCGCTCTGGCTGCAGCTGATCTCTTGCTTGCCGGGGAAGTGAGGACGGCGTTTAGCCTGGCCGGCGGCTTTCATCACGCCATGGCAGAGAAGGCATCCGGCTTCTGCTATCTCAATGACGCGGTGTTGGCCTGCATGCGTCTGGCGCGCGCCGGCAAGCGGGTCCTGTATCTGGATATCGACGCGCACCACGGCGACGGAGTGCAGGAGGCGTTTTACCGCCGCAGTGATGTGCTGACCATTTCGCTGCACGAGAGTGGCACGACCCTCTTCCCGTGGGGAGGTTTTGAAAACGAGATCGGCGAAGGGGACGGGCGCGGTTTCAACGTCAATGTCCCGTTGCCGGCGTGGACATATGACCAGGCGTTTTTGACCGCGTTCGAGGAGATTGCGGTGCCGCTGGCGCTGGCTTATCAGCCAGACGTGGTTGTGCTGGAGCTGGGGATGGACACGTTGGCAGGCGATCCGCTGACCCATTTGCAGATGACAAACAACGCCGTGGTCGATGTCCTTGGTCACGTTCTTGGGCTCGGGAAACCGTTGCTCGTGCTCGGGGGCGGAGGATATCACGTGGAGAACACGGTGCGAGCCTGGTGTTTGGCCTGGCGCACCTGCTGCGGCGACAACGACGATGAAACATCCGCCTTCGCCATCGGCGGCATGATGCTCGGCAGCAGCGAATGGGCGGGCGGGCTTCGCGACCGCGAAGCCCCGGTCAGTCCGGACCAACGCCAGGCGGTGGGCGGCCCTCTCGCCGCCGCCATTCAGCGGGTCAAACATGGCATTTTCCCCCACCACGGGCTGACGGTGGAAGCACCGGCTTCAGTCATTTGATGAGACCTGGAGCGATCAACGAGGGGCTGGCTTTGGCCAGCATTGGGGTTGGGGC
>JAXMHN010000087.1:0-18296 GCA_046346765.1 Verrucomicrobiota bacterium | reverse complement strand
ATGCTGTAGTCCCGGGCGCCGAAGATGGTAATATTGCCGACGCCGGGCAAGCGGGCCAGGGCGTCCTTGATTTGGAGGTTGGCGTAGTTGTCGATGTAAAGCTTGTCGTATTGTCCATCCGGGGAGATGAGGTTCACCACCATTGTGATATCGGGCGAGCGCTTGGCCGTGGTAATGCCGAGACGACGCACTTCCTCCGGCAGCTTCGGCTCGGCCACCGCGACGCGGTTTTGGACTTGGACCTGGGCTTTGTCGATATCCGTGCCGAGCTTGAAGGTGATGGTCAGGGTCATGGAGCCATCCGCGGCGCATTGGGCCGACATATAGAGCATGTCCTCGACTCCGTTGACCTCCTGTTCAATCGGCGCCGCCACTGTGTCCGCCAAAACCTGGGGATTTGCTCCCGGATAGCGCGCCGTGACCACCACTGTCGGTGGCACGATGTTGGGATACTGCGCGATCGGCAGCTGCATCAGCGCGAGCGCTCCAACCAGAACAATCACAATCGAGAGCACCGACGCGAAGATCGGCCGGTCGATAAAAAAGTGCGAAAACTTCATAGCAAAAAGGATCGTGAATCAGAGCGAGCACTCACCCAGCCTCGGTTGGCCCGTCCGGCCCGCACAGCTCCGCCTTCCGCGTTGCCCGTGCCAGCGAGTGGATTTCTCTGATGCGCATCGGCATTGAGCTCATTTCGTCGCACCGTCGGGCTTCTCGCGAGCGGCCGCCGCGGCTCGGGCCCGGTCCACCTTTACTTTCACCCCTGGTCTGATTCCCATGAGACCGTTGACGACCACCCAATCGTTGGAGCCGATCCCCTGGCGGATCACCCGGCCTTCGCTGAGGAGAGGGCCAAGCTCAACCGGCTTGTATTCCAGGCTGTCGTCCGGCGCCGCCACGTAAACGAACTTGCGCCCTTGATCCGTCCCGATGGCTTGCTCTGGAATTAATACCGCCGAATACTTACCGCTCCCTGGCACCCGGACGCGGCAGAAGAACCCGGGCAAGAGCGCATAATTCGGCGCTGGATTGGAAAAGATGCCCCGGACCCGAAGAGTGCCGGTCTCCGGGTTGACGCGATTATCGACGAAATCGAGGCGGCCTTTGTGGGGAAAGTCCTTTTCATTGGCCAACTCGAGTTCGCAGGGCACTTCCCCCATGCGCAGGCCGGTGCCTTCACGAGACATCTGCTGATACTTCAAAACGGAATGTTCATCGGCGTCGAAGTAGCCGTAGATCGGGTCGAGCGACACGATCGTAGTGAGCACGGTGGATTGGCCCTGGTTGCCGTTAACCAGATTGCCCTCGGTGATCAGCTTGCGGCCGATTCGACCCGAAATAGGGGCGATAATGCGGGTGTACTCCAGGGTCAGCTTGGCGACGTCGACAGCCGCTCGGGCCGATTGAATGCCAGCCTGGGCTTCGGTTTGTGCCTTGTTCCGCGAGTCCGCTTCCTCCTCCGAGATGGCCCGTGATTTGACCAACCTTTCGGCCCGCGCGACTTCATTGCTTGACCACTCCAACCGTGTCTGAGCCTGCACCATTGCGGCCTGCTGCTTGGCCAATTCGGCTTCGAACGGACGGGGATCAATCACGCAAAGCAGATCGCCTTTGCGCACCATCGCGCCTTCCTGAAAGTGAATCGATTCGAGGTAACCGCTGACTCGCGCGCGGACTTCGACCATGTCGACGGCGGTGAGGCGCCCGGGGTATTCGTCCCACTCAATCACTTCCTGCCGGGTGGGCTGCTGGGCCGTCACCGTCGGTGGGGGAGGGGTCGCGGGCGCCTGCCGCCGGTGGCATCCGGCCGAAAGCAGCAAGATGGCAATCAGACCGCTGGCCAAACTGCGTGGTATGAATCGGGCTTTCATGAAAATCGATCAAGAATATGTCTGGGAGGTGAATAGCCGCTCACCGGCGGCGGCTGATCCGAGGGGGGGCCGCTTCGTTAAAGAGGAGCTCAATCGCTTTCGGGTTGTAATGGGTCACGAGGGCCTGGTCGGTCAGCCCCATGCCGCGCAGGGCGAACCAAACCGCCTCAGCCAGGAGCTCCGCCCGGGAGGCCCTGTAATGGATCACCGGCTTTTCCGGCAAGTGAACGGAAGCCAGCCAGGCCCCGACATGATGAGCGAACCGGGCGCGATTGCCGCTGGAAATTGGGGAGGCGACGACATCGCCGGCGGCGGCCGCCGCCTTCAGGCAAGCCTCGATCCGGGAACAAAAACACTCGAAGCGGCTGTGATAGAGGAGCCGGGCGAAGGCCCCGTCCTCAAGCAGACTATTGAGCATGAGACGGTGTCGGATCTTCCATTCGACTGCTCCGGGGGGCTTGCCCAAGATCAAAGCCCGCATCAAATAGTAAATGAGGTGCACCAGGGTCGACGTGGAAGGTTCCAGATCCGTCAGGCGTTTCACCACCGGATCCATCGCCTTCGAGGAAAAATCTTGGATCTCGAGGTAAAGAGCTTCTTTGCTCGGGAAATGGCGGTAGAGAAGCGGTTCAGAGACCCCCGCCGCCTGGGCAAGCTCCTTGGTCGTGGTGGCGCTGAAGCCTTTACGCGCGAACAAAGGAAGCGCTGCCGTGACGATCGCCACTTTCCGATCTTCACCTGTCATGCGAGGCTTCTTCATCTCCCAGCGAACGTTAGTGCTTACTAACTTAATGTCAACCCTGAGAGCAAAATCGGTCCGGGCCCGGCGCTGAAGAGCCCAGGTTGGTGGAATTGACATCGCCAGCGCCGGGAGTATCAACTAAACTGCGTCTCCGTAGGCAGGTATGCGTGTGAGGCACTTGCAGATTGCCGGGCGTCTCCTTCTATGTCTGGGGGGGCTGGGCTTCGTCGCGTGGGCGGCTTCCGTCTGTATCCGGCAGCGCACCGAAGCGCGTTACGAAGGCAAGCCTCTTCGGTTCTGGGTCGCGGCCATTTATGATACCGGACCAAATGCGATCATGCGCCGAATGCGCTTGCCCGATGGCAGCATGGTCTTTGTGCCCTCCCCGCGCGCGCCTTCGCCTCGTGCGGCCGATCCGGTTGATCCGCGCCGGGTCCAGGAGGCGTTGCTGGCTCTCGGGCCAGCCGCGGCCCCGGATCTGGCCAAGGCTCTGGCGATCGAGGACACACTCTACGCCCGATACTTCCCTCAGTTGCTCGAACGACTGCCGGGCTGGGTAACGCGCGGCTTGCCCAATCCCATAAGCAGCTACGCGGTCAGGAGTCGGGCCTACAGTCTGCTCGTCCAGATGGGCACCAATGCTGCGACGGCGACTCCGCAGCTAGCCAAGGTGGCGGTAGGGCGCGATCCATACGTTGCCAGCCTGGCGATCGAATTGCTCGCCCAGATCGGGGATGCCGCAGATGGCGCTGGCCCGGTGCTGTTTTCACTGCTCTCGGGCCCAGATGTTGAGCGGCGAGTTTCGGCGGCGAAGGTCTTGGGCCAAATGCCTGGAATCGCTTCCAACTCGATTCCGGCCCTGAGGCGCGCATGGCAGTCGCGGCATTTACCGGTGTTGTCGGCTTGCGCAGCCCTGAACAAACTGGGCTGCCATTCGCCAGAAATGATTCCCGAGTTGATTTCGTTGCTGACGCGGGAACCCTTCGATTCGATGCCGCGGGAAAGCCAATCGAGGCGCTCGGACAGCTTGGCCGTAGAGAAACCCGAGGAGGCCATCGATCCAACTCGAACGCAGGCATGCCAGTATCTCGGCCAATTTGGGGTGGCGGCGGCCTCAGCCGCGCCCACGCTGGCCCGCATGTTGACCCACTCTGACAGCCGCGTTCGGGCGAAGGCGGCGTGGGCTCTCGGGCAGATCGGTCCCGAGGCCGCCCCGATGGCTCCGGCCCTGGCCGCGGCCGTGGTGTTAATTAGTACGTTCGCGAGCAGGCGGCCGGCGCGCTCGGCCAAATCGGCACTGCAGGAGCAGCACCAGCCGCGACAACGCTGGAATCCGGGCTGCACGATCGAACCTGGACGTGCGGACGCGCTCTCAACGCTCTGCGCCGGATTCAGGCTTCGGGCCATTGTTACCGAAGGCGTCTAGCTCGGGCGTCAAGTAGCTCCTGGCGCGGGCGTCAGTTCGTCTCGGAGTCTGTGCGTGAAACCCGCTCGTAAGTGGTGGGGTCCGCTTTTAGGATGAGCCAATCTCCTTGCTGAATACTTCTCCGCTGATGGCGACGACAACCGATGGCGAACGGCGGACTGCACGCGATTAACTGGGCCACCGTCGCCTGCGACGAGCAGGAAGTACTGGGTCGGACCGCGCGGTTGTCGGACTCGCAAGAGCGGTGGGATGCCGCCACTCACGCAGCGGATGGCACAAGCCCGGTGGGGAATGCCTTCACCGGGGTTCATCACGCCCAAATAACATTTGCTATCGACAATCTCGCCGACGAGCTTTTGGTGTCCCAGTTTAGCGGGAGGTGATTGTGGCATGCCCTCGCCATCATGGCGATCATGCGCAGGTCGGATGGAATCGCCAATCACTTCAATCATAGTTCGGTTCTCGCGATAGATCAGCGTCCCCTTGAGCGAAACGTCTCTGCCGTCAAATCGGCGAATTTCCGCTGGGTTGAATCCGAACTTATAGCGCTTCACCAGATAGTAGCTGGAGAACTGGCGGGGACTCGTTCCGGGGCGAGCCACCAGCAGATGCGGGTAAGGCTCCATTCGAATGACGCCTTTGAACTCCTTGATCATGCCCCATTCGAAGCTGCTTCGGCCGATCATTTGCTGGGAGACAGCGAGAGCGGAGGCTAGAGCCAGTAACCCGAAGACGAGGCTCATTACCCAACGCTTCAGATACCGGGCCAGTCAGGCGGGGCTTGATCGTCCCAGCCAATGTAAAACTCATTGGTCATAACAACACGCGTACGCTTGGCGGCGACGACCAGCTCCGGCGACCAGCGTCGACGTTGGTCAGACTCACGCCTGTGCCGGCATCCAATGGGATAGCCGCAGGTTCCGCTGGAGTTCCCGGCGCGTTCGGCTTCGGATGGATCAAGATACGTCCTTGCTTCACGCGCACGTTGAACGTGGCCACCTTTTCGCTAAAGGGCAGAGCGATTTCGCCAGTGTCGGGCCGGTATTGATATCCATGCCAAGGGCAGGTAATGCGGCCATCAATGATCCTGCCCTCGCCCAAGGGACCGTTCTGGTGCTGACACACGTTCGAGACGGCAGGACAGCTTTCGTTCGTATTTGAATATGGCGATCCGCTCGCCCGAAACGCGGACGATGCGGGCTCGGTTTTCCGGAATATCTTCCACCGCGCATACGTCGACGAATCCTGCGAGCGAAATCGGGCCGTTGGCTCGGCCGACCACTGCCCGGTCCAAGGGAGCTTCTTTGAGCGCGGCGGTGAGATGAAGACCAAGCACCGTCGCTAGGCCGCCGGCCACGCTTAGGGTATAGAGAGGGCTCAACTCCGCCTGCAGGATGCCAAAAGCCACATGCAGGAGGAGGAATCCGTAGGCGACGTAGACAAGCATGTGCAGCGATTTCCAGACCGGACCTCCAAGGTTCGCCAGCCAAAAGTCGTGGCTCGTTGCCGCCAGCATCAGGAGGATAACCAGAGCGATCGCCCCGAATGCCTGAAAAGGTACTCCGGCGATTGAGAGAGTGGTTGGATTTGCCGTGAAGACGCTGAGGATGGGATGTGCATCGCCGCCGGCGTGATAAGTGATCACAACCAGGGCCGCATGCCCGATCGCCAACAGGGCCATCGTCACGCCGGCATGACGGCGATTGTAAAGCAGCGGCAGGAGCCGCGGCTGCAATCGGCAAAGCGGGCCGATGCACAGGATGACGTGCAACAGCCCAAAAGCGGCGGTCCCAAATGCGCGAATCAGCAGGATTTCATCCGTCACGAGTGGGAAGCGAAGTTTCGTGATGGCCGTGAATACGATCAGAAAAGCGCCAACAACGAAGGCCAGAGTCAGATCGTAGATCCGTTTCTGACGATTCCATTGGATGGCAGTATAATCAAGAGCCATGGCAACCTTTCCCTCAGTTTCCTGCGATGGTTACACGTTTGGAAACGCTGAGAGTCTCGTGGTTCGCCAGGCTGTAGAGCACCAGACGGCCGCGGCGGCGCCGTTGGCTATCCGGGAAGGGTAGGATCATTCCATCCAAGAAGCTTCCCAGTAGATACGCCTGGGCTGGCAGTCGGCTGTGGGGCGCGGCCTCACCCGCGACCCAATAAACGAACAGGTCGGCCGCCAGCGGCTGCTTGGCTGAGAACTCTAAAGCAAGGGAGCCATTTGCATCAGCATAGACATGAGTTGTGATGCGCGCGTTCGGCCAGAGATCCGGTCGGCGGTTGACGACCCGGCCAAAGCGATTTGAGACAATCGCATCGTCGTGGACCGATTTGGGATCAGGAATTGTGCGTCGCGCGCCAACCGCAAAGACCAAGGCTGCCGGAAGCACAGCCACCAGCCCATAAATCATCTGTCGGTGTCGTCGGCGCAAGTGGAGGACCATACGGACTGGCATCTCTGGTTGGAGGCATCACTTCGGTCACGCTCTCTCCCCATGCCTACCGGAGTGTTTTTCTCCATGCCCAGCGTGGACCCAGCGCTGGGCCAACATGGGCCAAAAGAAAACCGTTCCTGGAATGAGGACGATTCGAAAACCCCAACTGCCACGGGCGGCATGCGGGTCGACACAGCCGACACCCAGCCACAGAAACGGAATGGCGAAGAGCAAACCGCACCCGATATAAAGCTCAACCAGGAACAGGATGATGGAGGCGATCATGGCAAAAGCGACCGTGTTAGGGGCACATTAGCTTCGCGCCACCGTCGTGAGTGGCGTTCACGAATGGTTAGTCGATCCAGGCGACGACTCCTTACATGCCCGCTGCACTCGATCTCCTGCCTCATTATGCCCCTAGATCGACCATGGCCCACTGGCCCGATGAAACCAGCCTTCGTTGCTGGCCTAATGCCGGTTGTGCATTGCCCCTTGCTTGGTCATCTTGCTGGGTTTGCCGGGCTTGCGACCGAGAGCGGTGGATAAATCGACGGACACGACCAACTCCATCGCCGCTTTGGAGCAACTCCCCGTGGAGGACTTGATCGAAGTGACCCCGGTCTCGCTTCGCCCGGAGAAGTTGTCCGAATCGCCTTTGGCCGTCGGAGTGAGGACCGGAGCGTTGTCGCCGCCGGAAGGCCTTCATGGCTCCCAATTTGCAGGGGGCGCAGCAGAATGTCCATGACTGGGCCGTGAGAACCCGCGGGTTCAATGGCGCGGCAGTTGGCAACAAATCCCCGGCGAACAAGTGGCCCGTGATGCGCCGTTCAGCAGGTTCTTTTGGCGGATATCGACCTGATTGAATGGTGAGCTGTCCGGGCGGCACCTTTGGGCCGCCAACGCCCTCAGCCGGGTGATCAACTCCAGCCTACTTTTTTGAACCTTTGGCGTGATTTGGGGGTGGTGTGATGGCCAGCGACCGTCGCAGGTTCTCGAGCAATTCATCGGCGATCCGAGCCTCGTTGGCTGGGACCAGCTGCTGGTAACGAGTCAGAGCCTGCGCCGCGGCCAGGAAGTCGGCATTGAGCGCATGGACCAAGGCAAGGTTGAAATGGACGTTGGCGAAGGCCGGAGCGATTTCGCCGGCGAGCTCGTAGTGGACTTGGGCGAGGCGTAGATCGTTTAGCTCGAAATACAGGTTGGCCAGGTTATAATGGGCTTCCGCGTGCCTCGGGTCGTGTTGGAGGCAAGTCGTGAAGCAATTAAACGCCGTGGTTGTGTCGCCTTTTTGCGACTCGATAATACCGAGGTTGCAGTAGGCGTCTGCGGCACAATCGCCCGTTTGAATGGCCTCGCGGTAGAGATCCGCAGCTCGCGCATCCCCACGTTCGTCCAGCAACAGGGCGTGCTCAAAGCAGCTTTGCTCCGGGCTAAAGCGAAGGATCTCCGCGCTGGAGTCAAGCCGCAGATAAAGCTGGCCCGGTTGCTCGAGCGTCTTGACGCGGTTTTTGACGCGCTTATACCCGCACTTGGATGCCTGAACCGGAAATTTGATTATCTGCGCCATTAACGTCTCAACCTGGAAGGGTAGCAGGCGAGGGGAGGATGCAAAGCCCTAAACAAGTCTGCCGGCCGAAGGTCCTTGCATGCCGCTCAGGCGACTTGTTTTCGCTGCTTGGCGGGTTTGACTTCCGCGTCCGCCTTCTTTTCGCCTTTTGCCTTCTCCATCGGCTTCTTCTGCGCTTTGGTTCGTTCGATGCTTTGCTTCAATGCGGTCATGATATCAATGACCGGCTTGTCTTCTTCCTGCACGCTTACGACCTCGCGGCCGGAGATCTTTGCTTCGATCATTTCGCGCAGGGCATCGCGATAGCGATCGGCCAGATCGATCTCCGCCAGTTGGGAACTCATTGATTCGACCAGGCTGATGGAGAGTTTTAACTCTTCCTTGTTGACTTCCTTTTTCTCGATCTGAGGCACATCCGCCATCTTCCGGAGTTCGGCAGGATTGCGCAGTTTGTACAAGACGAGGCCCTGGTCAAGCGGGCCGATCATGACGACTTCTTCACGATCTCGCAGCACGACCTTGCCAACGCCGACCTTGCCGCTCGCTTTGAGCGCTTCGGCCAACAGGGAGTAGGCTTTGCCTGCCACCATGCCGTCCGGCCCGGCGAAGTAAGGCGACTCGTAAAGGGTCGGATGCACTTCGCTCGAATCGATGAAGCCTTCGATCTCGATCACTTTCGTGCTGGTCAATTTGATTTTCTGCAGGTCCTCGGCTGAAACGATGACGAACTGTTCCGGTTCAAACTGGTAGCCCTTGACTATTTCCTCCGAGCCGAGTGTCTTGCCGCATTTCTTGCATTTCTTTTCGTAACCGACCGTGCCGTGATCTTCCTTATGCAGTTGATTGAAGCGAATCGTTTCCTCGGTATCGACGGCGTTGTAGATCCGGATTGGGATCGTCACGAGGGAAAAACGGATATGGCCCTTCCAAATGGCTCTCATAAGATTGCGGAGATCAAGGATGCGTTGGGCGGGTTGACCCCAAAGCCGGCTTCATGCTTGTGTTGCTGTGCTCCATCATGTGCCTCACCGGTTGCCCAGCAGAAACAAGCCTGGGCTTACTTCGCCTACGGGATCAAACGTTCAAATCCGGCCTGAGCCTTAGAAAAACAGGCTCGCGCAGCATTCCATCTTTAGTCAATGAAGCGAATTGGATTTGACAGACTAGTTTTGATTCAACCCAGATCGACCGTGCATTGTCGACCGGCTTTTCTTTAATCGGTCTGCTGACTCTTGTCAATTTCTTAAGTTCATCTGAAATAGCCGTCATGAGATGGGTGTCGAAGCCCGTCCCGACCTTCCCGAGGTATTGGAGCTCACCGCCGCTGGAGCGGGCCAAATGCAAAGCGCCGAAGGTGTTCTCCCGGTCGCCTTTGCCCGGCGTGAACCCGATGATGATGCATTCGAGGCTTTGTCTGGTTTTGATTTTAAGCCAGGCATCGCTCCGCTTCCCGGGGGTGTAGGGGCTCTGACGCCGCTTGGCCATGATGCCTTCCAGGCCCAACTGCTCGACTGCTTCCAGAAAGCTGGGGCCGTCCTCCACCACTTCGCTCACGCGATAAGCGCTTTCCTTGCGGATAGCGTCCGCAAGCCATTCGCGGCGGCGGGTCACAGGTTCATTCACAATCGGTCGACCGTCCAGATAGAGGCAATCGAAGACATAGCAGACGGCCGGATGCTGGGCTTGCGCGCGGGCGATCGCCCCCTCCGACTTCTGCTGCATCCGGTGGATGACATGGCGGAAATTCGGGCGACCATCCGCATCCAGGCAGACGATCTCACCGTCAAACAGCCCCGAGGTCGCGCGGAAAGCCTGGTCGGGCGCGAGCAGTTCGGGGAATTGCCGAGTGAAGTCCATTTGGTTCCGGCCGTAGACTCGGACGGCCCCTTCATCCAGGGCGATCAACGCGCGCAGGCCGTCCCATTTCAGCTCGTAGAGATATTCGGGTGAGTTCGGGAGCTGGTCCGCGGAATCGGCCAACATCGGGCTGATGCGATCACGCAACCAATCGGTTTGAGGAAGATCAACCCGCTCCAGCATCCATTGGTTCTCTTTAGACTGATGAATGCGATACTCGGCGGTGAGTTCACGGGACTGCAGCCGGAAGTAAAAGCCATTCTTCTTTTGTTTGGTGGTTTCGTACCAGCCCTGCGCGAACTTCCACATGGCGCCGCCGCCATATTGGCCCTTCGGGATCGTGCCTTCGAAATGCACGTATTCCAAGGGATGATCCTCAACCTGGACGGCCAGTCGTATGATGCCCGGGCGAGGAGGCAGACCTTTCGGAACGGCCCAGGAGCGGAGCGCGCCGTTGTGCTCGAGACGCAGATCGTAATGCAAGCGCGAGGCATGATGGCGATGAACCACGAAGGCGCTGCCGCTCTTCAAGGCGGGCGCCTGCTGGCCGGCGCCAGTCGTCGCGGGAGGTGGTTCGGGCGTTTTCTCAAAGGCGCGTTTGCCGGCATACGCCTCGAGTTGAGCGGGCGTTTTGTAGGTCCGCGCTGGCTCGAGCGTCCTTTTCGGCGGTGACGCCTCCTTCCGCTCGGTGTGAAGAGTGGTGGCGTAGGCCGCGAGGGCTTCCCAGGGATCTCCGTTGTCGACGACCCGTTGGTGGACATTCGTGAGATCGAAGACCTTCGGCGAGGCCAGGGAACTCAACTCCTCCCATTGTAGCGGGGTGGACACCGGCGCTCCGGGAAGGCCTCGAACGCTATAAGCCGAAACGATCGTCTGGGCGGGGCGGTTGCGATAGATGTCGAGCAGCACCCTTCCTTTGCGCAGGTCTTTCTTGATTTGCAGGGTGAGCGCCGAACCACGGGCGTCGACGAAGGGTTGCGCGACCGCTTTGGCGGCGGCGAACGACTGCTCGAAGCTCCATTTCGGCTCGATCGGCGCCAGCACATGCAGGCCTTTGCGGCCGGTGGTTTTGAGAAACGGGTGATAGCCGAAGGTTTCCAGATGCTCCTTGAATTCGAACGCCAGGTGCGCCACGTCCGCAAACTTGAAAGTCTCCGGCGGGTCGAAATCGAAAACAACATAGTCCGGCTTGTCGAAATGCGGTGCGCGGGAATGCATTTGGTGCAACTCAATGCAGGCCAAATTCGCCAGCCACACCAGCGACGCGTCCTCCGTCGCGAGGACATAATCCTTTTCTTCCTCACCCAGAGTGACGTGCTCGAGCCAGGCCGGAGCCCATCCCGGCCGGTTCTTTTGATAAAAATGCTCTCCTTCGATGCCGTCTGGGTAGCGGACGAGGGAAAGCGGCCGCCCCTTGAGATGGGCCAGAATCGTCGGCGCCATCTTCAGGTAATACTCAATCAGCTGTGCTTTGACGATTTGGCTGTCGGGAAACAGCACTTTACCCAGGTTGGAAATCTCGATCGTGCGTTTGCCGACTTGGGCCATTTGCGACGTCCGGGGCATGAGAAATGTGTCTGAAACAGTAAGACTCGAGAACTTTCGTTGCGTTGCGGGCAACCGTCCGGTCGCCTGGCGGCTAAGGTCAGAAGAGCGGCTTTCCGGCCAATTCGAGAAAACGCCTAGCCATGAGAGGGCCTTTGCCTTCGTCCTCGTGCTTAAAAAAGACAAAGGCGTCGTCCCAGTTCTGCTGGCCCACTCGTCCGGCCCAAGCCGTGAGCTCGGGATCGCCGTAATCCGGCCGGCGCAGCCGTAAATAACCCCAGTTCGCGGTGGAAAGGAAAGGGATCTGCAGCTCGTTCTCTGCCTCGGCAATACAAAGTGCGATGCGATGCTCTCGAAGAAGCGCGAAGACCTCGTCGGCAAACCAGGATTGATGCCGAAATTCAAAGGCGATGCGCCGGTCCGGAGGCAGCAGGGCAAGAAAGTCGCGCAGCCGTGGCAGGTCTTGTTTGAAATACGGCGGCAGCTGAAACAAGAGCGGCCCTAGCTTGCTGGTTAAGGACGCGGCCGTTTTCAGAAAATAGGCGACATTATCCGCCGCATCCTTCAGCCGCTGCATATGGGTGATACGCTGCGGCGCTTTGAGCACAAACTGAAACTCCGGCGGAACCTCGGACGTCCACGCCTCCAGCACCGAAGCCTTCGGCATGCGATAGAACGTGTTGTTGATCTCGACGGAGCGAAACCGTTCGCCGTAGTAGCGGAGCATCTGCTTGTCCGGCAGGTCCTCGGGATAGAAAGGGCCCTTCCATTCCTTGTACGAATATCCGCTGGTGCCGACATAGAGATTCATGGTCCGATCAAGGGCAATTGGGTTCAGCAGGTACTTGCTCCCTGGCGCCAGCCGAGGCGTTTCGAACCATCCACTCAGCCATCGAATCGAGCAACTCTGCTCGAATATCCGAGTCTTTCCGCCCTGTCCGCGCCGGGACGTGAAACGAATGATCGGCGTTCTCGAGAAGTTTCAGAGTGGCCCGATTCCCCAATTCCTTGACGACAGCCTGGAGGAGATCCAATTGAGCCAATTCATCGCGAGTCCCTTGCAGGAAGAGCATCGGATGGCTGACTCGGCTAAGGTGCTCGGCGCGCGTTCGACCAGGTTGCCCCGCCGGATGAAGCGGAAAACCCAGAAAGATGAGTCCACGAACCCCATTGAGCGGAGAGTCGGCCTGCGCCTGTGAGGTCATTCGCCCTCCAAAAGACCTGCCCCCGGCGAAGAGGACCAATTCGGGCGCGGACTGGCGCAGGAACGCAACGGCGGCGCGAACGGCGGCCTGGGCGACTTTGGGTTGATCCGGTCGTTTCGAACCGTGCTCCATGTAAAGGAACTGGTAGCGAAGGGTGGCGATGCCGCGGTCCGCCAGACCGCGGGCGATTCCTTCGAGGAAAGGGTGAGCCATGCCCGCTCCCGCGCCGTGCGCCAACACGTAGGCGAGCTGCGCCCCATCCGGTAGCCGCAGCAGACCGGACACCGCCCGACTCGAGTCAATCGGGATGGTGACGGGCTCTGGATCAGCAATGTTCATCGCTAAGCCTGCGGGTTCAATAATCTGATTCGGTCGTTTGCACAAACGGAAAACAGTCCCTGCGGCGGTGGGAAGGCCCACGGGACGCGCTTCGCTGGACCGGAGGTTCTATTGTGGGCTAGGTCCCATTGCGGCAGGTTTGGTCCGTGCACAGCCAATTTCATCTGGTCGAAGTCCACGGCTTCGCTGTTATCGGTCGTTCCGATCCAGCCGTCTGGGGAGAGGAAGGGCGCCGATGAGCGCATTTGCCGGGATTACTCATCTCACTTTCGACTGCTACGGGACCCTGATTGATTGGGAACGAGGCATCCTTGACGCCATCCAGCCGATCCTGGCGCGACATCAGGTGAACGCGACGCCCGAGATGATCCTCCGCGGCTTTGTGGAGCATGAAGCGGCTTTGGAACGCCTGCCGTGGAGATCTTACCGGACGATCCTAACCGAGGTGATGGTTCGAATCGCGTCGGACTTTAATTTGACCTTGACCGATCAGGAGCGAGCGACCTTGGTCAATACTTTGCCCCAATGGCGGCCCTTCTGGGATACGGTGGCGGCTCTCCGCAAGCTCGATGCCCGGTTCCGATTGGTCGTCCTGTCGAACGTGGACGACGACCTGTTTCTCAAAACGGAAAAGCAGCTCGGCATTCGCTTCGATGTTGTCATTACGGCCGAACAGGTCCGCAGTTACAAACCAGACCCCGGCCATTTCCGCGAGGCCTTGCGCCGCCTCCAGGTGCCTGGAGCGCAAGTATTGCATGTCGCCCAGAGCCTCTACCATGACCACGTCCCGGCACGGCAATTCGGCTTCCGCACGGCCCGGATTAAGCGGCCCAGCTTGCTGGTTGAAACAGGCCTCGCTCCTGCGCCTCGGTTGCCTGTGACTTAGTTCTGCCCGATTTAGCGACGCTGGCGCTCAGCTAAACTTCCCCGCCAAGCGTGGCGCGCCGCTTGACGCCGGACGCGTTTGGTGCTCTTCATGGCCTTTGGCTTTATCGACCGGGGCGATCCGATACGAAAACCTTCCGTCCGGGAACCGACTGTGAATGAAGTAGGCACCACTGACCGACCGGCGCGTCTGGCGACGGAGCGCACGGAAGACGGTCATTTCGTCGTGGCCCTCAGCGGCGATTGGATCGCCCAGCAAGGTTCCGTTCAGGACCTGACCCAAGTGGAAAGGGAGCTGGCCGCCGCGAGCCTGCCTTTGGTGGTGCGTTTTGACCCCAGCCGCTTGGGAAAATGGGACAGCACGCTGGTGGCTTTCGCGCTCAATTGCTCCCATTTGTGTGAACGCCTCCGCATTCGCTTCGCGATGGAGACTCTGCCACCCGGCGTGCAGCGCCTTGTCCGCCTGGCACAGGCAGTCCCCGAAAAACGCGACGCTCAAAGGTTCGAGCAGCCGCTCGGCCCGTTGCACCGGCTTGGGGAAATGGTCTGGCGCGGCTTCGATGGGGCGCAAGCAGGCCTGACGTTCTTGGGCGAGGTGATCCTGGCGTTTGGGCGCCTGGCTCGCGGAAGCGCTCAATTCCGCTGGTTGGACGCCGTGGTGGTAATGCAGGAATGCGGGCCGCGCGCCTTGGGCGTAGTGGCGCTCATCAACTTTTTGGTCGGCTTGATCCTGGCCTTTGTCGGTGCCATTCAATTGGCACAATTTGGCGCGTCCATCTACATAGCGGATCTGGTGGCGATCGCCACGGTGCGCGAGATGGGCTGCCTGATGACAGGGATCATTCTTTGCGGCCGCACCGGCGCCGCTTTCGCCGCCCAACTCGGGACGATGAAGGTCAGCGAGGAAATCGATGCCTATCGGACCTTCGGCATTTCGCCGTATGAGTTCCTCGTTTTGCCGCGGGTGGTGGCGTTAGTTGCTATGATGCCGGTGCTCTGCGTGTTTGCAGATCTGATCGCGATAGCCGGCGGATTTGTCGTATCCATTGCCATGCTCGACGTTTCCGGCGTCGTCTACATCGACCGGACGATCAGCGCGATTACCTTGCGCAGCTTTGCCCTTGGACTCGGCAAAAGCGCCGTCTTCGGTGGTTTGGTCGCAATGACGGGCTGTCTCCGCGGCTTGAGCAGCGGGGACAGCGCGGCGGCGGTTGGTTTGGCAACGACCTCCGCGGTCGTGACTGGGATCACCGCCATCATCGCGGCTGACGGCGTCTTTGCCGTCGTTTGTTACGTGCTGGGGATCTAGTCAGTTTAGACCGGAGCCTCTTTTGAAGAACTTGGATAAGCGCTGCATTCGAAGCGAGGTGCGATGAGGGACGAATCGCTGCCAGTCAAGATTGAGATCCGCGACCTGACCATGGCCTACGGGTCTTACGTGGTCATGCGCGGCATCAATGCCCTCGTCCGCCAGGGCGAAATCTTTGTCATCATGGGTGGTTCCGGCAGCGGCAAGAGCAGCCTCCTCAAGCACCTCATCGGCCTGAAGGCGCCCGCTCAAGGGGAGATTCTTTACGGCAGACAGAGCTATTGGCAGGTGGCTGAACCCGATCAGCAAGCCATCCTCCGCCGCTGCGGCGTCCTCTTCCAAAACGGGGCGCTGTGGAGTTCGATGACGCTCGCCGAAAACGTCGCCTTGCCCCTCGGTGAATACACCCGGTTGCCTCCGCCAGATTGACGATCTGGTCCGACCAAGCTGGCCCTCGTCGGCCTGAGCGGTTTCGAGGGCTACTATCCCTCTGAAATCTCGGGCGGCATGCGCAAACGCGCGGCTGGCTCGCGCCATCGCGCTCGATCCGGAGATTTTGTTCTTTGACGAGCCGTCCTCTGGTTTGGACCCAGTCAGTGCCCGGCGGCTGGACGATTTGATCCTGGAACTCAGGGAAACGCTTCGGGCGACGGTCGTGGTGGTCTCTCATGATCTGCCCAGCATCTTTGCCATTGCCGATCACGCGATTTTCCTGGACGCTGGCACGCGCACGATGCGCGCCCAGGGTAATCCCCGGAAGCTGTTGGACGAGACCGAAGACGCCGTCCTGCGTGAGTTTCTGACCCGGGGTGAAGCGACGACCGCGCCATGGGCCCTCCCGGCCGCCAACTCCTCCTCGACCTTGTGAGCAGAAAGCCAAACCCAGCTCTCCTCGGCGCCTTTCTCGTCGCTGGCCTTGTCTTGGCCGTCGGCGCGCTGGTCTTTTTTACCTCCGCCGAACTGTTCAGCAAGAGCGAGAACTACATTTTGTATTTCGACAGCTCCGTCAAAGGGTTGAACCCGGGCGCTCCCGTCAAATTCCGTGGGGTCACCGTCGGGACGGTCCGCGACGTTCTCATCCGGCACAGTCAGCGAGCCAGCGACGTGCATATTCCCGTGATCATTTCGGTCGACGAAGCCCTGATCCGCAAGAAGACCGACCGCACGATCGATCTCTCCGATGACGTCCAGTTCGAAGCTATGATTCGGAAGGGGATGCGCGGGGTGCTCCAGCCGCAGAGTTTTCTCACCGGCATCCTCTATGTCGAGCTCGACGTCTTGCCGAACAGTCCCACCCCTCGCCTGCACCAGATCGGCAAGGAATACAAAGAGATTCCAACCGTCCCGGCTCAATTCGAAATGCTGTTCGACAAGCTTTCCGAAATCGATTTCAAAAAGACACTCGACCAACTCAATTCCGTCTTGAGTCGGCTCGACACTCGGTTGGACGAACTCAAAATGGCGGAGATCAGCGATGGGCTGACGGAACTGCTGACCAACGTCAACCAATTGGCCAAACTGCCCGATTTGACCAATAGCCTCATCTCCTTGAACCAGACACTCCAGGAATATCGTCGCTTGTCCGAAACCGTTCGCGTCCGCGTCGATCCTCTCGCCGACCGCGCGGGCGACACTCTGGCAGAGGCGCAGACCACCATGAACGAGCTGCGGGCGGAACTCCAGAACCTCCGCGATCTGCTTGCGCCGCAGGCCTCGTTGCGGCGCGACCTGAGCCTGGCGTTGGGCGAAGTGGCCGAGGCGGCCCGCTCCATCGGCGGGTTGGCCGACTTTCTCACCCGCCACCCGGACGCGCTGCTGCGCGGCCGGAACTTTCGCCAACCTGAGCCATGAGGTTATCCCGCTCTTTGTTCGTCACGACGCTGCTGCTGGCCTGTTTCGCGGCGTGGGGATGCTTACGGCCGAAGCGCGCGCCGGATCCGAGCAAATCCTATGTCCTCTCCAGTTTGCCGCCGGAGGCGGCCGCAGGTCTGGAGGGAACGCATGACCTCGGCCTCGGCATCGCCCAGGTCGAAATCCCGGCCTACTTGCGCGACCTTCGCCTTGTCATGCGCAAGGGCAGCTCCGAGGTCCATTACCTCGAGAATCATCGCTGGGCGGAAAGGCTGGACCGCGGCGTGCAACGAGTGGTCGGTGCCAATCTCGCGACCCTCCTTGGAACAGGCGGCGTCGCCTTGTCGGCCTGGCGCCGGCAAGCCGTCGCGGCCGAACTCTACCTGGCCATTCATCGCTTCGAATACGACGAGAGCGGCCATGTCACGGTCGAAGTTCGATGGCAGGTCACAACTCCCGGGGCCGAACGAGCCTTGCTGACCAGGCATTCCCGCTTTTCTCGGCCGGTTTCGCCCGGGCCGCATCGGTTGGACCACAGTGTGTCCGAGATGAGCCAGGCAATTGCGGATCTCAGCCGGGAGATTGCCATGGCGCTGCCGAAGGCCCTCGCGACGGCCGCCGCGCCTGGCGCTGCCCCCCAGCCGCAGTAGCCTGCAAGGAGAGGTCCCGCTGCCATGACGACTCCTATGCCCGCTGCGCCGGAACCGGAGTTCAGCGCTTTGCTCACGGATCTGTATCAGCTCACCATGGCGCACGGCTATTGGCATGCCGGCAATGCGGAGCAGGAAGCGGCTTTCCAGCTGGTTTTTCGCAAGAATCCGTTCGGAGGCGGCTTTACCGTCGCTGCCGGTTTAGACGATTGCATCCAATTTCTGCGCCGTTTCCATTTCGCGCCAGCCGAGTTGGATTATTTGGGCACCCTAAGTGGACGGGATGGGAAGCCGCTCTTCGCCGCCGGCTTTCTGGCGTACCTGGGGGCTATGCGTCTGGAACTGGAGGTTGAGGCAGTTCCGGAAGGAACGGTGGTTTTCCCGCAAGAGCCGCTGGTGCGTGTGCGGGGGAAACTTCTGCAAGCCCAGATCGTCGAAACGGCGCTATTGAATTTTATCAACTTCCAGTCGCTGATTGCGACCAAGGCGGCGCGGGTCTGTTTGGCTGCGGAAGGAGATGCGGTCATTGAGTTTGGTCTTCGGCGGGCCCAGGGGGTGGATGGCGCTTTGCGAGCGAGCCGGGCGGCGTACGTCGGCGGCTGTGTGGGCACGTCGAA
>JAXMHN010000086.1:0-20563 GCA_046346765.1 Verrucomicrobiota bacterium | reverse complement strand
TGGCGCAGCTGCGCGACAATCTTACCGGACGCTTGGAGGGATACTTTGCCGATCCAATCGCCGGGCGGCTCGATCTAACCCGCCGCGCCGTCGGTGCGATCGACCAAGGCGAGCTGTTGCCGGATGCGCCCGTAGACATTCGGGGTCGAACTCGCATCGGTAAACCGGATCTAGGCGCTTTGGAGTTTCAACCCGCCGCGCCACCTTAGGCCGGCCCCGTCGTCGCCGTCGTCGCCGGCCGCTCCAGTGCGCCGGGAATTGGTGAAGTTCGGAAACGGGGCTGCTCGAAAGCGCCGATCTATCCGGCCGGCCAGTTGTTGGTCGAACGGTGGCGAAGTTGATTCACACGCGCATCAGCGGCTCGATTTGAGGTGCTCCGGATTGAGCGGTTTGAGATCCTTGGGCAGGAATCGGCCGTCTTTTCGGATCAATTCGCCATCGAACCAGACTTCGCCGCCGCCCCATTCCGGGCGTTGGATCAGGACCATATCCCAATGAACCGCGGAGCGATTGCCATTGTCGCATTCTTCGTAGGCCTGGCCGGGCGTGAGGTGGAGGGAGCCAGCGATTTTCTCGTCGAAGAGAATGTCGCACATGGGCGTCTCGATGTAGGGATTGAAGCCGAGGGAAAATTCTCCCGTATAACGCGCCCCTGCATCCGTGTCCAAAATCTCGTTGAGCCGCTTCGAATTGTTCGCGGATGCGTTCACGACCTTGCCCGCTTTGAATTCCAGCCGCACGTTTTCAAACTTCGTCCCGGAATAAAGCGTCGGCGTGTTGAACTGGATGTGCCCGTTAATCGAGTCCTTTACCGGGCAGGAAAAGACTTCTCCGTCCGGAATGTTGCGGTCCCCTTTGCAGGGCTTGGCCCCGATTCCTTTGATACTGAAGCGGAGGTCGGTGCCGGGCCCTTTGATCTGGACCTGGTCGGCTAACTTCATGCGGCGCTCGAGCGGGGCCATCGCCTTGGCCATTTTGCGGTAATCCATCGTGCAGACGTCGAAGTAGAGGTTCTCGAACGCCTCTGTGCTCATGCCCGCTGCTTGCGCCATGCTCGGCGTGGGCCAGCGCAGCACGCACCAGCGGGTTTTGTTCACCCGGTAATTGAGCACGGGCCGGAGCGTTTTGGAATAAAGTGCCATTCGATCACTCGCCACATCCGCGTTTTCCGTCGCGTTGGCGCTGCCGCGGATGGCGATATAAGCTTGCATCCGCTTCATCCGGAACATTTCCAGTTCGCGGACGAGCGCGGCGTGCTCCTCGGTGGTTTCGCGAACAATCTCCCGATTGACCCGGGTGCGGCGCACTTCCACGATTGGCACCGCCCTGGCGGCGCGCGCCGCCCGCATTAATTCAATGGTGAATTCGTCGGGGACATCAATCATGTCCAAAAGGACACGTTCTCCTTTTTTCAAGGCGGTGGAATATTCAACCAGCAGCTTGGCCAGTTTCGTGTAACGCGGATCGATCATACTCAGGGTGCGAGCACGCTAACGAGGCGTCTGAATTTGTCCAGTGGGTTCTCGCTCCGCCAGCTCGAGCCTGCCATGGCGCCGATTGGGCAAGCGCCTCATGGAAGCCGCCCGCGCCGCACTCCGATCGATCGCCCTCTACGAAACGCGATGGGCCGCTTGTTGTTCCCGGCGGCGCAGGGCACGTCCGCGCTTCTTTGTTTCGCCGCGAAGCAGAGCCTCCGCGTTCCACCCTTTCTTTTGGCAGAGTTGAGCCAGATCGAAGAGTTGGGCGGCGATGACGGCCTTGGATTGCTTTTCGGTCCGGGCGGCATCGGGCGGAAGCAGTCTGGCGCGGCGCGCCTTCTTGACGAGGGTGTGGGCTTGGAGCAGAGCGGGCAGATGAGCCGGAATTCCGTCCAGGGCGGAAGGTCGTTCGTGCCTGGTGCCACGTTTCTCGGCCCGCTTCAGCTGCTCCCATTGCGCCAAGACGGCATCCGCTGTCTTCAGTTTGTTTTCCCCGAAGACGTGGGGATGCCGATGAATGAGCTTGTTGACGATGCGGCGGCAGACGGCGTTGAAATCGAAGGCGCTTCGTTCGCGAGCTAATTGGCAATGAAAGACGACTTGGAGGAGAAGGTCGCCGAGCTCTTCTTCCATTTCGTGGTCATCGCCCGCTTCAATGGCATCCATCAGTTCGTAGACTTCTTCGACTGCATGGAATTTCAGCGTCTGGTGATTCTGTTCCCGATCCCAGGGACAGCCCTCGGGCGAACGGAGTTTGGCCATGACGGCAAGCAATTCTTCGATGGGAGCTTTCGGGGGCATAACAGGAAAAAGGGGGGCTGAATCTGGGGCCGATCAGAGAATCACCAGGTTGTCGCGGTGCACAACCTCAGCGCGAGGCAACTGCCGGCCTTTGACCGTTTCCGAATCGAAGTCGCAGATGCCCCGGGCGAATTCGGTCCCGTCGAGATCACAGATGCGGACGATATCGCCGGCATCAAAGTAGCCTTCGGTTCGGGCGATGCCCGGCGGGAGCAGGCTCTTGCCGCCCTCGCGCAAGGCTTTCTTGGCGCCGGCATCCACAAAGATGGAGCCTTTGGGGCGATGAAAGAAGGCGATCCAACGTTTGCGGCCCTTCAACTTGTCACGACGCGGATAGAAGATGGTGCCCTCCTCGTTGCCGGCGAGGATGCTGGCCAACATCCCGGTCTTTCGGCCAGAGGCGATGACGAGCGGGATGCCAGACCGAATCACGATCTTGGCGGCCTGAATCTTCGAGGCCATGCCGCCGACGGCGGTGGGGCTGTCCGTCCCGCCCGCCAGCCGTTCCACAGTCTGGGTGATGTTCTCCACCGTCGGGATGACCCGGGCGGCGCTCGTCCCGTAATTCTCCACGACACCGTCGACGGTGGTGAAGATGACGAGGAGATCGGCTGGCAAAAGGGAGGCGACCAGGGCGGAGAGCTGATCGTTGTCGCCAAATTTTAATTCGGTGACAGAGACAGCGTCGTTTTCGTTGATGATCGGAATGACGCCGCGGTGGAGGAGAGTGATAAGGGTATTGCGAGCATTGAGATGGCGATCGTGATGCTGCAAATCGTCGTGCGTGAGGAGCACCTGAGCCACGTGCAGACCGAATCGGGCAAAGAGTTCTTCGTAGGTGGCCATCAGTCGCGACTGGCCGACCGCGGCGCAGGCCTGCAGTTCAGCCAGCTCCGTCGGTCGGCGGGCATAACCGAGCGCACCCATCCCAGCGCCCACCGCTCCGGAAGTGACGATGGCGACTTCTTTGCCGGCTTGGCGCTGGGCCGCGATCTGGGCGACCAGTTGCTCCATCTGAGACCGGTCAGGTTGTTTGCGGCTGTCGGTCAACACGCCGGTGCCGAATTTCACGACCATTCGGCTGATATCCTTCAAGAGCTGTCGACGCATCCCATGGTAGGTAGCAAGCCCTCACCTCCCTGTCGAGGTTCTCCGGTTTGCATTCAAGTCGAGGTTACCCCATAGTCGCGGGCCATGCGCGACGAGTCTCTCCAGTTTCTCCGGAAGTTATTGAACACGCCGAGCCCTCCCGGCCACGAGGCCCGCGGGCAGCGAGTCTGGCTCGATTACGTGACCGCTTTCGCCGACGAGACTTTCACTGATGCCCATGGCAATGCCGTGGCCATTCTGAATAAAGGCGGGTCACCCCGCTTGATGCTGGCCGGACATGCCGACGAAATTGCCATGGTGGTCAACTACCTGGACAGCGACGGTTTCATTTACGTGCGGCGGATGGGCGGAGTGGACCCTGCTATCACCAAGGCGCAACGGGTGACGATTCATACCCGCACCGGGCCGGTCAAAGGCGTCGTCGGCAATGTGGCTCCGCATCTGATGCGGGATGCCGGGGACAAGGACCGCAAGCCGCCGAAGATCCATGAGATCTTCATCGATATTGGTGTCGCCAGCCGGAAGGAGGCGGAACAGTTGGTTCGAATCGGCGATCCGATCACGTTGAATGACGAATTTGAACTCTTGCGGAACGACCTGGCGATTGCGCGCGCCTTTGACAATCGGATTGGGACCTTTGCGGTGGCGGAGACGCTCCGGTTGCTGGCGGGAGAGAAGGGTGGTTTGCACGCGGAGGTCAATGCGGTTTCGAATATCATGGAAGAGGTTGGTTTGTTTGGGGCGCGGCAGATTGCCTACACCTTGAAACCGGACGTGGCGCTGGTGGTGGACGTGACCCACGCGACCGATTATCCCACCGTCAGCAAACCGCAACACGGCGACATCGCCATTGGCCACGGGCCCACCGTCACCCATGGCCTCTCCAGCCATCCCGAAGTCGTCGCTCGCCTCGAACAGATTGCCGCCCAATGCCAGATCCAACTCCAGCACGAAGCTGTCTCCGCTTCCTCCGGCACCGATACGGATGTTATCTTCTGGACGCGCGGCGGCATCCCCTCGGCCCTCATCAGCTTGCCCAATCGCTATATGCATTCGCCGGTCGAGTTGGTCAGCTTGAAGGATCTGGAGCAGATCCCGGAGTTGATGGCCGCTTTCGCCCGCTCCTTGCGCGCCGGCGAGCAGTTCCGAGTGCAAATCTGATCCACCGCGCCCCGTTCTAACCAGTTGCCTTTTTGCCTGCGGTCGGGCCATAATTAGGCCATGCACCGGTTCCCGATCACGCCGGGTTACTCTCATCCGTGGGAGGTGCTTCGGTGATCTCGCTCCTTCTACTGATGCTGGCGCTGAATCCTCCCGCCGCCGACGCGCCCGGAGCGCCTTCCCAGCACGATTTGGATTTTTTTGAGAAGCGCGTTCGCCCGGTTCTGGCCGAGCATTGTTACGCGTGTCACAGCGCCGAGAGCGACAAGCTCAAGGCTGGGCTTCGGTTGGACTCCAGGGAAGCGCTTCTCTCGGGCGGCGATTCCGGGCCGGCGGCCGTTCCAGGCGATCCCGAGCATAGTCTGATGATCAAAGCGGTGCGTCACCTCGACAAGGACCTGCAGATGCCCCCGCGCAAGGGCAAGCTCCCCGAGGACCGAATTGAGGACTTGGCGCGCTGGGTGCAAATCGGTCTGCCGTGGCCAGCCGAAAGCCAGAGCCGGTCTGGATCGGCCAAGCGCACTTTCGCGATCACAGAGAGTGATCGCGCTTACTGGGCCTTTCAACCGGTGCGGAAGCCTGCCTTGCCCGCCGTGCAAAATAAGGCCTGGATTGAAAACGGAATCGACGCTTTTGTGCTCGCTCAATTGGAGGCCAAGGGGCTGACGCCAAACCCACCTGCCACCCGACGCGAACTGGCCCGCCGGGTTTACTTCGATCTGCTCGGGTTGCCCCCCCGGCCGGAGGAATTGGCCGCATTTATCCACGATCCGTCCCCGGACGCTTATGAGCGCCTGGTCGACAGTGTGCTGGCTCGGCCGGAGTACGGCGAACGGTGGGCGCGCCATTGGCTGGATGTCGTGCGCTACGCTCAAAGCAACGGTTACGAACGCGACAGTGAAAAGCCGCTCGCCTGGCGATATCGGGATTACGTCATCCGCGCGTTGAACGAAGACAAACCGTATTCGCGCTTTATTCAGGAACAGATCGCCGGCGACGAATTGGCCGATGCCACGGCCGATTCGGTCGTAGCCACCGGCTTTCAGCGGTTGGGCGTCTGGGACGACGAACCGGATGACCCCAAAATGGCTGAGTTTGATGCCCTGGACGATATTATCTCAACAACCGGCGCGGCCTTTCTTGGGCTGACCCTTGGCTGCGCCCGCTGCCACGATCACAAGTTCGATCCAATCTCGCAGTCGGACTACTACTCCTTTCTCGCCTTCTTTCGTCAAGTCCGGCCGAACGAGGCGGCGCGCTTCGACCCCGAGTCGGCCAATTACCTGCCCTTGGCCGTCCCGGAGCAGGCACGCTCCGTTCAACGAGAAAAGGCATTCCAGCGACAATCGCTTGAGTCGCGCCTTGCTTGCGCGGTCGAGGGTTCCGCGAAGGAGGCCCTTTCCCGAGCGCTGCAGCAGCTGAAGAACGAGCCTCTTCCCTTCGAATGGGCCTTGGGCGTGCGGGAGAGGCAAGGCCGCCCTTTGCCAACCCATATTCTTGTTCGCGGCAATGCCAATTCACCAGGGGCGGAAGTCCAGCCTGGCTTCCTGACCGTGCTTGGCGGGCAGAAGCCGGCAATTCCAGAGGCCAGGTTGGGGGCGCCGTCGAGCGGACGGCGGCAGGTTCTGGCCGATTGGATTGCGAACCGGGACAACCCCCTCACAGCGCGCGTCGCTGTGAATCGTATGTGGCACCACCACTTCGGGCAGGGGATCGTCAAGACCACGGCTGACTTTGGCCGGGCCGGGACCGCGCCGAGCCATCCGGAATTACTTGACTGGCTGGCGGCCGAATTCATGGAGCAAGGCTGGTCTTGGAAGCGCCTCCACCGGCTCATCCTGCTTTCGAACACCTATCGGCTCTCCTCGCGGACAGAGAATGAGGCCGCCCGGTCAGCCGATCCCGGCGACGAGTGGCTGTGGCGTCAGCGCTTGCGTCGGCTGGAGGCCGAGAACGTCTGGGATGCGGCTTTGAGCGTCAGCGGCGAGCTGATTCCGGCGATGGGCGGTCGCGGGTTTTTTCCGCACTTGGATGGAGAGGTTCTGGCCGGCGAATCCCGGCCCGGCCTGGATTGGGATCGATCCAGCCCCGCGGAACAGGCGCGGCGCAGCATCTACATTTACATTCGACGAACGATGCTCGTCCCGCTGTTGGAGGCGTTCGACTACAGCAATACCACTTCGCCCTTGCCGGAGCGCCCCACCACGACGGTCGCGCCGCAGGCTTTGATGCTGCTGAATGGCGGCTGGGCCCAGCAGCGGGCGCAAGCCTTCGCGTCCCGTTTGTTCCGTGAGGCATCGACGCCGGAGAGCCGGGTGCAGTTGGCCTATTACCTTGCGCTGGGCCGGTCTCCGACCGCCCTCGAAGTGAAGCGGTCCCTCCAATTTGTGCGCGAGCAGGCTAACGCCTATCAGCAAATCGCAACCCGCCTTACTTTTCGTCCGGACGCGCCCAACTCATTGTTCGGTGATTACATGAAGCAGCTGCGGCCTTCGGAATATCTGCGCGGCCCAGGGGACGGGTGGAGCTATTACATTGGACGCTGGTCGAGCGCTTATGAAGGTATTCGCACGATGGACCGGCAACGAGGACCATTCGCCCTTTGGGATCAATCGCGCTTCGAGGACGGCTCAGTCGGCGCCACAGTTTGGCTCGACCCAGCCCTCGAATCCGCCTCGCTGCTGTTCCGGAGTTCGGCTGATAAGCAGGAGCATCGCGGCTACGAGCTGCTCCTCGACCCGCGTCACCAGCAGGTGCTTTTGCACCGGCACACGACCAACATAACCCTGTTGTGCCGAGAACCGGTCAAATTCCCGACGGGGCGCGCCTTTGCCCTCCGCCTGGAAGTGACCGGCCCTCGCGTCCAAGTTTGGATCGGGGAGCCTGTAACGGAATCGGCGGTGGCGGCGGGCGCACCTCGATTCCGCCCCAAACCCGCGTTGGACATAGTCGATCCAGCCCCCGTCACTGGGCCGGGACGCTTCGGCGTGCGCAGTCTGGGCGCGGCGCTTAGCCTGGACGATCTGACCATCACCACGGCGGGTGGCCGGTGGGCTCCGGGCGCCGACAGCGCGGAGGCAAAGCCCAGCCGTCGCGGATGCTGGTCCAGTGCGGAGCAACAGGGCTGGGAATCCTTTTGCCTCCTGTTGTTTAACCTCAACGAATTCGTTTATGTCGACTAAAGGCGAAAACGCTCCGGGATTGCGGCGCGCGGGGCTGTGTTCCGGCACCCGTCGCGAGTTCCTCTGGCAAATGGGCGCTGGATTTGCCGGCGTGGCCCTGACTGCGCTTTTGGATGAGGACGGCTTTTTCTCCGCCCGGGGCGCGGCGCCTGAGGGGGATTTGAACCCGCTTCGGCCCCGGGAGCAGCACTTTCGGGCGAAGGCCAAATCGTGCATTTTTCTCTTCATGTACGGGGGACCTTCCCAGATGGACTTGTTCGACTATAAACCTGAGCTGCAGAGGCGCCACGGGCAGACGGTCGATATGGAGATTCGCCGGCGGGATGTGCGCCCTTCAACGCTCCTGGCGAGCAAGCGCGAGTTTCGACAGTGCGGCCAGTCTGGGCTGTGGTGCTGTGACCTGCTCCCGCACTTGGAGAAGAAAATGGACAAGCTGGCGGTGATCAAGTCCCTTTATGCGGACTCGTTTGCCCATGGGTCGGCCATGCTCCAAATGAACAGCGGCCGGATCATTCAAGGATATCCCTCGATGGGGTCTTGGCTCGCTTATGGATTGGGTACCGTCAACCAAAACCTGCCCGGCTATGTCGTCATGCTCGATCCGCGCGGCGGGCCGATCAGCGGTGCGGCCAATTGGTCGAGCGGGTTTATGCCAGCGGCCTTTCAAGGCACCGTCTTCCGCTCGGCTGGCCAGCCAATCTTGAATCTCTCCAACGCTTCCGGCAACACGCCGGAAATGCGGCGGCACCTCATCAGCATGGCGAACGAGTTCAATGCGGAGCATCTGGCCGCGCGCCCGGGTTACTCCGAGCTCCAGGCCCGTATCGCGAGCTATGAACTCGCCTTCCAACTGCAGACGACGGCGCCGGAAGCCCTGGACCTGACGCAGGAAACCGAGGCGACGAAAGAGCTTTATGGTCTCAATTGTCCCAAGCCGGAGCATCACCTGGCGCTCGGCCCGGCGCCGTTCGGGCGGCAGTGCTTGATCGCCCGCCGGTTGGTCGAACGCGGCGTTCGCTTTGTGCAGATCTATCATGGGGGTGGCCATCAGCAGCAGAACTGGGACGCTCACAACGGCGTGGAAGAGAACCTGAAAATCCACTGTCCGGAGATCGACCAACCGATCGCCGCCCTGCTGACCGATTTGGAGGAGCGCGGGCTGCTCGACGAGACGTTAGTTGTCTGGGGTGGGGAGTTCGGCCGGCAACCAGTGGTCCAAGGCAACGGCAACGGGCGGGATCACAATCCGAAGGGCTTCACCTACTTCCTCGCAGGCGGCGGAGTCAAAGGGGGCACAGCGTATGGCGAGACGGATGAACTCGGCCATGAAGCGGCCGTCAATCGCCATCATATCCGCGACCTGCACGCCACCGTTTTACACCTGATGGGGCTCGACTATCACAAGCTCACTTATTTCTACGGCGGCTTGAACCAGAAACTGACCGGCGTGGTCGAGCCGGAACTGATTGGCGGCATTCTGGCGTAAAAGCCGGCCGGAACGGCCTGGACCGGCTGACGCGCCCCGGCCTACTTGGCCAGACTGGCCAGTCCTTTCGGTTGGGCTTTTTCCCATTCCTGTTTGCTGACCTTCTTGACTTCGTGCACGAAAACGAAGGTCCCTCGTTTGTTGCCGACGACCACGCTAGGCAAAGTGCCTGGTTTGAGGCTGGCGGCGGCCACTTGCGTTCCCACGCCTGAATTGTCGTCGATCAAATAGGGCACGAAGTCCGCCTGATGTTCCGGATGACGCACAAGCTTGAACCAATAAAGGACGGCCGGAGCGTTGGGCTCCACATCTCCGCTCGGACCATGCGCCCAAAAGCGTTTGCCGGTGACGATGTCCTTCAAACCATCGCCGTCCATGTCGATGAAGTCGACGGAATGATGCTGTGAGAAGATGACGCCGTAGGAGTTCGGCTCCGGCCGCTTGTCTTTCTCCGTCGGTTCATTGAGGATGAGGTGCTTTTTGAATTGTGGCTCTCCGTCGCCTTTGAGCTGCTCGTACCAGGCGAAACCATACCCGTGCGGGTTGAGGCTGGTGATGACGTCATTGCGTCCATCACCGTTCACGTCGTAGGCAAACATCTGGGAGCTGCCTGTGCCGGGAGCAAATGGAAACCGATGCTGTTTCCAGACCGGATCGCCGGCGAGTGAGCCGGGCTGTTCCCACCACCCATCCTTTTCCAACAAATCCATGCGCCCGTCTCCGTTGACATCGCCCACCCCAAGCCCGTGCGTATATTTGTGATAATTGTTGTTCGGAGAGATGGGATGGAATCTCCACGGCTTCGTTGGTTCCTTCCCATCCGGCTCAGCGTAACCGAAATAACCTTTCGAATTGCAGACCAGTTCCGGTTTGCCGTCCCCGGTGATGTCGGTCAGGGTCGGCGATTCGTTGTCGGTCACATCGAGGGCCACGTGCCGCGCCCAATGGCCACTGCCGCTGCCTTTAGGATTCTCGTACCAAAACGTCTCCGCGCCCGGAAAACCAATGATGAGGATATCAGTCCAACCGTCGCCGTTGAAATCGTGCGCATAGGTGAGGAAGTCATTGGAGTAGGCATTTTGCGAGCCGAGGGCTCCTTCGAATCCCGGCACGACCTCTTCCTTGCCACCGCTGGCTTTGCGTTTGAAGGAGTCCGTGGCCGGGTAATACTCATGGCTCGTCTTGAAATCCGGACCCTCGTACCAGAATGGGCCGGAAACGACGTCCATATGGCCATCCTTGTTGAAGTCGCCGAAGTAGGCTCCTTCCGACCAGAACTTGTCGGTGATCTGGATGCGTTTGAAGGTGTGCAAGACGTAATCTTCCGCCGAACTCAGCAGCGTGGCACAAGGGACCAGCAGCGTGACCAGGAGGGCTTTACTCATGGGGTATGTGTGGCAGGATCGATCCACGCGGTCAAGTGGGCAATCAGGAACCGGTGGCAGGACCGAGGCAAGGTTGCACGCGTTGGCACTTCCCTTCGACCAAGCTCCGCTCCTTGGCATCACCGTCTCCGCAGTCCCGCTTGTCTTCATCCGCATCTCGCTCTATACCAGCGCAGGCTTATGCACCGGTTCGTCGCCTTATTGCGCGGCATCAATCTCGGCCGCCGGAGAGTGAAAATGGATCAACTCCGCAGCTTGTTCCAGGAGTTGGGTCTCGCCAACGTTTCCACGTTCATCGCCAGCGGCAATGTGCTCTTCGAGACCAAAACCACAAAGCCCGCCCAGCTCGAAGCGGCGATCGAGGCGCACTTGTTTCAGTCGCTTGGCTACGAGGTGGACACTTACCTCCGCGACAGCCGGGAAGTGGCTGCGGCTGCCGGCCGGCAGCCATTCCAATCAAGATCGCCTGGCGGCGGTATTTACCTGATCTTTCTCCGCAAGCCTCTTGATCCCGCCACGGAAAACAAGCTCATCGCGGTCAAAACTGAAATCGATGCATTCGCCGTGGTGGGCCGCGAGATCTATTGGTCGTGTCGCACGCGGATGAGCGATTCGGTGGTTTGGAGTCTGCCGGAAGTAAAGGCGTTGAAATTGCCCGCGGGCACGATGCGGAACATGACCACCGTGCAGAAACTCGCGGCCTTGCTGAACGACGCCTGATGAAACGGCGGCTGGCTGCTAAAGCCCAGCCGCCGCTCGCCGCCCCAAGTCTTAGCTCTTGATCCGCTTGAGCGTGGTCGGGTGGTCGTCCATTTCCTTACCGCCGATGAAGGCTTGGCAGCTGGTGGTGATGGTGTCGGCATCATCGAAGGTCATGGTGAGGGCGTGCATATGCGATTCCTTGGCCGTGTCGATCCCGCAGGATTTGTCGAAATCGAACTTGATCGTTTTGCCGTTGGCCGAGCCGATGACCATGGCCGGTCGGTTGCCCATGACGCAATAATGGGTCAAAGCCAGCTTGCCGTTCTGTTCGTAGTACATCGTCACCATTTCGTTCGGGGTGCCTTCAAAGACGCGCTCTTCCACGACCGTGCCTCCGGCCAGCAGCCGGAACCGGACCGTCATGTCGATCGGACCTTGCCCCATGTCCGTCTTGCCTTGCCACGTCCCAACGAGGGATTTCAATTGGTCGAACGGGCGTTGGCCCGCGGCGGTAGGGCTTGTCTCGCCGGCGTTGCTGGAGAAAGCAGCGGCCAGGATGAGGGCGGTGGTCACGGTAGCGAATGTTGTCTTCATCGTTTTGCCTTTCACAGTTTGATGGTTTGCACAGTCATCTCTCCGACGAATGGCGAAGGGGGTTCAGGACACGCGCCCGAGAAATATTAGACCACTTCTGCGATTGCCTCTGAACGCCGGCGGGCTTATGACGGTGGCCGACAATCCGAGAAAACTCCCTCACTCCTATGCATTCAGACAGCCAACAGCGAATTCGGCGGGTTTTGTGGACGCGGCGGCACGACGGTGGGCGGCTTTACTGTGGGCTTCTCTTGGCCCTGGCCTGCTGGCAGGCCCAGGCCGCCGGCCTCCTCGGCGATCTGGCCCGGCCGCAGGACGGACGCAGCATGCGCAGCACGTCGACGATGCGGGTCGGCGAAGTCCGGCGGGGCGCCGCGGAACGCAAGCTGAATCCCCGAGCCGACCCGCGCGGGGATCTCGACGAACAAAGCAATTGGGACAACTTCCGCGTGCCGCCGGGTGAAACCCATGTCCTCCTTGATGAAACCGGTCCGGGCGTCATCACCCATATTTGGCTGACGTTCCTCGGGCCCGAACCGCAAGATTGGGCGAAGGCCGGCTCAGCCGATCACCAGGAAATGCTGCTGCGGATGTTCTGGGATGGCAACGCGCGGCCGGCGGTCGAGGCGCCCGTCGGCGATTTTTTCGCCAATGCCTTTGGCGCCCGGCGGGAGGTGACCAGTTTGCCGGTGGTGGTGGAGGATGCCGATTCCTACAATTGCTTCTGGCAAATGCCTTTTCGGAAATCGGCCCGCATCGAGATTGTCAATCAGAGTGAGAAACAGATCAGCCTCCTCTACTACAACATCGATTGGATCAAGAAGAAAAGCCTGCCCCGAGACACCCCTTACTTCTATGCGCAGTACCGCCAGGAATATCCCGCCCAAAAGGGACACGACTATGTCCTGCTCGATACCAAAGGCAAAGGACACTATGTCGGCACCGTCTTGAGTGTGCGGACGCGCAGTCCATCCTGGTTCGGGGAAGGCGACGAGAAGATCTATATCGATGGCGAAAGCAAGCCGAGCATCTGGGGCACCGGAACCGAGGACTATTTTCTGTCCGCGTGGGGCTTGAAAACGACCACAACGCCGTTCTTCGGTGTCCCCTATTTTGATCAATGGGGCATTGTTGGAGGGCACACCAGCGCCTACCGCTGGCACCTGGCCGATCCACTCGTCTTCAACACCGGTATCAAGGTGACGATGGAGCATTTTGGCTGGATTTCCCCCGATGAAAATCCGGACCACAAAAGCATGAGCTGGAACGAGCGCGAGGACGATTATTCAAGCGTCGCTTTTTGGTATCAAACCGGTCAGCCCACCTTCCAGGAACGCGCCCCGCACGCGCGCGAGCGAAAGCTGCCGAACCTGGACCGCGTCGTCGCCTCCGGGCGCGACTTCGTCGGCGCGGCACACCACGGGGATGGGGAAGCGACCGCGCAGCAGCTCGAGTTGTATCCCGGCAAGCAGCTGTTGTATATGCCCAAGCAGCCGGAGAACGCGTGGCTGGAACTGCCGCTCGTCGTGACGAACAAGGAGCCGCTCCGGTTGCTGTTGAACGTGACCAAGGCTGAGGACTTCGGCCGCTATCAAGCGTTCCTGAACGGTGTTAAACTCGGCAACCCGTTCGATCTGTTCAGCTCGAAGCTCGTCAACGCGGAGGTTCACCTGCTCGATTTCTGGCCCGATCCCGGCACCTACACCGTGCGGCTGGAATGTGTCGGCAAGAACGCTCGATCCCAAGGATACTATGCCGGGATCGAATCGGTCCGCCTGCGCGAACGACGTCCGCGCGTGGCCCAATTCGCCCATGAGAAAGACAAGGACTGGCGCAAACAGCCAACCCTTTACGAATGAGCAGCATGGTTCTTTAGGACTATTGTTCGTGGGCGCAAGGCGCGGTAGTTCTTTGCCCATGAGAATTGAACCGATTCCTTCCGAAGGAACCCCGCCTCCTCGGAAGGCACAGAACCGAATCCCCTTTGTCGTGCACCATCTGGCCGCCCGTAAGAAAAACCGGCTGGCCTCCATCCGCATCCCGGTCACGCCGGCCAATCGCGAATTGCTTCGCGAACTGCGCGCCGCCGAGTTGCGCGCCTGGGCGAACAGTTTCGGGCCGTCCGCCAGGCGTTGCGAAGTGAAATGGGAGGAGGAGTTGTGATTACTTGTCTGGTCGCGGTCGTTCTGGTGGCCTTTGGTTGCGGCGTGGCCTGGCATGATGCCTCTGCCAGTCAGCCTTGAGGGGCGCCTGCCATCCCGGGGCGGCCAATCCGAGCCGCCCTTGAACACGGAGGCGGCCATGTTGTCCAAGATGGAAACCGCTCCCAATCTATGAAACGTGTGATCACCGCGGCTGGCCTGCTCGTCGCGTTTGCCACCACCGCGCTCGCCGCCGACGCACCGGCCCAAAAGCCGCGCCCCGACATTTACGACCGCAAAGCGAACGGCAACCAACAGATCCAGGAGGCGCTCAAGACCGCGCAAGCTGAACACAAGCGGGTTCTTTTGAAGTTCGGCGCCAACTGGTGCGGTTGGTGCCATAAGCTCAGCGGGTTGTTCCACAGCAATCCTGAGATCGCCGCCCAGCTCAAGAACAACTACGTGTTGGTCCTGATCGACGTCGATCAGGTCGACGGTCATCCCCACAACGACGCGATCGTCCAGCGTTATGGCAATCCGACCCGGTTTGGGCTGCCTGTCCTCGTGGTGCTGGACAGCGACGGCAACCGGCTCACGACCCAGGACACCGGTCAACTCGAAGAAGGGGACCATCATGACCCCCGGAAAGTGATGGCCTTCCTGGACAAGTGGAAGCCTGTTCCTGCCAGCAAGCCCTAGTATTGTTAGTCCTGCCAGAGCTTGTCCCAAACTGCTCGCCTTCGAAAACTGGGTCAGCCCTTGATCGCGAACCGATCGAATTCCAGCTGTTTTCGTCACAGTATGCGATCAAAGGGGCGACCGATTTCCTGAGGGCGCCGCTGCTGGCCCTGACTTCTGCGGTTGCCGCTAGTCCTCCCGGAAGAAAAGCATTCCGCCGGTCGCGGCGCCTTGCTATGGTCAGCGCGCACGCAGCCAATCATTCCGCGGCAAAAACCTACGTATGAGCGCAACCGGACGAGTCAAAGTGGGGATTATCGGTTCCCAATTCCAAGCCGACATTCATGCCGAGTCCTTCCGGTTAATGCCGGATGAAGCTGAAGTCGTGGCCGTTGCCTCGCCCACTCCCGGCAACGCGGAGGCGTTCGCGCGCAAACATCGCTTGCCTCGGTCCTACACCGATTACCGCCAGTTGCTGGCCGATCGGGAGATCGAAATGATCACGATTGCTGCTCCCAACCAACTGCACGCCGTCATGACAGTGGACGCGGCCAATGCCGGCAAGCACATCGTTTGTGAAAAGCCGCTGGCCATGACTTTGGAGGAGGCCGACTTGATGATTGATACCTGCCGACGCAAGGGCGTCTTGCTCCTCTACGCGGAAGAGCTCTTTTTCACGCCGAAATACGTTAAGGCGAAACAAATGGCCGATGATGGGGCGTTTGGTCAGGTCTACATGGTCAAACAAACCGAGAAGCATTTTGGCCCCCACGCCCCCTGGTTTTGGGATGTCGATCGCTCCGGTGGCGGCGTCTTCATGGACATGGGCTGCCACGGCATCGCCTTCTGCTACTGGTTTCTCGGCCGCTCCGCGATCAAGTCCGTTCTTTGCCACATGGGCACTTACGTCCACAAAGACAAAACCAAGGGCGAGGACGACTGCATTTGCATTCTGGACTTCGCGAACGGCGCCAAAGGAGTGGTGGAAGACAGCTGGGCCCGCCGCGGCGGCATGGAAGACCGCGTTGAAATCTACGGCGAAGGCGGCTTGACCTATGCCGACCTCCATATGGGCAACGCCCTCCATACCTATAGCGAATATGGCTATGGCTATGCCGTCGAAAAGGCCCCCTCCACCAAGGGATGGAGTTGGCCAGTCTTCGAGGAGTTGTGGAACTATGGTTTTCCCCAGGAAATGCATCACTTCGCTCGCTGTGTGCGCGGCAAGGATACCCCGCAAGCCACCGGCGAAGATGGCCGCGTTGTCCAGGAAGTCCTCTGCGCGGGGTATCAGTCGGCCGGCATCGGCGCGCGAGTGGATCTGCCTTTCCGACCGAAAGGCGTTACCCGTCCGATCGACCTGTGGCTTGGAGGCAAGCAGAAGCCAAAGGCCTGAGCTTCTTTCCTTTCGCGCCCGTCCGACATGCGCTCTTCGATCCCGCTTCTGGCCTTGTGCGGCGGCCTCGCTCTTCTTCCGCCCGGGCGCGCCGATCAGGTCGACGACTACGTCCAAGCCCACCTCCAACAGACTCTTTTACCCGGAGCGGCTGTAGCGGTGGTGCACCACGGCAAGGTCGTTAAGATGGCCGGTTACGGCTTGGCCAATGTTGAGCAAGGGACGCGAGTCAGTCCTCACACCGTCTTTCAGATCCAATCGGTCACCAAACCGTTCGTCGCAACCGCCATCATGATGCTGGTGGAGGAGGGGAAACTAACGGTCGACCAGCCGGTGTCGGAATGCCTGCCGGAGACGCCGCCGATCTGGAAATCCATGACCGTTCGCCACCTGCTCACGCATACCAGCGGCATCAAGGACTTCATCAATGATCCGACCGCCAGCCTTCGGCTTGAAGTGACCGACGACGAAGTCTTCCGGGCCACGGCCGCCAGGCCGCTCGAGTTTCCGCCTGGCGAGCGCTATGCCTACAGCAATTCGAACTACCACCTGCTGGCTATGATCGTGCGGCGGTTCACGGGCGTTACCTACGGCGCATTCCTGCGGGAGCGGGTCTTTCAGCCGCTGGGCATGGAACGGACCCGCGTCATGAGTTGGTCCGCCATCATTCCGGACCGGGCCGCCGGGTACATCCGGCAGCCCGATCAGTTGGTCAACGGCGAGTTTATTGCCGAATCCATCCTGGCTTATGGGGGAGGCGGCCTGCTCTCGACCGTCGACGACATGGCTAAATGGGATCTCGGCCTGCGCAACGGCCGGGTGCTGCCGTCAGCCCGCCTCGAGCAGATGTGGCATCCCACCAAGTTGAACAACGGCAACTCGTCGGCCTATGGTTTCGGCTGGGGCATTGGCGGCACCTCTCCTCACCGCTTCGTCGAACACTCCGGCAGTCACGCCACCGGCTTCAGCAGCTACATCGTCCGTTTCCTCGATGACGACCTCTCCGTGATCTTGCTCATCAATGCCCGTCCCGACAACCCTGGCAAGCTTGCCCGCGACCTGGCGGCGTTCTTCGTGCCCGCCTTAAAGCCCCCGGAGCGAAAATCGATCGGCGATCTTGAACCTGAAACGACTCAATTGCTGCGGCGCGTCGAAGAGATGGTGCGCGCCGGTCGAGTGGAGCCAGAGCCATTTACCGCTGAGATGCACAGAGTTCTGGTGCAATCCCTTCCCGACATGTCGGAAGGCGTTCGATCCCTCGGTTCGCTCCAGCAACTCGAATTGCTCGATCGAAAAGTCCAGGATGACGAACGCCGCGAGTACCTTTACCGGGGACGCTTCGACTCGGCGGCGCTGCTCATTCATTTTGTCCGGGACAAAGCGGGCAAAATTACCGCGCTTTGGCAGGAATCAGAATAAGTCTCCGCCTTTGTCGCCGGGCTCCTCCTTCAAGACCGCCCTGTCCGCGCAAAAAAAAATGCGCGACCCTCTTTTCAGAGAGCCGCACAGTGTGCCTGAGACCAGCTACAGGCTGGCCTCATTTGTATTAAACAATTCTCCCGGTCGGATGGTAACCTGGCGGCTGTAGTCCGGCCTTCCACCCGCGCGGTTACCAACCTCGCTGGTCAATTGTTTGAACAGTTGTAGGCCAAGAATAAGTCACTGTGTCAAAGAATCCGACAGTAACGTGCTCCAGTCCTGTCGGAGAGTCCTTAAGGACGGCTGGAGTTCGGCGCCCGTCGCTCCGAACGCTCTCCTGTGTCCGTCAGCCGCCCGCACGTCCAACTAACCTCAACGAAAGGATCCAATGATGAGAATTCTGTCAGCGATCGTGACTGTGGTGACGTTCGCCCACGTCACCCAGTCCGCACTGGCACAACGCATTTACGATGATGTTCCATTTACCCAAACGGTTCCGGACGCTGGGAGTTCGGCCGTCCTTCTTGTGATCGCAATGTTGGGATTAACCGGTTGCCGCTGCTTGCGTCATAGGCAGCGTTGACGCCCAACGCCTGCGCCGCAAGGTGCATCTAAAAGGGTAACGCGAAGATCCGCGCTCAGCGCGGATCTTCTGTTTTTGAGAGAGACCCAGCAAAGAGGCCGTCCCCGGCGGGACGGCCTCGAGTGGACAGGCACACGCCCATCCATTAGCGCAACTCTTCCCCAGCGGCAAGCTGGAATGGTTCATTTATCTTCAATTAACCCGATCCAAGGCCGGATTAGAGCCGAACAAGACCGGATCGGCATCGGGTCGCGATCGGGTTTGCATCGGGATTCCATCGGGTTTGGTCCGAGTCACCAGGGGAAGGCCTCTCTTTCACTTCCGAAAGAGCGCCATTTATTGTCAGGAAGACCACCATTTCTGAATAGCATTGGAAAGCTGACAACCATACCATCTACCAAACCACGCTATCATGGCCAAAAACCAAGCTGCTACTACTCGTTCCACCGCGCCTCAGGATGATTTGGGGCAAATCACCGCCGAATTGAAGGCGGCGAAGGATTTGGCCGCGATCAAAGAAGCCCGTCAGAATGCCTTCTCACTGCCCCAACCGGTGTCCGAGCGCCCGGAGATTGTGGCCAATCAGCGGGCCGCCTGGCAGTCGATCCAATACGAAGCCGCCAAAAAGGGTCTTGAGACTGGCAAGTTCGACGAAATCCTGGCCCGCAATCAGGCCGACTTGGCGCGCATTGCGGAAGAGCAGAGGGCGGCGGGGATCAAGCAGTCGGCCGGGGTCTTAGCCAAGTTTGCCCAGGCGATCGATGGCAAGCGGCAGGCCTTTGAAGCCCTCATTACGGCAGCGGATGATCCTCAACCGGTTCGGGTGGTGTTGGAGAAACCGTTCCTGATCTGGCCGACCCAAGGGTTGGAATTCATGGATGCGAATGTGGCGCCTTTCCGCAGTTCGGCGAAAGTCACGCTTGATTCCGGCAAAACGCAGGGTCACGAGGAACTTGGGTTCTACTTCATCTGGCGAAATCCGAGTGACCGGATCGCGGTCGTCAATATCGATGCCTTTTTACTCTTTAGCGGCCAGCTCCGGGCCTCCCAAGGAGGTGGGTTCTGGCCAGGTTCGCGATTCGCTAAGATTACTGTGGGAGGGCGGTTGCATGTATTTGAATGGTGGAATCACCCGCCGACGGAACCGTTCTTTCAGGTCGATCAGGCCCAAACCGTCAAGACGGTCGAGACTCACGGGGGCGGATTCGGCGACGTGGGGGCCATCGAGCTTGAGAGTGTGTTTCGCACGATCGCCTTGGGTTACACTCATTTTCTTCTGCCGCCGAACGCGGTCACTGTGATTGAAGTTACGCCAACGTTCGATTACTCCACAGGGAGCGACAGCGGCCACGTCAACGCCGATTTCAATAGCGGAGATTTTCAGTTGATGTGCCCCTTTGTGAGCATTGGCATTCTCACGTAGATCGGGATACGAGCGGGTTGTGGCACGGAGCAGGCTGGTCTACCGGCCGGCTCCGTTTTGGCATTTGGGAGTGTCCTCGCTGGCGGAACGACCGGGAAAGTGCCGTCTGTAAGACCGGTCATTTGACTTGTAAACTGCAGCCTTGCAGTCACTAAGGTGGCTGATGCGCCCCGTTCTGAGGGCGAAATTCCACTAACATTGACATTTGGCCATGTCGCCTCCGCGGAAGACTTGCATCGGGGAAGGGCTGGTGGTAGCACTTGGCGGGCCGATACGCGGCCGCATGGGCTGGCAGGGGAAGGAATCTGGCGTGCGGGAGGTGTTGGAATTGATTGAGGGCGCCGGATTGGCAAGGGGTTGCGGGCCTGAAAAATGTTTCAGGAAAACCATTGACACGACTTGGCACGGACCTATATTCGGGGTCAATATTCTGTTTGTGAAAGAGTAGAACGCCATTAATCCCAGTCGCTTTTTTGCGAAGGATGTTGGGATTTCTGGGTTTTTTTGTCGTTTTTAGCAACAGGACTCGACAGCTATTGCCCATGTAGCTCAGTTGGTAGAGCACATCCTTGGTAAGGATGAGGTCATCAGTTCAATCCTGATCATGGGCTCCAGTTTCGGATTGAACCGCAGCACAACATAATAAATTAGGAAATCGCAATGGCTAAAGAAGCATTCCAGAGAACGAAACCGCACGTGAACGTCGGGACGATTGGCCACGTCGACCACGGCAAGTCCACCTTGACGGCTGCCATCGTCCAAGTGCAATCCAAGAAAGGATTCGCCAAACCGATTTCCTATGCGGACATCACCAAGGGTGGCACGGTCCGTGACGCCACGAAAACCGTCACCATCGCGGTGTCGCACGTCGAATACGAAACTGACACCCGCCATTACGCCCACGTCGATTGCCCAGGTCATGCTGACTACGTCAAGAACATGATCACCGGCGCGGCGCAGATGGATGGCGCCATTCTGGTGGTCAGTGCTGCGGACGGTCCCATGCCGCAGACGCGCGAACACA
>JAXMHN010000085.1:0-20649 GCA_046346765.1 Verrucomicrobiota bacterium | reverse complement strand
GAACCAGGCCAGGTTCCAGGCCTGTTGCGACGCGGTGGCGCCAAAGAGGTGCTGGAGATGATTGTGGATTTGATCGGGCAAGCCAGTGCCGTTGAGTCCTTCAACCACGACGAAGAGGCCGGCAAAGAAAAGCAGCAGATGCCAGTCGACCAGCTTCAGGACATCGTGGGTGTCGCGTCGACCCAGGACCATCATGACGGCGCCGCCGGCCAAGGCGGTCCAAGCCAGGTTCAAGCCGGCGAGGAAGCCGACGAAGACGGCAGCCAGAACGAAAAACGACAAGACGAGCAGAGGCCGATTGAGCTGGGGAGGAGGCTCGGTCGGGCGCTGGATGGAAACGTGGTTGAGTTGGGCGCGAAAGCCGACCGAGAGGACGGCATATTGTATGGCCAGGCCGGCGACGGCCACCGGCAGCAGCGATTGAGAGAAGTGGACGAAGGGGATATTCGACAAGTGGCCGATGATCATATTTTGGGGATTGCCCACCAGCGTGGCCACGCTCCCGAGGTTGGCGCTCATCGCCAGCGCCAGCAAGTAAGGCGGGAGCGGCAGTCGGCCGCGGACCATGACCGCGACGACCAGCGGCGTGAGCATCAGGCAGACGGTGTCATTCACCAGCAGGGCGGAAAGGCAACCGGAGGTCACGCTGAGATAGAGGAGCAACAGGTGCGGGCTGGGCGCCCGCCGCAGGATGTAGTCCGCCGCCCACTCGAAGAAGCCCGCCAGGTAAAGGTAAGCCGAGATCAACATCATTCCGAGGAGGAGGACGAGCGTGTCGTAGTCGACGGCGCGATAGACCCGTTCCGGAGTCATGACGCCGCTCGCGACCATCAGGACGGTGCCGAGGAGGGCGGCAGCCGGTCGATTGAGCGGCAGGATTTTGAGCCGGCGGCCGCTGATCAGCAGGTAGGTCAGGGCGAAAATCAGAATCGCCAGCAACTCGTTCGTTCCGTTCATCGAATCGGCTGGTGATGCAACGGCAAAATGCCCCCGGCGGCAAGGGAGAAGCGGGTCGGGCGGCGCGGCGAGGCTGAGCGCGAAAGGCTCCGTCTCTGGAGCGCGTCAGTGTCTTTCTTCGATCCGGTAGAGAGCGGCGATCGAACGGATAAACAGGTTCCCGCGGGCCAAGGCCGGCGTGGCCATGCACATCTCGCCGAGTGAGTTGACCCGCTCGCGCTGAAAAGAGTCGCCGGCTTTGAAGACATAAGCGTCGCCGTCCTCGCTCAGGCAGAAGACGCGGTCGCGGTAGGCCCAAGGGGAAGCGGTGAATGCAGTGGACCCGTCCGGTTTGATCCGCTGTTTGTCGTAGATCTCGCGTCCAGTCGCGGCGTCCCTACAACTGAGAAAGCCAAAGTCCCACAAGACATAAAACCGGCCCCCGTAAACGAGGGGGAGGGGTTATAGGGTGCGGCGTGCGGCGGCCAGCCAAGCGATCGACGGGCTGCTCGTGGTCCCGGCGGCGAGCGTCAGGTCGCCTTGCCCGCCCGGGCGGACGGCCAGGACCGGCTTATTCGGATTCGGAGTTGTCTCCGACGCAGCCGGCACCAGGTAGGCAAGCCATCCGCCGCCAATGGGGTCGGAATCGTGATGGTGGAAAGTCCTTTCGCTTCCCAAGGAGCTTTCCGGACAAATCGTAGCTGCGCACTTTGTTGCGGCCAGTCGTAATCAGCTCGGTGCGCAACCGGTTCTCCCAGACGAAGGGCGTCGACCAATTGCTCGACTCATCTCGCGCCGCGCCAGCGTTATCGCTGAAGATGCGCTTATCGAAGGCGGCCAGAAACATTCCTCTTGATTGTCGTTCACCACAAAGACGCTGTCTTGGTGCAGCACAGGCAGAAGCGGCGGTTCCCCAGCCATTGGCCATTTTGCGAGGTGCAAATGGCGCGACGAACAGCCTTGCCGGTCATGTCGAGCCAGAACAGCCCGATCGGCGCGAAGTAGACGTAGGGTGTTCGCCGTCGGTAACGGGTGTCTCGAGGCGTAGGTGTTTTAAAGGTGCACCGGGGTGGACGGTGGTGTGGCCGCGACTTCCGTGGTCCAAACGACCTGGCCATCGGCCAGTTCGGGCGAAGCCGGCGATGTCGTCGCCAGGTGGTTTTTGGCCGATCGCCCGCCAGCATCCTTTTTGGGCTCTTCCCTGTGCCTGAACGGACCGCGGTGGTTGCAGATACGTTCGCCCCGAAAATGATCGTCGGCGATGACCATCGGCATCCACGCCCTGGGATCGAGTTCCGCCAGACGATGATGTTAATTGCCACGGCCGCCCAGACCAGCGGGAGGCCAGTTGGCCGGCGTCGGGCCGCGGAATTGAGGCCAGTTTGTTGGGCTTGAACGGCCAGAGCCGGGCCGAGGATGGCAAAAGCGATCCAGGAGAATGAGCATGGCTGGTGCCTGGGAACAGGGTCACGCATACCCCTTCTTCATACGCGAAATGCACTGAACGGAAAGCAGAATCCTCCACCGGGTCAGTTGAACCCGTTCGGCCGGGTTTGATCGAGGTCAATTACAAGCGGCTGTAGCGATGGAATGATCCGGAATGGGCGTTGAGTTGGTTCGGAATCCGATCCCGAGGCGCCCCCAAATTGAAAACCCAGTTCAAACCATGCTACAACCATCACGATGTCTCATTGCGTTGACGCTGACCTTCTGTGGCCTTGCCGCGGCCGCGGTCAAACGGCCAAAGACGCTGTGGACTGGAAATCCCAGACCATCGCGCCAGTTGGCAACCCCATCTATTTTGAGGATCCGTTTATCCGTTCGGGAGCCCAGCCGATCTTTATGGAGCACCGGTTTCCCAAAACGTTCGAGTTTGCCGGTGGAAAGGTCCCGTTGGGCGGAGATGTGCAGGTTTATGCGCTCCAACTGCGCTGGGCCGTGACCGAGCGGTTTGCCTTGATCGCGACCAAGGACGGCTACATCGACATGAAGCCGGATAAGACCCTCGAGCATACCCATGGCTGGGCCAATATCGCGGCCGGTTTCAAATACGCCCTGGTCGATCGCCCGGAAAACGAGTTCATTCTCACTCCTGGACTGACGTTCGAACTGCCGACGGGAAACACCGATGTGCAACAAGGGCGCGGTGAGGGTGAATGGAACCTGTTCGTGTCGGCAGCGAAAGGATTCGGCCGTTTTCATACGACCGGCAACGTGGGTTTTCGCCTGCCGAACAACTTCAATGATCAGACGGCCCAGGCGCATTACAGCTTGCAGCTGGACTACAACGTCTGCCGCTACTTCATTCCTTTCTTCGTCGCCAACGGATACACCGTGCTCAGCGAGGGAGAGCACAAGCTCCTCGGGGCGGTGGATTTGAATACCGAACTTTATGACTTGATCAATTTCGGATCGACCGAAGCTTCCGGCAAGACCCAGTTCACCGTCGGTGGCGGTCTGCGAAGCAAGATATATAAGAATGTGGAATTGGGCTTCGCCTATGAAGCTGGAGTGTCCTCGCCTGTCGGCATCTTCGACGATCGCTTCACCGTCGATCTCATCTGGAGATTCTGAAGAAAAAGCTGAAAAGCTGAAAAGCTGAAAAGCTGAAAAGCTGAAAGAGAGAATGGGCCTGCTGGTCTTCCCCGCCGCCGCGCTGACGCTTCGGCGGGCAGGCCCGCCTTCCACTCTGTCCCTCCTTCTGCCGGCCACGGTGCCCCTCGCTTTTCGCTCCGCGCTTCCGCGCTCCTCTCTCCTGGCATCGCCGATCGAGTCCGATGGAAACCCGATCGCGATCGGGGGCCATCGGGTTTTGATCGGGTTTGCTCCGAAAGACGCGCGCGTCAACGCCCGCGTCAGAGTCGCTTCGATGGGCGCGGCTGGTCCGGCGGTTTACTCCGGACGATTGCTTTGCATCCGTGGTTCACCTCCGCCGCAAAAACGGCTCTGTCTACAATTGTAGACACCGCCACTCCTTAAAATCGGTCAAAATGGCCCTAAATTGACTCATTCCGAGACAGCTGCATCCAAAAAGTGGACGAAAGAGGGGTGGAAAGCTGAAGAGCTGAAAAGCTGACTGGGTGGAAGGCGGCTGGTGCCGGCCAATTTCAGCTTTTTAGTGTTTCAGCATTTCAGCGTTTTTCCGATGTTTCGCATTCCGGGCTGAGAAGGTATGCTGGCGGTCGATATGGTTGCCATCCTACACCGCCGCCGGAGCGCGCGCTCCAGGAGGTGCGGTCTTCTCTCCCGATTGGCCTTGTTGTCCCTGGTCGCGATCCGTGTCGGCGGGCAAACGCCCGAATGGATTTGGCATCCCCAAACAAACTCGGCCGCGGCCGGTGATCAGGTCGTTTACTTCCGCAAGACCTTTCGAACCCCGCCGCTGTTGTGGAATGCCCGGCTTTCGATGTCGGCGGATGACAAGGCGGAGGTCTTTCTGAACGGAGTGACAGTGGCACGCTGCGAGCAGTGGAGCGAACCGGTCCGGGCGGAGGTCAGCGTGCGCTTGAATCAAGGCGAGAATGTGCTTGGAGTCCGGGCGCAAAATCGGACTGGCCCAGCCGGGTTGTTGGTGCAACTGGGACTTGGCGGCGAGACGAATGTCGTGAGCGACGGCACTTGGCTGGTTTCGACGAACGAGGAGCCCGGTTGGTCGGCGTTGACTTTCAACGCGGCGCATTGGCGCCCAGCGGTCAGCTTCGGACCGCATGGCATGGCGCCTTGGGACAATGTCCTATCGCACGCCAGAGCGACTCCGGCTGAATCGATAACCGTGCCGCCGGATTTCGAAGTCCAATTGCTGCGCTCAGCGGAGCCGAATGAAGGATCTTGGATTTGCCTGGCGTTTGATGACCGCGGTCGCCTGACGATCTCGCCCGAAGGCGACCAAAAGCCGCTGCTCCGGCTGAGTTTCGCTGATGGGCAGGTGGCGCGGGTGGAAGCGATTCCGGCGCCGATCCGGTATGCGATGGGGTTGCTGTATGCCCACGGGAGTCTCTACGCCAATGCGCGCGGTCCGGAAGGGGCTGGGTTGTATCGGCTGATTGATACGAATCAGAACGACCGGTTCGACGCTGGAGGAGGTGGCACTTGCTCAAGGGATTTGCCGGGGGAGCGAGCATGGTTACCACGCGGTCCGGCTGGGTCCGGACGGCCGGACGGTCACGGCAACGGGACGAAGCTGCCCAAGGGGCTTTCACCCGAAGTCGCCCCTGCGCCATTACGGGCAGGATGTGCTTTCGATCAATCCGGAGGAACGACGGAGGTGAGCGCAGCGGAGGCCGTCCAATGCCACGCGTTTTGGCGACGGACGCCGAGGACGCGAATGGTAACTCTGGGCGGGCGGCATGCGGAATGTCTACGCGTTCGATTTCAGTCCCGAAGGCGAGTTGTTCGGCTTCGACAGCGACATGGAATGGGATTGGGGGACACCGTGGTATCGGCCGACGCGAATCGTGCATCTCGTGGCGGGCGGGGATTACGGCTGGCGCGATGGCACGCGGACCTGGCCGGACTACTACGAAGACAGCTTGCCCCCGGTGGTCAACGTCGGGATCGGTTCGCCCACAGGTGTCCGCTTTGCGACTGGCAGCTGTTTTCCAGAGCGATTGCGCCGGGCGCTTTTCGCGATGGACTGGTCCTATGGCCGAATCCTGGCCGTGCATCTGCAACCGGATGGGTCCAGCTATGGCGCGACTTACGAACCCTTTCTCCGCGGCACCGCCCTGAACCTGACCGACATGGACTTCGGGCCCGACGGCGCTTTGTACTTCATCACCGGCGGACGCGGGACGCAATCGGGTCTGTATCGCGTCCGGCCGAGAGCAGCGACGGTTTTGGCGGAACCGGCTGGCAAGCGCGGGGAAGCGAAGGCGTCGACCCAGACGAGCTCGGTTTGGGCGGAGGGCGCGGACAGAAGGGCTTTGTTGCACCAGCTCGAGCGTGTCGAGGCCGGAGGAGGGGCCGCTGCCCTGGAAACCGTCTGGCCGCACTTGGGTGATCCGGATCGTTTCATTCGATTTGCGGCGCGCCTCGCGCTTGAAAGACAAGCGCCGTCCACTTGGAAAGATCGAGCGTTAGGTGAAACCAATCGGATGACGGCGTTCACTGCTCTATTGGCGCTGGCCAGGGTGGGGGAGACAACCGCGCAAGAGGCGCTCCTGAACGCGCTCAGCCGATTTCCGCTGGACCAGCTCGCGGACGCAGAGAAGCTGATGAAGTGCCGGGTTCTGGAGGTGAGTCTCATTCGTTCTGCCCGCCCAGGTTCAGCGACAGTTCCTTTGCTGGTCGAAGAATTGCAGCGGCAATATCCGGCGCGGAGCTGGCCGTTGAATCGAGAGCTGAGCCGTTTGCTCATCTACCTGGATGCGCCCGGCGCTATCGGCCAGACGCTTGCGCTGCTGGCGCGAGCAGCGACGGGGGAGGAGCAGTTTCATTATGTCTCACAGCTCCGCCATGTGCGAGGCGGCTGGACGTTGCCGCAACGGCGAGCATTTCTGGAACTGGTGGTTGAAACCGCGACACCTTGCAGCGTTCCCCTGAGCTGCTGCGGTGGTTTGAGGAGGTCGGCCGGCGTTATGTCGATGGCGCCTGGATCGGATGGCGGCTGCGAGAATTCCGGGCCGATGTTCTTGACGCTATCTCCGGCCGAGCGCAGGCCGCTGGCGGCGCTCATCGATGTTCCCTTTCAAAGGCGGTGTCGGTGCCGGCGGTGGCGCGGCCGTTCGTTCGGGAATGACCCTGGCGGACCTGTTGCCCGACGTGGAACGCCTGGTCGGAGGCCGCGACGGCGGACGGGGACGGCAGGCCGCTGCGGTTCAGTGTCTGAGTTGCCACCGTTTTGGCAACGACGGAGGGGCGGTGGGCCCGGAATTGACCGGGGCCGGCAGCAAGTATGATGCGCGTTCCCTGCTCGAGTCGATTCTGGAGCCCTCGAAAGTGGTCTCCGAGCAATACCAGAATGTGACTGCTTACCTCCGGAACGGGGAGAGCGTGACCGGGAGGTTGGTGCGGGCGAATGCCGAGCAGGTTGTGATCGAGACGGACCTGCTTTCGGGCGCGCGCGAAACGGTGCCGAGGCCAGAGTTGGAGGGGCTGAATCCGGCCGCGCTTTCCCCGATGCCCGAGGGTCTGGTCAACACGCTCAGCCGGGAAGAGATATTGGATCTGGTGGCCTACCTGCAATCGGGTGGGCGGCCCGATGCGGCGGTATTTAGGCGCTAGAAACGAAGCCCTAAGGTCCATGACCATTCAGACCGAATTGACGCGCCATGACTGGTCCGCATTCGTGCGCTACGTCACGCAAGCGAGAGCACGCGAGGGAAAATCGCGGCGGCTGCGTTGGGCGAGCTCGCTGGGTTTAGGTCTGATCGTGGGAGGCGGACTGGCCTTATCGGGACAAGGCTTTGATCTGTTAAGTTTCTTTGCCGGAGTCCTCGCGGGCGTGGTCTGGTTGATGATCCTGTCCCGTCTGCAAATGCGGATGATGGGGCCGAGCGGCCAGGGTTATATCCTCGGACCCCGGCAAGTTAGCCTGACCGAGGAGGGCATTGGCGAAACGTCGTCGTTGCATCAATCGCTTTTCCGTTGGTCGGTGGTGCGAAGTGCGGCGGTCGCCCCCCAGCATGTGTTTGTGCTGGTCGACCGGAACGCGGCCATCATCGTGCCGCGGCGAGCTTTTGCTTCCGAGGTCGAGCGTGAACAGTTTGTGGAGGAAGTGAAGCGCCGCGCGACGGGTCCGAAAGGTCGGGAATGAAACAAATGACAGGAACGGAAGGCGAAGGGAAACGAACCGCCATGAGCCGCCCGGGCGTGCTGAGGGACGGGCGATGCGCCGACGCGGGCCAGGCGCCGGTCGGAGGAGCGCTTTGTTGCTCACGGGTCGTTTGCCTTTTGCTTTCCGTGTGCTTGATAGGGCCGTGCCGGGCGGGTGCCGGCGGCGAGGGCGAAGAGCCAGCGCTGCTGGGTGGGAGTGGTCGCCCCAAATCGGCGACGCCGACGGATGCCAGCGCGGCGCCGGCAGCCGTGGCGTATGAAGTGACCAGTTGGTGGCCGCACGATCGGAAGGCGTTTACCCAAGGCCTTGTCTTTTCCAAGGGCATGCTCCTGGAGAGCACCGGGTTGAACGGGCAATCTAGTTTGCGCAAAGTGGATATCAAGACCGGCAGGGTTTTGAAGCAGGTCAATGTGCCCTCGGAATACTTCGCGGAAGGGATCGCGGTTTTACGCGGCAAGATCTTTCAACTCACCTGGCAAAGCCGAAAGGGCTTTGTCTACGACCTGGAAAGTTTGGATCTTGAACGCGAATTCAGTTACGAGAGTGAGGGTTGGGGCCTGACGACGGATGGCCGGTGGCTCATTCTGAGCGATGGCACCGAGCGGTTGCGGTGGATTGATCCGGACACCTTTCGCGTCGCGCGGGCGCTGGAGGTGTTTCACCGCGGGCGACCTGTCCGGCACCTGAACGAGTTGGAATACATCCAGGGGCAAATTTACGCGAATGTTTGGGGGGCGGATTCCATTCTCCGAATTCATCCGCAGACCGGTTTGATCACCGGGGTGCTCAATTGTCGGGGATTGCTGGGGAAGGCGGACCGAGCTGGGACCGATGTGCTGAACGGCATTGCTTACGACCCGGAACAGAACCGAGTCTTTATTACCGGCAAGTTGTGGCCGAAAGTCTTCGAAGTGAAACTGGCCGCCACCCCGTGAGACTCTCGAACCACCTGCTGGTTCGACGAATCCTCGAAAACGTCCCCAGCGTCGTTCTTCAACAGATTAAACAGATTCGTAGAGAGCTTAGCGCGGAGCACCTGACGCTGTTCCCTGCGGCGGTTCGTTCCGATTCCACGCGCGCGTCCCGGTCACCGATAAAGCGCCGCCCGGTCCTTGCACGACGAATTGAGCCGCCAGGCCGAGGCGGTCAGCGAGGGGCAGCCCCGAGTCGCGTCCGAGGATGTTGAGGGCGGTCGCCCAGGCCTGGGCGTGAGCGCAGTCCGGGTGCCGCACGCTGACGGCGATGGTGGAATGTTGAACGGGGAATCCAGTGCGCGGATCGATGAGCTGGACGGGGCGGTTTGGCCACGCTGGGGGAGGGGGGCGCGAAGCGCTGGAGGTGGCGACCGCCTCGTTTGTCAGTGAGCACGTCCGGCGCGGGGATTCGAGGCCAATCTGCCAAGTGCCGCTGACGCGAAGGGCTCCGCCAACTTTCACCAGCACGTTGCTATAGCCACGGCGGTTGAGGAGTTGAACGACGTGATCGATCGACCACCCCTGGGCGATGGAGGTCAGAGTGATTTGCAGCTCCGGCGTCTGCTTCCGAATCATTCCATCCAACAGTTCCAGTTTCCGCCAGCCGACCTTCGCGCGTGCGGCCGCTACCTCCGCCAGGGAGGGCTCTTTGAGTGCCGGACCTCCGGGCTCCCAGCCCCACAGCGCCAAGAGCGGAGCAGCGGTGATGTCATAAGCGCCGCCAGTCGCTCCGCTGATTTCGGCGGCCCAACGCGCCAAGGTGAGCACCGGCCAAGGCATCGGCGTGGCATTCGTGCTGGCTGCGCGGTTGAACTCTGCCAGGTCTGTATTGGTTCGCCATTGGGAGGTCATCGATTCGGCCCAATCGAATTCCCGCGCCACCAGCTTTTCCAAGGCAGCCGGATCGGCCACTTCATCTCGCACCTTCACCGCCCAGATTGTGCCCAGGGCGTTGCCTTGAAGGCCGACCAAGGCGGGTTCGACCGGACGGACCGGCCAGGCACGGACCGCGGCGACGGTCAGAAATGAGAAGAGGGCGACGGCGAGCGCGGCCCAATCGCGAGGGCTCCATCGATCGCTTGAGCCGGGAGATCGAGCGAAGCTCAGCAAGGCGCCGGTGGGGCAGCCAAACCGGCAGTAGGGCAGCGAGACGAAAGGCGAGGCGGCGAGTCCAACGATAGCGATGATCAAGGTCGCGGTGCCGGCGGTCCGCCAGGCCCAGGCATCGAATGGTTCCCACGCGGCCAGGCTGGTTCCTCGATGCAAAAGGAGGGTGACGGCGGCGGCAATAAGCAGCCCGAATGGCAGGAGCTCGAGATAGCGACGCTTCGGCCGCGCGCCGGGACCCATCTTTGCGACGGAGGCGGCGGGCCGGTCGGGGCTGTCCACGTCTCGCGCGGGCCCAAGTCGGCGGCGCCAAGCCTCGCGGAGGCGGCCGCCGGCGGCCCCTGCTGCTGGGCGGCGCCGTGGGGGCAGAGATGGTGACAGTAGACTTGCCGCCGAGTCGCCCACGGAATCATGAACGATGCAGCGGCCAGGAGAAAAAGACCCGGGGCTGCCTGTAGCGCCAGACCATTGGCCGCCCAGCCCCCAATCAAGGCCAGCGAAAGAAAGTCGCGATGCATCAGGCCGACGTAGCCCACCAGGACGATCTGCCAGGCGACCCGCGCCCAGCGATGGCCGCGCAGGGAAGTGAAGGAAAAGACCAGGGCGACGGCCACAACCGCGGCCAATTCCCAATCGTGGGCCTTGAGCCAGGGAGTCGCGGGCGGCCGCCGCCATTCGGCCGCGGCGCGCCGGCGGGTGCCTTCGACGATGGCGCGCGCGGTCATGGTCGCTCCGCTAATGCCGTCGATCGTATTTTTGGGCATTTCGAGTTCCGCCAGTTCCTTGACCGTGCGTGCGGCAAAGAATTTGAGGAACGCGCCGGCCCGGCGCACCTGGTCGACGTAGGAGCCGGTGTCGTAGCTGCGGCGAATGTCAAGCCCCAGGACCTTCCCTCCGTCGCGATCCAGCGCAATCAGGCAGTCGGTGGGGCCCCGGTAGCCCGCGACATTGTCCGCTTGAGGCGAGGTGCGGAGCACATAACCGAGCGACTGGCCGGAACCATCTACGACCCGCCACCGTTGCTGGTCGGAGACGAGGTGGGCCGCATTGGGGAAGAGCGTTTGGACCTCAGCCAAAGCGATCGCTTCCGGAAAGCGAAGGGAGGGAGCGCTGCCGAGCAGCCGTCGCTGAATGCTTTCCAGCATGGCCAAGCTGGTCAGGGTCGCTCCGCTGACCGCATCCACCTTGGGCATCGAGTGCTCACTCGACTTCCAGCCGAGCAGTTTTGGGAGGAAACCCGGGTTTGCGCGCACCTGGCGGACGTATTCGGGCGTGTCGCCCGAGCGCAACACCTCCAAGCCGATGATCGCACCGTCGCGATTGAGGGCCACCAGGACGTCGCTTGGACCGGAATAGCCGATGATATCATCGGTGAACGGTGACGTTGTCAGCAATACCCCAACCGCATCTCCGCGCGCATTCAAAGCGGAATACAGGCCCCGCACCGGATCGCGGCATTGCATCCGCTCCGCGGTGGGAAGGAACTTGCGGGCCTGGCGCAGGGTGACAGGGGAGACGAGTTGTTGATCCAGCCAATGGGCTTGTTGGCGGATGAGCCAAAGCACCAGCAGGAGAATAACGCCGCGATAAAGGCGGAGCCAAACGGTGCGGGCTTGGGCCGGCATGGGCAGGGCGGGCGGCGGGCTAGCCCACTCGCAGGGCTTTGAGTTCGGCGTCCCAGGGTTTGCGGTAGGGCCGCACGAGGCGGCGTGAGGCTTCCCGATCGTCCAGAATGCGTTCCTGGGCCGCGTCCCAACGGAGCCTCCGGCCGGTCTGCAACGAGATGTTGGCGAGATGGCAGACCGTGGCGACGCGGTGGGCGCTTTCCAGATCGGAGTTCGGCGTTTGGCGGGATTTGATGCAATCGAGGAAGTTGCGCGTGTGGCGGACGTATTGGTCCTTCCAATCGCCGGAGGCGTCTTTGGCGGGGTCGGTCCAGCGTTGGTCAGCTGGCTCCGGGATGGGTTGCGGTCCTCCCACGGGATGACCGCCGATGATCCGGGCGACGATATTGGTCGGGTCTTCTTTCTTGTCGGCAAAAACTTCGAAGCCGTCGCGGCCCAACGTCATGGTTCCTTTGGTGCCGTGGAAGTCGACTCCCCCCATGCCGGTTCGGGAAACGCCGCCGGCGCACTCCCGAAACTGGCAGGTGGTTTGGAAGTTGGGATACTCGATGATGGTGTCCTGCGTATCCGGGACTTCGCAATTGTCCTGCAGGAAGTGGCGTCCGCCGATGGAAGAGACGGTAAGGGGCCCGTTTGTATCGGTGATCCAGTAGATGGTGTCGAGCGAGTGCGCGCCGAGATTGGTCATCTGGCCTCCGGAATAGTCCCAGAACCAGCGGAAGTGGTAGAGGGCGCGGTTGGGGTTATAGGGGCGTTTGGGGGCCGGTCCGAGCCAAAGGTCATAATCCAACTCTGGAGGCGGCGCCTGGTCGGGCGGGTGGCCAAAGCCGGGCGAGACGTTTCGGAAATAATTGCATTGCACCGAGACGAGTTGTCCGAGGTGCCCGCCGCGGATCAGGTCGCGCGCCTTTTGATAGTGCGCGCCGGATCGCTGCTGGGTGCCAACCTGGACGATGCGCCGGGTGCGCCGGGCCACATTGACCATCCAACGGCCTTCTTCAACAAAAAGGGTTAGGGGCTTCTCGACATAGACGTCTTTTCCGGCCGCACAGGCCATCATGGCCATCAACGCGTGCCAGTGATCGGGAGTGGCGACGACTATCGCATCGACATCGCGATTCTCCAGGAGGCGTCGGAAGTCGCGATAGGGCGTAACTCCGTTCCCGACCAGGGCCACAGCGGCCTCCAGGCGAGGGGAATAGGTTTCGGCGATGCCGGTAATGCGGACATCCGGTTGTGCGAGAAAGTTGCGAGTGTGAATCCGGCCGATCAGGCCGAAGCCAATGACGCCAATGCCGACGCGTTCATTGGCGCCAATGACGCGGCTCCAGGAGGCGGCGGTGAAGGCGGCGGCGGCGGCCGTGCCGGTTTGGATGAATCGACGGCGAGTAAAGCTGCGAAGCTTGGGTGATAGCGAGGAAGTGGCTAGGGCGCTCATGCTGGACCGGGGTTGATGTTGCCCCAGTTTCGGACATTCGGTCTTTTTTTGGAAAGTCTTTTTTGTGGGAAGAATGGTGCGGCGCCAGCCGCCTCGGCCGCAGCCAAAGCCGCCTCCGAGATCCAGCTTGATCGACTCCGCGTGGGCGCGAACTCCGGGGGATGCACGGGTGCCTTATGTGCGAAGTTGAGGATGGGCTGGCCAGGGCGAGCCGTAGTCCTAAAAACCGCCTCCCCCTGATTTAACCAGCGGCCGTGTCAGGGCAGGTTTTTTAGCATGAGAATCAAGCTCAAACGGCGCAGCGAAGAAGGCAAAGTAGGCTGGATCTTTCTGTGGCTACTCGGCATTCCGCTGCCGATCCTCTTCATCCTGTTCCTGCTCCGCGGCTGCACCTGAGTCGGCACGCTTTCGGCGCAGCGCGGGCGGCCAAGCCTGCGCCCCTGGTCCTTGCGACCAGAGGCGCACGTGGGCCCGGCCGGCAAGGCCGGCGATACGCCATCTTAGGTCGGCCCGCGCTCCGTCCTTCTTCCTCCGCGGCGCGGCTACAGTCGACCGTTGCGGCGAAATTCGTCATCCTGCAGGCCTATCTTCTCCGCAGGGATCTTCTGAAAACCTGTCTTCCACACGCCTGACTCCGGTCCCGGTTGGAACCGTTGCCGCTCGTTCCCGGAGATTTCGTCGCGACGACAGACGTAATTGTCGTGGATGGAAACCATGCCTTCGGTGGCGTGCCAGCCGACACTCAGCCACTTCCCGCCGGCGCAGAGGTTACGGGCGACGACGTTGCCGGTTGGGGAAATGCCTTTCTCATTCGAGCGGTAAAGCTGATCGATCTCCGTCAGCGCGGGGTATTTGGTCTGATAAAGGTCGAGCGGGACGGCGGCGAGTTGCTTTTTCATGAAATCGTAGACCATTCCATGCCAAACGGGGGACTGGTCGAGGCCGCGTCCGTCGATTTGGACGGCTGGATCGCACTCGATGAAGATGTTGTTTTCGACCTGATGGTCGCGGCCGCCGCCGAGGAAGGCGGCGCGTTGGACTTGGAAGAAGATGTTGCCGAAGATTTCAGTGCCGCTGACACAATCGTCCATGTAGACGCCCATCGACCCCATGCCGACCCCGCCGGTTTCGTGAATGTAATTGTGCCGAATCCGATTGCCTCGGAAAGTCCAGTCCCGCCCGGCATAGATGGCGCCGACGTCGCCGGTCTCGAGGGCAACGTGATGGATTTCATTGAACTCAAGCGTGTGGTCGTTGCCCCCATAAAGAATAGCGCAGTGAGGATGATCGTGAATCAGATTGTGCGCGACCGTGTGGCCGACCCCCTGTACGAGAACCGCTGGAACATAACACTTCGACCATCGACCTTGCCGTTGGAAATGGCAGTTCTCGACGCGATGCCGCCCCGCCGTGAGCGTCTGACGATCGCCGCCGGCAATTTGAACGCCGCCGTCTCCGGTATCCTCGATATCGCAGCTGAGGACGCGATGGCTTTGGCCGCCGTCGATGGTCAGACCGTAGTTGCCGATCAGGCGGATGGCGCACCCGGCCACGAGGTTATTGGTTCCACCGCGGATGACGATGCCGGAGTCGCGAGTGCCTTCGAGGGCGAACCCGACGAGTTGAAGATGCGACACGTTCACCAACGAGATCAGCGGGGTTTCCAGGACCGAGATCATAGCTTCGCTGGCTAAAGCGGCCTCGTTGCCGCCGACGGGCGAGTCGGGCGGCCAAAAATAGAGCCGTTGCCGCTCCCGATCCAAATAATATTCCCCGGGAGCATCGAGTTCCTCGAGGACATTGAGATAATAAAAGCGCTGGCCTTGACGGAAGCCGTACAAACCATGGGGAGCCGCCGTGCGAACGAGGTGGTGTTCCAGGTCCAGCTGCTCAATTCGTTCGTAGGAGTTTGCCCAATCCCAGCTCCAATACCCGTGGACCCATAGGTCATTTCTCCACTGCCAACGGCTTGGCCGGTCGCCGCTATACATGAACCCGCCATTCAGCTCGCCGACTTTGCCGCCGTGATCATCTCCAGTGCCGCGGCTTTCGGGGAATCCGGCAATGAGTTCCCATTGACCCTCGTTGGGCCAACGGGCGAGGGTCATGGGCCGTCCTCCATAAAAGAGCTCCAGGTGCGCCGGCGAAAGCGGACGGCTAAAGCCGCGCGAGCGCAGTTGACCCAATTGGCCAGGCTCAAGGAAAGGGAGGTCGGCTGCCAGGACGTGATCGCGCGCCGCGGTTTCGAGCCGGGATCGGATCGATTCGTCTGTCAACCGGTGCCAGCCGGTCAGGATTCGGCCGCCGAGCCATTTGACCTGGCCGCCCTTTTCGGCGCGGTAGATGACAGGCTCCGGGGCGGTGCCGCCGTCCTCGGCTGTGAGTTCAAACGTCCCGCGACGCAGATAGGTGCCTGGGGCGATCGAGACGGTGGCGCCAACATTGGCGCCAGCCTGGCGGCGGAGAGCTCGAACGGAGTCGCGAGCCTTTTCGAGGGTGGCCAAAGGCCGGGCGCGAGTCCCCGGGTTGGCATCGTTGCCGGAGGGCGCGACATAGACTTCCAGCGCCGAGGCGGCCAAGGCCGCGTGGAGAGCAGGGACCAGGAGGAGCCAAGGAGGTAGCGAGCGTCTCATAAAAGAAGGGGACGAGGTTATTTCGAGCGACGAAAGCCGTTGTCAAATGCGTAGTATGGTTTGCCCTTCGCCTCGCGGTAAAGCAACAGGGCCAACTCGCGCGCGTGGTAATCTCCCCAGGCCGAGCTTTCTCCATTCGGGATTTTTTGGCCTTGGGCAACGACGTCCCATCCATTCGGACGATGGTAAACCGAATGGAGGATCAGGCCCTGGTGCTGAGGACGAGTGGAGAGATACGGTTCAGCGAAAATGGTCCGGGCGATGGTCAGGCCGGCGCTCCAATAGCGCTGCCCCTGGCGCGCGGTCCCGCGCCGGTTCAGGAGATGGCCAAGGCGAAGGAGGCCCTGGGCCGCGATCACCGCCGCGGAGCTGTCGACTGGCTCCCAATCGTTGAACGGGTCGGCTGGTCTCGTGCCGAAATCGCCCAGGCGATGGAGATTCGGCGCGCCTGTGTCCCACATCGGAATGCCGTCCGCGCAGGCCTGCTCGATATAAAAGTCCGCTTCGGCCGTCGCCGCCTGCAGCATGCGATCCACGATGGTCGCGCCTGTCTTGCCCGCGATCGGACGTCTTTCCTCCGCCGAGACTCCTTGGAGGAACTCCAGTTGTTCGGCAAAACCGAGGATGCCCCAGGCTAAACCGCGGGTCCAGGTGCTGAACGGGGAGTAGCCTTGCTGGGAGCTTGGGCAGCGGTAGGAGCCGTCCTTGACGTTGAAAATGCTTTCATGCGCCGTGCGCCCGCGGACGTCATAAGCATCCCGGTCCTGGCCGTAATACACGGCAAAATCGGCGGTCAAGGCGGCGTGCTGGATGAGACGGTTGAGGAGAGAGATTCTCGCGTCGCGCTCGCCCATCAACACATGACCAAGGCGATGCGCGATGGCCAGGGAACGGAGCGAGCGCATCGTATCGATGAAGAGGGAGTGTGGTCCGTTGAAGGAGTAGATGAATCCGCTGTCCTGGCCGATTGGCGTCCAACGGGCGGCCTGGACCGCTCCGGAGACTTTGAGGGCCAGTTCGTAAGTTTCCTGTTCCCGCGGGTTGGGAGGGATTCGGCCCTCGAGCATCAAGCGAAGGAGATTGCCGTAGGTGGAGATGTTGTTGAAGCCGTGATCGTGGACACCGATATGGGAGACATGCGAGGCCATCGACCGGATCGTCTCGCGGCGGCCCAATTCCAAAAACCGCCCCTCATCCGTCGCGTCGAACTGCAACAGGGCAGAACCGAACTGGAACCCTTGCGTCCATTCGGTCCAGCTGCGCGAAGTGTATCGCCCGTTGACCGTAAACACCGGCGTGCCCTGGCGCGGGTCCCACGTCCGGGCTAGGCGCAGGATCTTGCCGGCGGATAGTTCGAGCAGACGCGTGACCTGAGGAGCGAGATCACAGGCCGTTAGAGTTGAGTCTATCTTAATTGGCATATCCGATCCGTTTTCGAGTCTGGCGGCGGGGCCGCCGGTTGAATGCCTTCGGTGGGCGCCTCCGCCGGCGATTGCCTCAAAGCCTGCGCAAGTGAAAGCCGCCGTCCACGTTGATGACTTCGCCGGTGCTGAAGGGCAGCAGTCCCTGGCCGATGGCTGAGACTGCTTTGGCCACATCCTCCGAGCGGCCCCAGCGACGAATGGGAGTGAGGCCCTGGGCGATCAATTGATCGTAGCGTTGTTTGACCGGTTGGGTCATGTCGGTCGCCATGATCCCAGGGCGAATCTCGTAGACGTGGATGCCGTGGTCGGCCAAGCGGACGGCGTAAAGCGGTGTGATCATGGACAAAGCCGCTTTCGCCACACAGTATTCCGCGCGGTTAACCGAGGCGGTGTAGGCGCTGACCGATGAAATGGTGACGATCTTGGGGGTCCATCTCGGATCCGAGCCGGCGGCGGAGCCAGGCTCTCCCTGGGCCATCATCCACTTGGCCGCCTGTTGCGTCAAAAAGAACGGTCCCTTGACGTTGATGCTCATCAAGCGATCAAAGCTCTCCTCGTTCGCCTCGAGCAAATCGGCCCGAATCAACGGAGCAACCCCAGCATTGTTCACCAGCAGAGAGAGATGAGACGAGAGGCCCCGGGCACAGTCCAGCAGTTGGGTCCGACCAGCGGCCGTGGCAATGTCCGCCTGGCAAATCTCGGCGCGAATCGAGCGGCTCGCTTCTCCAGCCGCAGCCAGGCAGTCGCGTTGGGTCTGTTCCGCGGCGTTGCGGTTGCTGGCGTAATTTAGGACGAGATCAAAGCCGATGCGCGCCAGTTCCAGCGCGATCCCTCGGCCCAGGCCACGTGAGGCTCCAGTGATCAAGGCGAGCGGGTTCATCTCCTGGCAATCTGGCTCTCGTTGGCTGCGAAACGCTCCTAGCCCCCGAGCAAGAGCGAATGTTCGACTCGGTCATGGCCGAGCCCGTAACGCGGAAATGCTTTTAAGGAAAAGGTAATGGCGATGGTGTAGTCGGTTTCGCCATCGCGCCGGTCGCGCACGCGGAAAGTGACGGCGGACGTCCAGTTACGCAAATCGCGATAGATGGTATAGTACTGCTCTTCGAGCGTGCCGTCGCGCGCCTCGTAGTGGTGGGTCATGCGCCAGGCCCAGTTTTCATTTAGACGATAGTAAATGCTGCTGCGAATCAGGCTGTTGCCCGAGTTCTCCCCGAAGAGGGGATCATTCCGGACGTAAAGATGGCCGAGGGAGATGCTCCAGACGTCGTTCGGCGCAACCGTGAGGGTGTGGTTGGCGTAGCGGAGCAAGCCGTTCTCCAGGTCGGAACGGGTTTCGGAACTGAGAGTCAACCAGGAGCGCGGACGAAAATCGAAGTCGGAAAAGAAGTCGGCGAATGTGCCCTGGCCGGAGCGTTTGTCCAAGCGCCAATCCGTGAACAAGCGCCAATTCAAGATGTTCTCGACGCCGCTCTTGCGCTTGGTTTGGACTTTGTTGAACAGGCCGAGCCGCAAGACATTTTGCGAATCGATCGCGTCGATGGCGTTGTAATCGGGAAAATCGACCGGCAGCAAACGCAAGCTCGGGATTTCGGTGTCGAACTGAGGCAGTTCGCGCGGGCGAACATTCGGCTCGGGGACGAAGACATAATTGATGGAGGGCTCGATGATGTGGCGAATGCCATCCACATCCCAGAAACGGCTCTCGGCCCCTTTCCACAGCCGCGACGCCTTGAAGGAGACCTCCGCGCCGGTGTTGAACACGCCCCGGTCTTGTTCCTCCATATCCGGCCCGTCCTGATGGGTCTCGCCGTAGTGAGTGAAGCGGCCGCCCACCCGCGGGGTCACATTCAGCCAACCGAAAAAGGTCTGCGGCAGGAGAATCTGGTGAAAGGTATCCGCCCGCATCGCGGCGTAATTGGTGCCGGCGCCATCCGCCGGTCGAAACCGAAAGTAACCGGCCGACGTTTCGCTTTCGTAAAAGAAGGGGGAAGCGCCCAGTTGCTGGCGGATCCCGCTCAGCTTGACGTCAGGGAGACGTTCGACCGTCTGGAAGAAGTCGTTGATCTGCGGCTGGGCAAGTAGATCGAGGGTGAAGTTGGACCAGCGTTGGTTCAGTTCCAGAAAGGATTTCGGCTGCGGGTTGCGCCGATACTCGCCTTCGAAAAAGTCGCGCACGACATATGGATCGCTCTGTTCGCGGACGACGACGGTCGCGGTCAGGTTGGTCCGGAGCGAGCCGCGATGGGAGAAACTGATCCGATGGCGATCACTGTCGATCGGCGCGCCGGTCGCGTCCGAGCCGGACTCGAGGTCGTGGATATAATATCCCGAGAGAGTCCCCTGGCCGTATTGACCTAGATTGTAGTCGACGTCCGGGCCGAAGCCGACGCCGCGTTTCTCGAAGCCGTCCAGGTTCAAAGCGCCGGCGAGATAGTCGTTCAGGCGCCAATTATAGGCGGTGCGGAGGAATGGCCCGTAGCGAGTTCGATATCCGGGGGTGAAGGTGAAGTTGTTCGGAATGCCATCCAGCCGGCGCCGGAAGTAAGGGAAATACATGATGGGCATCGGCCCCAAATAAAGCGTGGCCCCTTGGGCGGTGATCGATTTGCCCGGCACAATCTTCAAGCTCTTCGCGCGGATCCGATAGCCCGGGTCGACGGTGTCGTCAGTTGTCACGTAGGCTTCCTTGGCGGTGTAAACGCGATTGGTTCCTTCACCGGGTTCGGAAGCGAGATTCTTGCCGCCCGCGAAGAAAGGGGGGAAGCCCGCCCGGAACTCCGTGGCCGACATGGTTCGCGTCTTCAAATTGTAGGCGACGCTGTTGCCGCGCCAGAGGTAAGCGTCGCGCTGAATGCTGACGTTGCCTTCGGCTTCGGCTTCGCCTGTATCCTGGTTGATGCGCACCGAATTGGCGACCAGCACGGTCGGGCCATAGCGGACCGCGATCCCGTTCGTGCCGACGATTAAATTGCCCTCCTCGTAAGCGTAGCTTTCGGTCGTCAGACCGTCGACATACCAGGCTTCTTCTTCCTCTTCCGCGTGAAGAATTGGCATCGCCGCCAGGCACAAGAACAAGAGGATGTGAATCAGCGGTGTCTTCTTCATCGACCGGCCCAGCTAAGCAAAAGGCTGCTGGGCTGCCAAGCGGATTTCCGGCCGCGCGCCCCAGTGCCGCCTGCGGCTGGTCGCAAAGCTCCGGGCCAGGCCCCGCGCGCGCGCCCCCGGGACGTCTTCCGCGCGAGCATTTGAATTCACTTGTGGTCCGTTCCCGGCTACCCTGAGCGCGATGATTTCAAATCCTGCCAGTGCTTTTCCGGGGTTGCGGATGCGGCGTCTGCGGCGATCGCCCGCGTTGCGCCGGCTCGTGACCGAGACGCGTTTGCATCCGAGTCAGTTGGTCCTGCCGTTGTTTGTTCGCTCCGGCACGAAGGTGCGACGGCCGATCGGGGCCATGCCCGGCGTCGCGCAACTCTCGGTGGACCAGGCATTGGTTGAAGCCGCGGAGGCGTTCCGCGCGGGCGTTCCGGCCGTTTTGCTTTTCGGCATTCCGGACGAGAAGGACGCCCGAGCGTCCGGAGCTTACGCGAAGAACGGCATCGTCCAGCAGGCGGTGCGCGCTTTGAAACGAGAATTGCCCGAGCTCTTGGTGATCACGGACGTTTGCCTCTGCGAGTACATGAGCCACGGCCATTGCGGCTTAGTCGAAGGCAAGGGGAGGGAGGCGCGAATTCTGAATG
>JAXMHN010000084.1:0-21449 GCA_046346765.1 Verrucomicrobiota bacterium | reverse complement strand
GGCGGCTGTTCCTCCTGAGCAACAATGCCGATCTCGATCACCTTGAAGCCGGCCTCCTCCAGCCAACCGTGCAGTTCGCCGTCGGAAAAACCGAGCCAGCGGTCTCCGTAGAGTTCGTGGGCCTGCTTGAAAGAGTGTTGAAGCAAATCCAGGATCAAAACCCGGCCGCCGTTGGCGAGAATCCGGTGCGCGCTTTGAAGTGCGCGGGCCGGATTGGCCGCGTGATGGAGCGCCTGGCTGAGGATGGCAAGATCGACACTCTCTGATTCGATGGGCGGCTCCTCCAGATCGCCCAAGCGAAATTCCAGGTTTCGCAGACCCCGTTTCTTCGCTTTGGCAGCGCCGAAATTGACCATCTTCTCGGAGTTGTCGACGGCGATAATCTTCTTGGCCCTTCGAGCCAATAGTTCGCTCAATAGACCTTCGCCCGAGCCCAGATCAGCCACAACCAGCGGAGGGATCAGGCGCAGCAATAGCTGCCCAAAAGCTTGCCAGGAGCGACCAGGCCCATAGCTGCGGTCGAATCGGCCGGCGACATGTTCGAAGTAGAGCTTTTCCTGCTCGGTGCGTCGCGCCAGGACCCGCTTCAAATTCAGGCGGTCTTGCGCCGTTTCCGGAAGCTGGTGCGCTCCGCGCAGTGCGAGACTGAGAGCGTCCTTGATGACCGCATCCGACTGCGCCAGCGGCTTGTAAAAGGTCCGCTTGCCTTCCCGGCGCGATTCGAGCAGACCCGCTTCCTGGAGCTGACCCAGATGGGTGGAGATGCGCGACTGACCGAGGCGAGTGATTTCCTGCAGCTCCTGCACCGACAGTTCGGATTGCTCGAGCAAGGCGGTGATGCGGAGGCGAGTGGAATCGGCCAAGGCGCGGAGAAGCTTGAGCGTGTCTTGCATTAGAACGGATTTAAGAATCGCGTCATTTCGTGATTGACTCTTTCGTATAGCTATATATCTTCCCATCCTGATACGTCAATATGTGACTTTGGCGTGGTCACGAAACTAACTTGAAATGAGCAGAACCTTTATTTTTTCCTCTGAATCCGTCGGTGAAGGGCACCCTGATAAAGTGTGCGACACAATCTCGGACGCCGTCCTGGACGCGTGCCTGGCGCAGGATCCACGCAGTCGCGTGGCCTGCGAATCCTACGCCAAGAGCAACATGGTCGTCGTCGGTGGAGAGATCACCACGCGCGCCAATCTGAGCTACAACGCGATTGTGCGGGAAGCGATCCGTGAGATCGGCTATACCAACGATGACGATGTCTTCCATGCCGACAAGGTCTTCATTCTGAATGTGATCACGTCGCAAAGCCCCGACATCGCCCAAGGCGTGGATGCGCGGGCGGTCGAGGGCAAGGACACAGCGGAACAGGGAGCCGGTGATCAAGGCTTGATGTTCGGCTATGCCTGCGACGAGACCCCTGAGTTGATGCCGGCGCCGATTATGTTCGCTCATCGCCTCGGGCGAGAACTGACCCGGATTCGCAAGTCAGGCGAAGTCAAATGGCTGCGGCCGGACGCAAAGAGCCAGGTGTCGGTGCAATACGAGGATGGCAAGCCGGTTCGGATTGCCAATGTGGTGGTCTCCACCCAGCACACGTCGGACGTGAAGCATAAGACCATCCGCGACTTTATCATCAAGAATGTGGTCAAGAAGGTTTTGCCAGCCGATTTGCTCGACCGGCAGACCGAATACCTGGTGAACCCGACCGGGCGGTTCGTCACGGGCGGACCTCAGGGCGATACGGGTTTGACCGGTCGAAAGATCATTGTGGACAGCTACGGTGGCATGGGCCGACATGGCGGCGGAGCTTTCAGCGGCAAGGACCCTTCGAAGGTGGACCGAAGCGCTGCCTACATGGGTCGCTACGTGGCCAAGAACATTGTAGCGTCAGGTTTGGCGACGCGGGCAGAAATCCAGTTTGCCTACGCTATTGGGCATCCCCAGCCCGTTTCCGTGGCCGTGGAGACGTTCGGGACTGGTTTAGTCAGCGACGAACAGATCACCGCCGCGGTCCAGGAAGTGTTCAGCTTTAAACCAGCCGACATCATCAAGCAGCTCAACCTGCTCCGGCCGATTTATGCCAAGACGACTAATTACGGGCATTTTGGCAAAGTGGACGACCTCGCTAGCATTACCTGGGAGCGGACGGACAAAGCCGCCGCCCTCAAACGTGCCGTCAAATAACTGTTCTTAATCTGATCGCAAGGATTCGAATCGAATTAATATGAGCAAGTCTGTTGCTACCGCTCCCGCCACGGCCGACTTCAAAGTCAAAGATCTCAGTCTCGCCGAGTGGGGCCGCAAGGAAATCGAAGTTGCCCAGGAAGAAATGCCTGGACTAATGGCCATTCGGAAAAAGTATGCGGCGGCCAAGCCGCTCAAGGACGTCCGGATCACGGGATCGCTCCACATGACCATCCAGACGGCCGTCTTGATCGAGACGCTGGCCGATCTGGGGGCTTCGGTGCGTTGGGCCAGCTGCAATATCTTCTCGACTCAGGACCATGCCGCTGCGGCCATCGCCAAAAGAGGCATTCCCGTCTTTGCCTGGAAGGGAGAGACGCTGGAGGAGTATTGGTGGTGCACCGATCGGGCTCTGACCTTCCCGGACGGCAAAGGGCCGCAATTGATTGTTGACGACGGCGGCGACGCGACTCTCCTGATTCACAAGGGCTATGAGCTGGAGGATGGGAGTGATTGGGTCAAATCGGCTTCCGGGAGCAAGGAAGAGCAGATCATCAAAGACCTTTTGAAGGACATTCACCGCGAGAATCCTTATCGCTGGCACGAGGTTGTCAAAGAGTGGCGGGGCGTTTCCGAAGAGACCACCACCGGAGTTCATCGGCTTTACCAGATGCTCGAGGCCGGCAAGCTCCTCGTCCCCGCAATCAATGTGAATGACTCGGTCACCAAGTCCAAGTTCGACAACCTTTACGGCTGCCGCGAATCGCTCGCCGACGGATTGAAGCGAGCCACCGGGGTCATGATCGCCGGCAAGGTCGCGGTCGTCTGCGGTTACGGCGACGTCGGTAAAGGCTCGGCCCACTCGTTGCGAGGTTTCGGGGCGCGGGTGATCGTGACGGAGATCGATCCGATCAATGCGCTCCAAGCGGCCATGGAAGGCTTCGAAGTGAACACGATCGAAGAGACCTTGGGGTCGGCAGATATTTACGTCACTTGCACGGGCAACTGCGATATCATCACCCTGGAACACATGCAAAAGATGAAAGACCAGGCGATCGTATGCAACATCGGCCACTTCGATAACGAAATCCAAGTCGATCGTCTTAACACGGCTGCTGGAGTCAAAAAAATCACCATCAAGCCACAGGTCGACAAGTACGTCTTCCCCGATGGCCGTCAAATGTTCCTCCTGGCCGAAGGACGCCTCGTCAACCTCGGTTGCGCCCAAGGCCACCCCAGCTTCGTCATGTCCAATTCCTTCGCCAATCAGGTCTTGGCCCAAATTGATCTCTGGGCAAACCGGGAGACTTACAAGGCAGCTGTTTATCGCCTGGCCAAGAAGCTCGACGAGGAGGTCGCCCGCCTGCACCTGGAGAAAATTGGCGTCAAGCTGACGCAGCTGAGCAAGCGGCAAGCCGACTACATTGGCGTGCCGGTAGAGGGCCCATATAAACCAGAACATTACCGCTACTGACCCGCACCAGCTTTTCCTCGGAACGGCGGACGGCACTCGTCCGCCGTTTTCGCTTCTCAGACCCGTTTAGCAGCGCTTGCTGCAATCCGGCCGATCCAGGTGGTGAGCGCCGGAGCGCCCGGCGACGCCGTCGTCGTTAAGACCCACTGGCGGTGCTGTTCCGATCCGACTAGCCGGTGAAGCTGCTCTCTGCTATGCCTTCCGGCATGTTCCCCGTGCGCGTTGTTCTGCTTGCCACTGCCATTTTGACCGCGGCTGGGGCTGAACTGCCGAGTGACCTGGTCTGGCAGATTGGCACGCGCGACGCCTCCTCCGCGGAGTTTCGTCCGTGGATCGACCCGGTCTCCGGGACTCGATTCGATTATGGCAACGCGACGAACGACTTCCTTTTCCGGGTTGGCAGGTCCGAGCCCGGCCGAGACTGGCCGGCGTACCAACCCGGCACCGCCAATGGGGGCGCAGGTTATCGGGCCCATCCCTGCGCGATCGAGTTTCTACTGGCGAACCTGGACCCATACGGTTATCGCCTCGAACTCAGCCTGCTGGCATACAGCGCCCGACTGCCCTTGATGCAGGTCGAGGTCAATGGCAAGGTCGGCTGGATCTTTCAGGAACCACAGCTCGATTATGAAGGTGGCGATGCCGGAGTCTTTTTCTTGCCGCACTATGCTAGTTCCGCCTTGAGCTGCGACTTGCCCGCGGATCTCTGGATCGCAGGCACCAACCGGATTGTCCTCACCGCCATCGATATCCCAGGCGACCGGGATGACACTCGTCCGGCTGGCTTCGCCTGGCCTGGTTCTTCGGGCGTTCACCACGACGCGCTGCGTTTGATTCGGTTGGCGGCCCCGCCCGCCGACCCGCTCAGCATCCGGGTGCGGCCGAGCCCTTTTTATGTCGCTTCGAACGGACGCTTGCGGGAGCAGGTCGACGTGATCATTGGAGGGAGCTTCTCCGGCAGCGGGACCGTCGAATTCAAAGTCGGAGAACAGCTCTTTACCGAAGTCATCCGAACGGAGCGATCTTTTGGAGAGTGGCGCATGACGTTCCTGGTAGATGAACTGGCCGGGCCGGCAGAGGCTGAGATTACCGTCCGCAGTCGAGGACGGGTGTGGGTCGAGCGCCGCCGTCTGCAACCAGCGAGAAAGTGGACGATTTGCGTGGTTCCGAACGTCCACCTGGACGTCGGCTACACCGATCATCCCTCGAAGGTGGCGGAAATTCAAAGCCGCATTCTGGACCGAGCTGTGGAATGGTCCGAGCAAGAGGCGGCGTTCCGCTTTGTTCCGGACGGCTTCTGGTGCGTGGAGGAGTTCTGGAATGGGCGGCGGGAGCCGGCCCGGCAGCAGCTGCTCCAAGCGATGCGCCGGGGCGCGATCGCTTTGCCGTCAGTTTACTGCAGCCCGTTTACTGGCTTTGCCTCGCTCGAGAATCTGATTCGCCTCCTTTATCCCAGCCACCAGTTTGCGCGCGAGCATGGAGTGGCCACGGACAGTGCTTTGAGCACGGATGTGCCGAACTATTCCTGGTCGCTGGCGTCCGTCCTTGCGGCCAGCGGCATCAAGACCTTCGTTTCGGCAAGCGACGCCTACCGGGCGCCGTTTCTCCTTTATAACCGGCTGCACGAGCGTTCGCCGCATTGGTGGGAAGGTCCGGACGGTGGCCGCGTCCTGACCTGGTCTGCGCGGCATTACCATCAATGGGCGAGTCTGTTTGGGTTGCCAGGCTCGTGGTTGAACGGACGCGACTCGCTGCCGCGATTTCTCCAGGCCTACGACCGTCCCGACTACCGCTCCGATGCAGTCATCCTGTACGGGTCGCAAGCCGAGAACGCCGATTTGCACCCGGACCAGATTCGATTGTTTCAGGACTGGAACGGGCGTTATGCCTATCCGCATCTGCAATTTGCCACCTTTAACCAGGCGTTGGACCGGGTTGTGGGCGATGGGGCAGGGGAGCGCCCCGTGGTGCGCGGGGATGGCGGCCCCTACTGGGAAGATGGCTTGGGGGCTAACGCCGCGACGACCGCTCTGGCCCGGCGCAATATGCGCCGGATTTTATCGGCTGAGAAAGCGGCCGCGCTTGCTGCCTTGGCGGCTTCGAATGTTGTCGCTGACCGGCGCACATTTGAACAAGCCTGGCGGAACCTGCTCCTGACGGATGAACACACCTGGCAGGCCGATTGTAGCGTCCGCGAGCCCAAGAGCCTGCAAACCGTCAGGCAGGGAGCGGTCAAGAGCGGCCGCGCTACCGAAGCGGAACGCCAGATCGACCATGTCCTTGGACGGGCGCTGGCGGCACTGGCTGACCAGGTACAAGCGCCCGCCGGCTCGATCCTCGTCTTCAACTCATTGAGTTGGCCGCGGAGCGGCTGGATCGAGCTTGACCTGAGCCGCGGCTATGGTTTGCGGGACGCGTCGACCGATGAGCGACTGCCTCAAGTGCTGCTTTCCTCCGGGAACACGATCGACCGGTTTCGTGTTTATGTGCGAGACGTGCCCGCAGTTGGTTACCGATGTCTAGAGCCCAGCAAGCTCCCAACGGTGGCCGGCGCCGACAGCCCGATCGTCGATGGCGTCTTGGAGAATAGGTTTTATCATTTGGTCCTGGATCCCCACTCCGGCCTGGTCAAGCAGCTTCGCGACAAGGAGACCGGCGAGGAATTGGTGCCCCGCGATGGAACCAACACACTCAATCAATACCTTTATGTCGCCGGCGGCGATGAGCAGCCTAATCGCCTCGTTCAATACAGCCCTGTCTCCCCGCTGCCCTGTCTAACCCTTCACCCCGCCGTCCACAGCCGCCTCGTCTCGGCCCGCCGGACGCCGTTCGGGCTCTGCGCGAGGGTGGAAGCATCCTCCTCGAACACGCCGCGAATCGTGACCGAGTGGTTCCTGCCGGCCGAAGAGAAGTGGATCGACCTGACCAACACCCTCACCAAACTGTACACCGAAAGAAAAGAAGCCGGCTATTTCGTCTTTCCGTTCCAAGTGGCGGAGCCGCGTTTTCGCTACGCGACGCAAAACGGCTTTGTCGATCCGGCGCGCGATTTGTTGGCCGGCGCCTCGCGTGAGTGGTTTTGCCTGCAGGATTGGCTGGCGGTTGATGGACCCCGGAGCAGCATTGCGCTGGTCCTGGTGGATGCCCCCCTCATTACCCTCGGCGATATTGCCCGGGGCACGTGGCCCCGTGAGTTGGGGCCAAGGCCCGCGACCGTCTACAGCTATGCGTTCAACAACTACACGCCGGAGGGATATGAACCCGGCCAGGGCGGAGAGCTCGCCTTTCGTTATCGCCTGACGAGCGCGCGGTCGCTGACCCCCACCGCGCTCTATCGCCTCGGCGCCGAAGCGAACACGCCGCTCGAATTTAACGAAATCACCCGCAACGATAAGGCGCTTCCCGGGCGAGGCTGGCTCCCGGACAAGCAGGCGTCCCTCCTTCAGCTCGAGGCGGATCACGTCGCGCTCGTCACCTGGAAGTTAGCTGAGCGCGGCGAATCCACGATCCTGCGCTTGCTTGAGATGGGTGGTGAAGAGGGGCCGGTGCGCTTGCGTTTTCCGCATCACACCGTGACGCAAGCCCACATGTGCACCGCCTTGGAAGACGAACGGACGCCGCTCGCGACCGCGTCAGATGGCGTCCAGCTGTCGGTGCGCCCATTTTCGATCAATACGCTCCGCCTAGCCTTGACTCCCAAGCCCCTGTCAGCCTCGTCTCCATGAGAGCCATCGCCGGTCACGCGGCGCCGGCAGGTCTCATGCCGGACCGAGTGCCTGCTGCAGGTCACGGATCCCCCGGGTCATGGTCAGTTGCTTGCCGTTGTGCAAGGCCACGACGTATTCGCCTTTCATCATCGGCTGCAGTTCCTTGATCCGTTCGATGTTCACGATGGCTGATCGGCTGATCCGGACGAATTGAGCCGGGGATAACTGCGCTTCTAAACTGCGCATCGTCTCTCGCAGGAGATGCGTTTGCTCACCGACGTGGAGCAAGGCGTAGTTGGCGGCCGACTCGATCCAGTCGACTTCAGCCGGAGCGTCGTGCGCCACGGGCTCGGCATGCTGGCAATCCAGCTCGTGGTGAAGGTGCTCAAAACCGGCGCCGGCCCGGAGAAAGGAATGCCCGGGGACGGCAGCGTCACGAAGCTCCGCCTGAGCAGCCCGCCAGGCTGGTTCAAAGCTGTGCCCACCGCGGGGCTGGTCAGGGTCACTGGCAACGGCGTCAGGGTCACTTGCGGGAATTGCGCCACAGGTGAGGCCGAGGCTGGGGGCGGGTCACCTTCTGGCGCTGTCCACTCATTTGACGCCCCGGGAACCAGGACGCGAAACTGCTGCCCGACCGGGATGGGCGGAAGGTTGTTTGTGCCAAATGGCCGGAGCACAACGCTCGGATTGCCCGCGATCGCGAAACCGGCTCCGCTCGGCGCCGTCCCGCGGAACACGGCAAATGGAGCCGGGCCAAACCAGCCCACCAGGAGCTGGTAAAGGACGGCGACCAGGATGCAGGCGGCCAAATGAGGCAGCAGACTGCGCCACCACAGGGCGCGGTCGAAGCGCAGGCGGTTTGCCAGCCAAATAATCGGCGGCGAAAGAATGATCCACGGATACCATTCGCTCAATGCGCGATAGAACGAGTAACTCCACGGGATGGTGAGTGGTCCGCCATGGTCGACCAGATAGAACTGAGTGGCGAAGGCCGCTGCCAGGATCGTCCAAAAGAGAAAGAGCACACTCAGCTGGATGGCCAGCTTGCGCCACTCGATTGGTCTCCACATTTGGATCATCATTTGTCGCCGGGCCTTGTCGGACCACCCCACCTTACCTGGTTCCGTCACGGTTCAACAGCCTTGCTGGGACTAAACTGCGCTTTTGCGGGACGAATGCCGCTGCGCGCGGGATGATTTTGCCAGCGGCCGGTTCGGCGCCGGATTCATCCCTGACCTGGCCGAGTTTATCTCAGGGAAACGGCCCTTGTCCCAGGATCATAGGCACGCACGCCGCCGCCGCCTAGGCTGCCCTGGAGTGGAGCTGACCAAGTCATCGTTGCCATGAAAATGCCTGTGCTTTTACTGGGCTTGCCCATCGCCTGCAGCGCGTTTGGCGCCGCCACGGCCAACGGGCAGATTGGACCCGTTTTCGAAACGGGCGGCCCGCATCCCACGCGACTGATTGTTAAACTGAAGAACGCTGCCATGGCCACAACGCCGGCCACCGAGGCGCTCCTGGTCGAGCAAGGTGACCATCAAACGTGAGTTCAGCCACTTGCCGGGAGTGATGGTCCTGAACGCTGCTGAGCTGATTCCCATTCCGCCGGCCGAACAAAAGGTCCAGCTGCTCACGATCCGAAACGCCTTGTTTGACTCAGGGCAGTTTGAGTATGTCGAGCCCGACTATCTCATTCAGGCAGCGGTGGCGCCGAGTGACGGCGCTTTCCAGGACGGAACTATCTGGGCGTTGCCGGCCATTCAGGCCCCGCAGGCATGGGACCTGACCACCGGCGCAACGAACCTCATCGTGGCGGTGATCGATTCCGGATTGCGCGCCACGCATCAAGATCTGGCCGGGCAGCTCTGGACCAATCCGGCGGAGATCCCGGGCAACGGGATTGACGATGACGGGGACGGCTACGTCGACGATGTCCATGGGATCAATGCCCTCAACGACTCGGGCGACGTCACCGATGAGAACAGCCATGGCAGTCACGTCGCCGGCATCATCGGGGCTGCCGCCAACAACGGTGGCCCTATGGTCGGCGTGGCCTGGCAGATTAGCTTGCTCCCTTGCAAGTTCATGGATTCCTCCGGCAGTGGACAAACCAGCGATGCCATTGAATGCATCAACTACGCCGTCGCCCACGGCGCCAGGATTCTCAACTGCAGCTGGGGCAATCACGACCATAGCCAGGCCCTCTTCGATGCCCTCGCCACCGCCCGCAATGCCGGCGTCTTGGTCGTCGCCGCCGCCGGCAATGACGCTTGGAACAACGACGCCCAACCGATGTATCCCGCCAACTATGACCTGGACAACATCATTTCCGTGGGCGCTCTCAATCGAAACGATGAACTCGCCCCCCTCTCCAACTACGGCCGCACCACCGTCGATCTCGCCGCTCCGGGAATCGGCATCTATTCGTGCGGGGCGAGCACCGATACCGAGTACAAATTCCTCGATGGCACGAGCATGGCCGCCCCCCATGTCACTGGCGTCGCCGCGCTGCTCCTCGCTAAATACCCCGCCATGGGCGTGCCTGAACTCCGCCTGCGTCTCTTCACCACGACCACACCGCTTCCCGCCCTGGCCGGCCGCACCGTCACCGGTGGACGTGTCAACGCCCGCCAGGCGTTGTCCGCGCAGCCAGATGGCTTCCTGGAAGTTTCCACCGCTAGCAGTGTTTCGCCTCCTCTGGAGCCCCGCTCCAGTATCCGTCTATTCGTGACCGTCTCGGACTTGAGCCCGGTCACCGATGCCAGCGTGACCGGCGTGATTGAAGACCGATTTGCCGATCGCGCTCTGCTGGCGGGCACTCTCCTGTCTACCAACGCCACCAATGTGGGCGCCTCAAAGGAAGCCGGCGAACCGGAGCATGCCGGAAATGCCGGAGGCCGCTCCGTCTGGTGGTCTTGGACACCAAGCGAAAGTGGGCCAGTCACCATCAATACGACCGGCAGCTCTTTCGACACGTTGCTGGCCGTCTACACCGGGGCGGAGTTGATCAACCTTTCGCCGGTCGCGACGAACGATAACCAAGGCTTCTTTCCGTTCAGCTCCGTCAGTTTCTTGGCCACCGCCGGAACGCCGTATCAGGTCGCGGTCGACGGCGCGGGCGGAGCCTCCGGCACCATTCAGCTCTTCTTGAAAATGACGCTTCCCCCCTTCAACGACGCGTTTGTCCACCGCGGGCAGCTCTCCGGTTCATTCGTGATTGCGACGGGCAGCAATGAAAACGCCACCAAAGAGCCGGGTGAACCTCTCCATGCGGGCAACCTTGGAGGGAAATCGGTCTGGTGGACCTGGACCGCCCCGAGCAGCGGGCCGGTGCGGATCGCGACGACTGGCAGTCTGTTCGATACCGCTTTGGGCGTTTACACCGGTTCCGCCGTCGATGCCTTGACCCTGGTGGCTGGTGATGATGACAGCGGCGGCTGGCCTGCCAGCGCTGTCACGATCCAGGCCAGCGGCGGCACCACTTATCAGATCGCCGTCGATGGATTCAACGACGGCCTTGTCTTCGGCGCACCCTCAGGTCCCATCCGCCTCACGATCTCAGAAGTTGACCGCATTCGCGTGCTGCCACCGGAACGGATCGAGCCGATCGGCTTCCGCATCTGGCTCATCAGCGCCGATGGCGAGAGATTGGATGCCTCCCGCGTGCCCCGAATCGGGGTGCACGCCTTGGATAACCTCAATCAGACGCCCAATATCGCCACCAAGCTCAGCGGTTCGCTCACACCCGCGGAGGGCCGGTGGTGGCTGGACGATCTGACGACCGGCCAGTTGACCAGGTTTTACCGAGTGGTCGAGGCCGGCCCGTGAATGGGGAAACCATCTCCGGCCGCCTGGACTTGGACAGACGGTCGACCGGGAGGATGACCGGGGCCGAATGGCCGACGTAGCGGGGTGTCTGTTGACCAACCGGGATGGTCTGCGTTGAGGGATTTTTAGCTGCCGTCCAGCGGGCGAAGCTTGAGCATCTCCGGAGTTGGCTGAGCTACCGCCGGCGGAGGGCCAACGACCCGCCCGCCCCAAGATTCTCCAATACACTCCTACTTTTGCGGAGACTCAGGCCGCCCAGTCTCGCTGGGAAGCGAGGCATGGACGCGCGTGCCCCGTTGCCTCAGTTCCGCGAGTTGGTTGGTCACCTCGGGCCGAAACGGGTTGCCATCCAGATATACATTCATGAACGGCGCGAACTTTTGGTCCTTATCTTGGCGGACCATTTCGACCAGGGGAGTGAGATCGCGCAATTTGTTGCGTTCCAGGAAGAGCCAGGAGAGCCCTTCGAGCCCCCGGAGCGGCGAAAGGTCAATGATGCTGTTGCCTTTGACCGAAAGGGTCGAGAGCCACTTCAGCTTGTTGATGCCATCGAGCGAGTTAAGCGCATTGTCGTCCGCGTAGAGCGAAATCAGTTTCGGGAGAGACACCAGCGGCGCGAGATCACGGATCTGGTTATCGGAGAGGTAAAGTGAGGCCAGATTGGTCAACCCTCGCAACGGGCTCACATCGCGGACTGAATTCCTGGAAAGCTCGATGTACTGCAGCGCGGTTACATTCGCCAACGGCGCGACGTCTCCAATTTGGTTGTCGGCCACGTTCAAATATTGTAGCCGCGCCAGGCCGCTTAATGGACTGAGATTCTCCACCTGGTTGCTGGCCAGGTCGAGCGAAGCGAGACTGACACACTTTTCCAGCCCGCTCAGATTGGTGATTCCCAGACCTTTGGCCTCAATCGTGGATAGGTTGACCACGTCCGCTTCCAGAATGGGCTTGTCGCTGTCTCTCTTTTCGAAGACATATTTGCGCACTGCCTCCTCCAACTTCTGGTCGGCGAAGACGGAAGGTGACGAAGCGGCGTCCGCCGCGGGGCTGGCGGCCGCGAAACCCAGCACCAGGAAAAGACAGGTCAAAGTGGCGTTGAATCGTCTCATGACTTTGGAACGGTGTTGCCTGCCACTTTTGATGCCTGAGCGTGTCGGCTTGTTCAAGTCGTTTTGCGCGGCTTTTAATCCTCGGCCCGCAAGTCCACCCAATTGGCCGGTTCGGCGGCATCGATTGTCTGGGCTAGCTTCTGAATGTAGTATTCGTCCCCGTGGCACCACGGCCGGTCAATGCAGGGGCCAAGTTCCTCGGGCGAATCATTCAGGATCAGACTTCGGGCGGCGAACACGTCTGCTGCCACCGTCGGGAACTCGTAAGGGCATTCGTTCCGCATGGTGGTTTCCACATTCCAGGCCAGCCACCAGGTCGGCCGATGATAATCGACGTAGCGCTTCATGAGCTCGACCTGGACCGGACGCGCATATCGCCCGAGAAATCGGCCGACCTCCGGCGTCAGAAAGTGCCAGCGGGAGAACGCAGAGCGCATCTTCGGTATCTGCCAGATCAAGCCGCCGCGGGTGTGGCTCAATTCGAACTGGAGCCGCTGGCGCAGGGCGGCTTTGGCGGCTGCGACTCCAGCAGACAGCGCTTTCGCGTCCTGCATGCGGGCGGCACAGCGGCAATAGGCAATCAAGCCCGCCAAGTACCCGTTGCGGCAATCCTCTTCCAACTGGTTGGGAGGCTGATCGAGAAGTTCCGCCAACTGCGGCCAGTCACGCTCGATTTTGCTCCAATCACCCGAAACAGCTGCCCAGCACCAAAGAGGATAAAGCCGAGCCAGACTGTTGCGCAGCAGAGGTGGCTGCATCTTTAACAGCCGCGCGGGCGGAAGGTCATAGGCCGAGCGAGTCGGACCGGCACTGGACCCATAAGTCCGCAGCCCGACCGGCCCTTGAAGGGGGCCACCTGCCCCGGTCATTTGCTGCACGTGTTGCCGCACCGCGGCTTTGAGTGTCTCGTCCAGGTGCGGATACGCCAAAGCCAGCGTCCAAAGCGTCTCCGTCGGTTCGGCAAAAAAGCGATACGACTCTTCCGGGAATTTTCCCGATGGGAAGAGCAGCGGTTGCCAAGGCTGCGCGATCAGCTCCTCGACCGCCTTGGCGAGATCACGTTTCAAGCCGGCGGTATAGGCGCTGGGCGTAACCACCGGACAAGCTCGCGCTTCCCAGATGACTCGTTCGAGTTGAGCATCGGCGATGGCCGCGACCGCATGGTGGGCTTCATTGGTGAGCGGTTGGGAGCGAGTCCCGGGCACGTTGCCAGGCAATGCCTCCAGGATGTGATTGAGGCGGCGCGATTCCAGCGTATCCCAGTCCCAGGGCAATTCCTGGATGCGGGCCCACTCCGGAGAGGTCAGTTCAAGGGCTGGCAACTCATGTTCAGTCGATCCGGATCCACCGGAGGCCATCCGGTAAGCGATCAGGGCGGCGCCCGCGTTCAGCTCATGGGTAGGCAGATAGTAAAAGCTGTCGCCGGCGACGGCCACGCTGGTGTCGAGCACCGATCCGCCGCCATAAACCGCGGTTCCGCGGGCGAGCCATTCCTTTCCCGGCGGCAAGGATTCACCCCGCAGCAGGTTCTGCCAGATGGCCAGACCCTCCTGCGACTTCGGCTCATGAATGTTCTGGCAAAAAGGCGCCGGAAAGCCATCCCCGGTGCGCAGGTTCAGCCCATTGACGTTATCCTGGTGCGTATTGATGAGGATATCGCCGCTTAAAGTCAGTTGGGCCTGTTCGTCATGGACGAGCAGGAGTGAATCGTGCCATCCATAGGTCCTCGTCTCATCCAGCAGCGGCCGGATATCCCCCGTGTTCGTGTCCAGCTCACCCACATTCAAGAATGGGGAGTAATGCTCATACCGACTGCGCAGGAGCGCCTGGAACTTGACAATCACTTTCGCTTCTCCCGAGACCAGCGCTGGCGCCCCAGGCCCATTCATGCTCTCGGAGTACACGATCGGAGTGACGAACTTCTGCCGCCCCGTCTTCGCGTCGAGGACAAAAAACGTTTGGAAGGCGGGCTCTTCCGTCAGGCGCTTCCGCAAGTAGCTCAGTTCCGCCGCGGACGTCTCTGGCTTCTGCAACAAGGCAAAGTTCTCTTCTCGCAGGACGGCATTGGCTTCTTTCGAATGGCGCCAACTGGCAAAGTCGCCGAAGATTTCCTTCGCCATTTCGAGCAACAATCCTTGGAATGTATCCACGCTGATGCCTGGAGCGGTCGTGATCAGGACTGATCCGTCCGGCGCAATGACGGGGTGATACCCGCGAAGGCTGACGCCAGGCAATTTGGCGCTTCGCCAGACTTCTCGCCCGTCCTGCAGATCGAAGGCATAAACGCGCATGTCCTCCGATCCGACATAAACTCGACCGAGCGCTGCATCGACGGCCGGGCTGCCGAGCAGGGGGCCGTCCGTCGGCGCAGCCCAACGCACGTTGCCCGTGGCCGCCTCGATCGCATAAACGCGCTGGTCTCGACTGCCGACCACGACCAGATCGCTGGCTATCGCGGGAGCGTTCCAGACTGCCGAACCCGTCTGCACTTCCCAAACCTTCTGCCCGTCTCGTGTTCTCAACGCGTAGATGGTCCCGGCCGCGTTGCCAAAGAAGACCCTGCCATCCGCACAGCCAGCCGCGTGGAGGATCGCTCCACCCGATTGAAGGCGCCATTCCTCCTGGCCGGTCTCGGCGTTCAGGCCATAGAAATTGCCCCGCAGCGTGCCGATGAAGACCTTGCCATCGCTGATAACAGGCTGCACTCCGGTCATCAGGCCCTCATCAGTGAAAAGTCGATACCATTTTCGTTCAAAGGGTGGCCGAATCTCCGCAGTCGTGCTCCCACTGCGCCGGCTGTCATGGGCCAGCATCGGCCAATCGTTGGTTCCGCCGATGACCGAAGCCGACATCAGCACCACCAGCGCCCACAGCTCAATCCAACTCCGCATAGAAGGAGGTTGGCCCGCTCTCCAAAAATTTCAACTCTGGCGAGAAGGGATAAGTTGATAAAAGGGATAAACGCTTGCGCGACGGAGGGTGCCAGTTCAATCTCTGGCCAGAGAACATGCCTCTACCGGACCATGCCGTCACTCTAACCCCAGGTGAAATCGCCGAAGTGGCCGCTAATCTCTCCACGTTGCGCCATAACGTCAATAACCACCTCTCGCTCATCGTGGCCTCCGCGGAGTTGCTCCGCCGCAAACCGGAATTGGCCGAACGTTTCGTTGACTCGCTTTTCGACCAGCCTGAGAAAATCACCCTGGAAGTCAAATCGTTCTCCGACCAACTGGAGAAGCTCCTCGGCATCATTCGGCCGTGACGCCGGCGTTTGCCCGCTCCGTGCTCCAGGCTGCAAGCTCTTTCCCCGGACCCGTCCCTGGCCCGCGGCGCGGTCCTTTGCCCTACTGCCAGCCCTTTCCACTTGGAATGGCTCCGTAGTCTTATTCTTGAGAAACTAAAACGCTCGAGCGGGGTTTGCCTGGTAAGCGATCGGAAACAGTTGCGCGCGGAAACGGTCTGCTGGCGTTGACTGAATCTGAGATCTGCTCTAATAAACCTAATGCCGATCAGGACGCTAACGTGAATTCATTATCATACTCATATCCGTCCGGGCCGGCGCTATAGGAACACCATGAACAACAAAATCAGACGGTATCGCGCAGGCTTTACGCTTGTCGAAATCATGATCGTGGTCGCCATCATTGGCTTGTTGGCCGCCATCGCCATTCCGAACTTCTCCAAAGCTCGGAGCACAGCCCAACGGAATGCGTGTATCAATAACCTCCGGCAAATCGACGGCGCCAAACAAATGTGGGCGACCGAAAATCGGAAGACCGACGCCGATGTCCCGACCGAAGCGGATGTGGCCGCTTACCTAAAAGGTAACGCCATGCCCATCTGCCCTGGCAATGGGAAATACACCGTCAAGTCGGTTGGCGAAAACCCAACTTGCGATGCGCCGGGGCACGCCCTGTAAGCGTCATCGGATTCAATCTCGGTGAAGGAACTCTCGGCCTTCACTGTTAACTGAGACGGCGGAGCGGGGGCTCCGCCGTTTTTTGTTGTTCCTGTGGCCGGTTTCTGATTTCTGGCACTCCCGCCGCGCTAAAACGCCCTGGGCCGATTTGGCATGCGAGCCGCCGCACGCCCAGAGCTGGCCGTGTCCCGGTTTGAGGCGGGTTTGTCCCGAATATAGTCAAATTGGGGTCGTTTTGGGGGTTTTTGTCGCCTTTCGATGTCTACAATTGTAGAACAATTGTGATACAATTGCAGACATCTCCTCGTTGACCAGCCTCATTTCGCCAGATAGCGTTCTGGCCCAATGATTCACAGATGGCTGCAATACTCCGCCGTGCTGTTTCTTTGCAGCTGGCTTCAGCCGCACGGCAGTGGGGCTGAATCTCGCCGCCCATCCAAACCGAACATCATCTTTATCCTGGCTGACGACCTCGGTTACGGCGATCTCGGCTGTTACGGGCAACGGATGATCCGGACGCCTCGCCTCGACCACATGGCTGCCGAGGGCCTTCGCTTCACTCAATGCTATGCTGGAACCACGGTGTGTGCGCCGTCACGTTCGTCCCTGATGACCGGGCAGCACACCGGCCATACCCGCGTGCGGGGCAATGAAAGATACCCCCTCCAGCCCGGTGATGTGACAGTCGCAGCGGTGTTGCGGCAGGCGGGCTACCGCACCGCTTTGATTGGGAAGTGGGGTCTGGGCGATCCTGATACGACCGGTTCGCCAATCAAACAAGGTTTCGACGAGTTCTTTGGTTACACTAACCAACGGCACGCCCATAATTACTATCCTAGCTACTTATGGCGGAACGAACAGAAGGTCGCTCTGCCCAATCAGGTCGCTAACGAAGACAAGGAAGGCGCCGGCGTGTCCACCAATCGAGTTGCTTATAGCCAGGATCTGTTCACGAACGAGGCGCTTCAATTCCTCGAACGCAATCAATCCCGGCCATTCTTCCTTTACCTGGCCTATACTCTGCCGCACGCCAACAATGAAAACAAAGCGCAGGGCATGGAGATATCCGGGGACGCTCCCTACTCCAATGAGCCTTGGCCGCAAGCGGAGCGGAATAAGGCGGCGATGATCACACGATTGGATCAAGATGTTGGCCGGATTCTGGATAGGTTGCGCCAACTTGGGCTGGACGCCAATACGTGCGTCTTCTTTGCCAGCGACAATGGCCCACACAAGGAAGGTGGAGTTGCTCCCGATTTCTTTCGCAGCTCCGGACCGTTCCGTGGCATCAAACGCGATCTCTACGAGGGCGGCATTCGCGTCCCCTTGTTGGTTCGTTGGCCCGGGACAATCCCGGCCGGGCGCATCACGGCCCACGTCTGCGCGTTTTGGGATTTCCTTCCGACGGCTGCGGCCCTGGCCGGGCCGGATGCCATTCCGTTCATCCCCGCCCGCGGAATCGACGGTAAGCTTCCTTCCTCCCCACGCTCCTCGGCCAATCCCATCTCTCCCAGCCCAGGTTCCTCTACTGGGAGTTTCACGAAGGCGGTTCCAAACAAGCGGTCCGCTACGGCCGATGGAAAGCCGTGCGCTTGTCCCCAGGCCAACCGTTGGAGCTCTATGACCTCCGCCTCGATCCGCGCGAGGCGACGAACGTCGCCCAGCAACATCCCAAGACGGTCCAGCAGATCGAAGCATACCTGCAAAACGCCAGGACGGAATCCGAACCGTGGCCACTGAAAAGCAGCGGTGCAGCAGCGCCTGCCGGCCGGTAACGCCACCAGGCGCCGCAGCGCCTCGATGCCTCGATGCGTTCCCGAGGGTGGCTCCCTTCCGGACCCCGGCGCTTGGGCAGCGCGGCCGGGCCGTGAGTTCCCTCCAACTCTCCGGGGCGAGGGACCGGCCAGTATCGTTGGCACACAAAACGGTTTCCAGGCGCGCTGATTTTCGGTAGACTTCCTCGGGAAAGGAAAACTGACCTATGAGTGATGTCGGCCAGGAGCAACAGTTGTTCAAGGGTTCATCGTCGCCTGTCGTTAATGTCGGTGCTTTCGTCCTTTGCGGCCTGATCGCGGCCGCTTCGCTTGTCTTCGCGTTCATTGTGGCCGCCCCGTATTCCTTCGTTCTCATGGGCTTGGCGGCCGTCGCACTGATTTATCTGTTCGCACGGTGGCTTCTGATCAAGGTCCGCGTCTACGAAGTCACCACTGAACGCATCCGGATCACAGACGGACTCGTCACTCGGCGGACCGATGAACTTGAACTGTACCGCGTCAAGGACATCACCTTGATTGAGCCTCTCTCTTTGCGTCTCTTTGGCGTCGGTCACGTTGAAATCACCACCAACGATACCTCAACTCCACTGGTGCGCCTGGAAGCCATTAAAGGGGCCAAAACCTTGCGGGAAGAGCTCCGCAAAAGCGTCGAGGTTTGCCGCGACAAAAAGCGCGTCCGCCTGGCTGAATTGGAATAGCGCGCCCTGGCCGCCGGAATTTGGCGCCGCCCAGCCCGCCGCCAGGTTCGCCCGGTCGCGTTTTCCCCTGTAGCCGGGGGCGTCGGCGCATGCTCTAGGGTCGTGCTAGGGCGCCCGTTCTCGTTACTCGCCGCTGTCCTCAATCCGTTCAAATCGCCAAGGTGTCGAAGATTGACGCGGTCTCCACGAAAGTGTCATCCTCGCCGGATGAAATTCTCTCCCGCCGTGAGCTTCGGCTTTTTCCTTTCTTCTGCTTGCATTGGCTTGGGGGCTTCGGCCGGGCCCCGGTTTTACGGGGACCCGCCCGATGCGCATCATCCCTGGGCGGTCCATGACGGGAACCGTCCGCAACCCAAAGTGGTCACTCCTGGGACGTTCAGTTCGGCGGAACAACCGGGCAAGCCGCCGTCGGATGCGATCATTCTGTTTGACGGCACGGATTTATCCGGATGGGAATCGGCCAAAGACGGAGGGGCCGCGAAGTGGTCGGTCAAGGACGGCATCATGCAGGTGGCCCCTTCGACCGGCGATATTCGGACGAAGGCGCAATTTGGTGATTGCCAGTTGCATGTTGAATGGGCCGCTCCGAGCGAGGTCAAGGGAGACAGCCAGGGCAGGGGCAACGGTGGGATCTTTCTGATGGGGCGGGTGGAGGTCCAGGTGCTCGATTCGTTTCAAAACGTCACCTACGCCGATGGCCATGCCGGCTCCGTCTATGGGGTCAACCCACCCCTGGCGAACGCCATCCGTCCCCCCGGCGAGTTTCAAGTTTACGACATCATTTTCCGCCGACCGATCTATGAAGACAATCAGATGATCGATCCCGGCTACGTCACCGTGTTCGTCAATGGCGTGCTCGTGCAGGACCACACACGTCTCGAAGGCGGGACCGGGCATATGGCGCGGGCCAGGCCGGAACCGTTCCCAACGGCAGGCCCACTCCAACTGCAGGACCATGGCAACACCATGCGGTTCCGAAACATTTGGTATCGTGAACTGCCTCCGCGCGCCATCCAGGGAGGCACCGATGGATACCTGACCACCGAGGCGACCATGGTGAAGCGCCGCGAAACGGCGGCGTCCATTCGGGAAGATGCGGAACGTCTGAAGAGCGCCTCGAGTCCTGTGCCTGAAATGCTGCGGCTGATGGAATCGTTAGTCTACGAACTGCACGCCGCCACTGCCAAACGTGTCGACCTGCTAGCTGACCAATACGTTGCCGCCCTCAAGGCACTGCCCGAGGCCGATCTCGAATCGAGAAAAGACGAAGTTAAAAGCGTCAGCGGCGCGTTCAAATACTTGGCTCGCTTCAAGGTCTGGCCGGGCAACTACGAACCGGCCGTAACTCTCGACAAACTCATCAAAGACCGCGGCTGGGATAAGAAGAAGAATTCATAAGGCGGCGCTCCTCCGGGACCGCAGACTTTAACCCATTAGAACGCGGACTTTAGCCCGCCCCGTCCTGTCCCGCGGCGGGACCTGATCGGCCGGGCCACTTTGGCGTCTATTCCTGGCAGCCGCGGGGAGAAAGCACTGTGCCCCGGCCCGCGCCAGCCGCCGGCGGTGAGGCTTCCTGTCCGGCCCAGTGCTACGGCGGGCGGGCGGGGGACCAGGCGCGCTCCATCTCGCGTTCAGAGCATCCACCCGGCCCGGTAGGGCGGGTTGAGAAGCTGGTTCGCTTCGCTCGAGTTGGTAAAGCGCCCGTTCGGGCCGTCCCATTCGAGTTTGGTGCCAGCGAGCTTGATCGCGATCACTCCGAGCAGGGCCACTTCGGTCAGAGGGCCGCCGTAGGCAAAATCCGAACCGGCCTTGGTGCCGTTGCGGATGGCCTGAAGCCAATCCTGGTGATGTTCTTTTACGCGCGGGATGGTTTTGGCCGGGCGCTTGTATTCATCCATTTTCTTTTGCGGCAGCAAGCGTACGCCGCCCGCCCCATGCGAGCCGTAAACGATCGTGCCTTTGTCTCCTAAAACGACCGCACCGGTGCGGACCGGTTTGTCGTCGCTCTCCATTTCCGGCGGCTGGGGGATGTGTTGGGTGCCGCTGTACCAATGCATCAGGACCGGACCGCGATTGCCTTTGCCGGCGAACTCGTACGTAATGATCTCGCCTTTCGGATAAGCGTCCCCCTGGGTCTTAAAGTCGTAGTCCGGCACTTTGGCTTGAATGGATTTGGGCGCGCCGAGGTCGAGCGCCCAGAAAACAGGATCGACGACGTGGCAGGTCCAGTCGCCGACAGTGCCGTTGCCGAAGGGGACCCAACTGCGCCAGGCGCCGGGGAGGTACGCTGGATGATACGGCCGCTTCTGAGCCGGACCGAGCCACTGGTCCCAATCCAAGGTTGACGGAGCGGTATGTTCTTCCTTCAAGCGTGGCAAGCTATCGATGGCCGAATTGACCGCTTCGCACCCGGCATGAATGGTGTGGACTTGGCCGATCGCGCCGTCCCAGATCCATTCACAGAAATCACGGATGGAGTCGAACGAATGCCCTTGGTTGCCCAGTTGAGTGACGACCTTGTGCTCTTTGGCTGCTTTCATCAACTGCCGCACTTCATCAACCGAATGCGCCAGCGGTTTCTCACAGTAAACGTGCTTGCCGCGTTTGATCGCGGCCATCGCTGCCACCGCATGGGTGTGATCCGGAGTGGAAACGACCACCGCATCGATTTCTTTCTCCATCTGGTCGAACATCCGGCGGAAGTCCTGGAACGGTTTGGCGTCCGGGAACTTCTTGAACGTGTCGCCGG
>JAXMHN010000083.1:0-22626 GCA_046346765.1 Verrucomicrobiota bacterium | reverse complement strand
CGGTTCATGGCCACCACCAATCCGTTCGACTACGACTTGATGGTGTCGACGAATTACTACGCAACCAATGGCTTCAACCGGAGCGCCAGTGTTCGAACCAATGCGGCGAACGTCAATTACGATTACCTGGCTGGAGGCGGCTCCATGGCCAATGCCGGGCGCAACGATTGGATTCAGAACATCGCCAACCTGCAGTACGATCCCCGGCCGCCGGTGTTCATCGCCACCAACCGAACTGGCCTGCGCACGAACGATTTTCGGTTCTTCGTCGATTTGAACCGCAACGGATGGTTTGAACCGAGTGGCTGGCTTGTCGCCAACGAAGGCAGGCGGGACACAAACTATTACAGCGGCGATCCTCAATGGATCGGGGTGCTGGAGCACCCGGACCGGCCGCATTCGGAGAGCAACCGGTTTATAGGGCGCTATGCCTTTGCCATCCTGCCAGCGGGACGGAGCCTGGACATCAATTTCATCCATAACGACGCGAAACGGCTTCGCCAGGACGTCGGCGCCGCCGGGTTCGTCCGCAACCAGGGTGTGGGCCCTTGGGAGATTAACCTGGCCGGCTTCTTTGCCGCGCTTAATACCAACATCAACGCTTGGGGTGTGCTTAACCAGCCGGCGTTGGCCTACAACTACGTGACCAACCTGAACTTCGCCAGCGGCGGACTGGCGTTTGAGGATGCGCGCCGAATCCTGCAATACCGTTACGAGACCAACTTGGGCAATTTGGCCCCGGCAGCGACGATGTTGAATCTGCCGCTTCCCCCGAATGCCTACACGACCAATGGCGTGGACCTCTATTCGGACCAGCGCCTGACCCTTGGCGATTTGAATGCCAAATTTGGCCGGCCTGGCGTGCCCTGGTCCGGCAGTCCAAACCCGAATGGCTTTTATGATATTCAGGAATTGTTTGACGCCAGCAAGACGTCTCCCGGATTTGTCGGCCGTCTGACGAATAACGCGGGGTTGGCCGCTATACCTTACAATCGTTATACCTTCTACCGTCTTATTTCGCAGCTCGGGACTGATTCCGGCGGCCAGTCCAATCGGGTTTATTTCTCGGACTACCAGCTTCATCCAACCAATCGGATGCACCTGCAATACCGGAATCCGTATCCGAACGCTCAAACCAATTTGGTCCGGTGGACGCGTTTGACCAACAGCGCCGTCACCGGCGGACCCGAGACCGGGATCGACTTCTTCCTGGCGGCGGCGGACCGGATTTTGCGCGCCAATATGGAGCGGCTGGTTCTGGCCCCGAACGAGCCGGTGCTGGCAGAAGTGGCCGGCCGATTGCAGCAACGTCAGAACACCAACTTGGTCAGCACGAATTTCATGATTGGCCTGTCGCACTTGCGCCGGGATTTCAGTGTGACGAACATTCAGCTTTGCCACGATTACGAGGTTGGGCTTGGCCCTGGGCCGTACCAGTTCTACATGACGAATAACGAGTATTCGGCTGGGGTCCACCGATTGTTGCAGGTGGCCGCCAATCTCTACGATGCCAACACGGTGCGTCGGCAAGGCACGACCAATGATTATCCATCTGTCTTCCGGCCGGTCTTCTCCCGCAGCAGCACCAATTTGTATATCAGCGGGTTTGTCGACGAGAACACGACCAACTTCCTGGCCAACCCCTGGATGACGATTCAGGAAGCGACCCGTTTTTACCGCACGCCCGCGACGAATCTGCAAGTCAATCTTTACGGCGTTCCGATCGTGATCGGCGCCAAGAAAGGTTATCCGAACTTCAACAAGCTGGTGGTGCAGACAATGGCCGAAGTCAGCCGGCGGCTCCAGTTTGTCAAAGCGAACCCGGGCGCCCGGCCGAACCAGACGAACCAGATGTACGAAATTGGCGTGACCAACCGGTTTGGGATCGAAGGCTGGAACTCGTATACGAACAATTTCAACCGCAACGTGCACTTACAGGTCTCCGGGCAGTCGATTTTCTATCTGCACCATCAGCAGGAGGGCAATCCGCCCGTGCCACTGCAGCCCCATACGAATTTCTTTCGGTTTTTCCGGACCAATGATTTGGCAGGTGGGTGGCCTGGCACCGGGACGGTGGTGCCGGCGCGCGCCAATCCAAACAGCTTCGTTGTGCCGGTAGACACGAACGCAGCGGCCATTCCGATGCAGGCTTACGTGACGTTACCCACCGGGCAGGTCGGAGCCTTGATCTCGACCAACAGCAACGTGTTCGAAGCGAGTCATCGCGTGCCGCAATGGTGGATTTCGATGACCAACCGCCTCCAATACATTCTCGTAGACAACAATGCCCGGCCGCCGCGGATCATCGACTTCGTTAATCTGGACAATCTCGTGACGTTTATGGACGTCACGCGCGGTTTGATGGGAGATACCAACGCATCGACGCGCTATTTCGGGGACCGGCCTGGCAATCCACCCGAAACGCTCGGCCCGGGCGATATGTGGCGCCCCGATCGGCCGGGAGGCAGCTTGGATTCCCCCTCGATTGGCGTCCTGAACCAAATCGGAGTTTCGATTGGCATCCCGTATACCGGCGAAGGCACGTGGCGGAATTCCAGCGGCCAGATCCAGGATAAGGAAAACGCCATTGAACAGTTCAAGCTTTTCATGCGAGGCGGAGGCGGGCTCCAGAGCACGGTTTGGCAAGCGCCTTTTACCCCTTCGCGTCGGCTGTATCAGAAAAACTCGTGGGAGGCCAATGATCCGCTGGTGCACTACATGAGCGAAGATCTGACCGATCTGGTGCATATCGGCACCAACCTCTTTGCTCGTCCACTCCAAGGCACGGATCAGGCCATCGCGACATTCCTGCGCAATGATTCATTTCTGGGGCGGGTTGGCGAGCGCTACCGGCCGTGGGGTGGCAATCCGAACAAGGACCCGGCGAGCGACGTGACGGCAATGGATTTGCGGCTGAAAGACCCGCTGGTGCGTTCTTCGGACAACTGGTCGTTTCCCACAAACACGTTTCCGAATGTCGGGTGGATGGGGCAGGTGCATCGGGGAAGCCCTTGGCAGACGATTTACCTGAAATCAGCGCTCAACGCGCTGCCGCAACAAGGCGGCGCGGCTCTGCCGCTGACAAACTGGTATTCCTGGGCAGGAAACTACGCGTCGCATCCGACCAACGACTGGCGTTTGCTCGATCTCTTTACGGTGGCGGCCAGCGACAGCGCCAGCCGCGGCTTAATGGGCGTTAACCAAACCAATGAAGCTGCCTGGTCGGCCGTCCTGAGCGGTGTGGCGGTCAAATCAAATACAACGGCAGCGGCCGGGGCCAGTGTCGTCGCCCAATTCACCAACTTGGTCGTCCAGCCGAACACGCCCCAACTCCGGTCGATTGTGGCGGGCATTGCGCGGACGCGGAGCCCGGGCCGGACGAATGTCTTATTCCGGCATGTTGGCGATATTCTTTCGGTGCCGGAGCTGACCGTCGCGTCGCCCTATTTGAACCTGGCGCAGGCTCGGGAGGGGATTAGTGATGCGGCCTACGAAAGCATTCCGCAGCAGATCTTGGGGCTGCTCCAGACAGATGAGCCGCGCGTCGTCGTTTACGCCTTTGGCCAATCCCTGAAGCCGGCGGAACGGTCGTTGGTCACTGTCGGGAACGTGAACCCGCCCATCTTTAACCTCTGCACGAACTACCAGATCACCGGCGAGTTCTCCGCCAAAGCGGTTTTGCGCTTTGACGAGTTGGCGCCGCAAGCGACCTCCCCGCTCTATGGAGCTCCCATGGCCCAGAAGATGCGCGCGGTGGTCGAGAGCTACACCGTTCTGCAACCGGAATGACCGACCATCCGGCGATGCTAAGGGGGCAAAAGTCCACGGGTCTCTTCTGTCCGCTGAGACAGGGATGGAAGGAAGAGTAGGATTGGGAGAATGAGTAGGGGAAGGAGAACGGTGGGGTAGGATTAGGAGTAGGAATAGGAGCAGGTGCGGGAGACGGATTGAGTCGAGAGGCCGTGGGCCAGAGCCGGCCACGATGGGCAGGACAGCGCCGCCAGGTTCGCGATAACGGCAGGCGAGGGATGAGACTGCCGCTGGATACGGAGGATGCGGATTAAGATAATGCGTCCAGGGAGGAGTTTGCGTAGAATAGCCGGAGACGTTGGGACAATTTATGCGCTTTGAAAGTCGAACCTGGTTTTTGCTGAGCCTGGCGCTCTTTATCGCCGCGATCTATTTTTGGAAACGCGGCAATGAGTACCAGCGCCGCAAGAACAAGTCCGTCGTTCCTGTTCAGGAACAGGTCGCGACCAATCGGCCGTCGGCATTCCGCGCTTCGCCGGCGAAGCCGTTCCCCTTGCTGAGCGCCAATACCCAAGCTCAACCGAACCAGACGCCTGTTGCCCAAGTCGCTCCGGCCCCTCAGGTGGCTGTCCTGCCAGCCAAGGATACGAACTTTCCATTTCGCCTCAGCAATACGGCGCGAAAGATCGCCGAACTAAGTCGCGTTGAAACGGCGGTCCTGATGCGAAATGCATTCATCGACACGGCGGAAGCGGGGCGCCTGGCCATTCCGGAGCACTTGAAGGCGGTGGGGGATCCGGGCACCTACATTGTCCAGGCTCGCGGGCCCATACGGGCCGGTTTCCGGGAACGGTTGCGCCAGGCGGGCGCGTCGATTGTCTCTTATATCCCGAACAACGCTTACCTGGTGCAAGTGAGCGGCGAGAAGGCGAACTGGTTGGCGGGTTTGCCGGACACGCAAGCGGTGTTGCCCTTTGAACCTTACTACAAGCTCGATACGACGCTCCTTCCTATGGCGGTGGAGCAGAAACCGCTGGCGGATGACCAGTGGCTGCGAGTGACGGTGTTCACTGGTGCGGGCCAGGCAGCGGCCACGGCGATTGCCGGGCTGGGCGGCCAGGTCATCCACGAAGAACAGGGTCCGTTTGGAACGCAGCTCCTGATCAAGCCCGATCCGAATAGTCTTGCCAGCATCGCGCAGCTCGCTTCGGTTCAAACGATCGAAGTGCAGCGCCGGCGCGAATTCATGACGGATATCGCCCGGGTCATCATTGGACAGACGACCAACGGCAGCACGGCGGTCAATTACCTCAACCTGACCGGGACCAACGTCCTGATCAACGTGAATGACAGTGGTGTCGACTCCACGAATCCGGATCTGGTCGGACGCGTCTTTGCGGACACGCCGTCGGCGCTAACGGATCCGGTGGCCCACGGCACGCACGTGGCTGGGATCATTGCGGGCAATGGTTCGCGTTCCTCGACGGTCACAAAGACGCCGGTCGGTTCGGAGACGAATGCCAATTTCCGCGGCATCGCGCCGGGGGCGCAGTTGTTCGTGCTCCATTCGCAAGCGTTTCCGGAAGTGAACCGATTCATGGATGACACCTATTTGTTCGAGACTGCGGCGCGCACCAATGCCACCGCCACGTACGCGCGGCGCCGCGCCGGTCCGATGATCTCGAACAACAGTTGGGCCTACGTTTCGGCCAACGAATACGACACCTCTGCAGCCCGTTTTGATGCTGCCGTCCGCGATGCCATCCCGGATGGACGCAACAACAGCGGGACGCAACCGATGATTTTCGTCTTCGCGGCCGGTAATTCAGGGAATGGCACCGATGCGGGTGAAGGCGGCGAAGCCAATAGCATCCCTTCCCCCGGCACGGCCAAGAACGTGATCACGGTGGGAGCACTCGAACAGCCCCGTTTCATTACCAACTCAGTGGTTGTGACTAACGTGGATGGCAGCTTTTCCACCAATGCCATTTTCTTCGACGTGACGGATAGTGCCAATCAAGTCGCCGCCTTTTCCAGCCGTGGCAACGTGGGCATAGGAACCGAAGGCGAGTTCGGCCGCTACAAACCGGACGTGGTTGCTCCCGGGACGTTCCTGATCGCCACCCGCTCCAAAGATTTCGACCTGGCGAACCAATTCGAGACCAATTCGGACCCTTACAAGATCATCAGCGAACTGAACGAACCGCTGGCGCCCACTTACCGGGTGGAAACCGGGACGAGTCAGGCCGCCCCAGTCGTTTCCGGCATGCTTGCTCTGATGCAGGAATTGTTCGAGCAACGGATCATCGGGGCGGCGCGCCGGACGAACAGCCCCGCCCTCATGAAAGCGCTGCTGATCAACGGCGCCCGATCCGCCGGCCCGCTTTACGACTTGCAGGTGCAGAGTTCGGTCAATTACCAGGGTTGGGGACGGGTCAGCCTGACGAATTCATTGCCGCCGGCCCTGCTCAACCAACCGGAATCCGCTTGGCCGACGCGATTCTTCGATCAGGTCCGGACGAATGCGCTCGCCACGGGCGATTCACGCTCCTGGAGCGTGAACCTGTCCACCAATGCGCAAGTCAGTCCGTTCCGGGTCACGCTGGTGTGGACGGATCCCCCGGGCAACCCGACGGCGGCTATCAAATTGGTTAACGACCTGGACCTGGTGGTGTCGAACACGGTGACGCACGAGGTCTTCTACGGGAATGACATTCGCGAAGGCAGCGATTTCAACCATCCCAGCCTGGAAGAACCAGCTGTGTCGGACTTGATCAACAACGTGGAGAACGTGTTTATCCGGGAAGCGGCCACGTCCAACTTTGTGGTGACGGTGACGGCCAAACGGGTGAATGTCGCGGCGGTCTCCGACTACAATCAAGTGACCCGAAACAACCTGGACGTGGTCCAGGATTACGCGTTGGTGATTGCGTGCGGCGATTCGACCATCACCAATGCCTTCACCTCGATCACGCCGGTGGCGCCTCCGCCGCCGGCGGAAGTGACGGTCACGTCGATGACCAATGGAGTGCCGTTGCTCAACGAGCGGGTCGGCGCAAACGCTCCGCTGAGCAACCTGCGGAACGGCATCACTAACCAATGGAACTTCTATGTGTTCACCAACACCTTCGTCACGAACGAACTTTCCTCGTTAACCAATGGAACTAATGTCGCCTTCATCACGTTTCTGCCGCCGAACGTCGCCCGCAGCCGCATCGATTCGGCCGATATTGATCTCTATGTATCGCGTGATCCGAGCCTGGTCGATCTGAACCCGGCGGCGGTCAATGCGGCTTTCAAGTCGGTCACACGCTTCGGCACGGAATTGGTCGTGTTCACCAATGCCGCCCTGGATGAGGTCTTTTACATCGGGGTCAAATCGGAGGATCAACAAAGCGGTGAATACGGGTTGATTGCCCTTTCGACCGACACACCCTTCGACGAGGATCGGGACGGGGCCCGCGTCCTGCACGGGTTACCCGTGCCCCAAGGCATTCCGGACGGCACTCCCGCGGAACCGGGCCGGGCGACGGTCTTTGCCATCGGGATCGCGGCGGTGACCGTGGAAAGGGTAACGGTAACGAACGTTCTAACCCATCAGGATGTGGGGGATCTCAGCATTGTCCTCGATCATGATCAGACTTCAGTCTTCCTCCATAATCACACCCTCAATGGCGGGCTCTCAACCGTCACGAACGAACTCTTTGTCTACAACGATCAAGTAGGACCTCGCTTTTCAGACGGGCCCGGCAGTTTGAATGATTTCGCCGGCGAACAGGCCAACGGGGTTTGGATGATGAATTTCATCGATAATACGCCCAACCGGACCGGCCGAGTCGAAAATGTGACTCTGCGGATTGAACCGTTCCGGGCGGCTGACCTGGGCGCGGCGGGGGACGAGGGTATCCGCGGAACTGTGCCGGGGAACTCGACTGTGTGTTATTTCATCGATGTCCCGCCGGAAGCGACCAACTTAGTCTTGACGCTATCCGAATTGACGGGGCGCTTGGAAATGTATGTGGCGCTCGAATCGCTTCCCACAACCAACTCCTATCAGAAGAGCGGGGTGTTTGATGCGCCCGGCGGCGTGCTCATGTGGGGCGCCAATGATGAACCTATTCCCTTGGGCGCGGGCAGATGTTTCGTGTGCCTGCGCAACCCTGGCAGCACCCCGGTGGACTTCCGGTTGCAGGCTCGGCTGCAACTCGGGACCGGTTTGGATTTCAGGCGCGATATCGGGACGAACGGCATTCCGCTCATCGATGACGGCATCATCCGCTCCACCGTCAACTTGCCCGTCGATAAACAGGTCGCTGATCTGCAGGTTTCCGTCCGCATTGATCACCCGCGTTCGTCGGACCTGGTGCTGCACCTGATCAGTCCGCAAGGAACGCGACTGCTGCTGGCGGAGAATCGGGGCGGCCCGAATCTGCAAGGTTATGGGACAGGTTCAGCGGCTGAATCCAACCTCACTTACACGGTTTTCACCGAGGATACGAACCTGGTGAAGGATCTGGCTCCAATTAAATTCTCGCTTCCTCCCTGGAGCACGAATTCCAATGGCGCGACCAGTCCGCCGACCTTTTTCGATAGCTTCGAGAGCGCGGTGCCGGGCACCTACAATACGAACGAATCCTTCACCGCCTGGACGGTGATCAGCGGAAAGGTGAACGTGCACGGCCCAAATAATCCTCTGGGAATCGTCGCACGCGACGGCACCAACTTTGTGGAACTGGATACGACCGCCAGTCCTGGAGGCATTCTCACCACGATCAATACCACGCCAGGAAAGCAGTATGAACTCACCTTCTTTTATCATCGGAATCCCAGTTCGGGCCATGGCGCTTTGTCGGTTTATTACGGGCCGCCAGCGACGAATCGGACCGGGATGAAGTTTATCGATGTCCCCACGTTGGCGTGGCAATCGACCAATATCGTGTTCACCGCCAATAGCCCCACGACTCAGCTGGAGTTTCGCTCGCTGACCAGCGCCGGCCCGCTCCTGGACGCCATTGCCCTCGGCGATGTCGTCGTCCACACCAACATTTACCTCTTGCCCGAAGAGCCATTGAGCTTGCTCAAAGGCGAACGTGCGCAAGGTGATTGGACCTTGGAAGTTTGGGACAACCGGCGCGGGCCGCAAGGCGGGCCGCCTGGGACACTGATCGATTGGAAGGTGCAGATCGAATATGGCAATCCGCCCGGCCGGGCGACGGTGCTCACGAACGGATTTAACCTGACCGACGTGGTCGAAGGAGATCGGACCAATTATTACGTCGTGAATGTGTGCGAGACGTCCCGGAACGGCTTTGCGGCGTTAACCGGCCCGTTCGATCTGCTGTTCAACGATGCGCGCATGCAACTGATCATCGACCGCGACGGTTATCCGACCGGTGACTTTGAAACGGACGATTACGCGCCGATTCCGAACAATCAGTCGATCGATGAATCCGCTGAGACCGGAGTGGCCGCGATCACGTTTACAAGTGATCCCCGCCAGCCAGCTCCGCTTCGGCCCGGCAAGCCCCTCTTTTTCGGGGTGCATAACCTCTTCCCGGGAGAGACGAATACTTTTGACCTGCGCGTGCTCTTTGACAATGACACCTGCTCCACGGTGCGGCCGGTCATCCGCCTCACCAACGACATCCCCTATACCAACATCCTCGCGCCCTCCGGAATTGTGCTCGATTATTACGTCTTCAATGTCTCGCCCATCGCGGTCGAGGCCGAGTTTGAAGTGACGCCGCGCAACGGCGATGTCGGCATGGTCCTCCGGTATGGACTGCCGCTGCCGGACCTGACCCGCTTCGATTACCGCAGCGATCTTCCGGGCATCACCAACGAACTGATTGTCCTGACGAACGGGTCAGCGCCGGTCAACCTTTCCTCGGGCGACTGGTATATTGGCGTTTATAACAATACCACCAATGCCGTTCGCTATGACGTCCGGGCCAGCCAAATTCTCGACACCAACATCAATCTCATCACCTTGACCAACGGCATTTCGCGTGACTTCACGCTCCAGCAGGGCGCCGGCCTGACCAATTTCTTCCTCCTGGAAGTGCCGGAACCTTATCCGGGGCTGAAGTTCGAACTCTTCAATTTGAGTGGCAACGCGGACCTATTGATCGGGTTTAATTTCCTGCCTTATCCGACGAATGCGCTCCCAACCAACTACTTCCTGAGTAACAGCGCTTCACCCAGCGCGCCGCTCGTGGGTGATACCGCCGTGCTCGTGATGACGAATACGACTGATCTGCCCGACCTCAGAGGCAACTGGCTGCTGGCGGTGATCAACACGAATCTGACCAACCTCGACTTTACGATTCGAGGCACTTTCATCACCGGCCTGGAAACGAATCAGCCACCGCCAGGGACGAACGTCGTCATTGACCCCGACATCACGATTACCGACACCAACATCTGCTTCTCCTGGCCCACGACACCGGGCCTGCAGTATCAGTTGGAAGGGAAGCGAAGTTTGACCGAGACGAATTGGTCTCTCATCTACGGGCCGGTCACGGCAACTAATACCGTCCTGAATTACTGCATCACCCGTCCAAGTGAGTTCGCGTTCTTCCGCGTCATTCAGTTGGGTGGAGGCGAGCAGCCGCCCCCCACCGGGAACATCATCAATCCGAGCGTGCAGGTGAAGACAAATGAGATTTGTCTGACCTGGGCATCCCAAGTCGGTTTGAGCTACTTCGTCCAAGGAAAGACATCGATCGTGGATGAGGCCTGGGCGAATATTGCGGGCCCGATCGTCGCCACGGACACAAATACGACCTACTGTGTCCCGCGACCAACGCCTTATCAGTTCTTCCAGATTCTGGAGAGCGGGACAAACCAACCGCCGCCGACCGGCGAGCCGATCAATCCGGTGGTTCAGGTGAAGACCAACGAGATTTGCCTGACGTGGGCTTCGACCATCGGCTCGAACTACTTCGTCCAAGGCAAGACTTCGATCGTCGATACCGCTTGGGCTAATTTGGCTGGCCCGATCACAGCCACGGACACAAATACGACCTACTGTGTCCCGCGGCCGACGCCGTACCAATTCTTCCAGATCATCGAGTCCGGCGGGACCAACCAACCGCCGCCGACTGGCGAGCCGATCAATCCGGTGGTTCAGGTGAAGACCAACGAGATTTGCCTGACGTGGGCTTCGACCATCGGCTCGAACTACTTCGTCCAAGGCAAGACTTCGATCGTCGATACCGCTTGGGCTAATTTGGCTGGCCCGATCACAGCCACGGACACAAATACGACCTACTGTGTCCCGCGGCCGACGCCGTACCAATTCTTCCAGATCATCGAGTCCGGCGAGACCAACCAACCGCCGCTGACCGGGGCGAATTCATCAATCCGGCCGTGCAGGTGAAGACGAATGAAATTCGTCTCACATGGCTTTCCGAAGTCGGAGTGAACTACTTCGTCCAAGGCAAGACCTCGATTGTCGACGCCGTCTGGGCGAACATCGCCGGCCCGACCGCCGCTACCACGACGAATTCGAGCTATTGCATCTCCAGGCCGACGCCTCTATCAGTTCTTCCAACCGTAGCCGCCGGCGGCGAGACCAACCAACCGCCGCTGGTCGAACCGGAGATCGTTGAGTTACAGAGCAACGTCGCTCAGACACAGAGCATCGGCCCCTCGGCCACGGTCTTGGATTATTATGTGTTTACGGTTTCTCCGTCCGCGGTGAGCGCGCAATTCCAGGTCGTGCCGGTTGATGGCGACGTCGGCCTGGTTCTCAGTTACGGTCTGCCTTTGCCGACGCGCACCCAGGCTTTGTATACGAACGACCTGCCTGGAATCGCGACGGAACTCATCACGGTGGATGATTTGTCCAACCCAATCGCGCTCCAGCCGGGAGACTGGTATCTCGGTGTCTACAACAAGTCTGCGCAACCGGTCACTTACCAGGTCCGGGCTTCGGAAGCATTGGATGCCAGAGATAACATCATTCATCTCACCAATGGCGTCCCGGTGAACTTCACACTCCGCGTGGGGAACGGGCTCACCAACTTCTTCCAATTGCGGGTGCCAAACGATCCGCCCTCAGTGAAGTTTGAGCTTTCCGGCTTGAGCGGCGACGCTGACCTGCTGGTCGGGTATAACTCGCTGCCCACTCCGGGGGCTTATCTGCAAATCGAACCGGCATCTCGACTGATTCCCGCAACCATCGAGCTCAGGACCAATCAGCAACTGCCGGAGCTGAGAGGCAACTGGGTCGTCGCTGTCATCAATCAAACGATCACCAATCTGACCTTCACCTTGCGCGGGTCCTTCGCGGGACCGACTAATGCCCCGCCCTCGACCAACGAGGTCTCGCTGGGGAGCTTGTCCTTGCTGGCCACGGGTCGTCTCCAGTTCGTTTGGCCCGCCGAAATCGGCGCCGCCTACGAACTCCAAGTAACGACCAATCTCCTTCCGGTGGTGATCTGGACTCCGGTGACAAATCTCACGGCGCAGACCGACAGTGTCTCCGTGTCAGATCCAACATCGGTTACCAACGCGCCGATGAGATTCTATCGCGTGGTCAAGCGTTAAGAGGGGCGGACCAAAGTCTGTTTTTGACGCCGGCCCGGGCTTTGCCCGACCGGCAACGGACGCGTTTCAACGGCTCGTGGGGAGGCGGGATCGAGGCCCTCAGCCGTGCCTCAATTAATGCGCAGGATTCGAAATATTTCTTTCGATTTGGCGCGATTTCTCCAAAGCGTTGCCGTAATGCCGCTTGCAGACGAAAATGTTACGCCCGTCCAGGGAGGGTGGCCCGCAGCCGGTTTTTAGGAGTGTCTGCCATCCGAGGTCCCGGGACCTTTCGACGACAGGAACAGCGTCTTCGGTGGGGCGCAACATCATCCTTTATAATCAGAATCGTAAGCGTCCTTCATGCTCGTCGGAATGCCCGCGGCGCGGATGGTGGCCCCTCGCTGGAGCGGCGCCGATTTGATGATGAGCGATGCCTAATTTCCTCTCTTCTCTTGCCGGCCCGAAAGCGGACGGTAGATTTGGTTTATGGCGCATGCGGACTTCGTTCATCTCCATTTGCACACCGAGTATTCGCTACTCGACGGGGCATGCCGATTGGATCGGTTGATGGACCGCGCCCATGAGTTGAAGTTTTCGTCGCTGGCGATTACCGACCACGGGGTGCTCTACGGTGCGGTCGATTTTTATCAGGCGGCCCGGAACAAGGGAATCAAGCCGATCGTCGGCTGTGAGGTCTACGTCGCTCCGGGAAGCCGGTTGGAGAAGAAGACCACCAGCGGAGCCCGCGACGTTTATAATCACCTCGTTCTGCTGGCCAAGGACGAGGCGGGGTATCGGAACCTCATCAAGCTCGTCACCGCAGCGCACTTGGAAGGGTACTACTACAAGCCGCGCATTGATAAAGAAATCCTGGCGGCCAACAAAGAGGGATTGATCGCCCTGTCGGGATGTTTGGCGAGCGAAATACCTGAACTGATCCAGAAAGAACAACTCCGCCAGGCGAGGGATGCGGTGGATTGGTTCAAGCAAATCTTCGGGCCGGAAAGCTTCTACTTGGAACTGCAGAATCACGGCATTGGCGAGCAAGCCAAAGTGAATCGGCAGCTGATCCCTTGGGCGCGGGAATTCGGTTTGAAGCTGGTCGCGACCAACGATGTTCACTACGTCCAACGGGGAGATTCACATGCCCACGACTGCCTAATCTGCATCGGGACGCAAAGCCTGGTCGATGACACCAAGCGGATGCAGTACGTGCCGGAGCAGTTCTTTCTCCGCTCAGCTGAGGAGATGAAGGCGCTCTTCAGTGAAACACCCGAGGCGGTCCAGAACACCTTGGAAGTGGCGGAACAATGCAATCTCGACATTCAGTTCGGCACGCTCCATTACCCCACCTTCACGCCGCCGGAGCATTTCACTCGCGAAGGGTATCTCCGCAAGCTCTTGGCGGAAGGATTAGGGCGGCGGTATGGCTTGCGGGCGCAGGCCGAAGGCGGCGAGTTTATCGTGGAGGGGATTGATGATCCTGCGCGGCTGCCGACTTATCGCCCAGCGGCAGGCAACGGCAGTGGGTTGGTGGCGGTGGCGACTGGGATGGAACCGTCGCGCCATCCTGCCGACGCGGCTCTGGCGCCCGAGGTAGCCCAAGCGATTAAAGAGGTGATCGACCGGCTGCAGCTTGAGCTCCAAGTCATCGAAAAGACCGGGTTCATCAGTTACTTCTTGATCGTGGGCGACTTTGTCCGGTATGGCCGAAGCAAGGGTGTGGCTTGCGTGGCCAGAGGTTCCGCGGCCGGTTCCATCGTCACCTACCTTCTGAGATTTCGAATGTCGATCCGATCCGGGGTGACGGCCTTCCTTTTCGAACGGTTCCTCAATCCCGAACGAGTGAACCCCCCCGACATCGACATTGACTTTGCCGACGACCGCCGCGGGGATGTCATCCAGTACGTGCGCGAGCGCTACGGCAGCGAGTCGGTTGCCCAGATCATCACATTCGGGACCATGGGAGCCAAGTCGGTCCTGCGCGATGTCGGGCGGGTCATGGGACTGAGCTATTCGGAGTGCGATCGGTTGGCCAAGATGTGGTGCCAAAATGAGCTGAAGATGTCGTTGGAGAAGGCCCTGAACAATCGCCCGATTTTAAGACAGCTTACGAAAGCGAGGAGGGTCACGCGTGAGCTGGTTGACACCGCCTTCGTCCTCGAGGACCTGACCCGCAATGCTTCCGTGCACGCGGCCGGCGTTGTGATAGGAGATCAACCGTTGGTCAACTTGCTGCCGAAACGAGACGAAGATGGCACGATTGTGACGCAGATGCCAGCGGCCCGGTCGGCGATCTCGGCTTTTGAAGATGGACTTCCTCGGGTTGAAGACGTTGACCGTCATACGGAATACCTGTGAGATGGTCAAAGCGGGCAAGGCCATCGACATTCCGATCGATCATCTGCCGCTGGAGGATGCCAAAATCTACGATCTCCTCAACAAGGCCAACACGGTTGGCGTGTTCCAATTGGAATCCGGGAGGATGCGGGATCTGTGCCGCAATTCGAAATCAGCCTTTGTTGAGCATATCACGGCGTTGATCGCGCTTTACCGGCCGGGGCCGATGGAACTGATTCCGAATTCATTCGGCGGCGGCATGGCGAGGTGAAGATCGAATACGAGCATGCGCTGCTTGAACCGATCTGCTGCGAGACATACGGCATCATGGTCTACCAAGAGCAGGTGATGCAGGCCGCGCAAGCCCTGGCGGGCTACACACCGGGCGGCGCGGACCTTTTGCGGCGGGCCATGGGCAAGAAGAAGCCTGGAAGGCTAAACAGCGAGACACGTTTGTGAAGGGATGCGCCAAGACCAATGGTATTCCCACGGCGAAGGCAAATCAGATTTTCGATTTGCTGGAGAAGTTTGCTGGTTATGGCTTCGCCGTCGCACGCGGCGGCCTATGCGATTGTCGCTTACCAGACGGCGTATTTGAAGGCGAACTACCCCGGTGGAGTTCCTCAGCGCCATGTTGACTAACGACATGGGTGACACGGCCAAAGTCAGCATTCTCATTCAGGAAGCGCGCGCGTTCGGCATCGAGGTGTTGCTGCCTGACGTCAACGCAGCCAGGTCGCCTTTGCCCCGGCCCGCGGCGGCACTGTCATCCGGTTCGGCTTGGCGGCGATCAAAGGCGTGGGCGAAGTCGCCGTGGAGAGTATCCTGAAAGCGCGACAGGAAGCCGGCAAGTTCACATCCCTGGCCGACCTCTGCCAGCGCGTCGATGGTCGAACGGTCAATCGCAAAGTCCTGGAAGCTCTCATCAAAAGCGGGGCCTGCGATACCTTCGGCGAAACGCGCGCGACCCTCTATTCGCAGATCGATTATACCCTGGCGCGGGCCGCCAGCATCGCCCAAGACCGCCAACGGGGCCAAGCCTCGCTCTTTGGCGCGTTCGAAGCGGCCACACCTGACTTGAAGGAGAATGGCCATCCCGCCCTCCCCGAATGGCCGCAGAGTGAAATGCTGGCCGCGGAGAAGGAATTGCTTGGGTTCTATGTCACAGGGCATCCGTTGACGCCGTTCGCCAACCTGCTGGAGCGTTATAGCCTTTCGACGACGGCGACCGCTGCCCAGGTGGAGAATCGCGCGCTGACGCGCCTGGGCGGCTTAATCACAGGTGTGCAACAGGGCATCTCGAAGAAAAGCAACAAACCGTATGCCATGGTCACGGTGGAGGATCTTGCCGGAACGATCCAGATGCTCTGCATGAACGAAAACTACGATCGCTTTCGCGAGCTGCTCGTTACGAATAAACCCATCCTGGTTGTCGGCGAAATCAACAACGGCGAAGATAAGCCCAAGATCTTTCCCCAGGAAATCATGGGCCTCGAAGAGGCTCCGCGTCGCTACACCAAACAGGTCCACCTCCGCTTGAACATGGCGCATCTCACCCCCGCGCTGATGCAGGCCGTTTTCGAAATCGTCCAGCAGCATCCAGGCAAATGCCCACTCTTCTTGTGCCTCATGCAGCCTACGGGCGAGGTCTTTTTTATCGAAGCGCACGAGCGGTTCGGGATCGCTCCTTCCCTTTCGTTCCAAAAAGCGGTCGATGACCTGTGCGGCCCCGGCACCTACTACGCCAAAGTCGACAGCTCGCTACCGGAACGCGCTCCGCGCCGGTGGGAGCGTAAGGGCGAAACCGTCGACGCCGACGGATAGAGGGACCTAACCAATCGGCCGAACGGTCACGGATCGCTCTTCCATCCCTTGAGCGGGCCGCGGGCTGTGCCTGGCGAGCAGCGGAATCGCGTCGGCTGGCCGCTCCGGGTCAACGCCTGGCATCGGCGGGAGGGGACCGCAGCGTCCGCGGGACCGGGCGCGCTCCTTACGCAGTGAAAGCGTGGCGAGAAAACCTGGATGCCCCTGTTCCGGCTAGGCAACATCACAGAGGCTGACTGCTTGGCGCAGTCCCTGGTAGGCATCGCGCGTTGGGATGAACTCTTGACCAACGTGCCCGCTGTAACCCGCCTCGAGCAGCGCTTTCATGATCGGCGGATAATTGATCTCCTGCTTGTCATCCAACTCGCCGCGGCCGGGATTGCCCGCCACATGGACATGGCCGATGTAGTCTTTGTACTGCCGGATGCGGCGAATGACGTCGCCGTCCATGATTTGCACGTGGTAGACGTCGAACAGGAGCTTGAGCCGCGGCGACCCGACCTGCTTGATGATGTCGATGCAATAATCCGTATGATCGCCTTGGTAGCCTGGGTGCCCCTTCATCGGGTGGGAATCTTCCCGGCTATTAAGCATCTCCATACAAAGAGTGATGTTTCGTTTTTCGGCTTGTCCGATGACTTTCTTGAGACCTTCGACGCAGTTCTTCGCTCCCTCATCTTTGGGGATTTGCTCGCCTTGCGGTTTGGTGACGTCCCGGGCGCTATAGCCGGTGAAGCAGATGACATTTTTCAAGCCGGCGTCCGCAGCCGCGTCGATTGCGTCCTGGGTGGCTTTAATGACCTTCGGCCAATAAGCTGGATTGTTGAAACCCTTCAGGAACGGAGGATCGGGGTCCATGTTGATCTGCGCCATCGCACAGGTGAGTCCGGCCTTCTTCACAGTCGCGAAGTGGTCCGCCGTCAGTAGTTCCACACTGCTGCACCCCAGCTCGTGCGCTACTTGACAGGTCTTTTCGAGCTTCCACTTGCCGCCAAACGCCTCGAAGCACCATTGGGCAATGGACTGATTGACTTGCCCGTGTTTGACCGCTTTGCCTTTGGCCTGGGCGGCCAATCCCTGTCGGGAATGAGAGAGCAAAGCCGCCCCAGCAGCGGCCATGGCGGCGGTGTTGACGAGCATGTGCCGCCGGGTGAACAAGCGGGGCGAACGGGACGGGAGATGGTGGGAGTTCATGGATCTTCTTTCTTCTCGATGGGGCACACTGGAACCCTCCACTCGCTGGGATTAGGCAGGTGGAGGGCCAGGCCAAGGTTAGGGACGCACCGGTTACGCGTTGGCAGAGTCTTTCTGCGGGAAAGGCAAAACGGCGGACATCATGCCGGCTTTGGCGCAGACGAAATAGACGATTGCTCCGACGACGAAGGCGAGGACAGGGGCCACCGGGATATCGGGAATGTTCAGATGCAGCCATTGCTTCAAGTTGGGGAGAATGCCGACGACGAAACCGATGGCCCATGCGATCCACCCGGCCGGATTGAACCCGGCGCGAGGTCCAGACCATTGACCGCCCGACAAGAGATAATCGACCACCATCGCGCCGACAATCGGACCGAAGGACGCGCCAATGAACCCGAAGACGGCCGGCAGGTTGCCTGCCCAGCCGGTCAGCGCCAGGATCATGCCGACGAGGGCGCCGATCCCAACCGAAATGGTCGGGTTCACTTTCGGCATAACCGTTTTAAAGCTATTGGCGGCGATGAATGAGGAAAAACACGCGCCGGGAAAAGAAGCGAGCGTCAACCTGACCGGCGACGGCAGCAAAGACGCCCGGCGAGAGCTTCTTTTGAAGGGCGGCCGTCATCAGGCTGGTGCCGTTGTCGATGATGCCCATGGAGCGTGCGCCGGCAACCGCAATCACCGAAATCCCAGCCGTAAAGATGATGGCGATGACAATGCCAACGATGCCGCCCATTTGAACGTCCTTTTCGTCGCGGCTGTTCGTTCCAAAATCGACGCCCGCCGCTCCGGCCGTGGCGAAGAAGCCGACGATCGCAGTGATCATCAACATGACCGCTGTCATCGGGCCACTCGCTGCTCCGGTCGCTTCGGTTGGCGGCGTGTAATTAGCAGCTGAGCCCCCAAACATGGCCAACCCGACCACCAACACCGCCAGCGGAATCAAAGGCAGATAGGTCGCGACTTTCGCGACGTATTGGATGCCTTTCAGTCCCACGAACGCCGCCCCCAATGCCCAAATGACGCAGAGCGGATAATAAAGGCCTGGAGCGCCAAAGCCGCTGGCCAACGCGCTCGACGAACCCCAGGTATTGACGCCCAGCCATCCGAACTGCAACAAGCCCATCAAGAAGCCGGGCATGATCAGGCCACCGACGGCTCCGAACGTGGATGTGCCGACGACATACAAAGGCAAGCCGCTCTTCAGCCCGAGCAAACCAGGGATCAAGTAAAAGAGGAAATGGCAAATCAAAGCGCCCAGAACAACACCGAGGAGAGTCGGGCCCAAACCGCCCGCGGATAGCCCGTTGCCGGACATCGAATCCCAGAAAACAAACCAAAGGAAAATGCCCGCGTAAGTCGGGGCAGTGTTCTTGGACCAGGGCGCACGGTTACTTCGCGGATTGGGTTTGGCACTTCTTAAGTAATCCGGCAGCTGGCTGGATGATCCGACCGTGGCCGCTGTTCCATAGGAAGGGTCAGGACTGCGAAGTGGGGCGTTGTTCATGACGGTAACTATCTACAGTCCTTCCCTCGCGATTCAAGACTGAAAACGCTGATCTGGCGAGAGTTGGACGGCCCCTTCAGCTGCCGTGAATCTCATCGTCCGCGCGAGCCCGGTTAATGCTCCTGCTGCGCGTGGAGAGCTAAGTTGATCAGCGCCCCGCTCGCGCTTTCTCATTGGAGCGCAGCGCTCGTTTCAGCCGGGTCGGATGTTGAGCCGAGCGGGCGCCCCAAAGCTGGAGTGCCCGCACTTGAGTTCTGGGCGCGCGTGCCTCAGTTGCCTGGAAAAAGATGCGGCGGCTGGAGTCGATTGACCGCAGCCGCCGCTGACGAATCCTAGGACGTTGGATCAGGCTTGTTCGCTAACTAATTGTTGGCGCCGTCGGCTGGTTTGACGAGCGGGAAGAATCCCAAGTTGCCGGCGGGCAGATTGGTGCCGGAAATGACGGCGCGTTTCTGGCCGGAGACCTGGATCACGGGGACCTGCAGTTCGGTCCAGCTGGGCGCGGTGACGTTCGCGGTTGACCGCAGGACGAAGCCGGTGTCTGGAACAGTCCAGGTGAGGACATAGCCGGCCTCAGCGGTCAGGACGGTGATGCCGTTGACATCGTCCATGCGGCGGGTCCACAAGGCGGGATCGACCTGTTGGGTTGGATCGGCGGTTTGGAACGTGTCATCCAAAACGGTGGTGGTGCCGGAAGTGATTTTGACCTCGCTGAAGGTGGCGGATTGGCCGATGAGGTCGGTTTGATTGGGTTGCACGCCGAAGGAAGCGGTGACGGTTGAGGCGGGGCGGAACAAGGCGGCATGTTCTGCCAGCATGGTAAAGTTGGTGACGCTGTTGCCCGGACCAGTGAGGGTGATGTTGGTGTTGTTTTGGAATTTCAGGCTCCAAGTTCCCAAAGCGGCTGGTGTGGCGAGGGTGGCAAGCCGTCCGTCGAAAGGCGCGTTGTTCTGGAAATAGAGCATGTCATTGTTGTTGGGCGCATTCGTTTTGTAGCGGAAGGTGGCCTGCCCTGTGCCATCGGCATTGCGGCGGATATCGAGGAAGATGACGTTGGGATCGTTCCAGTCGGGGGAATTGGCCCCGCCGCTGTCGGGAGAAAGGAACACATGGACCTGGAAGTTGGGGTTGGCAGGCATGTCCGCGATGGTCAGGGAGTAAGTGACCGGCTCCGGATTATCGATCCAGGAGAGGGCTTGGGCCGCTTCGGAAGTGGCTGCGATGCTTTGGCGCTGGTACTGACCACCGGCGCTGGCGAAGATCTGGACGCCATGGGCGGCGTTCTTCTGGATGGCCATGGTTGGAGCTGGCGGGGGCGCGGTTGCTCCGATCAGTTTGATGTTATCGAGCCAGATATTGACTGTGCCATTGATGCCGTTGGCGCCGGTTGGCTGCCATTTTTTGAAGGCGATACCGGCGAACCCAGGCTTCGTTAAAGGGAGAGGCAAGGAGATATGCTGCCATTTGCCATCTCCATTCAAAGTCGGGGCCGGGCTGAAGTAGCTGATCGAACCGCCACCCCAATCGACTGTCCCGCCGGTATTCGCGACCACGCCAGCGATGCCGAGGTTAAAAGCGGGATCGCCTTGGGAATTGTTGAATTGATCGACCGCGACGGTTGAATTGGTATCCCAAAGGACGTCGAACTCGAGGGCCGAATAGTCCGCGGGGAAGGCAACGACCGAGCCATTATAAGCGGACTGGCCAGCGAGAGAGACAGCGACACAGTATTGATTGTCGCTATTGGCATTGTCGAAGGCGAAGCTCAGCTTGACCGAGCCGGAGGTGGACTGGCCGGCGGCATCCATGGTGGAATCCCACGTGATCTGACGGTCGATCCCGCCCCACCAAAGCCAGAATCCGGCGGTGGAGCTTTCATCATCGAAGGTATTAACCGTCAGGTCAGCCGCGCCGCGCGCGGACTGGGCCGCGCCGGCGAGCAACGCTGCCGCGCAGCATAACGGGAGGGTAACGCGAGACCGATACGATTTCATATGCTTGGTTGAGGGGTTGAACATGACTGCAGCCTTTCTCGACAAGAGCGCCGATCCGAGTTCATCGACAGGCACCGGGTCTTCATCTATCTCGTCGTCCTGTGCCTCACCCGAGGCACAACCGAATGAAGATATTCCCCTGGGTCAGCGCCAATGTAACTCTGACGCCCTGAAATTGGCGTGTCATCAAAAATAATGACACCGTTAGCCGGAGGTGGCGCCGCGCCTCGGAAAGGCCTTCTGGCCGAGCCGGGCGACCGCTTGGGCCCGGGAATGAACATGGAGCTTCTCGTAGATACGCCGGATGTAAGTATTCACCGTTGGCAAGCTGATGGCCATCTTGTCCGCGATCTCTTTGTAGAGGTAGCCGCGCGCCAGCAGATCCAAGACCTCACCTTCGCGAGGGGAGAGTTCCTCAGCCTGATCGCGGGCCCGCCAAGGGGGGTGGAACGATTGGACGACCTTGCGGGCGATATTGCTCGTCATGGGAGACCCGCCCGCGGCGACGTCTTTCAAAGCGGCGAGGAGATCTTCGCGGGGGACCTGCTTGAGGAGATAGCCGGTGGCGCCGGCGGCGAGGGCGTCGAAGATATGGTCGGCGTCCTCGTAGACGGTCAACATGACAAACTGGGTCTGCGACATAAGCGGTTTGAGGCGGCGGACACACTCGATCCCGCTAAGCCGAGGCAAGTTGATATCGACCAGAGCGACACCGGGAGCTTCCTGGGGCAAGGTGGCCAGAGCGCTTTCGGCCGATCCATGCTGGCTAATGCAGGCGAAGCCACTCGCTTCTGTTAGCCAACCCGCGATGATCTGACGCGCGGGAGGATCGTCTTCGATAATAGAGACAGCGATACTCACATCGGGTCTTTTATACAGCAGAACAGGCTGCTCGTGGCGTCCTGAGTTTTCACGACATTTGCTCCTATTGTCCATCGCAGGGGTGAGTCCGGGCGGCGAACGTCTACGGGAAACGCACTCCGACCGTAAACGAGACGGTCGTACCGGAGCCTGGCTGGCTGCGGATTTCACAGCGTCCGCCCAATTCGCGCAAGCGCTGGCGCATATTAGCGAGGCCATTGCCGCCGGGCCGATTGGGCAAGTTCTCGCTCGGGGGAGCCATGTTGTCGAAGTCGAAGCCGCGGCCATCGTCCTCGATAGACAAGGTAAAGTCATGGGTGCGCAAGGTCAGCGTCACCCGCGCCTCGGAAGCATGAGCGTGCTTGACGACGTTGTGCAGAGCTTCCTTGAAGGCAAGGAACAGGTTGTGACGGGTCTCGGCGGTCAAGCGCCATTGGGGCAGCTGCACGGGCAGATTTAGACGGCATCGGATACCGGCGGTGGCAAGCAACTCCTGCGCGAAGCGGCCCAGGTAGACAGCGAGGCTGTCGAGCGTGTCGTGGCGGGGGTTGACCGCCCAGACAATTTCATCCATCGCGCGTGTCAGTTCGCGCGCGGTGGCGTAGATTCGGTCGAGGT
>JAXMHN010000082.1:0-23305 GCA_046346765.1 Verrucomicrobiota bacterium | reverse complement strand
TGCCCTGGCGGTGGCGGCCGCGCCATCGGTTAAGCCTTACGATCTTCAAGAGCGGACCGCGTTATTTGCTTCCGAGATTATTCGCTTCGCTAAGCGGATCACAGTAAATCCTGTCAACGTCCGATTGATTGCGCAGTTGGTCGGCGCAGCCACCAGCGTTGCTGCCAACTACTGCGAAGCGACCGAAGCGGTCTCGAGACGAGATTACAAGAAGAGCATCGGCATCTGCAAAAAGGAAGCAAAGGAAACGCAGCTTTTCCTCCGTATGATCGCGGTCGCCGAGGAGCAGCTCAAGACTAATGCGAGCGAACTTTGGCAAGAAGCCCACGAGATCCATCTCATCTTGTGCGCTATTTATAGAAAGTGATCCGGTGCTCATTCACGCACATTCTTGGTCACCTTACTTGCCCGCATATTTGGCTACTTCCTTCAGCTCATTCGTTTTCCTTGGCTCGTTGTTCTTTGGATCCTCGGTTCTTTGGATCCTTGGATCTTGGATTCTTGGATTCTTGGATTCTTGGATTCTTGGACACTTGGTTCCTTGGACACTTGGTTCCTTGGACACTTGGTTCCCGCCCCCCTTGTCTCCTAACACTTTTTCATCATGACTCGCTTACCGCTTGCCGCTGAACTTCGTTCTGAACACGCCAAACTTGTGAGCCGCCGCTGGTTCTTACGCGACTGCGGCCTGGGACTTGGGGCGGTTGCTTTGGCGTCACTGCTCCACGGCGAAAGAGCCTTGGGCGGCGTGGTCAAGGCGGTCGATCCGCTCGCTCCCAAAGCGCCACATCACTCCGCGCGAGCCAAGCGGGTCATTTACTTGTTCATGGGCGGCGCCCCGAGCCAGTTGGACCTGTTCGATTCCAAGCCGACACTGGCGAAGTACGACGGCAAACCGGTGCCGAAGGAGGTCGTCATGGGGCAGAAGTACGCCTTCATCAAGCCCGATGCCGCCCTCTTCGCGAGTGAGTTTAAGTTTGGCCGGCACGGCCAGTGTGGCGCCGAGGTTTCGGAAGCCATTCCCCACTTCGCCGGGATCGTGGACGACGTGGCGATCATCAAATCGATGTTCACCGACGCGTTTAATCACGCCCCGGGACAGGTCCTGATGCAGACGGGATCGACCCAGTTTGGGCGGCCTTGCTTGGGCGCCTGGGTTCTTTACGGTTTGGGGAGCGAAGCGCAGAACCTGCCGGGCTTCGTCGTCCTGAACTCGGCCGGCGGCTTGAGCGGGGGGGCCGGTCTTTACGGGAGTGGCTTTTTGCCGACCATCTACCAAGGTGTCCCCTTCCGCAAATCGGGCGACCCGGTCCTGTTCCTGTCCAATCCCGCTGGGATTAGCGACCAGATGCAGCGGCGGACGCTGGACGTGATCAAGGATTTGAACGAGCAACGGCTGGCCGCGGTGGGCGATCCGGAGATCGCCACACGCATCAATTCGTTCGAAATGGCTTTCCGGATGCAAAACAGCGCTCCGGAGCTGATGGACATTTCGAAAGAGTCTGCCGAAACGCTGAAGCGATATGGGGCCGAACCGGGCAAGCCATCCTTTGCCATGAACTGTCTATTGGCCCGCCGGTTGATTGAGCGGGGCGTGCGTTTTGTCCAGCTGTTCCATGAAGGGTGGGATCACCACAGCGAAGTGGTCAAAGGCATTAAAGATCAAGCGGCCAAGACCGACCAGGCGAGTGCGGCTTTAATCAAGGATCTGAAAGAACGCGGTTTGCTCGAAGACACCTTGGTCATTTGGGGCGGCGAATTCGGCCGAACGCCGATGGTTGAGGCGAATGCGGATTTCGGGCGGAAGTTGGGTCGCGATCATCATCCGCAAGCGTTCACCATGTGGCTGGCGGGCGGCGGGATCAAAGCCGGGGTTACGATGGGAGAAACCGACGACCTCGGGTTTCACGTCGTGAAAGACAAGGTGCATGTGCATGATCTTCATGCGACCATTCTGCACTTGCTCGGCTTTGACCATACCCGGCTAACGTTTCGTTTCCAGGGACGGGATTTCCGGTTGACCGACGTGCACGGGAATGTGGTCGACCAGGTTCTGGCCTGAAAGAATGCTTCCCATTTCGTCTGCTTTGTGCGAGAAGACAGCGGTTTGACGGTAACCAGACTGCTTATGCATCAACGATCTCAGCTTCCTTTGACCTTCGCTCTTTCCGTTCTGTTTGTCGCTGCGTGCGGACGGATTGTGTCCGCTGCCCCGGTCGAATTTGTCATTGATGAAAGCAAGAGTAGCATCACCCTTTCGGGCACGGCCGCCGGCTTCAGCTTGCAGGAGCAAGGGCCTGGCAGTCTCGTCACCAGGTTTTATGGATCGATCAAGGCGGATCTGAGCGCAGCCAGCATTCAATTTACCGGCGGCAGCACGCTGACGGCCCGAACCAACGGCGTTTGGAGTCCGGGGCCCAACGGAGATGCCGGCACAGCTCCGGCCGATTACGCCGCCAAAGCCAACGCCGGTTTCTTCGGCACAATCCAGGGCGCTCTCCGCAACATCGTCCTCGATTTGACGAGCGGCCCTCTCCCGATCAACAACGGCCAATTCGACGCGGCGGCGCTTGTTTTTGGTTTTCCCAACAACTCAACCGCATCCTTCGATTATAGCGCGGGTTTCCTCGGCAAGGATGGCATCGCCCTGACCGGCCTCTCCACCAATAAGATCGTCAACGGTGCGACCGTGGCCGGCACGCCGGCGACGCTCACCATCCAGGTTGACACCGAATTTAAGTTCAAGGCCGTCTCGGAGGGCGACAGCACCGTCCATCTGACCGGCACGTTGGTTGCCACTCAACAAAACAGTCAAGAACAGTTCCTGATCACATCCATCGAAATCAAAGAACAGCAGGTTGTCCTGCATTTGAGTGGCGCCGGCGCCGAGCCTCGGCTCGAGAGTTCTGCCAATCTTTCCACCTGGACACCTCGGACCCCGGCCAAGACCACCGACGCCAACGGCACCGTCCTCACCCTGCCCTTAGGCGGTACGCTCGAATTCTATCGAGCCAGCAAATAGAGAAGCCCTCCTCGGCCCGATGCACCCTGCTTCCGGCGCGGCCGTAGAGCGGTGGAGCGCGCTGAGTTCTGCGAGCGACATACCGGCAACTGCGAGCCAATGGATGGATTGATGGATTAAGCCAACCGGTTGGTTAGTTGCCGCTTGGTTCGATAGATGATAGATGAGGCCAAACTCAACCCGGCGTCCGGGATGGCCGATGTCGGCTGAAGACATCTTTGAGCAGCTTAGGCTGCTTCTCGAAGAAAGCCACCAAGTCAGCCAGCCGCTCCAACGTAGTGCTGCTGAGCGAATGCTCCAACCCCTCGATATCCGTCTCTTGGGTCTGTTCGTCGAGATGGAGCAGCGACAGAAACCGTTTCAGAATGGCGTGGCGATCCCGAATGCGCGATGCAACCGCGCGGCCGCGGTCGGTCATGACCAGGCCCCGATACTTTTCGTAATGCAAATAGCCCCCGTCAGCCAGTCTCTTGACCATGGCGGTGACGGAGGGCTGGCTGACTTTCAACATGCCCGCGATGTCGACCACCCTCGCGTAGCCCTTCTGCTCGATCAGTTCGCTAATTCTTTCCAGATAATCTTCGCTCGTGGCACTGGGGCGGCCCGAAGGTTCCACGAGGGCCCGGCCTTCGCCCGGCGGGTGCGCACCGCTGGCACGCGAAGCGGGGGCGCGGCGTCGGGGGCGAGAAACGGACTCCTCGGTTGAGTTCGCATTTGACATTTGCAATAGCTGAGCTTAATTCAGTTATCAATGTTAGACAAGTCTAATATTGTGAGCGCAGGCTCAGTTCCGGCCGCGCCTCACTCCGCCCGCCAAAACGCCGGCCGAACCCGGCTCATTCTGGGCGGCTTCCTGCTCGGGTTCGGTCTCGAGGCGGCCTGCGCCGAAGCCCTGGTCAGCCCGGACAAGTCCCACTACACCCTGTTTCATCCAACCCCGCGCGAGTTGATGCGGGAATTGACCACGGACCGGCCCGACAAGACGGAGTCGGCCTATTCACTGGATGCGGGTCATTTTCAGGTGGAGATGGATTTGGTTACCTACGGGCGCGACCGCTACAACACGGACCGCCGGGACGTGGGGGTGGAGGCGTGGAGCGTGGGGCCCGTCAACCTGAAACTCGGCCTGCTGAACAATCTCGACGCCCAGCTGGTGATCGAGGCTTACAACTGGATCCGGGTCGAGGATCGGTCCCGCCAGCCAATTTCAACGGATCGGCGGTCCGGTTTCGGCGACATGACGTTGCGGGCAAAGATCAATCTGCTTGGAAATGACGGCGGCAAGACGGCTTTGGGCTTGCTGCCTTACGTCAAGTTGCCCACCAACCAGAACGGTCTCGGGAACAGCTCAGTGGAAGGGGGGCTGATTGTGCCGCTCGAATATGAGCTCTCCCAACGGGTTGGAGCGGCCCTGAACACCGGCTTTCAGATGGCGCGCGACGAGAGCGGCCCGGGTCATCACGCGGAATTCATCAACTCCCTTACCTTTGGCTACGGCCTCTTTGGCCAGCTGAGTGCCTATACCGAGTTTTGGAGCCTGGTGAGCGCCGAATCGAATTCGGATTGGCTGGCGAGCTTCGATCTCGGTTTCAACTATCTGCTGACAGCGGATCTAAAGTTGGATTTTGGGGTGAATGTCGGCCTGACGCGGGCGACGGACGACTGGAATCCTTTCGTCGGGCTGAGCTGGCGCTATTGAATGATGACGACCTGGATCATTGCCGGATTCTGCGTTCTTGTGGCCGCCCTCATCTTTTGGCCGAAGCACGGTCTGATCGGTCATTGGCGAGAGGCTCGCCGGCTTTCCAGCCGCGTCTTGCGGGAAGATGCCCTCAAGCATGTCTTGAAAGCGGAAGTGAACGGAGAATGGCCAACCATTCACAGCCTGGCGGGCGCTCTTCAAATCAAGCCCAACCGGGTCGCGCAATTGCTCGGTGAAATGGAAGCGCGCGGCTTCGTCTCCTACGCGGAGGGCAAGCTGCGCTTGCGCAAAACGGGGCGCGACCTGGCCTTGCACATTATCCGGGCGCATCGGCTTTGGGAGAGCTACCTGGCGGAACAGACGGGAGTGGCCGAAGCCGAATGGCATCAACGCGCGGAAAAAAAGGAGCACCTTCTCTCGCCCAAGCAAGCGGCTGACCTGGCCGCCCAACTCGGCCATCCGACCCATGATCCGCATGGCGATGCCATTCCAGCGGCGGATGGCGAACTGCGGGCCGAGCGGGGCGAATCGCTCAACTCCGTGTCGGTTGGTACGCCGGTGCGGATCACGCATATAGAAGACGAACCGGAAGCCGTTTATGCCCAACTCTGTGCACAGGGTTTGCGCGCCGGTATGAGGATCTGCGTGCTCGAGAAAACAGGGGCGGGCATACGCTTTTGGGCGGACGGCGCTGAACATGTGCTGGCTCCATTGCTCGCCGATAACATTTCCGTGACCGCTTTGACCGGCTTGCCGGCGAGCGACTTGTTTGAGGAACATTATCTCTCCGGACTGAAGCCCGGGGAGCGGGCGACCGTGCTCGGTCTTTCCCCGGCGTGTCGGGGTTCGGAACGGCGACGGTTGTTGGACCTGGGCTTCGTGGCAGGAACTCCGGTCGCGATTGAACTGGTGAGTCCAGCGGGCGATCCGACGGCATACCTGGTGCGCGGCACGATGGTGGCTCTGCGCCGGGAGCAGGCGGGGCTGATCCGTATTTCCAAACAGCAAGCGTTGGCAGCATGAATGCGATCACTCTTCAACCGGATCATCCCCGCGAGGCTTGCGCCAGCTGCAGCGTCTATCGCGCTGCCAACCTGAAAAAGCTTGGTGTCGAGCTCAAGGATTGGCAGTTCGTGGTCGCCTTGGCGGGCAATCCCAACACCGGCAAGAGCACTGTTTTCAACGCGCTGACCGGCCTTCGGCAGCACACGGGCAACTGGCCGGGCAAAACGGTCACACGCGCGGAGGGCGGTTTCGAATACCAAGGGAAGCGATTCAAGCTGGTCGATCTGCCGGGCACGTATTCCTTGCTTTCCACCAGCTTGGATGAGGAGATCGCCCGGAATTTCATCCTCTTCGGCCAACCTGATGTCACGGTGGTGGTGGTCGATGCCACCCGGCTGGAGCGCAATTTGAATCTGGCGCTGCAGGTCCTCGAGATCACGGAACGTGCCGTCATTTGTGTCAATTTGATGGATGAAGCCAAGCGGCATGGCATTCAGGTTGATTGCCGCCAGCTGGCCCGCGACCTCGGCGTGCCGGTTGTGCCGACCGTCGCCCGGCATGGAGAAGGCCTGCCCGAGCTTCTCCAGAGTATCGCTGATGTCGCTTCGGGCCACGTCCAGTGCAAGCCCCACCGGCTGAGTTCCGATCCGCCGGCGCTCCGCGGCCCATTGCAGCAATTGATCGCTCAACTGCAGGCGCTTTATCCTGACCTGCCTAATGTCCGCTGGGTGGCGTTGCGACTGCTTGGGGGCGATGATCGCATTGCCGAAGCTTTGCGCAACGGCGAGTGGATGGGCGAGAAAATGATGGGCAGCCCAGCGGCCGCCGCCGTCTTGAAACCCGACTCCCCGCAGTCGGAACCGGCTCCGTCGCGGAAGTGTTGATCCTGCCCCCGCCAAAGTTTATGCCCGCCTCTGCCTCATCGATTCCCTCGTCGGCGGTGGATAATCTTCTCCGGACCGCGCAACAATTGCGTGAAGATATCGTCGGCGATCTGCATGAGCATATGGTCGAAGCGATCTATGCCGACGCTGCCAGGCTGGCTGACCGGGCGGTCAGCCGCCCGGAGAAGGCGGCCCGGCCGACGGTCGACCGAACGATCGACCGGCTCGTCACCAGCCGGATCTGGGGATTTCCGGTGATGCTCCTGCTGTTTACCCTCATGTTCTGGATTACGATCAGCGGGGCCAATATCCCCTCCGGTTGGATCGCCCACCTCTTGATCGATACGGTCGCGCCGATATTGCGCGAGGCTGCGACGAGTCTGGGGTTCCCTTGGTGGTTGCGAGGACTGCTCATCGACGGCATTTACCTGGCGACCGCTTGGGTCGTGAGCGTGATGCTTCCGCCGATGGCCATCTTTTTCCCGCTGTTCACCCTCCTGGAGGACTTCGGCTACTTGCCCCGCGTGGCGTTCAACCTGGACCGGTTGTTCAAGCGGGCCGGAGCCCATGGCAAACAGGCGATGAGCACAATGATGGGATTCGGCTGCAACGCGGCCGGCGTGGTGGCCACTCGGATCATTGATAGCCCGCGTGAACGGCTGATCGCGATTATCACCAATAATTTCGCTCTGTGCAACGGCCGGTGGCCGACCCAGTTTTTGATCGCGACTCTTTTCCTTGGCAGCCTGGTCCCGGCGCACCTGGCAGGCCTGGTTTCGGCAGCGTCGGTCACAGGGGTGGCGGCCTTGGGCGTCGGGTTCACCTTCCTGGCCGCGTGGGTTCTTTCGCGGACGCTTTTGCGCGGCGAAGTGTCCACCTTCAGTCTGGAATTGCCGCCCTATCGGCCGCCGCGGGTCTGGCAGACCTTATACACATCATTGATCGACCGGACTTTGTTTGTTCTGTGGCGGGCGGTGGTCTTCGCGCTGCCGGCCGGGGCGGTCATCTGGCTGAGTGCGAACCTGCACATCGGTCCGGCGAGCGTGGCCGAGCACTTGATTGCCTGGCTCAATCCCATCGGCCTGCTGCTTGGCTTGAATGGGGTGATTCTGCTCGCTTACATCGTCGCCATTCCAGCCAACGAAATCATCATTCCGACCATTTTGATGCTGACCGTCCTTGTCACGCGCACGGCCGGCGTCGGCGAAGGCGCCGGGGTCATGTTTGAACTGGACTCGGAAAACAGCTTGAAGTCGCTGCTGCAGGCAGGCGGTTGGACCACGCTGACTGCGATTAACCTAATGCTTTTTAGTTTGCTGCACAATCCGTGCAGCACCACGATCTACACGATCTACAAGGAAACGGGTAGCGCCCGCTGGACCATCGTGGCCACATTGCTGCCACTCGGTTTGGGCGTCCTGGTCACCTTCCTCGTCGCCGTGGCCTGGCGTTTACTGACTTAGGTCTGGCAGCAGCGCCTCGGCCTCACGCGCACCAGGGGCGTTTCCGATCGAGGGCTCCGGACAGGACCTCGCAGGCCACTTGGGCATCTTCCGCTACCTGAAAGTCAAACATACCTACGGCGGCGAAATCGGCCCCGTGGCCGAAGGCGTGGCGGAGGCCCTGGCGTGGGTTAATGGCACCGGCGGCGAGCACTTTGTAGGCGATCCACGGCCTTTTGACTGCTCGCATAAATGCGACCGTCTGCTCCGGGTCCCGGCACCAGTAGTTGTCGATCCCGTAGTTCTCAATCACTTCTCGATTCTGGTCCGGGCGCTGCTTCGACCAGTAGTCGGTGCTATGCAGCGTCTTCATATAGAAATCCGGCGCGGCGGCCGCTCGTTCGATAGCCATGGGAGTTCGAAGTTCATGACCCGCGACGCCGGCGATCAGCTTGTGTTCCTTGATCACCCCAATCAATTCTCCAATCAGTCCCACCGATCCATCCCGCGTCCATTCGTCCCCGTGGTTGCCAACGAGGAAGGCTCCGATTGCTCCGGCATCCACCGCCTGCTTGACCGGGGTACGCAGATCGTCCTTCCGCGGCGCGATTTGGGCGAGGTACTGGATACGGCCGCCCTGGGCCATGTACTGGCGATAGACGGCGATCGCGTGCTTGTCTTCCGGGTAACAGATCATGGTGTTGATGCCATGTTCCTCGCAGAGAGACCAAGTCCGCATGATCCGCTCTTCGCTGAAATAATGCTTCAGCAAGCTGGACACGTAGATGAGATCTCGGCTATGGGCATAGCCGCTGATCAGATTGCCGCCACAAATGAGGCGGCTGATTCTGACCGGGCCGATCTGGCCATACGGCATGGGGCTGGGCGGGCCGCCCTCATCGGCGGTTGACCCACGTGGTTCGGCGCGCATCTCGAGCGCGTGCTCTTCCAGGCTGCAAAGCAACGGCGCGGTGATCGTTGCGGCCAATGAGGATCGAAGAAAGCGCCGCCGGGCAAGTTCCCGCGGCGGTCGGGCAGTCGAAACATCAGCCTTCACAACAGGCTTTTTCATGGGTTACTGGCTGGAGCGCGCCCGGAATGGGAGGCAGGGGCCGACCATAGGAATGGACGAATGGCGCTCACGCGTTTATAGGAAAGGTCAACTCGTTGGGCCGGGACTGCATTGATTTTCGTCAAGGCTCAGCACGAGAGTAAGGACAATATGGCGAGGGCTTTAATAGGTGGATGGTGGTCTGCTCCTCGAGAAGCCCGCCGGCTGGGCCGCGGATGGGGCCTCCTGCTGGCGGTAGCGTTATTGGGGGGCCTGGCGTTGACAGGCCGCGCGCAGCAGGCGGATTCCGCGTCAGCCGCACTTCGGCCGCTGGCCACCAATGAGGTCATCGCTCTTCCGGAGCCGGTGCCGGACCCGTTGGAACGCATTAACCGCGCGGTTTGGGGATTTAATGTCGGACTGATGACTGGCGTCATTCAGCCAACCGCCAAGGCTTATCGCGTAGCCGTGCCGAAGCCCATGCGCATGGGCATCCGTAACTTCAGTCGGAACCTGACCTATCCCGGAAGGCTGGTGAACCATTTGCTGCAGGGACGGTGGAACGGGGCGCGTGACGAGTCGTATCGCTTTTTCTGCAATACGTTTGTGGGCTTGGGCGGGTTCCTGGACGTGGCCTCGAAGTGGAAGATACCCAAATCGGAAGCTGACTTCGGCCAGACATTTGGCCGATGGGGTTGGCATCCCAACTTTTACCTGATGCTGCCGGTGGTTGGGCCGAGCAACGACCGGGACCTGGTGGGCATGGCGGGAGACAGCGCGGCCAATCCGCTGGCCTATCTTTCGCCCTACCCATTTGAGACGCACCGGCCGCTCACTTACCTGCGCCCGTATAGTTACTATACGGCCGCGTCGACCTACAACAGTTTGAGCGACGACGTGGACGATTATGTCCGCAGCGTCGTTTCGGCGCAGGACGCCTACGCGGATCTCCAATTGATCTGGGGGTTTGCCCGTGAGACGCGGCCCGTGGATTGGAGCCCACAAGGGCCGGCGGATGCCGCTTCACTCCAAACGCTCCAAGCGGCGTTCATCACTTTCCAGGATGCGGAGTTCCCCCGCGTCGGCAAGACCGATGAGGCGTTGATCTACACGACGGGTTACCATTTGCCGTTCACTTACTGGATGCAGCAAGGCAAATCTCCGCTGGTCTATCTGGTGCCTGGACTGGGTTCGCACCGCTGGGCGTCCATGGTCCTGGCCCTGGCCGAGTTGCTGTATCAGAACGGGTTTTCAGTTGTCTGCGTCAGCAGTCCGTTCAATTACGAGTTTATCGAGAACGCTTCGACCGCGGCTGTGCCCGGTTACACACCCGGTGATACGGAAGACCTGCATGTGGCGCTGAGCGCGATCGATGAGCTCCTGCAGCGGCGCTATCCCGATCGGATCACGGCCCGAGCGCTCATGGGCTACTCGATGGGCGCTTTCGAATCTCTGTTCTTGGCCGCAGCCCGTTTGGAAACGACCACGCCATTGATGAAGTTCGACCGGGTCGTGGCCATAGATACGCCCGTGCGGCTGCTTCACGGGATGGCGAAACTGGATGCCTTCTTCGAGGCCCCGCTCACTTGGCCTGAATCGGTCCGCGCCGCCAGAATGGAGAATACCTTTCTCAAAGTCGCGGCTTTGACCCAAACCGCCCCAGCCGCTCCGGGCACCGGCACGTTGCCTTTCGGCGCGCCGGAATCGCAGTTCCTGATCGGGACCACGTTTCGACTCATTCTGCGCGACGCAATTTTCGCGAGCCAGTTGCGGGAAAATCTGGGGGTCATCAAACACCCGGTTCGAACCAACAAACGCCATGATGTGTATCGGGAAATTCTGCGGTACTCCTATCTCGACTATTTCCGCGACTTCGTCGCCCGAGCTTACCGGGAGCGGCGTGGTGTCGCCCCCGATCAGCTGTTGAAAGCGGCTGGAGATTTGCGCCAATATGCGACCCCTCTTGGAGCCGATGGAAGGGTTCGCGTGATCGTGAATCGAAACGATTTCCTGCTCGAGGATGCGGACTTGGATTGGCTGCGAACGACCTTAGGAGCTGACCGGCTCACGGTCTTCGACCAGGGTGGTCATTTGGGCAATCTCGGCCACCCCGACGTGCAGCAAGCGATCCTGGCGGCTTTGCAGGACCTTCGCGGCCAAGAGGGATCGGCAGAGCGGTAAGCGGGATGGCCGGCTCCGCCGCGTCGACGGCAGCCGAATTCCTCAGCCCGCGTTACGGTTCGAATCGGGCTCTACCGCAAATAGAACTTCTCGGTGTATTCCTTGACCATGCGCGAGGTGGTGAAAGTGGGCGCCAAAGTGATCATCGCGCGTCGGATCATCCCTATCCACTGCCGCGGTATGCCTTGGGCATCTCGGGCGTAAAAAGTGGGAATGACTTCTTCCGTGAGGACTCGGAAGAGGTTTTCGCTATCCAAGCGGTCTTGCTCAGTGATGTCTTCGGGATGAGAGTCGTCTCCAATAGCGAAGCCGTTCGTGCGGTCGTAGCCCTCTCGCCACCAGCCATCCATGATGCTCATGTTGAGACAGCCGTGGCAGCTCGCTTTCATTCCGCTGGTGCCGGACGCCTCCAATGGGCGCCGCGGGTTATTCAGCCAGATATCGCAGCCCGAAACCATCTGGCGGGCCACATGGACGTCGTAGTTCTCAATAAACACCAGATGGCCTTTCAGCTCGGTGTACTTACTGAGGTGGATGATGTGTTGGATGTAGCGTTTGCCGTCGTCATCCCGCGGGTGAGCCTTTCCCGCGAACACGAACTGAATTGGGCGAGCTCGATCCGAGACCAGCTTCACAATGCTCTCGAACTGCTGGAAAATCAGGGGGGCTCGCTTGTAGGTGGCGAAACGACGGGCGAACCCGATGGTCAAGGCGTCCGGATTGAGGAGTTGATCAAAGGCGATAAAATCTCCCTGGGTGAGCCGTTGCACCTGCATCAGCAGGCGGCGACGGGTAAATTCAATCAATTCCCGGCGCAGCTTGTAGCGCAACGCCCAAATCTCTTCGTCCGAGATAAATTCGGGGTCGGCCACACGTTGCCAGAACTCGGGCTCGTTGACGTTCGCTTCCCAGCCAGTGCCGAGTTTTTGCTTCCAGAAGCGGCGCACGGGCCCCTTCATCCAGCCGAGCAAATGGATGCCATTGGTGATATGTCCGATGGGAACTTGCTCTTTGGCCTTCTGCGGGTAGAGGGGTTGCCACATGGCGCGGCTGACCTGGCCATGCAGTTCGCTGACCCCGTTGGCAGCCCGGGAAAGCTTCAAGGCCAGCACCGTCATGCAAAACGGCTCTTGTTCGTTGGTCGGGTCGACCCTTCCCAGCCCCATCAGGTCGGCAAACGGTATCTTGAGCTGGGAGTTGATCTTCATCAGCGCGAACTGGGTGAGGTCCTTGCTGAAGCGATCGTGCCCGGCTTCGACGGGCGTATGGGTGGTGAACAGGCATTGCTCGCGGGTGGCGGCCATCGCCTTGGAGTAGGGCTTGCCCTCTGCCAGCTTCTCACGAATCAGCTCGAGGGTGAGAAAGGCGGCGTGGCCTTCGTTCATATGGAAAACAGACGGCTGCAAGCCTAACGCCCGCAGAAGCCGGACTCCCCCGATGCCCAAGAGAATCTCCTGCATGATTCGGGTGGTGCTATCACCTCCATACACGCGCAGGGTGAGGTCGCGGAAACGCTGTTCGTTCTCCGGCCGATTCGTATCGAGCAGGTACACGGGCACGCGCCCGACGTTGACCCGCCAGGCTTGAAAGAACACTTCGGTCATGGCGATCTCGACCATTTCCACAAGCGGCTCCCCCCGCGGGCTGAGGACGGGTTCCAAGGGCAAATTCTTCGGATTCAGCAGCGTGTAGTATTCAAGCTGCCAGTTGTCCTGGTTGATCATCTGCTGGAAATAGCCCTCGCGATAGAACAGGCTGATGCCCACAAACCCGATGTCCAAGTCGCTCGCTGATTTCGCGTGATCGCCCGCCAGAATCCCCAAGCCACCGGCCGCAATCGGCAACGTCTCGTGAAAACCAAATTCGGCGCTGAAATAGGCGACTGGATTCTGCTGCAGCCCAGGCGCGTGCTGCCGTCCCCAGGTGTTTTTCTCGTGCAGATAAGCATCGAAATGGCGCAGCACCCCTTCAACCCGATTGGCAAAGGCGTGGTCCTGGAGCCGAACGCGCAGTTCGTAGTCCGAAACCTCGTGGAGCACGGCCACGCCGTTGTGGTAGAGATTCTGCCAGCCACGCGGGGAAAGCTCTTGAAAGATTTCTTGAGCTTCCTGGTTCCAGGTCCACCAGAGATTCCGCGCCAGGCGGTTCAATCCGACAGTCAGCTCAGTCAGTTCCTTAGCGGTGCGGGTTCGGTCACTCATCGTTCGTCACTTGATCCGGTTTGGTGCACGAATGAGCCTGCTTCGGTTAGCGCTGCGAGCGAAACGGACAGGCCCGTTCGGTGCATGGCTTTGGGAGCATAGCAGACGGCAGACCAGGTAAAAGGACAAATGCTTTCCGGTTGTGCCGCTGCCGGAACGCCCTGCTTGTGCTCTTTCCCAGCCAACAATCTGCCTTCGATTTTGGCACCGTGGCCAATTAGCGTCCGGAAGGGAAGGTTGCACAGCTCGGGCGCTCGGCGAGGGCATCCCTGTTCCGAAACCAAGGCCCGAACGATCTGACTCCGATCAAGCTAGTTGGCTTCTTCGGCGTCGTCAGGGCTGGCCTGGCCGGCCAGGCAGCGGCCCCGTAGCCGCCTCGCGGTCGGAAAAATTCTCTTTTGCTTCTGCCGCCGTGCGCCATTATCTTCGAGTTTTGGTTCATGGACGCTGCGCACATACGTAATTTCAGCATCATTGCCCACATCGATCACGGGAAGACGACCCTGTCCGACCGGCTGCTTTTCCGAACGGGGACCATCTCCGCAAGGGAAATGGAGGATCAGTTACTTGACTCGCTGGATCTGCAGAGTGAGCGGGGGATCACGATCAAGGCCCATCCCGAGACGATGCTTTACCAGGCGCAGGACCGGGAAACCTACGAACTCAACCTGATCGATACCCCGGGTCATGTCGATTTCTCCTACGAGGTTTCGCGAAGTTTAAGCGCCTGCGAAGGCGCCTTGTTGATCGTCGACGCGGCCCAGGGCGTAGAAGCCCAAACGGTGGCCAATGTCCACCTCGCGATGAAGCAGAATCTGGAGATTATTCCAGTGATCAACAAGATCGATCTGCCGCATGCGAATGTGCCGCTGACCCGGAGTCAACTTGAGGATATCCTAGCCATTCCGGCGGATTCGGCGATCGAAGCGAGCGCCAAAGAAGGTATTGGCATCGAAGCGATTCTGGAGGCGATCGTCCGGCGCATCCCGCCGCCAAAGCCCACCGGCGAACGCTCGCTCCAAGCCCTGGGCTTCGACTCCTACTTCGACACCTACAAAGGCGTGGTCACCCACGTGCGTGTCTTCAACGGAGAACTCCGCGCCGGCATGCACGTCAAGCTGCTTCACTCCGGGAAGAACGTCGAAATCAAAGAAGTGGGCAGTTTCAACCCCAAACCATACGTCCGCGACAAACTCGAGGTGGGAGAGACCGGATATATCACCGCGAACATCAAGAGCCCGTCCGACGTAAAAATGGGGGACACTCTGACGGATGCCCGGCAGCCCGCTTCGCCCTTGCCTGGCTTTCAGGAAATCCACCCAATGGTGTTCAGCGGCATTTATCCTATCAATACGGCCGACTACGAGCACCTCAAAGCCAACTTGGCCAAGCTTCAGTTGAACGATTCTGCATTTGTTTACCAGCCGGAGAGCTCCGTCGCCCTCGGGTTTGGCTTCCGCTGCGGCTTCCTCGGCCTGCTCCATCTGGAGATTGTCCAGGAGCGGCTGCGCCGGGAATATGGTATGGATATTATCGCCACTTACCCGAGCGTTATCTATCGGGTCACGCTCACAAGTGGTGAAATGAAAGAGGTGGATAATCCCGCTTATCTGCCCGAACCGAATTATATAGAGAGAATAGAAGAACCGATGGTGAAGGCCTTTGTCATCTGTCCCAACGAATATATCGGCGACATGATGGCCTTGGTTTCGGAAAAGCGCGGCTTGGTCGCGCATACCGAAACGTTGGACGCTCGCCGGGTGATGTTAACCGGGCGGGTGCCGCTGAATGAAATCCTGATCGATTTCCACGACCGCATCAAGAGCCTCACGCGGGGTTATGGCTCGATGGATTACGAGCATGATGGCTACGACGTGTCGGACATGGTCAAGCTGGACATGCTCGTCAACAGCGAAGCGGTCGATGCCTTCTCGTGTATTGTCCACCGCGACAAGGCCGAAGGGCGAGGCCGCGCTTTGGCCGCCAAGTTGAAGGAAGTCATTCCGCGGCAGCAGTACGCCGTGGCCATTCAAGCGGCCATCGGCGGCAAGGTCATCGCCCGCGAGACGGTCGGCTCTTTGCGCAAGGATGTCACCGCCAAGTGCTATGGCGGCGATATCAGCCGCAAGCGCAAGCTGCTGGAGAAACAGAAAGAAGGCAAAAAGCGGATGAAGGCCTTCGGCTCCGTGCAGATTCCCCAGGAAGCTTTCATCGAGGTTCTCAAGGCTTAAATTGGACCGGTATGACCTGGCGCTGGCTCTTTTCCCGCACGCTTCGGCAAGCCAATGACCTTTGCCATCGCGTCGAGAAAATTCTCAATTCGCAGCGGGACGTGCTCGCCCCGCAGGCCATTACGGCCGTGAGAAGTTCCATCCAGGACCTGCGCTCCGCTGCAGGGCAGGCCGATGCGAGCGCTTTGGAATCGCGCGCCACCGATTTGGAATCGGTCGCCAACAAATGGCTGAAGCCATATCCGTATGCGAATGTTCGTGAAAATGTCGATGTCATCCTGGTCGCCCTGGTGATCGCCCTCGGCATACGAACTTTCTTTCTTCAGCCGATGGCAATCCCGACCGGCTCAATGCAGCCGACCCTCTACGGGATTACCCAGCAAAATTTGCGCGAAGATCCCCACGCACGTGTTCCCAACGGGCCAACGCGCGTCTTCAATGCGCTCGCGCGCGGCATTTGGTATTATCACGTAACCGCGATCGACGACGGCGACTTCAAGCGCTTCGAACCTCCGGAACGCGTCCTGCGCTTCTTCAAAAGGCAGCAATTTGTGGTGGGCGACCACACGTATACGGTCTGGTTCCCTCCCGACGAGTTTGAGCGCCGGTCGCAGCTTTTGCCTGGCCAGCGCTTTCGCAAAGGCCAAGACATTCTCAATTTGAAAGTGATGAGCGGCGACCGCTTATTTGTGGATCGTTTTAGCTATAACTTCCGCCGGCCATCGCGCGGCGATATTGTCATCTTTGCTTCCCATGGGCTGCCCGATTTAACGCCGGATACTCATTATATTAAGCGCCTCATCGGCTTGCCGGGCGAGAGAGTCCGCATTTTGAATAACCGACACGTCGCCATTAATGACCATGAGTTGGACGCTTCAACTCCGCATTTTGAAAACATATATACTTTCAGTGGCCCGCCCCGCGAGGATCACTATTCCGGACACCTGAATAGCTTCGTCGCGCAACAGTTCGGCCGGCCAATGGCAACGGCTCTCTTTCCGGACGAAACGGCGGTATATACCGTCCCACCCCACCAGTATTTCGTCTGTGGCGACAATACCATGAACAGCTATGACTCCCGATATTGGGGCTCCTTCCCGGACGATCGAGTCGTCGGCAGATTCTCCTTCTGTTTCTGGCCGATTTCCGCCCGCTTCGGCTGGGCGGTGCGGTAACTTATGGTTGGCTCCCATTCATCCGCCAGCTTTGGCCTGGCGCGTTGGTTTGCCTCGCGCCGTGTGCGGCGTGCGACCGAGTTGCGGCGTCAGGTTTGGCGCATTGTCAACGAACAGCGCGATCTCTTGGCGGCGGACGCCATCGCTGCGATTGAACGCGCCGACGTTGAACTCGCTGATAAAATCCGGTCGCGGGCGGCCGACGCCGAGGTGCAGCGGGCCGCCGATCGATTGGAAGAAGTGGCCAACCAACGGTTGCTGCCCTATCCCCATGGCAGTCTACGGGAGAACATCAAAGAGATCCTCGTCGCCGTGGCGGTCATCTTCGGGTTCACCAGCTTCTTTCTCCAACTCACAAAGATCCCAACCAACTCGATGGTGCCGACCCTCTACGGCATCACCTCGCGTGATTACGCAAACGACGCCAGCTTCGTTATCCCAGGTCAGTTACGGCGGTTGGTTGATTACTGGTTTTATGGTGTGTCTTATTACCATCTGACCGCGCGTGCCGATGGCATGCTGGAGGAAATCGAACCGCCTAAATTGGTCCTGCCGTTCGTGAAAAGACAACGGCTTCGCATCGGCGGGGTAGTGGTATACCATTTGGTTCCCTCCGGATCGATTGGAAGAAAGGGCTCGCTTTGACCGGCCTTTCCGCGCTGGTCAGGATATCCTCCAAACTGCGGGTCGTCGCGGGCGATCACCTGCTCGTCGACCGGATGACTTATAACTTCCGGCGGCCAAAGCGCGGCGAGATTTTCGTCTTCAAGACCAAGGAGATCTTTGGGCTGCCGCCGGGACAGCTTTATATCAAGCGGCTCGTCGCTTTGGGAGGGGAACGCGTCCGAATCGGCAATGACCAGCATCTCGTCATCAATGGCCAGCGCCTCGATGCGTCAACTCCCCATTTCGAAAACGTCTACACTTTCTCGGCCCCTCCAAAGGAGAACCAGTTTTTTGGCCATGTCAACGAGGTCGTCGCGGAACGCTATGGCCGTTGGGGCCTGGCCAAGTTCTTTCCAGACGAGCGCCAGGAGTATACGGTCGGCCAGCATCATTACCTCGCCATGGGGGACAATACGCTTAACAGCTCGGATTCGAGGTCTTGGGGCGACGTCCCGCAGGCGAACGTCATCGGCCGATGCTGGTTTGTCTACTGGCCCTTCACGGAACGATTTGGCTGGGGCAATCGATGACCCGCGGCTGCGGCTTCATCCCCCGAGAAGAGGTTGTGGACTGGAAAATGGGTGAAACCTCCCGAATTGGCTCATGATTGGGGAACTCACCTCCTGGCCAATCGCTCTGGCAGCGGCTTCGAGGCGGCCCCGCATGAATGCCCTGCGCGAGGGTCGCTTGTTCAACCAAAGCTGAAGATCGCGCTAGCCCGATGGTTTTTGGCCCACTCTGGGACACTGTGACGGATAATGAGACAGTGAGGAGGGCTGGAGACACTTCGGCGCGAGTTCCAACGGCTGAAAAATCCCCACTTTTGCGTTTTAGCCTTAAGTCACCGGGAGTCGACGGGCGTTTCGCGCAAAATAGATGTCAAACTGGCAGTTCCCAAAAGTGCGTCACCTCATTGCTGGCAGGCATCCTGCTTGAGTGCGTCGGCTGGTTGGTCGGGAGCGTTGTCGCTTGGCCGGCCGTGAAGCTCGGTCGCTGCGCCATGCAAAAGCGTGTGTGACAGAGGTGAACGGTCGGTTTTGGTGCCTGCTGCTGAACAACTTTTTTCTTGCATGGGAACTGGAAAATCCGTAATTCTACGGCCAGATGCACAAAAAATATGTCCCAGCTCCGAGAGATACATATGAATAGTTACCCCCAAAAAACCGTCGTTGCCCGACCAAAAAGTCTTTGCCCGAGTGGGCGAAGTTCGCCCCGTTTGCTGGGTGTTCTCCTTGCGCTTCTGGTTACCGTCGTCCTGTCAGCGACGGCCAAAGCAGCTAACTGGGTAGTTGTTAGCCGCTCGATTGTCAGCGAAAGCTGCCCGAACGGCGCAATTGACCCTGGCGAAACTAACCGTGTGAGTTTCGTCATCAAGAATGATACCGACACCGTTTATGAAGAAGTTCAGGTGCGTCTGCGCCCGAACTCAGGCAATGTCGATTTTGTTCTTGACGGGTTCACCGGCAAGACGACGGTCGATAAACGCGCCAACCTGACGGTTGAGTTCTCCTTCCGCGCCAAAGGCGCTTGTGGAGAAACGTTGACCGCCACTTTGGACGTCAAGGCTAAAACCTCTGACGGTAACGGCACTGTGGTTTTCGGGGGTGACAAAACATTCCAACTCGGGCGCACCACCGACACGACGTATCCGTTCTCCGGCGGCGCTATTACGATCAATGACCGCGCGCAACCGGATAATGATGCTCACGGAAAAGCGTCTCCTTACCCCTCTACTCTGACCGTCGCGAACGTGCCCAATCAAACCGGGCTCACGGGGGAGCGCGTGAGCAAAGTGACCGTTACGCTGCGCAATCTCACCCACGGCTTCTCGCCGGATATCAGTGCGGTCCTTGTCTCGCCTTGGGGGCAAAAGGTTCTCCTCATGCGGAACGCGGGTAACGGTGCTGTTGGGGGAATCGATGTTACGCTTGATAGTGGTGCTTCCTCTTCGTTGCCTCTGAATGGTCCCCTGTTCACTGGGAGTTTCAAGCCGACCGATAATGAGCCGGGAGACGCCAACCTGCCTGATGTTGCCGGCCCTTACTCGACCGACCTGGGCTCTTTCAACATCAATGCCGCGCAAGCGGATCAGAACGGTGGCCAGTTCCGTAATCCGAACGGCGACTGGAAGCTCTACGTCCAGGACACGCAAAACGGTTCGAGTGGCACGATTGGTGGATGGGATCTTCGAATCACCACATCCAAGATCGTTTGCTGTGGCGCTGGCGAGACCTTCCCGACCATCACGACTGTCATCGACGGCAATCCCGAGCCACGTATAGATGAAGTAGTCGAAAACGAAGATGCGCTCTACGTCGACAATGATCCTCCTCCTTCCCAGAGCCCTGTTGACTTAAGGAGTCCCATCAAGGCATTCCAAGTTAACGATCTCGAAACTGCTGCTGGCAGTCTTACGGTTACCGCGACCTCCGGAAACCAGAACATCATCAAAGATTCCAACCTGCGGATCAAAGGCTCGGGGGTGGACCGGACGATCGAATTTAAGCCTGAGGCCAACGCGAATGGCAATGTAGGGATTACTGTGCGTGTCACGGACGGCACCAGTCGCTCAAGCACTGCCACGTTTAACCTTAAGGTTAACTCGATCAACGACACTCCTGCTGTATCCGAGATTCGAGGTGTGAAAGTGCCTCGCGGAACTGCGACTGCTCCGATTTCCTTCACCGTTGGCGACGTTGAAACCCAGTCGGACTTCCTCGTTCCGACCGTTCAATCTGTTTCCGATACCTCTGTACTCGGGCCGGGCAACGTGTTCTTCGGCGGCAGTGGTCCCAATCGCACTGTCCAAGTCTTCCCTGCAAATCCTGGCGCGAGCGGAACTCAAGGTGCTGCAGATATCACCGTTCGTGTGTCTGACCTGGATGGAGGTTTCACTGACCGGAGCTTCCGAGTCGACTTCAGCCTGGCGCCCGGGCAGCCCACCATCACACCGTTGGCTGCGAGTAGCACGGATGAGGATACGCCGAAAGACATCGGTTTCACCGTTACCTCCACAGTGGGTACCTCTGCTGGTAGTCTGCAGGTCACGCGCACCTCTAGTAATCAAAACTTGGTTCCTGTTGGTAATATCACGATCAATGGCTCCGGCTCTGACCGCACCATCCATATAGTTCCGGCCGCCGATCGAAACAGTGGCCTTCAACGCCAACCTCCTGGTGCTGGCACGACCGACATCACGATTACGGTTACGGATCCGGGCAACGGCGCCAGCAGCTCGACTACTTTCACGTTCACGGTCAATCCGAAGAACGACGCTCCCACGATCAGCGTGGTCGCGGATCAAACAATCAGTGAAGATTCGAATACGGGAGAATTGGCCTTCACAGTTGGCGATCAGGAAACGCCTGCCAGCTCTCTCACTGTCAGTGCTGATAGTTCCAACACAGCCTTGGTTGATGCCGGCGGGATTAGTCTGTCTGGTAGCGGAGCTAATCGCAGCATCAAAGTCACCCCGATCGCCAATGCCTTCGGACGGACAACCATCACTGTTCGTGTCAGTGACGACGGCGATAATGGCGACGCCCCTAAGAGCACGACTCGCAACTTCGTTGTTACGGTCAACGGCGTCAACGATGCTCCAGTCATCACTCAGGCTCAGCAACCGGGGCAAACAGTGGTCAATCTCGCTGGCAACGACACTGATTCTCCAGTGGTCGTCACGATTAACGAGGACCTCGTCGATGGTGGTCATCCGGACGGACAGTTTGTTGATGGCGACGCCTCGAAGGGCGTCATCGAGCAAACCGTCAGCCTGCTCGGAATTACGGCTGGCGCCGGTGATGAACGCGAGCAAACTGTCTCGCTCGCCGCTAGCGTTGATCGCAGCGACATCATCTCGAGCGTGCGTTTCGATACATCGAATGGAAAGACTGACGACAAGGTCAAGTCGCCCAATACCGGGACGACCCTAATCTATCGCCCGGCTCGGAATGCTTCAGGCACAGCGATCGTCACGCTCGTCCTGACGGATAATGGCGTCGGCGGCAACGGCGTCAATGTGCTCTCCACGGTCCGCAAGTTCAAGATTGTGGTGAAGGCCATCAACGACGCGCCGTCGTTCGCAGACGTGACCAAGAAGACCATTCCTCGTCGCAATCCGACGGCCATTCCGATTGACATTAGCGATGTGGAGACGCCCAAGGCCTTCCTTAAGGTCACCGCAACGTCCTCGGACAACAGCCTCATCAAGGATGCCAACATTGTGGTTGATCCGAACCGCAACTTTATCACCGTCACACCAGAGGACGTCGTTATTGGCACGCCGCCTCCCACGACGACCATCACGGTTAGAGTTGAGGATCTTGGTGCAACTAACTCGGAGGACGGAAACAGTGATCCCGCCGCTCAGCCCAAGGCTATCTCACGCTCATTTGTTGTCGAGGTCGCCAATGTACTGCCCCCGACGGTTACCTTGGCCCGGGACAGTGATACCATCAACGAGGACGACCTGACTGGTAACACGCTGATTGTTGGCGACAACAACCCAATTAGCGATGCGAACATGACTGTCAGCGTTTCCTCCGATAACCTCGTTCTAGTTCCCGCGACATCCATCGCTCTTGGACCATTTGCCGTCGGGACGCCGCCCGCCGGTCAGGCCAACGGAGCGACCAAGCAGATCATCATTGATCCCGCGGACAATCAATCCGGAACCGCCAACATCTCAATCAGGGTAACCGATAGCGAAGGTCTTAGCGTGATCCGCACCTACCGGTTGACCGTGCTGCCGGTCGAGGATGCACCGTCGATCTCCGTTCGGACCTCAACTGCGTCCGATACAAAGTGGACGTTCCCGAGCGGCCAACCTCCGGTATTCAACACGAAGGAGGACGCCAATCCAGTCCGCGATGAGAAGACTGATTCAAAGCTGATCGAGATATCGGTCTCGGATCCGGAAACGCCGAACAACATTACATTGTCCGCGAGTTCCAAAGTCCCAACGACGACAACGGATTCGCCCGTCATCCCGCCTGGTAACATTACCATCGGCGGCACGGGTGGTACTCGGACGCTCACCATCGTGCCTGCGCCCAATAAGAACGGAACGGCTCGTATTACGGTCACGGCGACTGACGGTGCCGGCCTGAACTCGAGCGCCATCTTCGATGTTAATGTGGCTGCGATTAATGATCCGCCCACCATGGACGCGGTCTCCAACATCACCGTTGACGAGGATTCCGGCGAGTTTGTCGTCGCCCTCAAAAACATTGGTCCGGGACCCGAAGAAGGCGGCATCCAACAGGTTGTTGACATCCTTGTTACCGAAAAGAACAAGGGCTCTGACCCAGCGACGCACACCGTCATCGACCTCGTAAATAACGGCAGTGACTATGCGGACGGCAGCACTACTTACAATCTGCGAATCCGCCCGAAGGCTAACGCCTCCGGCACCGCGGAAGTGTCCGTCAAACTCACCGACAATGGCGCCAACGGGGGTGATGACGTCAATAACAGGACGTTCACCTTTGACTTCGTGGTTGGCGACTTCAACGATGCGCCGACTATCTCGTTCAGCCCAAATTCGCAGCTGAACAACGCTGAAGTCACAACGGCACAAGGGGTGCCCAGCCAGGTTGTACCCTTCTACATCAACGACGCTGAGACTTCTTCGACTGCGTTGCAAGTAAGCGCCGTTTCATCCAATCCGAATCTGGTGCCAAACACGGCTGCGAATCTCCAGGTTGGTGGCAGTGCGGCCAACCGAGGTATCATCGTGGTGCCCGC
>JAXMHN010000081.1:0-24677 GCA_046346765.1 Verrucomicrobiota bacterium | reverse complement strand
TGGGATGTGAAGACGCGCGAAAGCACGGTGACGATCAGCGGCCGAAAACACGGGTTCACCGCCGCGACCTGGTCCGCCGATGGCAGCCTGGTAGCCGCGGTCGACGATGATGGGCACCTCGCATCCTTTGCCCATTTTAAGCGGCACACCGGCGAGCAAAGTTCAGCGACGGCGGACGAGCGGCAATTGGGGCATTGGCTCGAGCCACTGCACGCCGTCGCCGTAAGCAGCGACGGCCACCGCGTCTACACCGGCGGGCAGGATGGGATCGTGTATGCGGTGACCAGCGAGGGCCAAGTCGTTGGCCGGTTGAGCGCGCCGAGCGCTGCGAACGCGGACAAAAACGCGGCCACGCCCGCGCCTCGAGACCAAGGGACCAGCCCGAGTTTGAGCGGGCCTTCGTTCGTGCACGACATTCTGCCGATGCTGTCGAAGGCCGGTTGCAGCGCTGGTCCGTGTCACGCCAAACCGGAAGGACAGAACGGGTTCAAATTGTCCGTGTTCAATTACGATCCCGCCTCGGACTACGCCGAGATTGTCAAAGAGAATCGCGGACGACGGGTATTTCCGGCGGCGCCGGAGGAGAGCTTGCTGCTGTTGAAACCGACGCTGGGCGTCCCCCATGGCGGCGGGCAGCGCATCGAGCCGGGCTCGCCGACGTATCAGGCTTTGGTGGATTGGATTCGCAGCGGCATGACTTACCGGCAGCCCAACGAGCCCGCCCTGGTCCGCGTGGCGGTCTCGCCGCACGAGCGCAGCTATGCCAAAGGCGCGTCGCAAGCCTTGCAGGTTACGGCCTACTATGCGGACGGATCAATGCGAGATGTGACCGGCCTGGCCCATTTCGCGAGCAGCGACAAGGAAATGGCCACGGTGGACGACGCCGGCGTCATGCGGATCGGACAGATGAGCGGAGAGGGCGCCGTTGTCGCCCGGTTCATGGGCCTAGTGGATGCAGCCCGGATTGTCGTGCCGGCGGAACGCTTGCTGCCCGCCGCAGAGTATGCGCGCCTGCCAAGGAACAACTTCATCGATGACCTGGCGTGGGCTCATTGCCAGAAACTGGGGCTGTTCCCGAGCGAGCTGTGCACCGATGCGGAATTCATGCGGCGCTCAAGCCTGGATACGATCGGGGTGCTGCCAACCGCGGAAGAAGCGCGTCTGTTTGTCGCTGACCCGGACCCGGACAAGCGGGAGAAGTGGATCCGGAACCTGCTGGCCCGACCGGCCTACGCGGATTACTGGGCCAACAAATGGGCAGACCTGTTGCGTCCAAATCCGGATCGGGTGGGGATTAAAAGCGTCTTTGTGCTCGACCAATGGCTCCGGGAGTCGTTTCGCGCCAATCAGCCTTACGACCAATTTGCCCGGGCCATTCTGCTGGCGGAAGGCAACAACCACCGGGACGGACCGGTGGTGATTTATCGGGACCGGCGTGAGCCGACGGAATTAACCACGATGTTCAGTCAATTGTTCCTGGGTGTGCGCATGGAATGCGCCAAATGCCATCACCACCCGAATGAAAAATGGAGCCAGGACGACTTCTACCAACTGGCGGCCTACTTCGGTCCGCTCAAGCAGAAAGGGGCCGGCCTCTCCCCGCCGATCTCGGCCGGCCGGGAGAATTTTTACTTTGGACCGGGCGGGACCGTGAAACACCCGCTCACCGATGTGGCCCTGAAGCCACGGCCTCTGGACGGGCCGGCGGTGGAGGCGAGCGACGCTGATCCGCGCCGCGCTTTGGCCGACTGGCTGACGGCGCCTTCCAATCCGTTCTTTGCCCGGGCGGGCGTGAACCGAGTCTGGGCAGCGTTTTTTGGTCACGGCTTTGTTGAGCCGGTCGATGATTTTCGCATCTCCAATCCGATCGTGAACGAACCGCTCCTGGACGCCCTGGCCAAAGACTTCGCCGCCCACGGATACGATTGGAAGGAGCTGATCCACACTATCCTCCAGTCGCGGCTTTACCAGCTCAGCAGCGTTCCGAACGAGTCCAATCTGGCCGACAGCAAACACTTTTCCCGGGCGTTGCGGCGCCGTTTGCCGGCCGAGGTCCTGCTCGATGCAGTGAGCGATCTGACCGGGGTGCCCGAATCCTTCAACGGCGTCCCGCCTGGGTCCCACGCGATGCAAGCTTGGAGCTATAAAATCCCGTCGCACTTCCTGGACGCTTTTGGCCGGCCGAATTCGAGCAGCGATTGCCCATGCGAGCGCGACGTCCGGCCCAGCGTGGTCCAATCGCTGCACATGATGAATTCGACTGCGCTCCAGGCCAAACTCGGCCATCCCGTCGGCCGGGTGGCGCAATTGGCGGCTAGTCTACGGCCGCCGGCTGAAATCGTGGATGAACTCTACTATGGGGCCTTCGGCCGGGCGCCGGCGGAGGTGGAGCTGCATGCCGCTGTCGGGGCGTATGCCGCCGAGGGGGCCACGCGTCAAACGGCAACAGAAGATGTGTTGTGGGCCCTCCTGAATTCGGCCGAGTTCGTTTTCAACCACTGATTCTCGCAGGAGACCCGACGCGACCTGGCGGCCCGGCGCGGGGACCGAGAGCAAAAAGCAGGAGCGCGCGCGGGCCAGGGAGCACGATAGGAGCGCCAAGGTTAAGTTCGCTCCAGGTTTCGGGGAAGCTGCGGGGCCTTGGCGGGCTGTGCTGCGGCTAAAGAGGCGCTCAGGAAAAGTTGGACCCCGGACTTTAGCCTCAGTCGGACTTGTTTTTGCGCAACGGATCGGCCATAGTCCGCTTGTCTGTTCCCATGAACCGCATCACACGCAACTGTGCGGGATACACTCGCCGCGACTTCCTGCAGGTGGGAATGGCCGGGGCATTCGGTCTTGGCCTGGCCGATTTGTTGCGCTTGCGAGCGAGCACGCCTGAAACAACCCCGGCTTTCAAAGCCGGGCGAAACGTCAATTGTATCCTGGTATGGCTGGACGGGGGTCCATCTCATTACGAGACATTCGATCCCAAGCCGGAGGCGCCCGCGGAGATACGAGGCGAGTTCAGAGCGATTCCGACCAAGATCCCGGGAGTTCAGTTTAGCGAATGTCTCCCGCGGCTGGCGGAGGTGGCGGACAAAGTAACCATTGTGCGGTCGATTTGTCACAAGGATCCCAACCACGGTGGAGGCAATCATTACCTGATGACCGGGATGCCGACGCCGACCCCCGTGGCTTGCGGGGCTTTCGTCACGTTTCATCCTTCCTACGGCTCGATGGTCTCTTACGATCGCGGCTTGCGTCACGGGATGCCCGCATACATTTCGATGCCGCAGGTCTCGCGTTCGGGCGGGCCGAATTTCCTGGGGGGGCAGCATGCCCCGTTTGTGATCGATGGCAACCCGAACAACGAAGCGTTCAAGGTGCGGGACGTGGTGCTGCCAGCGGGACTGAGCGATTGCCGGGCGGAAAACCGGCAGGCGCTGCGGCGGACGTTGGATCAAATGCAGCGGTATCGGGAGAAGGTGGCGGATGATCCAACCGTCACGTTTGATCGGTTTTACGAACAAGGGATGGATCTGGTCGCGTCGCCCGAAGCGCAACGGGCCTTCGATATTGGGTCGGAAGCGCCCAGAGTGCGGGACCTGTATGGGCGGCATGACCTGGGTCAGCGCCTGCTGCTCGCCCGGCGGCTGGTCGAAGTCGGCGTCAGCTTCGTCACCGTCTATTACGGGGGCTGGGACAATCATACGAAAATCTTCGAGACGTTCCGCGGCGATTTCATGAAGAAGTTCGATCAAGGCCTGGCCGCCTTGCTCAACGATTTGGATGCGCGCGGGCTCCTCGACACCACCATGGTCATCGCTTTGGGCGAATTCGGCCGCACCCCCAAAATCAATAAAGACGCAGGACGCGATCATTGGCCGGGCGCCATGTCCGTGCTGATGGCCGGGGCTGGCCTTCCGCGGGGTCGTGCCGTGGGAGCGACTGATGCCCGCGGTTATTACGCCGCCGAGAGCGTCTACCGGCCGGAAGATCTCGCCGCGTCCCTTTACACCAAGATGGGGATAGATCCGCACCAGGTATTGCACACCGCCACGGGTCGTCCGGTGCAGCTGGTCAACGGGGGCGGGTTGATCAAGGAACTATTCGCGTGAGCTGGCAGGTGAGTGGCCGGCCCGGGCAAAGGCTTCGGCCCCGACGGGATGGGCGTGCCAGCCGGATTCCGTGGGCGACGCTCCGGTGGCGAGGGTCCCTCGGCGTCCTTTGGCTCCTGCTGGGGCGACAACCACTGGCCGAACTGCCCTCCGTCGAGCACATCTATCCTGCTGGCTTCGCCATTGGAGCGACCCAGGCCATGACTGTCGGCGGCAAGCTGGAACCGTGGCCGGCCAAAGTGTGGACGGACTGCCCCGGCGTTTGCTTCGCCGCCGAGACGAACAAGAACCAATTTCGCCTCGAGGTCGCGGCCGACGCCCCGGCGGGCGCGCACTTGATTCGCTTCTACAATGAGGATGGAGCGAGTTCGCCGCGGATCTTCGTGCTTAGCTCAGGCAGACAAATCAATGAAGCCGAGCCGAACAATGATATCGCCGAAGCCAGGCCGGTCGGGGAGTTGCCCCTCACCGTCAATGGCCGATTCGATAGGCCGGGCGATGTGGATTCCTTCACCGTGTCGCTGGCGGCGGGTGAATGGTTAGACGCCCGTCTTGATGCTTATACCCTCGCCTCCAAGGTCGATCCGCTTCTCCGTCTGGTCTCGCTCGAAGGCGTGCAGCTGGCCTGGAATCATGATTTCGCCACGCTCGATCCGCGGCTGATTTGGCAAGCCCCCGCTGACACCGAGTGCATCGTGCAAGTGATGGGCTTCAAATACCCCGCCACCGCCGAAGTCAGCTTCGCCGGGGGCGATGGCTGCGTCTACCGGCTTCACCTGAGCCGATGCGCAGGCCGGCCGGACTTGTTTGCAGGCGGCGATCCGGAAGATGAGCCGAACAACGGCGCCACTAATGCGACCGCCTTAATTTTGCCGGCGGTCGTGCGCGGCGCGATTGATCCGGCCAACGATCGGGATTGCTTTGCCTTTAGCGCGCGGAAAGACGAGCAGATCGAAGCTCTGGTCGAAGCCGCCAGCCTCGGATCCAAACTGGATGCGTGGCTGAGTCTAACCGATGACCGAGGCAAGGAACTGGCGCGGAGCGACGACTTACAGCCGCTGCGCAATCCCCGGCTGGACTGGAAGGCTCCTGGAAACGGCACTTACCATCTGGTGGTTGGCAATGTCATGCACGCCGGCGGCCCGGAATATGGGTATCACCTGCGCGTCCGTCGCGTCCCGCCAGGGTATCACGCGTTGACGGCGGTCAACAGCCTGACGCTTGCCCCGGGCGAGACCAATGAGTTGAAAATTGCCGTGGCCCGGCTGGGCGGATTTGACCACGCCCTCACCGTCGCTCTCCAAGGCGTTCCCCCAGGAGTGCACGCCCCGGAAGTAACGATTGCGGCCAACAGTGGCGAAGGAACCCTCCGCATCGTCGCAGACCCGGAAGCGCCCTTGAGCCAGGGCCCGATGCAGGTCGTGGTCCGAGATGCGCTCTCCGGCGAAGAGCACGCGGCGCTCTGCAAACTGACCAGCGCCAGCGAGGACAATGGGGTCCCGGGCGGCTATGCCGCGTTGCTGGTGGAGGCAACTGACCAGATCTGGTTGACGGTCAAAGCGACGGCCGCCGCCAAGTAACACGCCGGCCGGTTCCGTCCAACCTCGCTCCCCCCGAAGGCCATTCAATCCCGCCACCTCATCCAGGTCATGACGGGAAAATGGTCGCTGGGATATTGGCCGTTCTCGGCGCAGGTCAAAATCTCGGTGGCGAGCGCGTCGACGGGACCGCGGGTCAAGATCCAATCGATTCGAGCGCCGGCGCGGGGGCCGCGGAAATCGTGGAAACTGCTGATGTTTTCGTTCCGGCGTTCTTGGGCGGACGTCCAGGTATCCGTGAGAAAACCGCCGTCGGTGAGGATCTCATAGGCTTTGTTGGCGCCGGCGGCGGCATTGAAGTCCCCGACGAGCAAAACGGGAATTTGGGCGCGCAGTGCTTCGATCCGCTCCCGAATCAAGGTGGCGGCTTTCTCCCGTGCGAGTTGAATCTCGTGATCCAGGTGAGTGTTGACGAAGTAAAACTCGCGTCCGGCCGTTTTATCGAGGAACCGGACCCAAGTCACCATGCGCCGGTTGCGGTTGCCCCAGGTAGTCGAACCGACGACGCTGGGCGTGTCGGAAAGCCAGAAGTGATCGAATTCCATCGGTTCAAAGCGATCTTTGCGGTAGAAAATGGCCATGAATTCGCCCCGGCTGCCGCCGTCCCGGCCGGTGCCAATCCAGGCATAGTCGGGCAAATCGGCAGCGATGTCCTTAAGCTGAGGGTAGAGACCTTCCTGGGTGCCAATCAGGTCGGGGACCGCCTTTTGGAGGCACTCTCGCATCACCGGGCGGCGCGCGGACCAGGCGTTGGGGGCGTTGGTGCTGGCGTAGCGCAGATTGAACGTCATGACCCGCAGCTGGGCGGCGGAGTTGGATTCTGCCGCCACACTGGATCGGTTCACTGCGGCAGCCAGAAACAGCCCGGCAAGCCAGGCCATGGGAAGAAAGGTGCGAGACATAGGTGGCTACTTCAAAACGCGGCGAAACGAAGATCAAGCCGAAATCCCGCGCCTTCCGGAGAAGGCTCAAAGGCGGCTTGACGAAAGCGCGCGGCGTTGGGGCGAGGGCGGCAAGCCGGACCGAAAACTCATCCCTTCTGCGCTTCTTTGGCCCACGTGTCCCGCAAGGTGATTATGCGGTTGAACACGAGGTGCCCCACCCTCGAATCAGCATCGAGAGCGAAATACCCGAGACGCTCAAACTGATAGCGAATCTCCGTGTTCGCTTCGGCCAGACTTGGTTCACAGCGCGCGGTAATGACTTCAAGCGAGCGCGGGTTGAGATGTTTCTTGAAATCGCCATCGGCGTCCGGCTCGGGGACCGTGAAGAGCCGATCATACAACCGGACTTCGGCGCTGACCGCCTGGGCGGCGCTCACCCAATGGATCGTGCCTTTGACTTTCCGTTGAGCCGTGGCGCCGCCGCTTTTACTTTCGAGGTCCGCGGTGCAACGGAGTTCGACCACTCTGCCGGCAGAGTCTTTGATGACCTCATCGCACCGGATGATATAGGCATACTTGAGCCGGACCTCACCACCCGGGCGGAGGCGGAAATACTTCGGCGGTGGAACCTCGGCGAAATCGTCCTGATCAATGAAGAGCTCGCGGCTGAACGGGATGAGGCGCGTGCCGCCGTTGGGCTCCTCGGGATTATTGGTGGCGGGAAGTGACTCCAACTTGCCCTCGGGAAAGTTCGCAATCACGACCTTGATCGGACGCAAGACGGCGAGCCGGCGTTGGGCGATGCGATTGAGGTCTTCGCGAATGGCATGTTCGAGGACGGCAACGTCCGTGAGGGCGTTGTACTTTGTGATCCCGATATGGTAGGCGAAATCGCGCAGGGCCCGGGCGGTAACGCCCCGGCGGCGCAAGCCGGAGATGGTCGGCATGCGCGGGTCGTCCCAACCAGAAACGACGCGCTCTTGCACGAGTTGCATCAACTTGCGCTTGCTCATTACGGTATAGCCAAGGCTCAAACGCGCGAATTCGTATTGGTGCGGAAGCGGCCAAGCCGAGGTGCTTCAGGATCCAGTCGTAAAGCGGCGATGGACTTCGAATTCGAGGGTGGTAGATGGAATGGGTGATGCCCTCGATGTAGTCGCTCAGGCAATGGGCAAAGTCATACATCGGGTAAATACACCACTCGCCGCCGGTGTGATGATGGTCCGCGTGCCGATCCGGTATAGGACCGGGTCCCGTATCCAGATGTTCGGGGCTGCCATGTCAAGCTTGGCCTGCAACGTCCGGCGCCGTCCGGAAACTCGCCCTTCCGCATCCGAGCAAAGAGCTCAAGGTTTTCGTGGACGCTCCGGTCGCGAAAGGGACTATTGGTGCCGGGTCGGTCGGGGTGCAAGCGCGATATTTGTCGGTATCTTCGGGTGAAAGATCGCAGACATAAGCGAGGCCCGGATCAACCGCAGGGCGCACAAAGCGGTTCGAAGTAGTCACTGGCATAGAACGGTTCGAGCGCGCTTGTCCTGGCGGCTTCGGAGCCAGCACTGTGGGGGAGGACCGCTGGCAAGTGAAAATCAGTGGCCCCGCTCGAAGGCTGCGCCTGGGCCGTGCTGCCCTTCGGCTTCAACCCAAGGCGATCGTCCGCCCAGCCGCGGATGAGCCATCCAACGTCCTGGGTGATGGAGTCGACATACTCCACATCCTCCTTTGTCGGGTTGGTGTCATCCATCCGAAGGTTGCAGACGCCCTGAAATTCCCGAGCGATCCCGAAATTGAGACAAATCGACTTGGCGTGCCCGATATGGAGGTAACCGTTGGGCTCGGGCGGAAAACGGGTCCGGACCTGCGGGTATTTCGCTGCGGCCTGGTCAGCCGCCACAATATCCCGGATAAAATCCGATGGCCGCGCTTCTTCCGACGCGGGCTCAACCGGTTTGTGATTCATTGACATATCTGTTGGTTTTAACGGATTCGGCCAAAACCACAAGAGAGGCCTGGACGCGGCGGACGCCGCGCGGCCGGCCGAAGTGCGCCTGCTGGCCCGCGATCAGGCCGCCGGCGCGTGGGGGGTCTCGCAAGCCTCCCAATAGTTGAGGATCAGCTGCACGCGCCGTTCCAAGTCGGTGCAATCGGAGGGCTTTACCATGTAAGAGTTTGCCCCGAAGCGGTAGGCTTTGGCTACATCCTGCGCCACGTTGCAGGAGGTCAGGACCAATGTCGGCACAATCCGAAACTGAGGATGTTCCCGAAGCCATTGCAGAACTTCCAAGCCGCTCTTCTTCGGCATCTTCAGATCGGTGATGATGAAGCCCGGCAGCGGAAAGGCGGCCCGGTCGTGATACTTCCCTGCGCCCGTCAAATAGGCGATCCCTTCCTCCCCGTCGGAAACGACATGGACCGGGTTATGAAAGTGGATCTTCTTCAAAGCTCGCCGGAGGAGCAGCGCATCATTTTCATCATCCTCCAGGACGAGGATCGGGCAGTCCTCGAACGACATACCAGGATCATACCACGATTTGGAGCCATGTCACACTGGCAAGAGGTGGGCCGCGGCTCGACGGCGCGTTCGGCAGCTGCTGGCGCGGACCAGACCCGCGGCCGACGGGGGACGCCAGCCTGACTGCATTGTGAAGCGACCGAGGTGCGCTATATTCGCCTGGTGAGGCTCAACAACCCGACGGCCGGCGGAACAGGTTTCGCCAAGCTGGCATCCTTCGTCATCGTTGCCGCGGTGCTGTCGGTCGCCAAGGAAGTGTTCATTCCGATTGCTTTGGCGACGTTGCTCAGTTTCCTGCTGGCCCCACTGGTGGTTCGGCTGGGACGATGCGGGTTCGGCAAGATCTTCTCCATCCTGCTTACGGTCAGCGTGGCCTTTTCAGTTATCGGCGTGATTTGCTGGTTGGTCATGGCCCAGGTCATCCAATTGGCCGACCAACTCCCGAAATACCAGGAAAATGTGCGCACGAAGATTCAGGCGCTCAAGCAGCCCAACCGGCGCAGCGTCATTGCCCGAACAACCGGCATGGTCAAAGAGCTGCAGAAGGAGTTGAACTCGCTCGGACCGGACGATGAAAGTGAGGCCGGGACCGGGCGTTCCGCCGACAAACCGTTGTCGGTGGAGATCAAAAGTCCCCCACCCTCGCCGGTGCAGATCGTCGCGAACATCGTCGGGCCGATTTTGAAGCCGCTGGGCACGGCGGGCGCCGTGGTGTTCTTTGTGATTTTGATGCTGTTTCAACGGGAAGACTTGCGCGAGCGGTTCTTGAAGCTGGTTAGCGGCGGCGAATGGAATGTCGCGACGCAAGCGGTCGACGACGCGACGCAACGAGTCAGCCGTTATCTCTTGATGCAACTGATTGTCAACGCCACTTACGGCATCCCGATCGGCATCGGCCTTTATTTTATCGGGGTGCCGAACGCATTTTTGTGGGGCCTGCTCGCGGCTGTGCTCCGCTTCATTCCGTTTCTCGGGCCGTGGATTGCCGCCGCCTTTCCGATTACACTCGCCTTTGCGGTTGAACCGGGATGGTCCAAACCAGCCTTGACCGTGGGCCTCTTCCTCGCCGTGGAGGTTCTGAGCAACAATATCGTCGAACCGTGGCTCTACGGCGCGAGCACCGGCGTCTCGAATATCGCCCTGCTAATGGCTGCGATCTTCTGGACCTGGCTTTGGGGCACGCCCGGTTTGCTCCTGTCGACGCCCCTGACTGTTTGCCTGTTGGTTCTGGGCAAATATGTCCCCGGCCTCAGCTTTCTGAGCGTCTTGCTCGGAAGCGATCCCGTCCTGGAACCTGAAGCCCGCTTTTATCAGCGCATGCTCGCAATGGACGAGGATGAACTCGTCAGCCTGGCCGAAAAGTACGTCCGCGAGAGGTCCCTTCCGGAGCTCTACGACAAAGTGATCGTGCCGGCGCTAAGCCTGGCAGAACAGGACCGGCACAAAGGTTCTCTCGCGGAGGTGAGGCAGGCGTTCATCGTGCAGAGTGTGCGGGACTTGATCGAAACACTGGGCGAACGCGCCAGCGAAATGACACCGCCGGCGGAAGAGGCGCAAGGCCGCAAACTGAGTGGCAACATCCCGCCGGTGTTGTGTCTGCCGGCGCGCGACGAAGCGGACGAACTGGCCGCGCTCATGCTGGGGCAATTGCTCGAAGCGAAAGGATTGCCGAGTCGAGTCTTGCCAGCGAAGGCCCTGGCCACGGAATGGATTGCCGAAATAAAGAACCACGGCATCAAAGTCGTATGCATCTCGGGCATACCCCCCTTCGCCGTCAGCGCAGCCCGGCACACGTGCAAACCGTTGAAAGAACACTATCCGGATTTGAACGTGGTGGTCGGGGTTTGGAATGCGAAAGCGCCCCTGACGGACATCGGCAATCGACTGGGTCCATGCACCAACACCGTTGTGACTCATCTGGGTGAGGCAGTGCTGCGCGTCCAGGCAGCCTGGGCGCGAGAAGAGGAACTGTCACGTCGCCGGCCGGCGGGCAACACTGCGCCGGTCCCAACCAAAGTAGAGCTACCAGAACCGGCCGAGCCCGATTCGGAGGAGGTCTTTACGTCGATTGCGCGGCAGGTAGCCAAAATTCTGAACGTCCCGGTTTCACTCGTGTCGCTGGTCGACAATGATCCGGAGTTCTGGAAAGGGCACGGGGGGTTGCCGGCGGAATTGAGCAGTGGCGAGTCCTTTCGCGAAACGCCGGTGTGCAACAGCGGGTCCACGGCAGGTGAACTTTTCGTGATGGAGGATGTGAAAGAGGACAGCCGCCTGTCCAATGATCCCCTCTTGCAGGCGCGCGGCATTCAATTCTGGGCCAGAATTCCCTTGCGCGCGGGAGACCGGCATTTGGTGGGAACGTTATGCGTCACGGATACGCAACCCCACCGTGTGTCGGATCGCGCCAAGGCGCTGCTGCAAAGGTTGGCCGATCGCTTCGTGGAAACGGTCGAACAGAAAGTCCTGGAATCTGTCTCAGACTGATCACCCCTGCTTCTGCCAGGGGCATTCAGCCCTTTGCCTCCAAACAACGCCCATCCCGTGGAGCGACAGGCTACAAGAGCGGTCGCTAAGCCGCTTTGCGGACCTTTTTTCGCTTGGGCTCCGGCTTTCTTGCCTGATTAAGGCTGCGCTCCTTGGCAACAATGTCGACGACATTGGTGGAAGATGGAGCGCCTTTCCTCACTGGGGCTCGCTTCTTGCCTCCCTGCTTTGATCTTCTCCTCAATGACCTTCATCAGCGCCTCAGCATGCTCGTCATGATACCGCTCCGGCTTCCATTCGCTGGTCATCGCATCGACCAGCGACAAGGCCATGTCGAGCTCCTTCGGCGCGGGAGTGCCTTGAGGCAAATTGAGACTATCGGGGGTCGCCAGTTCGCCCGCGAAGTGCATCAATTCCAGGACCAAGGCCTGGCCGACAGGCTTGACAGCGGCGAGGTGCTCGCGCGTCCGGAGGACGACTTTGGCAATGCCGACTTTCTTCGATCGGGCGAGCGCATCGCGCAGCAACGCGTAAGCGCGATCCCCGCCTTTCTCCGGGCCGAGAAGATACGGTTCATCAAAGAACATCGGGTCGATCTCATCCAGATTCACAAACTCGTTGATCTCGATCACCTGGTTGGATTTGATCGCTACCCGGTCAAAATCCTCTTCATTTAAAACCACAAAGTGGTCCCGCTCGAACTCGTAGCCCTTCGCAATCTGATCCCAGGGCACTTCTTTCTCGTCAGCTTCGGCGACGCGCTTGTAGCGAATGGGGCTTTGGTCCGCGGCGCGAAGCAGGCGAAACTTGATGCGTTCCGTTTTGGTAACAGCGGAATAAAGGCCGACCGGGATATTGACCAAACCAAAACTGATGGCTCCTTTCCAGATGGCTCTCATGGCATTGCTGATCTTTCCTCCCTGGTCGGCGTTAATGTCCGCTGGAGCCAATCCAGCTGCTATGTCCAGTTATTCACAACGGGTCAACACAATTCTACATGCGCTTCCTATCAACGACTTAGGTAATCGCGACTGTGAATAACTTACAGAGAAAGCCCCACGACCGTTCGCGCGCACCGGCTTTCCCCGCAGCCTACGCCGCCCCCGGCGCCCGGTCTCCAGATGCCATCGGAACGACGTCAACCGCGACGCGGAGCTGGTGTTCGCCCCCGCCGACGATCACGCCGCGCACGGGAGAAACGTCGTCGTAATCCCGGCCCCAGGCGACGGTGACGTGGCGATCCGTTGGTTGAAGATTATTGGTGGGGTCGACGTCCACCCAGCCAAGTTCAGCACACCAGACCTGGGTCCAGGCGTGGGAGGCGTCGTTGCCAACGAGGCGGCGCTGCCCCGGCGGCGGGTGGGTTTCGAGATAACCGCTGACGTAGCGAGCGGGGATGCCGATCGAACGGAAGCAGGCGATTTGGAAATGGGCAAAGTCCTGGCACACACCACGGCGCGTTTTAAAAACGAGGTCAAGCGGCGTTGCGATGGAAGTCCAGCCTTGGGATCAAACTTGAAGTCAGCGAAAATGCGACCGTTCCAGCTCCAGAACCGCTTCGAGGATCGGACGCCCGGCAGCAAATGATTCCTTCACGCATACGCGAGTAATCCGCGTGGGTCTGGATCATCGGCGAGCTGTAGACGAATTCGCTCGCTTGGCGCGCGAGCAGCGTGACCGGTTCACGACAGAGATCGCGGATGGTCTCCCAGGACGCCGATTCCGCGTGAGAGGGGGCCGAGGGCAAGGTTAATTCCACGAGGCTGGTCGCTTCGACCATCAATTCGCGATGGGCTCCTTCGACGGTCAGGAAGGTGGCGGCATTTCCGAAATAGTCCTCGCGCTGGGTCTTCAGAGCGGGGCTGGGATCGATGCGCAAGTCGTGCTCGAGGCACCGTTGATTGGCCCGGGCCCGCGGGGTGAGGCGGGCAATGTGGTGCGACACCGACACGTCATGGGAATAGCGATAGCTGGTGGTGTGAGTTACGTAATAGCGCACAAAACAACTCCTGGCCGCAGCAGCGTCAGCTGACTTGCGTGTCGGCGTGGCTAAAATAACGATGGGTTAGGGTGTGGATGCGCCTCGTAGTTCCGCCGCGCAACCAGCCAAGATGCTGCCGACCTACTGCTCCCCTTGGATTTCCTCAACCCGGCAATAAGGTCTTCGAGACGGCTCAAGGACCACCCGTTGAGCGGCTTTGATTTGATCGGCTTCGGGCAACGGGGCGGAACCGATCTGTTGGCGGGGAAGATTGGCGACGTGGACGGCCAAAGTGGTGAGCTGAAAGGCGAGCGAGCGGGGATTGGTTTCGTCCGCCACGGCGAGCCGTCGAGGACGGTGTTGAGCTGAGGTTGGACGAAATAGCGGCGGCGATAGGTGATCAAGCTGTCGGCGATTTCGAGGGTTGGCTCGAGGACAGCGAGGCCGGTCGATGGACGGCGGTGGTGGCCTGGAGAAGTGGTGACGTTGACGGCGCGCTCCAAGCGGCGGCCGATGTCGAGGAAGTGCCACCCGGCGACCGCGGTCATGTTTTCCATCTCATGCCGCTGAACGCCGCCAGGTCGACGATGAGGGTGTTGAGCAACAGGAGCGTCTCGGTCGCCGGCACCGACGCCCGGCCCCGCGCATCCACCTGCAGCTTGTTGAGCACGCTCCAAGTGTCAGCAGAGAATCGGTCGCGCAAGACGAAGGCGATCTGCCGCAGCCGGCTCAGGACCTCTCGCACCGTCCCCAGGCGGTTTTGCTGGTAAATCAGCTGCAGCACCTCCCGCTCGACCGCAGCCAATGAATGACCCTCCGCGAAGCGGGCCGGCAACAGATCGAGATGGACGAGCAATTGGACCAGCGCCGATACTTCAGGCGCCTCGTCCATGGCCGCTTCACCGGTCAGGCGGGCGAGCAAACAACGCAGGACGCGCACCGTATCTTCCAGGCGTTCCGCGTAGCGACCGAGCCAGAATAGATTGTCGGCCAGGCGACTGGGGACCTCGGCCGCCGCTCGTTCGAGGCGGACGACTTTGTGGCTTGTCGGCAGTAAACTGGCGTGCGCGACCGGGCGATCCGAGAGCACCCAGGTATCTTTGCTCCCGCCGCCGCTCTGAATCGAGACCACCAGTTCGTCTGCTGAGGCCGAGACCCTCGTCAGCCCTCCGGGCAGGACGCTGAATCCGCTTCCGCTCGCGCAAACATAAGCCCGCAGCACCAGCGGCCGGGGCTCAAGCCCGCCTTTGGTCCAAACCGGGGCGGTGCTTAAGGAGACTTGTTCCTGCCCGACAAATTGGATGGGAGCGCTTCGGATGGAGGCCTCCAGGGCGGCGCGATGTTTGCCGCTGAGCTTTGCCCCAAAAACCGGCTCGGAGTTGGTTGCGGCGAAAGCCGGCTTGATGACCAGTTGGGGCAAATGCTGGAGGACATGTTGCCGCTCGTGTTCCTGTCCGCACCACCAACTGGCCACCGAAGGCAACAGCAAGTCTTCGCCGAGCAAGGACTGACAGAGGCCAGGCAGAAAGGGAAGCAGCGCCGGCGTTTCGACGGCGCCGCTGCCGAGAGCATTGGCGATCGCCACCGTGCCTGCGCGCGCAGCTTCGAGCAGGCCGGGCACGCCTAAACACGAATCGGCCCGGAGTTCCAGCGGGTCACAAAAGGTATCGTCGACGCGGCGCAAAATGACGTCGACCGGCTGCAGCCCCTCCAGGGTCTTGATGAAGACCCGGCGATCCCGGACCGTCAGGTCGCCGCCTTCAACCAAGGGGAAACCGAGATAACGGGCGAGGAAGGCGTGTTCGAAGTAGGTTTCGTTGTAGGGTCCGGGCGTGAGCAGGACAACATTGGGGCGAGCGGCCTCGGCGGCGGCTAGACTCCGCAGGGTCTCGCGTTCGGTTTGAAAAAAGTCAGCAAAACGCTGGACGTGGCCATCGCGAAACTCGTCCGGCAGTATGCGGGCCACGACGAGACGATTCTCCAGAGCATAGCCGATGCCGCTGGGAGCTTGCGTTCGATCGGCGAGCACCCGCCATTGTCCGTCGCTGGCCCGGGCGAGATCGATGGCATGCAACCCGAGAAACAGGCCCTGAGGCGGCTGGACCCCATGACAGGGGCGCAAAAATGCTGGGTTCGCATACACCAGCGCACTGGGGACCGAGCCGTCCTTCAAAAGCTGCTGTCGGCCGTAAAAGTCGGCCAGAATGAGATTGAGCAAACGGGCTCGTTGCTTCAGGCCCGTTTCAATGCCACGCCACTCCTCCGCAGAGATCAGCATCGGCACCAGGTCCACGCCCCAAGGCCGGTCGGTGCCGAGCGCGTCGCCGTAGACATTGTAGCTGACGCCATGCTCCCGCAAGACCCGGCGAGCAGTCTCACCGCGCGCGGTGAACTCTTCCGGACTCAGCCGGCCCAGCGACGCGATCAGGGGGCGCCAATGCGGGCGAGGGAGCCCGGGATGCCCCAGCATTTCGTCGTAGCCCAGCTGGAAAGAAGAGTATCGTTCCAGCAGCGCAGCGGCTGGCGGCAAAAGCGGCTCTCGATCGCTGGTGATCACCGGACTAGAAGACACAAGGCCCGATTCAGCTGCAAGTGTTTCGTCACGTCCAATCGCGCGACCGCCAGAGCCTCCTCCCGGAAACGGTTAGGGCGAAGCGCCAGTTCGCCTGTCCTCGCCTGCCCCCGCTGACACTCATACGCTTCGCAAATCGAGAGTGAACGGAAACTCGCCGGCCGTCGGCGGCACGTGGAGCGCCATCGCTCCAGGGGTGTGGCCGAAAGGGGTGAATCGCGCCAGCCGCCGGCTCTCCGCTTCGTAAGCATTCACCGGAAACGTGCTGTAATTCCGCCCGCCCGGATGGGCCACATGATAGGTGCACCCGCCCACGCTCCGCCCGTTCCAGCCATCAAACAAGTCAAACACCAGCGGCGCATGCACCGGTATGTTCGGGTGCAAGCAACTCGCCGGCTGCCACGCCCGATAACGGACCCCAGCCACGAACTCCCCATGCGTCCCAGTCGGATGCAGGGGCATCGCAACGCCATTCACCCCCACCCGATGCCGTTCTCCCACCATGCCGCGCACCAGCACCTGGACGCGTTCCAGGCTGGAATCGACATAACGGACTGTTCCGCCCGCCCCCGGTTCTTCGCCCAGGACATGCCACGGTTCGAGCGCCTGTCGCAATTCCAGGGTCAAGTTGTTGACCGCGATCTGCCCGTAGGCTGGGAACCGAAACTCAAAATGGGGAGCGAACCACTCCGCCCGCATGGGAAAGCCGGCCGCCTGCACTTCCCTCATCACCTCGCTAAAGTCGGCCCAAACGAAGTGCGGCAGCATCCAGCGATCATGGATCTCCGTGCCCCAGCGAACCAACTTTTGCTGATAAGGTTCCTTCCAGAAACGCGCCACCAAAGTCCGGAGAAGGAGCTGCTGGGCCAAGCTCATGCGCGGATGCGGGGGCATTTCAAAAGCCCGCATCTCGAGCAGGCCGAGACGTCCGCTGGCGCTTTCCGGCGAGTATAGCTTGTCCATGCAGAATTCGGCGCGGTGCGTATTGCCACTGGCGTCGATCAACAGATTGCGAAAGAGGCGGTCGACCAACCAGGGAGGAACGGCGTCTCCGTGGGGCACCTGCTTGAGGGCCAGGTCCAGCTCATACAGAGAGTCGTTGCGCGCTTCGTCCACGCGCGGGCTCTGGCTGGTTGGGCCGATGAACAGGCCGCTGAACAGGAAGGAAAGCGACGGATGATTTTGCCAGTAAGTGATCAGCGACCGCAGCAAGTCCGGGCGTCGTAGCAAAGGACTGTCTGCGGGGGTCGTTCCGCCAAGGACGATGTGGTTGCCGCCGCCGGTTCCGGTATGCCGCCCATCCAACATGAACTTTTCCGTGCCCAGACGGGCATAGTGAGCGTCTTCATAAAGCCCCTCCGTTTGCCGGACGAGTTCATCCCAGGAGGCGACCGGTTGCACATTGACTTCGATCACCCCCGGGTCCGGCGTCACTTTAAGCACATTCAATCGCGGATCGAACGGCGGCGTGTAACCTTCCACAATAACCGGCGTGTCGAGCTTCTGAGCCACATCTTCAACCGCCGTCACGCAACTCAAATACTCCTCCATGGTCCGCGCCGGCGGCATGAAAATATGCAGGCGTCCGTGGCGCGGCTCGACGCAGAGCGCCGTCCGAATCAACCATGGCGCCGACTCCCCTTGCCCCGGCACGCGCTCCGCGTCCGCCGGCGGCAGCGTTCCGCCGGAATGCCGGAGCGCTTCTTCCAAGGCCTCCGTTACATGCACTAAAGGCAAGGGGCGGCGCGCAACCGAGAGAAAGGCCTGGCGCGGCGGCAGGGCCACACGGGCGTCGAAAGGATCGGGCGGGTGGACGTAAGGATAGTCGCTCTCCCGCACCCAGGGGAGTGAATCGAGCGGCAAGCGGAAGCCCATGGCAGAGTCTCCCGGAATGAGGTAGCAACGCTCCGGGCGCAGAAACCAAGGGCCGCTTTGCCAGGCGATTTGCTCGCCCTGGCTGTCCGGCCGAAGAGGCAGCGTATAGCCGATGACGTCGTCGAGGCCGCGTTCGAAAACCCGGGCGATCCGGGCACGATCTTCCTCCGAACGAAGGCGGGATTGGAACGGATCGACATTGGTGGGGAGACGCCGCTCCTTCCACAAGTAGTACCACACGTCTTCAAAAGCGGGCAGGACCCATTTGCCGCCGCAGCCGAGCCTTTCAGCCAAAGCATAAATGAACTCTTCGGCGCGCTTGGCGTTATAGCCATAGTTCTTGGTTTCATCGGCAAAGAGGGCGTCTTGCGTCCAGATCGGCTCGCCGTCTTTGCGCCAATAACAGGCGAAGGCCCACCGGGGCAGAGACTCGCCCGGATACCACTTTCCTTGGCCGTAATGAAGCAGTCCGCCTGCTGCGAACCGGCTTTTCAAGCGCTTGACCAACCGGTCGCCCAGGCGCCGCTTAGTTGGGCCGAGGGCGACGGTGTTCCACTCCGGACCGTCCATGTCGTCGACGCTGACGAAGGTTGGTTCGCCACCCATGGTCAACCGACAATCGTGCCCCTGCAGTTCAGCATCGACCAGGTGCCCAGCCGCCTCGATCTGCACCCATTGTTCCGGCGTGTACGGCTTCGTCACCCGCGGCGATTCGGCGATTCTGGTTACGGCCATCTCCACCGCGAAGTCACTCTCACATTCGTCGATCAAGCCCGTGATCGGGGCCGCGCTGATCGGATCGGGTGCCGCCGCCAAGGGAAGATGCCCCTCGCCGGCGAGCAAGCCGCTGGTCGGATCCAGTCCAATCCAGCCTGCCCCAGGGAGGTAAACCTCGCACCAGGCATGAAGATCGGTGAAGTCCTGGTCGGTGCCGGTCGGGCCGTCGAGCGATTTGACATCGGCCGTCAACTGGATGAGGTAGCCGCTGACAAATCGAGAGGCCAGGCCTAGATGGCGCAGCAATTGGCAAAGCAACCAAGCGGAATCACGGCACGAACCGCTGCCAGCTTGCAGGGTTTCTTCGGGCGCTTGCACACCCGGCTCCAACCGGATCAAATACTTGATGTCTTGCTGGACCTGACGGTTGACGGCGACGAGAAGATCGACCGTCTTCAACCCGGAGCGGCCGGAAGGAAGCAGGTCCCGGCCAAGGCCGCCAGGGGGCGAACTCCCAGTGCGCGCGCCACCCATGATTTCCCGCCGAACCATTTCGAGGTACTCGCCGAATTTCGGCGAAACAGGCAGCAGCAACCGAAATGGCGCCAGCTCGTGGTCGAGGACCCGATCGTAAGCAAAGGGAAACTGTTCCGCCTCCGGTTCGAGGAAAAAGTCAAAAGGATTGAGGACGGCCATGGTGGCGACCAAGTCCACTTCGACGATAAACTCCCGGGTTTTCTCGGGGAAGACAACGCGGGCCAGGTAATTGGATTGGGGGTCCTGTTGCCAGTTGAGGAAGTGTTGCGCCGGTTCAAGCCGGAGGGAGTAACTTTCGATCGGGGTGCGGCAATGCGGAGCCGGGCGGAGGCGAATCACCTGCGCCCCGAGGTTAACCCAGCGGTCGTAGCGGTAGTGGGTGCGATGATGTAGGGCAACGTGTATGGCCATGGCCTATTTAACTGCCGTCCTTAACCACTCTCACTGCATCGCCATCCTGAAAGCCGGCTTCTTTGGAAGGACCGGAGCTTTGAACGCGAAAAACGTTTCGAAAATGCCTTGCCCCACCTGGTTGAGCTTGGTTTGCAGCTCGTCCAGATACTCGTGCAGACCGGCCTTGATAATTTCGTCGACCGCGGTGAAGGACAAATCCGACCCAAGCTGGCCGAGCAGTTTCTCCGGAGCAGACCGGAACGTGCCGGGCGGCGTGCCGCTGATCGCATAAAGCGAATCACGAGCGGACAGGAGGCAAAACTGAATGGCGCGCGGGAACTCGCGATCAAGCACCAGGAAATCGACGATGCCGCGCGGCGAGATGCGGCCCTGCCGTTTACGGTACATTTCGAAAGCCGAAGCGGAGCGGAGCACAGCCGCCCACTGGATATCGTCGAACGGGCTGCCCACCTCATCGACCGATCGCAGCAGCAAGTAGTATTTCACGTCCAGAATGCGCGAAGTCTTATCAGCTCGTTCCAACTTCCGTCCAAGCCGGCAAAAATGCCAAGGCTCCCCATGCGACATCGTCGCGTCCGTTATGCCGGTGAAGAGCTGGCTCGCCAGCCGCACTTCTTCAAAAAACTCCGCCGGGGAATGCAACCCGCGCTCGTCCTCCGAGGCCGATTTGACCATCAGATAAAACTTGTTCAATTGCAGCCACATCTCGGACGAGATCACGTCTCGGACGCTGCGTGCGTTCTCGCGCGCGCCCCGAATGCACGAGAAGATTGAGTTGGGATTCTGGGTATCAAAGGTGAGGAATTGAATGACGTTCTCCTGCGAGGCCTTTCCGAGACGCTTGGCGAATTCTTCCTGGTCGCCCGTCGTATCGACCAGCGGCTGCCATTGCTGGTCTTGTCCCAGCGGGGCGTCCAACATCAGCTGCAGACTGACTTCGATGAACCGAGCCACGCTCTCGGCGCGCTCCACGTACCGGCTCATCCAGTAAATTGAATCGGCAACGCGGCTTAACATCGTTGCGCCTTTCCTGGTGGCAGCACCGGCGCGAGCGGCTCCGCCGTTTCATCCGTCTCGGCGACGGAATCAGCGAGCACCCATGTGTCCTTGCTCCCGCCGCCTTGAGACGAGTTCACCACCAGCGAATTCTTCTTTAAAGCCACCCGCGTCAGCCCTCCCGGCAACACAAAGATGTCCTTGCCATACAGAATGTAAGGGCGCAGATCGACGTGCCGCCCCTCCAAATGGTCTTCGACAATCGTTGGCACCCTGGATAACGCCAGGGTCGGCTGCGCGATGTAATTGCGAGGATTGGCCTGCAGGCGCAGGGCAAACTCTTTCCGTTCATCGGCGGTGGCATGCGGTCCCACCAGCATTCCGTAGCCGCCCGACTCGTTCGCCGCCTTGACGACCAATTCGTCCAGGTGCTCGAGGACGTAGTTCAGGTCCTTAGGCTCAGCGCAGATGTAGGTGGGCACGTTGGGCAGGATGCTCTCTTCCCCTAAATAGTACTTGATGATTCTTGGGACGTAGGCGTAGACGACCTTGTCATCGGCAATGCCTGTTCCCGGCGCATTAGCGAGCGCCACGTTTCCGGCCTTATACGCCTCCATCAGTCCGGGCACGCCCAAGAGCGAATCCGATCGAAAGCAGGAAGGGTCGAGGAAATCGTCATCGATCCGGCGGTAGATGACATCCACTTTCTCAAAGCCCTTTGTCGTGCGCATCAGCACATACCCATCCTCCACCGTCAAATCCCGACCTTCGACCAGCTCGATGCCCATTTGCTGAGCGAGAAACGAATGCTCGAAGTAAGCCGAGTTATGCACTCCCGGGGTCAAAAGAACCAAATGCGGGCTGCTCAATACGTCCGGAGTCAGGAATTCCAGCATATCGCGCAGCTTGGAGGGATAATCCGCTACCGGCCGAACCCGGGACGCATCGAAGACCTTCGGGAACAGGCTCTTCATCATCTGACGGTTCTGCAGCACGTAGGATATCCCGGAAGGGCACCGCAGGTTATCTTCCAGGACGTAGATACGACCGTCGCTATGCCGGACCAGGTCGGTTCCGGTGATGTGGCACCAGACTCCTCGGGGAGGATTCCAACCGATGCATTGCTTCCGATAAGAACTGGCGGAATAGATGATCTCCCGAGGAACTACCCCTTCCTTTAGAATCTTCTGGTCGTGGTAGATGTCGTCGATAAAGAGGTTCAACGCGCGTATCCGCTGGCGCAGCCCACGCTCGATCCGCTGCCATTCCTTGGCCGCCATAATGCGTGGAATGATGTCGAACGGGAAGATCTTCTCGACCCCAGCAGCCGCTCCATAGACGTTGAACGTGATCCCGAGCTGCAGCAGCGCGCGGTCGGCCGCCCGCTGGCGCCCGAGGAGTTCACCTTCCGGCAGGGTATCGATGCTTTGCAGGAGCTTGCGGGCAATGGGTCGCGGGACACTATCCGACGAGAACATCTCGTCGTAGAATTGACCGGTCTCGTAACGCGTGCACTTCATGCCAAAGAGACAAAAACTGGCGGAATCATAACGGGCTCGACGCTAAGCAGGAGCCTTGCCGAGCCAACACCATCACTGGTCACATGCGGCCAGAAGCCAGGGTCGCCAAGTTCGGCGCAGAACACATGCGGCCGTTGGATCAGACCAACTGCAGTTTTTTGATCAGGCTGCACAGGTCAGATCTGCTGGCTCTCCCGCTAACACGACGCCAGCAGCAAATCATGGCGTGGCAAGCTGATTGCTCAATCCACTCAGCTGCACAAACCCTGCGGCTCCCCCACTCACAACCAACCGTCTACTCCATACGGGTGGGCGACCTTTCAGATAGCGATGAAGAATCAGAAGCGAGATGTCAAATCTCTTAAGGCTAGTCCGCCAACGCGCAAACCAGCGGCCAAAACGAAACCGCCAGCCAGGACGGCCAAAGCCACAACACCATCCATATCCCCATATGTGCGTCTGGAGCTGTACGCGCCGCAGGCCCGTCAGGTCTTCGTGGCCGGTTCATTCAATGGCTGGGAGCCAACCGAAACGGCTCTCTACTCGGCTGAACCGGGAACATGGGTCCGCGAACTGGAATTGCCCCCGGGCAAGTACGAGTACCTGTTCCTGGTGGACGGGCAATGGTTGCTCGATCCAAAAGCGAAAAGCTTCACGCCCAATCCTTTTGGCGGGCAAAACTGCTTAATGGAGGTCCACCGCGCGTCGCCTTGAATCGAACCGGAGCGAGGTGAGACGTCGGTCAGCCTCTGCCTCGGCCGGTCGTCCGCCGGCGCAAGGCGGGCCGCCGATATCGACGGTTCGCGCGCCGAACTCCTAAACGGAAGTGAGACCAGCGCCCCTCGTCGTCCTCGTTGTCGAAATCGATGCAATTCCCGCCGATCTCTTTCATCTACCCCCATATTTGCCCAAGTGGACGGACAACGCAAACGGCGCTGAATAAGTCAGCAACACGCTGGTCTGGAGCAACTTGAATGGCCAGGAGCTTCCGTTGGCGTTCCTGTGCCTCAAAAAGCACAGTTGTCGCCGCCCCCGTCCGATCCTATCGTCCGGACAACCCCCGGAATGATGGGCTCGATTCCACGCAGCCGTGCTCAGCCTGGCAGGTTGTGGCAACCGCAGGGACCGTCCTGTGCCGTCAGCGGATTCACGTTGATTGAACTTCTGGTGGTGGTTGCCATCATCGGCATCCTCGCTGGTATGCTCTTGCCCGCGCTGGCTCGTGCTAAAGAGGTCGGGCGTATGGCCTACTGCAAGGGTAACATGCGGCAACTGAGCCTTGGCATGCTGCTTTACGCGGATGACAACCGTGATTATTTGCCCTGGGCCGGCGGCGTCGACCGCAATTGGGAACCCGACTGGGTGTTTGGCGGACAACCATCTACGGTGACGGCGGTGCGCGCGCGCTGGCGGGACACGACTTACGGTCATCATGCCGAGTCCGGATCGATTTTCGCCTATGTTACCGGCCACCCGCGCCTCGTGCCCCACCGCGACGCTTATACCAACTCCTTTGCGGTGTATCAATGTCCCAGCACTGGAGCTATCGGCCGCGCTCTCCGCGTCAATTTCAGCATGAACGGAGATATCGACGCGAATATTAGCCTGGCCAACGGGCGGAACAGCGGGCCGCGAGGAGTACAGGTGTCGGGCATGAGCAACCCATCCCAGAAGTTCCTTGTCGTGCAGGAGTCACCGGAGACGATGCACAACGCCAGCTTTCATGCAGGAAGACAGGCCAGCGCGGTTCGAGGGACGTTTGTGGTGCACAATAACCGCGTGCAATTCAGCTTTGCCGACGGCCATATTGAAGCCCTCCGAAAACCACGGGTTTACGATATGCTGGTCGGGCGGGACAACCTCGATAAGCTCTACTTCGATCCGTTTTACCGGTGAGCAATGCCTGGGAGGGAATCACTCCACTCAAGGACTCGCCTGGGGCACCGAGGTCAGATGAACCATCTGATTGGCGATGGCGTATTTCGTCAATTCAACCACGCTGTGAAGCTTCAGTTTGGCCATGATCCGTTCGCGATGTTTCTCCACCGTGCGCACGCTCACTCCCAAGAGGCCGGCGGTCTGTTTGTTCGAGTAACCATCCGCAATTAATGTCAAGACCTCGCGCTCCCGCAGTGACAAGTCCTCCTTGGAACGCTTGCCCGAAGCAACTGCCGGTAGTTCCGTTTCGACTGCATCGCCTGCTATCTTGAAGAAGGTGTGCCCTTGGTGAATCGATTCGATCGCACTCACCAGTTCGGACGGAGGACTGTTCTTGCAAATATAGCCGCTCGCCCCCGCTTCGATGACCTGGCTCGCGAATTCCTTTTTTTCATGGACGGTCAGGATCAGAACCTTCACTGCGGGCAGGACTCTGCGAAGATGTCGGGTGGCCTCCAAGCCATTCATGATCGGCATGCTCAGGTCCATGACGATGACGCTGGGCATCAGAGCGGCGCCCTTCTCCACTGCTTCGCGGCCATTGCTGGCTTCTCC
>JAXMHN010000080.1:0-25715 GCA_046346765.1 Verrucomicrobiota bacterium | reverse complement strand
GGCTCCAAGGGCAGCATGTGCACGTCAATGCCGGGGCGACCAGCACCGCCCAGGACGCTCCGCTGCTGTTTGCCAACGGCTCCACCTACGACACCAACGCGGCATACGATGTCTATCTGGCGTTGACCAACGCCGGCCCCTTCTCGAACCGCTATGTCGGCGCCGGCGTTTCATTCACCGCACTGGCGAGCCCTCCGGACCACGGAGGGCCGGCGCCGGGCCACGCTTCGGACGGAAGCTTCGTCCAAATGGAATTCGTTTCGATGCAAGGACCGCCCGGGGGTGAATTCGGGGTGTGGGCGCAGGATCCCGACGATCCCGAGACGAGTCGCGAGTTGTTTCATCTCGCCGTCGGGGCGAACCATGGCACCAATCGTTTGGCATTGTCGGAGAGCGACGGGACTCCCGGCGCCGACCCATACGGTCACATCCACGGGCGCACTTTTAGCGCGACGGAGCCCGGTCTTTACACGTTGCAGTGTCGGTTGATCGATACCTCCACCAACGGCCTCGGCGGCGGACCAATCCACGCCCCGTCGCCGATTTACTCCTTCTACTTTCAAGCCGGCTTGACCATATCGAGCTGGACCAAGACCTCCGATTCGTTTGCCCTCGCCTTCGGGACCACGGCTGGAAAGACCTATTACGTCGAATCCATCCCTGATCTGCTCCGAACAAACTGGACGACTTTCGCCGGCCCTTTGACCGGTAACAATCACCTTCAAACCGTCCCCACCAACTCCGCCTCCGCCATCCTCTTCTTCCGCATCCGCGCCGATTGAATACCGCCGACGACGAAGCGCGGGAACCTTAAGGCTGGTCAGCCCTCCCACGGACGGTGAGTTTTGTTGCCTAATCTGCCGGTGCCGGCAACAGTATGCGCGTGACCAGGACAAAACCGACCCGAAACTGTCTCCGGATCGATTCCACTCGGTCGGGAACGGGCGGGATTGGCGCGCTCGGCCGACTCGGGCTGGCCACTTTGGTGGTCGCAGCGTCGGTGTCCGGATCTTGTCTGCGCGGTCAGGCCCTATCGGGGGAAGCCCCGCAATTGGATCTGATCGAACTCTTCGGGACGAATCAAGTGACGATTCATTTCAACACGGCCGCAAACAAGACGTATACTCTGCAAGCAGTCGATTGCCTTCTTTGCGCTGGCAGCGGTGTGGATGGGTCTGCGAACCTCTGGACCAATGTCTTCGTCGCGCCCAATCTTCCGTTCTCCAACCACTACGTGATTGTGGACACACGCAGCAACCCGCTCCGATTGTACCGATTGATGGTGACGGATTAGGCCGCGAGCTGTCCCCCCGATGTTACGCAATCGAGTGATCTATGTGCGACTGGCTGCCCTGCAGCTGTTCGCCCTTTTCGGCTTCTGCGCCGTCCAGGCCTGCGAACTGTGCGCCGTATATAATGCCAGCAACGCCAAAAGCGAATTCACCAAAGGCTTGGTTTTCAGCGCCGCGGCGCAGTTCACCCACTTCGGCACGGAGCAATTCGATGGGCGAAAGGTCGATCGCTCCAACCCCGACCGTTTGGACAGCTTGATCACTCACTGGGTCCTCGGCTACAACCTCTCATCGCGGTTCGGATTGAGTTTGAGCGTGCCGATGATTTACCGGTCCTTCCGCCGGTCCGATCTGCATTTCTCCGTCAACGAGCCGCCGACGGCATATCGCGAACAGGGATCGGACGTTGACCTGGGCGATGTCGCGGTCCTGGGCCGTTGGACGGTGCTGGCAAAACGACAAATGCAGTCCGACGTCGTCGTGAACCTGCTTGGCGGCGTCAAACTGCCCACGGGCGAAACGGACCGGTTGAAGGATGAGGTCGATCAATCCAAAACTTACGGCGCTTTGCTTCCGCCGGGAACGCCCCATGATCCGCTTGGGCACTCCATCAGCAGCGTTCACCCGCACGAGCTCTCCCCGGGCTCGGGCTCGTTCGACGGTATCTTCGGCGTCACCTTCAACACCCGTTGGCAGCGTTGGGTGTTTAACGGCCAGTTCCAATACGCGCTGCGCTCGGAAGGGGAAGCTTCCTTCCAGTATGGGAATGACCTTCTGATCACAGGCGGTCCCGGGCGATATCTGTTGGCGAACGAACGCTACACTTTAAGCCTCCAGGCCGTGGCCGTTTACGAAACGATGGCGCGAGATCGGCTCCTGCAGACCGTCTCCGACCGTACGGGATTTACCGCCTGGTATTTGGGCCCCCAGCTCAACCTGACTTGGGGCGGCCACTTCGCCGCCAACGCCGGCGTGGATGTTCCGCTGGCCATCGCCGCCAAAGGGTTCCAGGCCGTGCCGGATTACCGCGTTCACGGCGGCCTCAGCTGGCGCTACTGACCCGATGGGATCCCGGCCGACCGACGCGGCCGTTCAGGAAGGGCGCTGAAACAGACCTTGCACCCGGCCCATTTCTTCTTTTGCCTCCAGCGTCAGGGCAGTCACAGCTTCACTGTCAATCTGCAGAATCTCCATGGCGGAAGGCGGATTGGGAATGCGGCGACGGCTGGCGGCGTTCTGATTCAGCCGGTGCGCCATGACATCCGCCAACGTGATCACGGCCGTTTGTTTCTGCAAATTGGGCGCCAGTTCGGGAGTGTGGTGAAACTCCACTGGAATCACGATCTCATCGGGCAGTTGCCACTGTCCCAAGAGGAAAGAGCCCAGCTGGCCGTGGTCAAAACCGAACCGGGCCCGTTCCGCCTCCAGGGCGGAGATCTTGCCGTCAAGTTCGCGATTGAACCGACCGTAAGTGGTCCCCTCACCGCAGCCGAAGACGACTTTGCCGATATCGTGCAGAATACCGACGGTGAACGCGACCGACTCGTTGGCCCGGACCTCTTTCGCCAATTTTTGGGCGGTGAGCGCGGTCAGGGCCGAATGGGCCCATAGTGCTTCCAAATCGACGCCGTAACGGGCGGCCGGGCAACGCACCGTGCGAGAGCTGGAAAGGGCCATGGCGACCCGGTAGACCTCGTAGAAGCCCAGTCGGAAAGTAGCTTCAAACACGTCCGTCGCCGGCTCATCCTGGCCGAAGAACGCACTGTTGCACAGCTTCAGAATCTCAGCCGTCACCGCCTGATCGTACCGGAGCAGTTCGACGAGTTGGTCAATGTCTCGATCGGGACTGTTGAGGAGTTTGACCAACTCAATCATCAGGCTCGGGGACGGGGGCAAATTCTTGATGGTGCCGACGTAGCTCTTTAGTTTCTCTTCCATAGGAGGCGGGATTCTAAAACAGGCAGTTTCGACCAGGATTAGGCGGGCGTCTCGGCCCTCTCCTTGCGCGCGTGGAACTTGGCCGGTCCTTGACGACTGGCGCAGACACTGGCCATGCAGACCTTGTCTTTCTTCTGAATGTGATTCACCAGCCAATCCTGCAACATCAACAACACTTCCGGACCGAGCCCCTGCCGGCCGCTGGCAAACTGGCTGCGCAATTGACCGACGGTTTCGAGCAGCTTGCCATGGGCGGCACGTTGATCGGCCAGCCCGGGACAACGATGGGATTCCATCAACTTCTCCTCGGCGCTGAAATGGTAAACGACGTATTCGGCCAGTTCATCCAAAGCGGCCCCGACCGCCGCGCGGCCTTTGCCCGAACGCATGGCGGCGTGGAGCTGATTGACCAAGTCAACCAGCTTCTTGTGGTGCAAATCCATGGCCGGCACGCCCACGGATAGCGCGTCTGTCCAAGTAATGAACGGCTTGAGGCCTCGGCTGCTGTCAGGCGGCGTATTTCCCGATGCAGCTTCAGCGCTGCTGGTCGCGGCGCGCTCGTTCCTCTGCGACGCGCTGTCCTGGCCGCGCAGTTTGAACCGCTGCACCAGGCCTTCGAGCGTTTTAGCCAACTCGGACAGCTCCGACGCACGGGTGAGGACCTGTTCACTGCCGGAAGCGATGTCACCCGCGGCCTGGTTCACCGCGGAGATCTCTTGCGCGACGGAGTGGGAGGAGGTGGAGATTTGGGCGACACGCTGGTTCGCATCCTGAACGCCGCTCGCTGCCTGGCTGACATTCCGGGAAATGTCTTTCGTGACGGAGGTCTGCTCCTCGATCGCCGTCGCGATCGTATTGACGATTTCACTCACCTCGGTGATCACGAGCTTGATGCTGCGGAAGTCCTGGGAGGTCGCATTGGTCGAGGACTGAATCGAATCGACTTTGGATTTGATATCGTCGGTCGCTTCCGCCGTTTGGCGGGCGAGTTCCTTGATCTCATGAGCCACGACCGCGAATCCCTTCCCGGAGGCGCCGGCCCGGGCCGCCTCAATCGTTGCGTTGAGCGCCAAGAGCCACGTCTGGTCCGAAATGGTGGTGATCGATTCGGTGACCTCCCCGATGGCCAAAGCTGCCCGGGTCAGTTCATCCATGCGACCGGCGACGTTCTGGGCGCGCTGGCTCGCATCGGCCGTCATGGATCGCGCCCGTTCCGAGTGGGTCGCGATTTCACCAATCGTCGAGGTCATCTCTTCGGTGGCGGCCGCGACACTCGTCAGGCTGCTGGCGGCTTGATCCATGCCCGCGGCAACCGAAGTCGAATTGGTGCTCATCTCCTCAGCCGCAGAAGCGACCGTGCCGGCCTTTTCGGATGTGGCCCGCACGCCGCCGGCCGTGTGGCCCGAGATAGTGGACATGTCGGCCGACGCCTCGCTCAGGGTGCGAACACTCTCCGAAACTTCACCCAACACGCTCCGCAACATCTGAATCAAGCGCTGCGCGCTGCTGGCGAACTCGCCGATCTCGTCTTTCCGGTCGACGAGGTCTCCGGGCACATCAACCGTCAAGTCCCCCTGAGCCGTTTGCTGAAATTGAGTGATGACCCGGTTGATGGGCCGCGCCAGCGAGCGGCTGATCAGCAGTCCGGCGACGATCGCGAGGATGGCCGAGAAACTACTGGACCACCACACAACCGCCCGAACGCTTTTCACCGAGGCAGCCAAGGCAGAGAGGCTCTCTTGCCCTTCTAAATTGTGCTCAGCGACGAAGGGATCCACCAGCGCGACGAGAGCGTCGGCGGCTTTGTCGACCGGGTCCATCAGTTTGTTGCCGGCCTCCGGACCCTGTGCGACGTAGACCTTGGCCATTTTAATGGCCTCTTTGTAGTAGGCATCGAACGCCGAGAAGATTTGCGCGAGCTGCTTCTGCTCCTTCGGATTAGTCGCCGCCTTCTCGAATTCCCGCCCAATGGTCTCAAAGCTCTTGGCATGTTGCTCGGCCTTGGCAAACCCGTCGTTCAACCCGTCCAGCCCGCGCGTGGCCGAAATATCCGTCAGCCATTGCTGGACCTGGACAGTATGAAATTTGAGTTCTTGCGCCTTCATCGCGGCGTCGAAGCTGGCATTGCCCTGCACGCGCGCCCGCTCGGCCTGGCGCGCGACTCGCGAAGTCGCTATCCCCACCTCGGCAGCAATTCCCATCAGGATGAGAGCGGGGATGGCGAATCCCAAAAGGAGCCGTGTTTTCAGGCGGAGGTCATTGAGTTTAGGCACATTCATAAGCATCGGGAGTGGTCAAAAATCGATGGTTGTCCGCAGTCCAAGGACGAGCGCGTCATGCCCTGGAGAGCCCCCCGGGTGGGTCACATAGCCGACGACCGGCTGCATCGCCATCCCCGCCCGCAAAACAACCCGGTAAGTAGCTTCAAACGCCTGCTCGAAATCGGGCAACGGTTCCTTTGTCTCCCGGCATGCATTCGCATCCGCCACAAGCCAACGCGCGTCCCGGCGGATCCGCCCATAGACCACGGCCGCACCAAAGGCGTCCTGATCACGGGTCGGAATTAAACCGGTGTAGTTCACCCCACCCTCGAGGTAAAGGTCGATCAGGTTGGCGTCCGCCGGCGTTCCCGCAACGCGGGTGAATAATGCCACGCCCTGGTCAGGACTTTCTTCGCGCCAGACCTGCTGCTCGCCAATGAGATACAGTCCCCAATTCCCCCGGACCGCGCGCGGCTGGCCGGTGCTGGCTGGATCGGCCAGGGATCGGCCGGTGTCGTCCAGGCGCGTATCGCTGAAAAGGCCGGTATGATACCAAACGCCGACTTTGGCTGTGCCGGGCAAAGGTCCGGAGTCCGTTTGCCGAGGCCAGTTCCATTGCGATTCCGCCAGGACGAGGGCGTCCTGCAGCTTCCAATATATTCCGTGGGGGTTCAGTGGATCACCCTGATCGTCGAGCGGATAGGGTTGACCGTTGTAGGCAGCGACACGCAGGCTCCAAGCCTCCAGGATCTGCCCTTCCACTCGCACGCCAGGCGTCGCGACGGGATAAGCCGGCGAAGGGACATTCAAGCTGATCGGCGCCGGCCAACCGTAGGCCCCGTTGATGAAGATGCCGCCATAGTCGGTGTAAGCAAATTCCTCGTCAGCAGCCAGCTGCCCCACGCGCAACGATAGCCGGTCCTGAACAAAGCGCTGCTGGCCCCACAACTCGAATAGCCTGGGTTCATGCGCCGCATCGATGTTGCTGAACGTAAAGAGATCGCCCAGGTAATGCTGGCTGGCACTGCGACCGTGCGGATAGAGCCCGGATACATGCCAACTCGCCCCGGGGAGAATGCCGAGCTTCTCCGCGTCGAGATCCACTTGGATCTTCAGCAAACCCTCGTAAACGGCGCCTCGCCTCACCCCCCCAGAGAGGTTCGCCAGCACTTCGCCCACGTAGAGGACATCCAAGCCAAGACCCCGGCTCTCCAGTTTGGATCGAAAATGTCCCGGATCGCCGAACAGATGATCGCCGGCGGCGACTACCTCCGATTCAGCTGCCTCGGCAGGTTCTGCCTCGCCGGGCTCAGCCGCGCAGCTGGTCTCGGCATAAAGCAAGGTCGAGAGGAAGGCGATGAAGCAAGCTCCAGCTATGGCAAGGCGATGCCCCCGCCCGGCCGGTTTCGATAAAACGCCAGCTTGCCAGGCGTGTTGCGACCACACGCGTTGCGCCCAAGGACTGAGTACGACGGCTTCCATTTACGTCGCGAAAGCTCCGGTCCAATTGCGTGTTATGCGCTTTCGCTCTCATCTTGGTATCGGACGAAGCAAGCATGAGCTTAAGCCGATATGCTCTCCCACCGCCGTATTATAAGGATCATTAACCTCATCTACTCCGAAAAAACATCGAACATCGATCAACCTCCTTCCAATCGAAGCTGAGGAGCAGCCAACTTCAACGGCCGCCACTCCGAGCCTGAGGCTGGAGCAAGGGCTGGTCGCCAAAAAGATGTCGATAGGGCCACAGCGCGGAATCGGGCGAGAGCACTTCTCTACCGGTGGCTGCTTGGGCCGCGGCGGCGCCGGGCTCTGCGGACGCTTCCGGTTGGTCAAAAGTAATGGGAAAGCTGTAGCTGGTCGATTTGTCCGGTTTGGTGAAGCCGAGACGGTGCTGCACGGAACCGTCCGGCTGTCGCTCTGCCGAATAAGTTAGAATGCGGTCGTCGAAGCCGAGGGGATATCCATCCAGCGGCCTTTGTGTCGATACTTTCGCCCAGATCAAGTCGCCGCGGGTGGAGCCAAACTGGGTTTGAAGATTGCGTTGGAACTGATCCTGGAGCTCCGCAACGTCGTTGCTCGTCGAGGATACTCGGAACACGACCTCGCGGTGGTCATCGGAATCGGCTTGCCGCGGCTCGAGCCGCTCAACATGGTTCAGTTCGGCCTGTTGCAGTTCCAGGCAAAGCTGCCGCCAGGAGTCGGTTAAGGCCACTTTCTCGGCCGGCGTCAGTCCGAAGAGGCGAGCTGCTTCTTCGGAGAGGGTCCCATCATTGTGGAAAACGCCGTAGCCGATTGATCCGAGAAACTGCTTGGGGAGGTAGAAATAATCCCGGTTGGCCGGCCAGGTGCCTTCGCCCGCGACGTCCGCCGGGGAAACAAGTTCGCGGGCCTCCGCGCTGGCTTGGACCAGTTCCTCCTGAGCCGTTCGCGCCAGCGCCCGGAGTTGCTTCAAGCGCGCGTCCGACTCGGCGGCGGTGGCCTGTTCGAAGCGGAGCGAGCTTTCGCAAGCCGCGAGTTTGCCCGAAAGAGCTTGCATTTGGGATTGCGTCATTTGGTTGGCCGCATAGCGGTTGAGCCAGGCGACAGTTGCCGCGGCCAAAAGGATCAGGGCCAGAAAAAGGTTATTCATAAAGGGACTTCATCCGAGGGCCAACGAGTCTCAGGGATTGATGATCTGATCGGACGTCTCCGCGTGACGCGCGCGCCATTCCGCCACGATCGGCCGCAGCTTCTCCGGAACGGACTCCAAGGTCAGCGGACCGGAGGCATTGCTCCAGCTGACAAAGCCGCTCTCTCCCGGACGGCGCAGCGCCTGCCAGGTGCTGATTTCCTGGGCGGAATGGAACGCGACCGATTGGACCAATTCCAGGCTGCCGAAATCATTATACTGATCGCGGAACAGCCGCTCGGCTTGCTTCCAGAGCACGCCGGCGCGCTCGCTTCCGAGGATGCCATCGAGTTGCCCTCGAAACGTTGCGCGCGCCTGCTCGGCCTCCGCGGGCGGCGCGGCCAAGGTGACGATCGTCTGGGAGGGCAAGTTGCCGACGTGGAAATCCTGGGGCGGCGCGTTCGTGAAATAAGTCCTGGTCGCTTCGTTCTCGCGAAAGCCCCGGGTGAAGTCGGTAAAAGCCTGGCTGAGGGTGTCCCGCTCGTGATCAGAGACGCCCAAGGCGGCACTGAGCGCTTGGGAGAGCGAACCATCCGCCAGCACTGGCGCATCCTGGTCTCGCGTCACAGGCGTGGCTCCCGGCAGTTCGTGTGAGCCGGAGAGAACGATCTGCTGAGCCAGCAGCTTCGGCACCCGCACGTAGTCGGAATCCTCGCTCCAGAGATAGAGCCCGCTTTCCTGCCCGGTGCGCGCGATGGCGATGACTTCGCGCAACCGTGCCATTTCGCGCTGGGAGGCAGAGGTAGCGTCCAGGACAGCCTCGATGCGGCGCTGCCAGTGGGCGTTCTGGCGGTGTTCCGTCTCGATCTGCCGGCCCAACTGAGAAACTCGACTCTCAAGACCGGAGCGGGCCGCGCGGGATTGCGCAGCTGCGTTCCACTCATATCCGACCGGCGCAGCGCCAACGAGAAGGCAAAGAGCAACGGTTTGAACTTTGGTCAGGCTCATAAATTTGGCAATAAGGATTCCAACGGTGGTGAAGGAACTGGCCGCTCCCGCGGCACCGGCGACGGAAGCAATCTTGGCAACCACTTCGGCCGGAGCGGTCATCGCCGCGGATTCAAGCGCGCGGACGACCGTTCCCGCGGTGACGGTGGCATAACCATGCCGCTGGAAAAACCGGGTCACTTGCTGCAGGCTCTTCTGCACGCGCTTCTGGGCTGCGTCCTCCCCGGTGCCCAGGCTGGCCCCCACTTCCCGGAACGATTTGCCTTCGAAAAAACGGGAGACGACCGCGTGGCGGTCCTTCTCGGCCAGCTCCATCAGGCCATCGTCGAGCAAGGGAATGAGGCTCGAGGAATCATCTGGTTTCATGGTCGTGCCGAGTTCGAAGGCCCTTTGTTCGCGGGCCCGCCTGCGCGCCTCAGTTCGTTGCCAGAAGCGAGTTTCGAGGATCGTGGTGCGATAGAGCCAGCCAGCCAGACCCCCTTGGCCAGTCAGCCAGCGCGCCTTGCGCGCCAGAGCGGTAAAGACATTTTGCGTCACTTCTTCAGCAGCCCCTCGATCGCGCACCTGCCGCAAGGCGCTGCCGAAGACGAGGTCAGCGTGGCGTCGCACCAGGGTAGCGAAGGCCGCTTCGTCCGCCTTTTGAATGTAGGCGAGAAGCAGTTCATGGTCTGTCGTGTCGCTCATGATAGATCCGGCCCCGTGCCAGCCGGGGCGTTGTCTTCACCAGTATACCTGCCGCAGATCATGAAAAGCCGAAAAGAAAATTGGCGAGACGGACGTTTTCAAAACGGCGCCGTCCGCAGTCGTTCTCTGCCCGCGCAACCGCGGATCAACAGCTCTCCACGGAAACAGAAGGACCGCCGGGAGACAAGGTTACCGGACCGCGTGGCCGGTTCATCGGCCGGGTTGCGCCGGCGCAGCGGTGAAAGAAGCAAGGACGGCCCCACCATAGGAAGAAGCCACCGTTACCAGGAGCGAAAGGAGCAGTTCCGTTCCACCGGCCACAAAGAACACGCACGTCATCGGAGTATTGAGGATCACCACCGAAGCGAGGTCCAGAAAGGCCTCCCGGTTGCCGCGGAGGAGCAGGAATGCCACAACGAGGTAGTAAAAGCCCATCCCCAGGAGGGCGCCCATCCCGCCAAAGACAGCGAAAAGATTGAAGCCAAGGAACAATGAGGCCAGTCCGAAGCAAAAAGCCAGGGCTTGTTTCCAAAGCGGCATCGAGGAAGAAGCACATGGCCCCGTGCGAGTGGTCGCGTTCATACCTCACGCAAATGCTGTCCGGCACTGTCGATCAACTTCTTTCCCTGGGCAAGTGCTTTCGGCATCCGCCGAAAGGAGTATAGCCCGCGGACGCACCCTGCCGGAGAGTCGATCCATGTGCTGGAACGGCAGATCTCCAACCGGTCGACCAAACGATTCTACTCGGAAAATGCAGCGCCTCTGCCCGTCGGGACACGATCGGCACGGGGCCGACTATCCCAACCAGATTGGCCACGGGTTCTGGATCGCTCTGCCTGTCTTGCTCCCCTCCGCCTGGAGCGCGGTCTTTCAGGCCGACGCCGCCGACCCGATCGACAGGTGGTCTATCCGCACGCCACCATGGAACACCAATTACCTCAACGGCGTTGCTTTTGGAAGCGATCGTTTCATCGCCGTCGGTGACCAGGGCGTCATTCTCCATTCGAGCGATGGCGCCAACTGGGAGGCAGTTCCGCCAATCACCACCAAGGACCTGCATGCCGTCACCTATGCAAACGGCCTCTTTGCCATCGGCGGGGCGGATCGTCTCATCTTGACCTCGACCAACGGCGTCGCTTGGCAGAAATCACTCAGCGGCACGTTGGGATCACTGTTCTGCGGCACGCATGGAAATGGCCAATTCGTCTTTGCCGGGACGAAGTTTCTGGTCAGTTCCTTCACTGGCGACACGTGGAACTCCCGGCTGCAACCGTTTCCCGAAGTCATCGATGGCATCGCCTACGGCAACGGCAGATTCGTGGCGGTCGGCTGGGACAGCGACACCTACTTGGGCGCTCTTTACACCTCCGCCGACGCGGTTGAATGGACGCCCGGACAGTCGCCCACAGCCGATTCCTTCAATAGCGCGGTTTTCGCCTCAGGGGTATTTGTCCTGGCGGGCGATCGCGGGACCATCATGACCTCATCGAATGGTGAGACCTGGACCCCCCGCCCAAGCAAGACCGAGAATACCCTCTGGGCTGTGGATCACGGCAACAATACCTTCGTGGCGGTCGGTTGGGATGGAACCATTCTGACGTCGCCTAATGCGGCGGACTGGACCCAGCGGCCCAGCGGCACAACCCAGGCCCTGTATGCCGTGGCGTATGGCCAGGGAACCTTCGTCGCGGTCGGCCGCTTCGGCACTATCGTCCAATCGGAGGTCCTCATGGATACCTCCCATCCCGAAACCATTACCCTCTCCCATCCCCAGCAAAATGGAGACACGTTCTCGTTCCAGTTCAACGCCATCGTCGGTGAAAGTTACCAGGTCCAGGCGAGCGACGACCTAACGCAATGGGTAACGTTAAGCACTCTTGTCGCGAGCCAGTCAACCGTTCACGGATCGCTCCCAGCGCAGCGCCAATCCGGTCGTTCGTATCGAGTGGTTAAACCGCAGGGCCCTCGATCCACGGATGCGCCGGCTGCGTCTCACGGGCAATCCCTCCTTGCGCCGAAAGGCTTCTAGCCCGCGGGCCTCGGCAAATCCGTGGCATTCTTAAGCTCTTGGCTCAGACAAATGATGTAGCCATCGGGATCGGTAATCTCAAATTCGGCCAAGCCGTAAGGCATTTGCTCCAGCCGGCGGGTCACGACCCCGCGTGCGCTCAAGGCCGCAAAAGCATCACGGAAGCGCTCGCCCTCCCGTCGGAGATAAACATCCCAATCATACGGGCGTGGAGCAGAACGCACCGGCGGCGAACCGCGCCGCAGCATCAGCTCCGCTTGTCCCTGCCGCAGAATGGCAAACTCGAAAGGTGGCTCCGCGGGGAAAGGGTCGCCCACCATCGCGAGCGTTTCGCGATACCACTGCATCGAACGAGCGACATCTGCCACTCGCAATACTGGAACCAGGACTCGGATTGCCATGGTCGTGCTGAGGGTTGGGGCGCGGTCTTAACTCTTCTTAACTCAACCCGAAAGCTCCAAGTTGGACCGGGTTCTGCATACTTCATAACAAAGTGCCACCATGCCGTTCCTGTAACCTTTGACCTCCAGGAGATGAAGGGCAACATCGCGGCTCAGCCTCTCGAAAAAGCGGATTCCATCTCCAATCACAATCGGCAGGATCGAATAACGAATCCCCGTCGGCGAGCCCGAGCCGCAGGCATTCGCCCGCGACGGCACCTCCTCCAACAAACCAAATGTTCCGAAAGCCGGGCGCAAACGATGATGGACGAACGGAGCCAGATCGCCGGAGTAGAACTCGACGGTGTTTCGCGTGCGCGGCAGCTGGCGGCTCGTCAGAACGAAGAGGGGTTTATCGCCATACGGCCATCCCAATCCCCTGGCTTCGAAGCTCAAGGCGGTCTCGTAGGTCTTTGAACCCAGCACGTAACAGTCGATCGACTTTAAGAAGGTTTCGACGACGCCGGGGTCCATCGTCGCGCCGGCGGCAAACTCATCGGACGTTTCCATCCAGTCGACGCGGCCGTCCGTTCGCGCAATGAAACCGTCAAGGCTCGCGACCATATGAATCGTCACCCGCGAATCAGTTGTTGCCATTTTAGTGACTCGTTACCGCCGCGCCGACGTGGCACGCGAGGTTGCCAGTCATCCCGGCACAGCGCGACGAAGCTGCCGACGCAGCATTCCGGCACAAGTTCCCCAAGTCAGCCCCCCAAGCACAGCTACCCAAAGGGTAGCGGAGCCCGCTGCCACGATCGCGATACCAACGGCCGCAAGTGATGCCTGTCCGACCCAGACTGACCTTGCGCAAGACCGTTGCAGGGCGAGCTCGGGCGGCATGCGGCCACTGAGCATGATGGGAAGAACGAGGGAGAGCAATAAGAGGCAGGCCAGGTAGCCGGTTTCGGGAAGCGTCAGGTCGCGCATATCAATAACCGTTCACATCCATTGACAATCGACCTCAAACTCCGTCACGGGATCAAGCGCCACGGGAGCGTGCCCGAATTAGCGTTCCAAAACAACCAATCAGCCGCGAGCGTGTCCGTCGGCAGCTCCCAGGACCGTGCCAATACTATCTGGATCTAGAAAGGCAGCTCCCGGATGAGCTGCTTTGTTTCGGCTGCGTTGTGCTCCATGCGAAGCCGCCAGATCAGTTCTTCCGGGCCAATCACACGAATATCCGACGGCAGACGATCAGCGCACCAAGATACCGGCCTATACCCCCGCACTCCTCCTCGATCAACGGCATCCACCTGAGCAAGGTCTTCGGCGTCTTCGTCAGCACCAGGTGCCTTTCTAAAATAGGACCACGCATGGACAATCACCCAGTCGTAGCGCGGACGATCCTCCGACCGGGATTTCTCCACCGTCTGCCGAATCTCGCGAGCAATCTTCGCGGGCGTCCCTGCTCGCGGGCGGGCATTGGCGTGCTCCCAAATGGAATAGCAGGCGCTAATCACCGGCACATCCCGCCCTCGCCGATCTTTCACCCAAAAAGTCTGACCTGCGCCGGCTTCGTAAGGGGCATATTGAAACACCAGGATCGCGAGCAGACCGTCGGTCTGGCTCGCAATCACTTCGTAGGCTCGGCGCGCCTCAAGGGAATCGACCTGGCCAACGTTAAAGCCGATGATGCGGCTGTTGCTCCGTTTCATCAGTGCCCAAGTCCGCCCGGCGTGTTGGGCGAGCAGCTCCCAGCGGTTGGACCGGCTGCGGCCGAAATGATCCGGGTAATAATAGCCGCCGCCCCACTCGACGAAAAAGTCGTTGGATGATCCCGTCCTCGCGGCATAGTCAATCGCCTCCGGACATAACTGTATCAGGTGGGTGAAGCAGCAAGACCACCCAAAGGGGATTTTGCCCCGATCCGCATCGGCCCAGTAGCTCGAGTTGCCCAGAAAGAAATTCCCTTGGAACCGCTGAACGTTATCGCCGTCCGTCAGGATGAAACTGACCGCGCTGCGGCGGTCCTTCCAGTCGATAGTCTTAGGGTCTAGGCTTCGTAGTTCTGGCGAGTTGATGATTTCTGCTCCCGCCATGAGGACGGGCAAATTCATGCACCAATCCGTGGCGGTTTGAATATGGCCGTAACGCGACGATAAATCCGTGGTGGCAAACTCGTCGCCGCCATTCCAGCCCAGGATCGGAGAAAGCGGTTGGAGCCATTCGAGCGGGGTCTGAATCCATTCACCGCCGCCATAGAGGGTGAACGCCTGCTGAGCAATGGCCAGGTCGCGGACATGGGGCTTGCGCGGGTCTTGGGTGCAGAGCATTCGGCGATTGAATCGGTCCCTGTAAGTCCTAAAGCACCACCCCTGCGTCTTATCGCGCGCATCCAGCAGCAGTCTGAGACCGTGTGCTTTGGCTTCCTCCTCCAGTTCCTCTGCGACTATGACGCCATTCAACAACCCCGCCATGCTGGTGGCGATGTTTACGGAACAATCCATGCCTTCCCGGTGCGCATTAAGCTCTCCACCCGATCGGTCCAATCGGAAGAGAATGTAGCCGTTGACGATGCCTTGGTCTGTGTAACGCTTCACCAATTGCCAGGGCCTGAGGGAGCCCTCGTCCTTCACCTGGGTCTGTGCCTCGCGCCAGCGACCAAGCCATTCCTCCAGGTTCGGGTTGCCGGTATCAACCCAGACCAGTTCATGACTACGACCCTCATTCACTGCCTTCGCGGCCAGTCCGGCGAGTGACTGCACCATCATCTGAAGCGCCGCATTGGTTGGAGGAGCAGAAGGAGGGTTGGAGACCCGCACGAACGCCCTCGGCAAGGCCTGCCGCGGCCACCAGCGATCTTCGTTCTTTTCAGCCCGTAAGGCTACGCTGCTCAAAACCATCGCGGCGACGCACACGCCCCGAACGTTGAACAGGCTTTCACGCCAATTACCGCGCATAAACAGCGACGTTGATATTTTGCCGATCATTCGATCGGGCAACCCGTCCGGGCGCCCTCAGTCTTCCAATGCAGTTTGCCCAAGTCGCAGCGCGCTGTGACACCGTAGCACTCTGGGCATGACGAGCAATATCGAAAACAAGCCAGAGAGCGGCAGTTCGCGCCCCCCACGCGGTGAGTTAGCCTCCAATGAACTAACCCGTGCTGAGCCACGCGCATCGCCTGAACCAGAGCGGCCTCCCTCCGCTAACCCGTTAACCCGCAGGTTGGGGCTGTCGGGAAATGCTCATGAACGACACCGGCGAGTCCACTGTATCCAACGGACGAGCGCGTAAAACGGAAGGACAAGTGGCGCGAAGGGCATGGTAGTCAAAATCGGCCAGAGCCTGATCCCGAACAGCGGCGGCAGAATCATAGCCAATACGCAGAAAGCCGCGCAGGTGGTGAGGAAAATCTAGCCCTCGCGTAAGATGAGGTTCTTGTTCATGGTCCGATTCACTTCTAGCGTGCAATAGCCTAACGTCTCGGAAGATCGAGCTCTACCCAAATGCTGAATATACGCCGGAATTACACCGACTCCTACAAGTTAGCGCCAATATCTTCGAGAGCACACCGAAAACGGGAGCCACGCACCTGGAACTCCCGGTGGCGTTCCGCCCCGTATTTGCTAGTACGGGAGCATCGATTCAGATCTGCGGCTTCGTCGAGGCTCGCGACGCAGCGGTCCTGGACGATCCCTGGCTAAATCTGGAAACCGGCGCGGATCGAGAGAAGCTGAAGGATGATCGCATCCGTTCGAACGCCAATCTCTTTGGCCAACCGGTCATCATAGGGGCCAAAAGGAACCTGCCGAATTTCAAGAAACTGGTGCTGCAAACAAAAGCCGACATTTCGCGTAATCCTTGTTCAAGCGGAACGATATTAAACTTGATTTAGGCAGCACGTCTGCGCCATGGCAGGGCGCCCCCTTTGTTTTCGCAAGATCGACCGCGACAGAATCGTGGAGTTCTTTTCAGTAATTCTTTGTCCGGTTTTGGAACCGGTGACTGCTACTATGCAGACAAATGAAGCTGTCGGACCACGAACTGCTCCATCTTTACCTGCACGAGCGCTCCGAGCGTGCGTTTACCGAACTGGTTGAGCGACACATTAACCTGGTATTCTCAACTGCCTTGCGGCGTCTGAACGGCGATCCGGAGCTGGCTCGGGATGTCTGCCAGGCAGTATTCACGGATTTGGCAGGCAAGGCCCACGCCCTCGCATCGTGTCCAACTCTGGTCGGTTGGCTGTATACCAGCACTCGATTTGCAGCCGTCAATGCCCTTCGCTCCGAGCAGCGTCGACGACTGCGTGAAGGAAAAGCCACGTGTATGAGCCCACCCGAATCTGCAGTCGCGAGTAACCTCAGCTGGGAGCACCTCCGCCCAGTCCTGGACAAGGCCATGCATGATCTAGGGGAGCAGGACCGCGAAGCCCTCTTACTGCGCTTCTTTCAAGATCACAGTTATCAGGCCGTCGGCCAAGTGTTGCACCTCTCCGAAGACGCCGCCCGTAAACGGGTGGATCGAGCGCTGGAGAAGCTTCGATGTGTGCTGCAAAGGCGCGGCATCGACTCAACCCGTGCGGCCTTGGAAGCAGCCCTTGCCAGCGCAGCCACAATCCTGGCGCCAAAGAGCTTGGTCGCCGCCGTTGTCACAAAGGCTCTGGTCGGCACCACCGCTCACTTCACAACGGCCAGCCTTATTTCATTGGCCTCTTTGAAAGCCGGAATAATCGGTGCCATTGTCCTCGCCACCCTCAGTGCCACGATTCTGCTCCAGAGGAACACCAACACCAAGCTCCGCTCGGAAAACAAGACCCTCCAGTCCGCGCTGGCAGCGGCACAGGACCGTGAAGCGCATCGCAAAGACGCCGCGCCGCCGATGCGATTCACCCCAGACGACAGCCATCATCTCGAGAATCACCAGCCCTCTGTCCGCGCGCAACCAGCCGTGACCGGGCAGCAGACCCTTTCGGAATCCCCAGGCGAGACCCAACGACCGCTGCAAACAGATAATGAAGCGTACGAGCTGGCCTTGGCAGCCCTTCGCGGAGAGATGTCAGCCCTGGATAAGTTGGATGCCATGACGATTGCCGCTGTCCATGGAGAGCAACCCGATTTGGCGACCGATAAAGCAGCCGTCTCCCGGAAGAAGCTGCGGGCAATCGACGCCGCTTTTCAATTGTTCGTAGATGAGGCCGACCGAGGCAACACCAACGCCTTGGGTCTCATTGCCCAAGCGCTCCGGTTACGCGGCTTGAGTGGTTTCGGAGCGAAATCCCTTGGCGATTTAGCCGGACACGGGTCTGAAGGAGCGCTCAACATCTTACTCGATCCTGGAAAGTTCGGCGTGGATATTCCGCTGTCTGGCACGGTGGGGGCACTAAAACCTGCCGCCGAAAACGGCAATGAACGCGCCATTCAAGCGCTCGCCCAATTGGGAGAATCGGATAGTTGCCAACCGCTCTGGCTCATGGCAGCAGAAGCCTTGCGCGTCCCTGCCGAATCTGGCCACCCTGCTGCCATTGAGGCTCTCATTTCGTTTTCCCGAACAACCAATGCGAACACGTTGACAGCAGTTCGCGCGGGATTGAGCGCCGCCGCGGCGACGCAAAATCCAAGGGCGATCGAAGCCTTGAACCAGTTGATTCCCGTCGACGCGCCCTGAGACAACCGAGCATCCGTGGGCCTTAAAAGCGGCCTCACGCATCGCACCTTTTGAGGTTTGAGTCCTCGGAGGATGGCGGGGATCATACCCCTCGGCGGATGTTAGCTATGGTTAGATAACCCGCCTCCATTGCTTCTTTGCCTCCACGAACACTACTCGCCCATCCGTCCCGTTGCTTCACGATCTATTCCGCTACGGATTCCACAGATCTTATGTTTCATAATAAAACTGTGGGTAACTGGCCTCGAGCTAAGTCTTGATTCACCTGTGTGCAGTACAGCTAATGTCCGAGGTTGTGGTCACTAATCCCACCCTCCGGTCGCAGGGAGTTGTATTTAGCATTTTCGCTTTTCTAGTGCTCGCACTCCATTTTCGCGCAGCCACCGATTGGTCCGAAAACGGCAGTCCTTACGGCCAGCAGGACTCCACTTTTTGGACCGAACTGGAACAACTTCCTGGGACCTTCTCTCTCCCGTTCAATCCGGGCTCGGACCCAGGGCTATCTTTCTACGGCCTCTCCATAGTCAAATCAATCGACCTGCCCACACCTCCCAAGGCATTCCTCTATGACGGCCCGAAAAGCACGACAAGCATTACAGTCTACGTGCGAATGGATTACTCCGACAATAACTACCTTGCGCCCCGGCCCAACCCGCAAGTTTCGGGGAGAATGCCGCCTCTATTACTCGATTACGACGGGGGCATCAACAGCAGCGGGACCACCGGCACCAACCAGCCGTTGCATATTCAAGCTTAAGCTGCTGAGATCGACTGAGCGGTTAACAGGCGACCACCAATGAACAAAACTGGCTCCCCAAATCAACTGTGGTTTCTCGATTCACTGGTCACAGTCCGGGTGTCCACGTCGGAAGGCCCCGATGGTATCTCCGTGCTTGAGCATCGGATGCCGCAGGGCTCTTCGCCGCCTTTCCATCTTCATCGCTCGGAGGATGAGCTGTTCCACATCCTGGAGGGCGAGTATCGTGTGATGGTTCAGGACCAGGAGCAGCGGGTCGGCCCCGGCACCATCCTGCTCCTTCCAAAGGGCGTGCCGCACACCTACCGGGTTGAATCCGCACAGGGAGGTCGTTGCCTGACCGTCACGGTGCGCGGGGATTTTGAACGGTTCGTGCGAGCAATGAGCCGCCCAGCGGAACGCCCGGATTTGCCCAAGCCAGCAGGACTACCGTCCGCGGATGCTATGCAAGTGCTGAGGGCGACCGCAGCCAATCATGGGATCGAGTTCGTCGGGCCACCGCTCAAGTGAGGTAAATCCAAAATGAAAGACGCAATTATCCACGTTGGGCAGATTGGTATCCGATTCTTACTTGAAGCTGCTGACACCAACGGTGCGGTGGCGATGTTTGAATTCACAGTGCCGGTAGGAGCGAAGGTGCCGGTGCCCCGTTACCACAAGGCATACGACGAGACGATCTACGGCGTGGAAGGGGTGGTTACGCTCATCGTAGAGGGAAAGCCGGTCGACATTGGCGCTGGGGAAACGTGTTTCATTCCTCGCGGGGCGGTCCATGAATTCAACAACTTGAGGCAAACCGATGTGAAGGCGCTCGCCGTCATCACTCCAGCGCTGCTCGGCCCAGATTTCTTCCGGGAGGCTGCTGCGATTGTGAATGCTGGCAGGCCCACCGGTGACAACGTGCTCCACGAAAGTCTTCAAATCGAGCGGGTTTTATCATGTGGCTCTGCGGGTGCCAGGCGGCTGCAGACCCTATAAATGTGCGCTCGCTCGTTTTAAACCGCGACAGGTGCCGGGGTGGAATAGAGGCCACCTTTTCCATCAACGGCTCTCGCGGGGCTCCGCTGGATCGAGCCTGCAAAAATACTTGTCGGATTTGTACGGCGACCGGGTCTTTACTTGTTAGAAAAAGATGACCGAAAGCCAAAGACTCCTGGCCGATTACGTGAGCCGCCGTTCGGAGGACGCATTTTCTGAGCTGGTGAATCGATACTTGGACCTTGTTTATTCGGTCGCTTTGCGTGTTGTAGGCGGTGACGCGCTCTTGGCAGAGGAGGCTGCTCAGACCGTCTTCCTGGACTTGGCTCGGACGGCTGAGTCACTCGCGCAAAGCGTAGCGCTCGGTGGGTGGCTCCATCGGCATGCTTTCTACGTCGCTTCCAAGCTCATCAGGAGTCAGAGGCGGCGTCAGCGGCGCGAAAGAGAGGCGGCAGAAATGAACGCGGTCCTGGATCATTCGGATGCCAATTTCGCCGAAATAACCCCGCTGCTGGATCGGGCTATTGAACGGTTGAAAGCCGAGGACCGGACAGCGATCGTGCTCCGATTTTTTGAACAACTAGACTTCCGATCTCTCGGGGAGGCATTAGGTACGAGCGAAGGTGCCGCGCAAAAAAGGGTGGAACGCGCGCTCAGCAAACTACATGAGCTTCTGAGAAGGAGCGGATGCACTTTGTCAGTCGCTGGTCTTGGCGCTGCGCTCGTGACCGGAGCGGTGGCGGCAGCTCCGGCTGAGTTGGCTGGAGCGATTTCCGCCACTGCCTTTGCCGGCACCGCGTTGGGCACGACGGCCGGGTCGGTCACTTTCATTAAAACCATAGCGATGAGCACATTACAGAACGTATCGATTTTGGCCGGAGCTGCCGTGCTTGCAGGAACCGCTCTTTACCAAGCAAGGCAGGCTTCTCGTCTAACCGGTCAGGTGCAGACTCTCCGGCAACATCAGGCTGTAGCAGGGGAGCGGATCCAGCAGCTCGCCCGAGAACGCGATGCGGCCACAAACTTGCTGAGCGGGGTGTCCGACCAGCTTACGGAGGCAAGGAGTAACACCAGTGAGCTAATGAAGCTCCGCGCTGAACTGGCGCGCTTGCGGGCGCAAGATCCGGTTACGGCAGAGGCGACACAAGACAGGGTTGTTCCAACCGAGGAAGAGGCGTGGCTTACGCGAGTTCAGGTCCTCAGGCAGAGAATGAGCGAATCGCCCCAAGAACAGATTCCAGAGCTTCAGTTTCTCGACACAGAGGATTGGCTAATCGTGGCCAAGCTCCGGAATCCGCAAACGGACGCAGATTTCCGGGCAGCCTTTGGCGACCTACGTTCCCGGGCCGAAGGGAACTTCCTGGGGCTGGCAGAGAAGGCTCTGCGCAACTACTTGGCCGCTAACTCAGATAAGTTTCCCGCCAACGTGGCAGATTTGAAGCCCTATTTCGAAACGGTGCCGGAGGAACTTATTCTCCATCGTTACGAGATCGTGCGGCGAGAAGTTCTGCCACAGGCCGCCATCGGTGGCGATCCGAATGACTGGATCATCAAAGCTAAGAATCCGACAAGCGGTTCCATTTGGACCGTCGGAGCGGCCGGGCGGTCTGGATATGCGAACTTACCGGCCCTGGACACGCTTGCACCAGCTATTCAGGCCCTCCTCGAAGCAACGCCGACGGTCAACGGCAGAAAACAGATGGACATTCACGATTTGGGCCCATATCTCACTACGCCTGAGCTGAAAGCGGCCTACGAAGAATTGGTGCGGGGAAGGAAGTAAATGGGAAGTGCGTTAAGCCTTCCAGCTTCGCCGCCCTCGTCAATCTTGTCTGAATGACAGGAACGCCCAAAAAGTCGAAATTCTCGTGAGCCAACGGCAGGAACAACTGAGGCGTAATCAACATGGGACTTACGCTGCTCCAGTGCAAAAGTTGGGCGAGCGCGGCGGATTCATTTCATTTACTTTCTGCTTTCACCACAGCAGCTGGATCAACCCTCTTCAGGGCCGCCACTACCAATCGGCGAACCCTGGGGTCCGGGTCCTGCGAGGCCTTAAGGAGGACGGGCGTCACAGTTTGCGCTTCCTCTGGATAATAGCTCAGCGCGATGGCGGCGTTGTTCCTCACACCCCCATTAGAGTCTTGCATCGCGCGAACAAATTCCGGCAGCAGCTGTCTTTTGGCCCTGGGCTCCATTTGGTTCAGAAGGCAATTCTCATCCTCCCCCCAAGTGAAGAACGTGATGGCAATTTGTCGCACTGAATGGTCTTCGTCGTTGAGTGCCCGGACCATTACCGGAGTGGCCAACCTTGCGTCCTTGCTCAATCTGGAAAGGAGGTCAACCACACTCATGCGCGTTCTGCGGGTTAGGTCCATTCTTGGCGCTGGCAGGAGATGCACGATGCTCCCGGGCAGAACCCGTCCCAGGTTCCGATAAGCTGTGCGATAAAGCCTGTCGGTCGGACGGGTCGCTCCATCCAGAGCCCTGACTAGAACCTGAACTCCATGAGGACCAAACTCGCGCCATTCCTTAACCTGGTCCTCATCACGGTACGAAAGATGTTCAATCCAGTAACTCTCTGGCTTGCCACGAAAGATCAGGTCACGCGGGTGTATAACCAGCCAAGTCGCGCTCGCTCCCCCCAGCAGCAGGATTAGCCCGATCAGTAGGATGTGCTTGCGACTCTTCACGAACGTCAACGGGCAAGGTACGATCACGCCCAACGCGAAGGGTGAGCGACCGCCGCGGGAGACCCGCCCACGCGAGCTCCGTGGCAGGTCAAATTGCCGGGGCGCCTCCCAAACCGCAGCGTGGGGCGGCGGTTCTGCTCCACCCGCTTGTTCGGCGATCCGCCGTTTGTTCTCATGAGCGATTCTCAGTTTTCCCCATCTGCCGGAGCACCCGGTCTACGCGGCGAAAGTACTGCACTACAGGTCCGAGGCCTGCCGTAAGTCCCGCGAACAGAAGATATCCAACTCGGACGCCTCTGTAATCTCCCTCGAACAGTAGCTGCGGCAACACGAAGAACACCCAGAGGTTGTAAGCCACCAGGGAGAAAACCCAAGCAGCAAAGAGAGCGCTTATGAGCACGGACGTGGTCGGCCCAAAACCTGGGCCTAGAACGGCGACAAGCCAGAACGCCCATGCCAAGGCTGGTAGCAGCCGACCGGTCCACATGTAAACCCGCGGATGGTTCAAGGTGCAAACGATGCAAACGCCGAACCTGAAGCAGTGTATGCGCCTCGCCCTGATCCAACAAGTCACGAAATTTGCAGCGGCAATCCTCAGGGCACGGCGCATACACTGCGGTTGGACTGAACCGCTGAGCCCGCGATGCGCGAACTGCCCGAAGGGGAAAGTATCCGTTCTCCTCGGGCTTGCGCCATCACCGAGGGTATCGAAATCTATGATTTCGCTTGAGGTGAGCCAGTTTGGCGGGGATCTCGGACTGGCACGATGCCTTTGGTTCGCTGGCGCACCTTGCACAGCTCATTGCCGAGTTGACGGCGAACGGGACGGCGCTCGTGTGCACGAGCCAGGGAATCGACACGAGCGACAGTAATCCCGCGGGGCGGCTGCAGCTGGGCGTCTTGATGGCGGTTGCGGAGCTCGAGCGGGAGATTATCCGGGAGCGCGTCAATGCGGGGCTGGCGGCGGCAAGGGCGGCGAAGCTAGGGAGACCGGCCAAGCTAGCGGGTCATCGTGACGCTGTGGCAGTTCTTATCGCTCAAGGAAAGGGGTCCGAGAGATCGCTCGTCAGCTTCGGTTGCCTGTGGCGTCGGCGCACAAAGTAGTGCGATCGCTGAATGCGAAGGGTGCCTCAATACGTGAGCTTGAATTCACTTTTCTCATTCGCCTGGCCTCAGGTGCCTCTATTTGACAGCTGCTTGGGGTGCATTTACGGTCTAAGTGTTGTCAACGTAGTGTGAGATTACACTGACCATGAGAGCAATTAAGCTCATCGCAATGGCAATGGCCGTTTTGTCGCTGGTGCTGATTACCGAGGGGGATGGCGGTGGCGGCAGAGGCAATGGGCGAACAGTCGCCATGCTTCAAGGGGGTATGGGTTCCGGCAACGGATAAGCTGCGCTCTGTCGAGAAAATCTTCGTCTTAAACTTAATCAAGCCCAGGCCCTTCGCCTGGGCTTTTTGCTGCTCGCGTGGCACGAAGCGGACGAACTGTCGCCTATCGATTTCACCAAGCCGTTCCGCTGTTTTGACCGGTGACACCATCTTGCGGTCTCTTCGCACTGTCGGGCAGGTCCAGGTTTGCACTCCAAAGCTGCCGCTCTGAACGACGCTGCAGACTCATCGTCTCGTAATCCTGATCATTTCTTTCAGATTGGCGGAGACAATCGCACGCAAACGCTCGGTGGAGCGATAGATAGTACTGGACTCGTAGTGGTGCAACGTCGAAATGCAGAGTAGTGCCGTCGCCCAATAAGGAGTTGGTTGGCGAAAGGACAGCGCCGTGATCGGCACCGGCAATTAGACGTGAAATGCTGTTTGTAGAGAAAAGGGCGAGGTCGGCTTGCCTGGCCAGCCATCCGGGGTCTGGATCCGGCAGAAACTGTTGTATCGTTGTATCGCCCTCAACGCTCTTGCCGAAAGCCTAAGTCTGTTGAAAGAGCCGCCAGGTGAGGTAAGACAAATACAAGACCAGCAAAAAGGCCCCCTCGGCACGCGTCACGGTTCGTTGGCCGCGGATGGCAATGGGGAGTACCAGTGCGCTCAGAACCATAAGGGCTACGAGATCTGCTTCGCCTCCTTTAGGCACGCTGACGGGGCTCACCACCGAGACCACTCCACCGATAAACAACAGATTAAAAATATTACTTCCCACCACGTTGCCCATCGCAATGTCACCTTCTCCGCGACGAGTAGCGAGAATTCCCGTGACGAGCTCGGGCAAGGTTGTGCCAAAGGAGATGATCGTAAGTCCGATTATCGCTTCGGGCATGCCAATCGCGATTGCCATTTGCGCGGCGGCATGCACAGTTAACCGGCCTCCTCCAACGAGCGCCGCCAATCCGCCAATGGTCATTAACGAGCTTTGGCCTATTGAAATCGGCTTTTTGCGCTGAACGTTTTCCGCGACTTCCTCGACGAATGGATCGGTTCGCTGAGCCCTTTTTGGTTTCAGCAATATGCTTGAAATCGTGTAGTAGAGAAACACGCCGAAGAGCAGGAGCAGAACCACTCCATTGCCTCGCGTCAGAAGATTCTCCGTTGCCCTATCAAAGAAACGATCGGCGGCGAGGACGCAAAATGTGGCGGCGCCGAGAAGCATCATCGGGATTTCGCGAGAAATAATCGATGGTTCCACTTTGATCGGTCTTACCAAAGCCGTGACGGCGAGCACCCAGCCTAAGTTGATGACGCAAGAGCCGACCATATTGCCGAAAGCCAGCTGGGTTTGGCCGGAAAGGCCGGCCGTGAAATTTACTACCAGCTCGGGGGCGCTGGTTCCGAAAGCCACCACCGTGAGCCCGATGACAACCGGCGGGACACCACAGGCCATAGCAAGAGCCGTGGCGCCCCGTATCATGACATTCGCCCCACCCACCAGTAGGATCAGTCCTGAGACAAGCAAAACAATGAGGATCAGCATGGCCGGATTGTGCAAGCGCCAGGTTAAGGCAACCTCTTGAGGGGACTCAAGGTTTGTCACAGTTTCGCTTTGCCGGGGGCCATGACGGTCAGCGGACCATCTACTCTGGTCTCGGCACTTCCTTAGAACAGACATTGAAAGAATCTGCCACGCCGAGCGTATTACCTATTGCCAGTCTCGGGAACGGCTGCGGGCCTCCAATGTTCGCGTAAAGCGTGCCGTAGGGTGCCAGCCATTGGGCAACATTCTCGTCAAGCGGCACGACGCGGCGAGTCGCGGTCTTGGCCCTCGAGGCACCGACGACGATGCGCCTGCCTGCGAAGTCAATGTCACTCCACTCCAGTCGTTCGATCTCCGTGGAGCCCAGGCCGGCGAACGCGCCGATCGTCAGGCAGGGACGGAAATCGATCGGCGCTGCTGCCAACAATCGTGAGATCTCGTCGGGCGTGAAAAGCTCTACGTCACCACTTTTGACCTTGATGCTCTCGACGCCCAC
>JAXMHN010000008.1:0-143993 GCA_046346765.1 Verrucomicrobiota bacterium | reverse complement strand
GCTGAAAACCGGGAGGAATCTGGCAACAATCGGATCGCAAACGGATCCTCAAACGACTCTTCCACGTCCCGAGGCGTCAAAGAACTATCCCACTCGAACGGCGGATTATTCCAATCAAACTCCATGCTAAGAGTTGAAATTGTAAATCAATCGGCCATGCAATGTGATTACAATGTAAATACACTCGGGCCGTTATTTGTCAAGCGGCGTTTCCTGAAACCTGGCCAAGCCTCTCCCGGCGTTTCCTTAGTCCATCGTTGTTTCCCAGGGTGCGCGGTCACTCTGACACCGGCGAACATCCCTGAAAAGTTCAAAAAAATGTCGGAGAGGACACGGATTGGCTGGCTCGTGCCTGGCTGCCGCCTGGCTGTCCCTCGCTGAACTCAGCCGCGACGCAGCCGGCCTGCAGCCAGGCAGAAGGGGCTTCAAAAGCGCGAGGTATCAGTCAATTTGGAGCGCGCCCCCCGGCGGTTGAGCACGATGGCTGAGTTCGGCCAAAAGGTCGCCTGCGGTGAGGCTCCGCCCATCCCGGCGAGTCTGGCGCCTTCGGCGCATGGCAACGTCAACCTTTCACTCAAAATCGTAGACAACCACCTTCTTGGAGATCGGCTTGAGGACCTTTTCGACAAAGTCGATGTGGAGCGGATGGACCTGGTAATCGTCCTGCGCCTTCTTGCTGTCGAAGATCACATTGAGGGCGACTTGGTAAGTTTGATCGACCACCGGCCGGTGGCTGCCGACCATTCGCCCGATATGAAACGTCACGATGCCAGGGATTGGCCGCAGATACTTTTCAGCTCCAGCGATGAGCTTATCGGCGGTCTGGGCATCGGCCGGATTGATCCAAAAAATGACGACGTGCGAGAACATGGCGCGGAGCCTAACGGACGGCCGCCTGGAGGTAAAGCGCCGGAGCCCACGGCGTCGGTCGGCCGTCGGTCGGCCCGCGCTCCTGCGCAAGTAGCACCGCGCCCGGTCCCCCGGGCGCAGCAGCTGCTCACCGGCAATGTCCTGACCCATTCCAGCCGTCTCCTCCGAACCTCCGGCGGGGCCTTTCCGAGTCGGGCAATGGTTTGGTCGATCGCTTGGTTCGTCTTTGCCTGAACGGATTTGCCAAAGACTTGTCGGTTACATTACGATGGGCGCCATGAAACCGCTTTTGATCGTTGCGTTCGCTGCTTTGCTGTCGTTGCCAGCCGCGCTTCGCGCAGAGGGACCCGACGACAAGTATATCGAGATTTATCGGCTCATTCAGGAGGGCGATCATCTGGCGGGGACGGGTCAGGAGAGCTTCGCGCTGGAGCGCTATAAGACGGCCCAGTCCGAACTGAAGATGCTGCAGACAGCCTACCCGAATTGGAATCAACAGCTGGTCGATTACCGCCTCCGCAGCCTGGAGACCAAACTGGCCGCGGCCACCCAGTCGACCACACCGGCAACCCCAACGTCGGCAAGCCCAACATCGGCCTTTCCGACGCCGGCAGCTCCGGCCACTCCCCCCGCGCAGACCACCGCAGTGCCCGCAACCGCGCCCGCCGCCCTATTGCCCAGGGCAGGAACACCCGGGCTTATGCCAGCGCCGGCTCAACCTGAGGCGGACGATCGCGACAATCAGATCAAATCGCTCCGCCAGCAGCTCGACCGTTTGCAGAACGATCGGGCGGTGCTGGAAGCGAAATTGCGCGAAGCTCTCGCCGCCCAGCCGGCGGCCATCGATCCGCGCGAACTCGCCAAAGCGGAAGAGCGGATTCGCTCGCTCGAGAAGGACAAGGAAGTTTTGCGGGTCAGCCTGGATGTCGCCGAGCTCAAAGTCGCGCGTCAGAATGACACCGCCTCAGCCGGATTAAAGAAGCAGCTGGCCGACGCTAAGGAAGAGCTCGCCCAACAGTCCAACACCATCACCGCCCTGCGCCAGGAGAAGGACGTTCTCCAGCAGCATCTCCAGGATGCCAAGCGTTCGGAAGAAGAAGCCCTGCGCACCTTGCGCCAGGAAAACGAAATCCTCAAACAACAGCTCGCGGCGCGTCCCGCCGCGACCGAAGGGCCCAAGACGACGCAGCCTTTGGAAAGCGAATTGGCCACAACCAAGGCCGCCTTGCAAAGCAGCCGCGAAACGATGAACTCGCTCCAGAGCCGCGTCCGCACCCTGCAGGAGGAGCGCGACCAACTGGAAAAGACGCGCAAGGACCTGGAGACGCGCCTCGCGGCCCGCCCGGTCCCGGCCGCGGCCAATTCGGAAGACACCGGCAAGCTCCGCCAGGTTGAAAAAGAGCGTGACGATTTGCAGAAGAAACTTGCCGAAGCGAACAAGCAGCTGGCCGCGAAAGAAGCGAAAGCCAAGAGCCCGAGCAAGGGTGCGGCCCCGGTCAATGAGGAGGTCTACGGCTTGCGCGCCCGACTCGACGCCTTGGAGGCGAGGAAGGTCCCCTACTCGCCCGAAGAGCTGGCCCTGTTTAAGAAGCCGGAGGAGCCCATGGCGTTGGTTGCGGCCGTGAACGCACCCATGCAAACTGCGGCGGCGTCAGCCACGGAAACATCCCCAGCCGCTGCGGCGGCGCCAGCGCCCCCGGCGCCGGCGACGACGGTGGCGTCCTCCGCGGACCTCGCTGCTCTGCTCGCCGATGCGCAACGCGCCTTCAGCGCCCGCCGGTTCGATGAAGCGGAAAAGAAATATGTCGAAGCGCTTCGGGCGGATGAAAAGAACGTGACCACGCTCCAGCGCCTGGCTGCAGCCCAATTGGAGCAGAGCCGACCGAAGGATGCCGAGGCCAGCTTGAAGCGCGCGCTGGATGAAAACCCGAAGGACGCGAGGACGCTGTTGCTCATGGGCATCGCCAAGTTCGATCAGGACAAATTTGACGAGGCCTTCGATAACCTCAGCCGTTCGGCCCAAGCTGATCCCCAGAATCCCGAGACGCAAAATTACCTGGGCATCACACTGAGTCAGAAAGGGCAGCGGGCGGCGGCGGAGACGGCCCTGCGCAAAGCCATCCAGCTCTCGCCGAGTTACGCCAGCGCTCATTATAATCTGGCGGTGGTTTACGCCACGCAGCAGCCGCCCTTCATCGAGCTGGCCCGGTGGCATTATCAGAAGGCTCTCGCCTTTGGGCATCAGCCCAACCCGGAGGTGGAGAAGATGCTGGATAAGAAGCAGGCCGCGAGTCAGAAATAGGTGTGGCTTAGCCCGGCCGATCGCTCCATCCGCCCCTAATGCTTCAGCAATCGACGCATGAATTGTCCGTGCGCACCCGCGGACGCGGCTTTTACGAAATCACGGAGGAGGTGGCGGAACGGGTGCGGGCGTCAGGTTTTAGGACGGGCCTGGCGACCATTCAAGTGTTGCACACGTCCGCGTCGTTGCTGATCCAGGAGAATGCTGATCCGGAAGTGCGGCGCGACTTCGAACGTTTCTTCGCGCGGCTCGTGCCGGATGGAGACACACTCTTTCGGCACGACGCCGAGGGACCGGATGACATGCCAGCACATATCCGGACTGCGCTGACAACGGTGAATTTGAGCATTCCGATTGTCGGGGAACGGCTGGCGCTTGGGACCTGGCAGGGTATTTACCTTTGGGAACACCGCGCAGCGGCACACACCCGGCGCGTGGTCGTCCATGTCCTGGGCGAATGAACGCCTCGTAGTTTGGGTTCTTGGCTCCTTGGCTCCTTGGCTCCTTGGTTCCTTGGCTCCTTGGTTCCTTGGCTCCTTGGTTCCTTGGCTCCTTGGTTCCTTGGTTCCTTGGTTCCTTGGTTCCTTGGTTCCTTGGCTCCTTGGTTCTTTGGTTCCTTGGTTCCTTGGTTCTTTGGTTCCTTGGTTCCTTGGCTCCTTGGCTCCTTGGGGAAGTCCGTGTAACCTTGGTCCAATGATGAAGCGATTGATGTTCGGCGCCAATGGCGGCGGCTTGCGCTGGGTTTGTCTCCTTATCCTCGTGCGAGTGTTCACGCCGGCGCAAGCGGAGCCAGTGACCAATCGCTTCGGGTTCACGGGCAAGGAGATTTTCCCGATTGATTATCAAATCAGCCAGTTGCACGCCGCGGACATCGATGGCGACGGTTTGAATGACCTGCTTGTCGTGAACAATGCGCGGTCGAAGATCACGTTGCTTTACAATCAAACCGGCAAAACCAACGTCACGGAGAAGGTTGTCTCGCCCGTCAAACGCGAATTGAATGAGCTGCCCCCGGGCTCCCGGTTCCGGATCGAATCGATCGCTTCCGAAAAGCGGATTTCTTCGCTCGTTTTAGCGGACCTCAATGGCGACCAGCGGCCGGACATCGCATATTTCGGCGAACCGCGGGAACTCGTGGTGCTCTACAATGAAGGGCATTACGCCTGGAGTGCAGCCAAGCGTTGGCCCTTGGACGATGGTCTTCTCAATCAAAACGCCCTCGTCACCGGCGACCTGAACGGCGATCACCGGCCCGATCTGCTCCTCTTGGCAGAGAATTACATTTATTGGCTGGCCCAGGACGAGCACCACGCCCTGGCGGAACCGGAGAAGATTCCTTACTCCGGCGCGCTCCAGGCCTTGCAGGTCCTCGATATTCAAGGAGACGGCCGGGAGGACCTCCTCCTGGTGAACTGGGAGAACCAAAATCCGTTCCGCTTTCGGTTGCAGGGTGAGGGTGGCGAACTCGGGCCCGAGATTCATTTCTCCCTGCCGCCGATTCGATCGTATTGGCCGGACGATTTGGATGGCGATCACAAGACCGAAGTCGTGACCATCTCCCAGAAGTCTGGCCGGGCCCAGGTGTCTCGATTCACCGAGAAGCCAGCCGAGCCGCTGGCCGGAGAATGGACTCAAGGTCAGTTCCAGATGCTGCCATTGAATCGGACGAGCAAAGCCAGTCGCGGCATGGTTTGGGCTGACGTGACGGGTGACGGCCTGGCTGACTTGCTCATTGCCGAGCCTGAGAGCGGTCAGGTCACGTTGCACCGCCAGGACAAGGACGGCCGCCTTGCCGCCGGCAAGACCTTTCCCAGCTTCACCGGCGTCAGCGAACTCGCCGCCGCCGATTGGGACGGCGACGGTCAACTGGACGTCTTCGCCCTGAGCACGGACGAGCGCCAGATCGGGGTCAGCCATCTGGACGATCAAGGGCGTCTGGGCTTCCCGAAAACGCTGCCGATTGACGGGCGCCCGCTCGCCTGCGCGGTCGGATCCCTCACCCCCAATGCCAAGCCTTCCCTGGTCGTCATCGTCGATCAGGACGGGCGGCGCGAGTTGCAGATCCTCCAGTCCGGCAGCGAAATGCGACGGCAGAAGCTGCGCGACAATTTCCGCTCGAATCCAAGTTCGGTCGCGATTCACGACGCGGACCAGGATGGATTGCCCGACATCCTCGTCTTCATCCCTTACGAAAAGCTGAAGGTGCTGCTGCAAGTAAAGGAGCAGGATTTCAACGAGCAGGATGTGGTCCCGCCGGGAGGCAGCGCCGAACAGCCCTGGTTCAGCGCCTCGGATATCGATGGCGACGGCAAGCCCGAGTTGCTCCTGGCGCAACGCAATTTCCTGCGCGCGGTCGTCCTTCGGCCGGAGGAGAATCGGCAGAACAAATCGGCGTGGTCGGTGGTGGTGAAGGAACAAATCAACGGCGCCGCCAGCAATTCGCGCATCATTGCCGCCGCCGGCCTGCGCAATGGGACCAACCAGGTCGATTCCCTGTTTCTCCTCGACGCCGAACGCAAAGCATTGACGCTTTGTGATCGCGATCACTCCGGCACCTGGCATGTCGTGCGCAACTTGCCCTTGCCGGTGGCCGAGTTTCGCAGCGCGCGTCCGCTCGCCCTCGGCGGTTCAAAGCCCAACGCCGTCGCTTTCTTCGGCCTGAACGCGGTGGGGTGGCTGCCGCTGCAAGGCTCGGTTTGGGAATTCACCGAACTCGACGGCTATGAAACACCGATCAAGGACGGCTATTTGAACGACGTCATCTCCGGCGATTTGAATCAAGACGGTCGCAAAGACCTGGTCTTTCTCGAGACGGCCAAGAGCTACCTGGATGTCGTCACTTATGAAGCCCCGCACCAACTGGTCCCGGCCAATCGATGGCAGGTGTTCGAAGAACGCAGTTTCCGCAGCCGCCGCGTTGATTTTTCCGAGCCGCGCGAAGCGTTGATCGTGGAGCTGACCGGCGACAAGAAGAATGACCTGATCGTCCTGGTCCACGATCGGTTGATTCTTTATCCGCAGGAATGATGACGGTAGATCGCGTTCTCCGAACGCGTCGCATCAACTCTCGAATCGCCGCAAGCGGCGCGCGACGGAGCGGGCGGCTCTACCTACCTGCCTAGCCGAGGGACGTCACGTCGCGGTCTGGAAGTCGGTAACCCGCGTCGCGCGTGGAGATGACCCGGACGGGTTGGGGCCAGTTGATGCCAAAGAGCCGGATCGTTCCAGCGCACGCCGCGAGCATAATCCGGGCGGAACGATTCGGACATTTGATAGAACACTTCGGTGCCCGGTTCGAGGGTGAGGAAGCCGTGAGCGAGGTTGCCCGGGATATAAAGCGCCCGCCCATTCTCGGCCGTCAATGTGACGCTGAAATGGTGGCGGAATGAGCCGAGCCCGCGCGCGAATCGACGATCACATCGTATATAGCGCCGCGGGTAACGCACCAGCTTGACCTCCAGGATAAGGATCGGCGAGTGAAGTCCCCGCAACGTGCCGGCCTTGGTATTGAAGGAGACGCTGCACTGAATGAGCTTCGTCTCCAGCGCGTGGGCGGCGAATTCCTCCCGGCACCAAGTCCGGGCGAAAAAGCCTCGCTCGTCCGCATGCCGTTCCGGATCGATAACAAAGGCACCGGGAAGATTGGTCTCGGAAAACCGCATTACTTCGCGGCAGGCACTACCGCCACTTCGGGGATGGGAACGATGAACTGGCCACCCCATTCGCGCACGTAGGCCAGTTGCTTGGTGATCTCATCCCGCAAATTCCAGGGCAAAATCAGCACGTAATCCGGCTTGGTTTTGGCGATCTGCTCGGGCGAATACACCGGAATATGCGTGCCCGGCAGTAGAAGTCCTTGCTTGTGCGGACTGAGGTCGACGGTGTAATCGACGAAGTCTGTCCGGATGCCGCAGTAATTCAATAGCGTATTGCCTTTGGCCGGCGCGCCATAACCCACGATGCTCTTGCCAGACGCCTTGGCCGAGATGAGGAATTCGAGCAAGCGCCGCTTGGTGCGCTGGACGCGCTGGGCGAAGCTTTCGTAGACAGCGAGGCTGTTCAAGCCGGCCTTGATTTCGGTCGCAACCAATTGTTCGACCGAACGCTGGCGTGTGACGGCGCCGGCATGGCCCGCATAGATGCGCAGCGACCCGCCGTGGGTGGGCAATTCCTCGACGTCGAAGATGGTCAAGCCATGGGCCGCGAACACTTTCTCCACGGCCAGCAGAGAGAAGTAGGAGTAGTGCTCGTGGTAAATGGTGTCGAATTGGTTCTGCTCGATCAGGCGAAGCAGGTGCGGAAACTCCATCGTGATGGCGCCTTTTGGCTTCAACGCAATCTTGAGACCGGCGACGAAATCATTGAGGACGGGCACATGCGCCAAAACGTTGTTGCCAATCAACAGGTCAGCTTGGCCGACTTTCTTGACCAGATCATGGGCCGTTTCCGTTCCGAAGAAGCGCACCCACGTGCTGATGCCGCGCTTCTCGGCCGCCGCGGCCACATTGGCGGAAGGATCCACGCCCAGGACGGGGATGCCAGCCGCCTGAAAGTATTGGAGAAGATATCCGTCGTTCGAAGCGATCTCGACGACGCGGTTGCTGGCGCCGAGCCCAAACCGGCTGATGGCCATGGTGGCATAATTGCGGGCATGCTCCAGCCAACTCTTCGAAAAAGAGGAGAAGTAAGCGTAGTTCTCGCTGAAAATGTGCCCGGCGCTTTGCGACTCGCCCAACTGCACCAGCCAGCATTGATCGCAAACGAAGGCGTGCAGGGGATAGAACGGCTCCATCCGCTCGGCCGCCGCCGGCGCCAGAAAATCGTTGGCGATCGGTGAAACTCCCAGATCGACGAAGGTGTGCGTCAATCCGGCATTGCAGAAACGACAAACTCGAGAGGAAGACATAGCTATTTCCAACAGAAACGTTCGTCAATTTGGCCCGAGTTGAGGAGATGGCGCAGCTGTTTCAGCCGCGTAAACGCCCGATACTCGAACGTTTCCTTGGTCATTTGGATCTGTTCGAAGATCGCCTTCAGCTCGGACGCCCCTGTGCGGGCGTCGCGCGCGCAGCGAAAGCCGGGCAATTGTTGGTGGATCTTGTCGAACCGAACCCGGTAGCTGCGATTGTCCCCCCCGCTCGCCCCGAACGTGACTTTGCAGCCGGGCATGACGGAGGCGACGATCTCCGCGATATCGCGCACGCGATAGTTCTGGGAGTTGTCGCCGACGTTAAACACTTGAGAGTGGATCGCCTCGCGCGGGGCCGCCACGGAACACGCAACCGCTTCGCAGATATCCAGCACGTGAACCAGCGGACGCCACGGCGTCCCATCACTCGTCATCGAAATCACCTTCGTCGTCCAGGCCAGGCCTGCCAGGTTGTTCAACACGATGTCGAACCGCATCCGCGGCGACGGCCCAAAGGCGGTCGCGTTGCGAAGAAAGGTCGGCGAGAAGTTGCTATCCGCCATCGCCGCAAGGTCTTTCTCGACGAGAACTTTGCACTCCGCATAAGCCGTTTGCGGATTGGCTTCGGACGTTTCGTCGACCCATTCCTTGCTGGCGACGCCATAGACGCTGCACGACGACGTATAGACAAACCGAGGCACTTTGGCCTTCTTGGCCATCTCGGCCAGGCGGACGCTGCCCTGGTGGTTGATCTCGTAAGTGATCTTCGGATTGTGCTCGCCGAGCGGGTCGTTCGACAGCTCCGCCAGATGAACCACCGCATCAAACCCGGCCAGGTCTTCCACCGCAATTTGGCGAATATCCTTGGTCACGTGTTGCGTGAGGCGGCGTGGAAATGGGTAGAGGGAGCCTTCCCGATAAAAGCCGCAGTCGAGGCCAACCACATCGTGGCCGCGTTCGATCAGAACCTCGGCCAATCGCACTCCGATATATCCTTCTGTGCCAGTGACGAGCAGTCTCACGCGGTGACCCCTTTCCAGGTTTTCCACGGCACATTGCCGGAGCTCCAAAGCTGCTCGAGCATGTTTTTCTCTTTCAGCGTGTCCATGCACGACCAGAACCCAGTGTGAGGATACCCAACCAACTGTCCATCGCGCGCCAGACGTTCCATCGGTTCACGCTCCCAGGCTGTTTGATCGTCATCGATATAACTGAGCACCTTCTTGTGCAGCACGAAATAGCCGCCGTTGATCCAGCCCTCCCCCATGTCAGGCTTTTCATTGAAGTCCCGCACCATCCCGCCGTCGATGGAAAGACGCCCGAAGCGGGCGGGCGAACGGACCGCGGTCACAGTGGCCAGTTTCGCATGCTCCTCATGGTGTTTGATCACCGAGCGTATGTTCAAATCGGTCAGTCCATCTCCGTAGGTGAACATGAACGTCTCGTCGTCACAGAGCCAATCACCCAAGCGCCGCAACCGGCCGCCCGTGTTCGTCTCCAAGCCCGTGTCGACCAGATGCACCTTCCAATCCGGGTGTTTGCGCCGATGAATGGTGGTATTCCCAGTCGACAAATCGACGGACACGTCGCTATTCAAAGCATTGAAATTGAGGAAATACTGCTTGACCATCTCCCCCTTGTAGCCCAACGCCACGATAAATTCCGTGATGCCGTTGGTCGCAAAAATATTCATGATGTGCCAGAGAATCGGGCGACCGCCGATCTCAACCATCGGTTTCGGACGGGTTACGGTTTCTTCCGAGAGGCGGGAGCCCAAGCCACCCGCTAGAATGACAGCCTTCATTTTATCTTAGTCTTTTCGGTACACGGGCGGAATGCAATCGAGATGATCGTCATACACCGCGAAGGAGAATTATGCCAGGACGGCCCCGCAGGTGCGGAGCGCGAGGATCGTAAGCTGATTGTTAACTTCTGCAGAAAGCACGCTGTTGCCTACATCAACCGGCGGATCTATAGCCTAAAACAGGCCTTTAGACCATCAGGAAATACCACCTATTCAGGTTAGGTGATCACCACTTACCAGAGCCAACTTAGTCCAGTCAAGTCAGCCTCTCGTTCCGTCTCCAGCTTCCCTAACCCTCACTCACCCAACGTCGTGCCGCCCGGACGAGTGCGTCCGAATCCGCTAGATTCAACTTCTGCTTGAGATGCTCTCGATAAGTTTCGACCGTTTTGGTGCTGATCTTGAGAATCTCGGAGATCTCCCGGTTGGCGCACCCCGCGCCCAACAGTTGGAACACCTGCAGTTCCCGATCCGACAGTCGCGCCAGCTCTGGCTGGGACGAAAGCGGGTCCGGAAAGAGTTTGTGGAGCGCGCGCGCCGCCACGGGGCGGCTAACATAGATCTCTCCACGCAAAACGGTCTGAATCGCCAACAAAACCGTTTCGGTGGCCTCGGATTTCATGACGTAGCCGCGCGCTCCCGCCCGAAGCGCCCGGTGGGCGTAAACATCTTCGTCCCGCTGAGAGAGGATGACTATCCGGGCACTTGGGTGTATGCGGGACAATTCCATGGTCAGGTCCAGCCCATCGCCGCCCTGGAGGCTCAGGTCGAGGAGAATGACATCCGGCTTAAGCTCTTCCACGGCGGCTCGAGTGGCTGGGATGGAATCGGCTTCTCCGCAGCACGTCACCGAATCCTGTTGATTCAGCCATTCGACGACACCTCTCCGGAAGAAAGGATGATCATCGACCACCAGAATTCGGGCTTTCTCGGTCATACAGTCCTCACGAGGTCTTTGCAGTCGTTGGCAGTTCGGACCCGGGAAGGATCGGCATGCGGCAGATCACGAGCGCTCCGCCTTCCTCGAGTGGAGAAATCGAGAGGGTGCCCCCGAGCATCTCGGTGCGATGATGCATGATCCGAAGGCCTAAACCCTCAGACGGCGCGGAAGAGGGCTCCCACGGGAGGCCATCACAGCGCACGCTCAGGACCAATCGATCGGTTTCAACCGTCACAGAGATTTGGACCAACTCGGCCTTGGAATGTCGGACGGCATTGCGCACGGCTTCTTGCGCGATCCGGTAGAGTTCGACGCATTGATTCGTTGTCAGTTTGGGAAGTTGATTGGCGACGCTGATGGGGCAGGTGATCCCGAACACCGTCTCCACCTCTCTTCCCAAGCGGGAGAGTTCCGCACTCAGATCGCGGTCCGGCCCTTCAATCGGAACCAACAAGCGGGCCAGCCCTCGCACCTGGTCCGTGGCGCGATTGACCAGTCCGACCAGGTCCCGGGCCTCGCCCGCCTCGGCGGCGCCGCGGCGATCGAGGCTTTCTGCCAGAACCTTAACGCGAAAGGCGATGCCCGCAAGATAGCCGGCCAGTTCGTCATGCAACTCGCGCGCAATGCGTTCCTGCTCGCGATTGGTAATTTCGGCGGCTTCTTTTTCCAATTCCTTGCGGCGGACCACCTCCTTCTCGAGGGCAACGGTGCGCGCCTGGACCACGCCTTCGAGGTTGGCGGTCAAGGCGTGGATTCGATCGATCAAAAGCCCGGTCACCACGAAAAAGCAGAACCGGCTGACCGCCTGCCAAAAAGCTTCACCTCCGGTCGTGTGCGGTTGTCGCCCGACCGCCTCCGCAGCGAACCATACCGCCGAGGACAACAAAGACATGCTGATCGCCCCCACCCGGCCCATGGACCAGGCCACCAAACCGACGGGCACCAGGTAAAGGGTCGAGACGGAGATCTCCGACGTGATAAACCAGTCCAGCAAGCCGATGCCAGCGAGTAGGACAAGCGCCTGCAGCACTTTTCGATAAGCAGACCGGGTATGGGACAATTCGAGGGAGTCGTCGCCCCCGGAGGTCAGGGTGGCAAGGAGGTGCCGGAGGCGGGAGAGGCCGCGGCGACGCTCCCCATCGAAAGAGCCAGCCGTCGATCCGTCACTGGTTGCCGTTGGTCTCATTCCATCGCCGAAGTGAATCCGAGGGCCGTGCAAGATGCTGAACAGCAGGATGGTGCACGCCTCACCCCCAGTCTTGGCCCACGTGCCGCTACTCGCGAACCATAGGTAACCCTAAGGCCTTGTCAACACCGCGCTAGGCTCGCGCATAATCGGCACAGGACTCGGCAATTACCGCTTAATGAGGATTTGCCGAATTAAAATCAGGCAAAGCCACCGACTGACGGCCGGTTCCACACGGTTTATTCTCAATCTGTGCGTCTAGGCAGCATGTTGGTTGCGGTCAACAATGCGGTTACGTCCGGAGTCGGTCAGCGTTTGATCCTCAGTTACGCGCTTGGTCAGCCCGTGTACGCCCCGTTTGGGACCTTCCTCAATCACCGCTATTCACTCGCCCCCAGCACTCAAGTTGCTTGGCAGGTAAAGGCAAGGCCCGCATGTTAAGGGGCACCCACGCGAGCCTTGAGTATCACCAATTGCTCAAGCAGGCAAAGCGATTAGCTGTTGACGGAGATCCGCTCAAGCTTGCCATCCTGGCGGATGTTTCCACCCAACACATGATCCCCTTGCTGCGGGTGCTTTTCGCCCGTGAGCAGCTCCGGGTCGAGATCTACGAAGCGGGCTATGACACCGTTCTGTTGGAGTCCCTCAACGCCAGCTCCGACCTCTACGCCTTTGCGCCCCAGGTCGTCGTGATTCTCCAGTCCACCTTCAAACTGCGGGGCAGTTTCCCGGACGCTCGCGCGGAAAAAGCCACTTTCGCGGCGAGGAAAGGAGCCGAAATCGAGGCCGTCTGGGAGGCCATTCAAGCCCGCCTGTCGGTGCCGGTCATTCAGAGCACGTTCGTGGTGCCTTACGAACGGCCCTTCGGCCACTACGGCCTGAAGGCGGCGGAGACGTTCCAATCGGCCGTCATGGAATTGAACCGTGAACTGGTCCAACGCGCCAAGCGTTTCGCCAGCGTCTTCCTATGCGATCTGGATTATCTGGCGGCCTGGCGTGGCCGTTCGAGCTTCCTGGACGAGAAGCTCTGGATCCTCGCCAAGTCCTTATGCGCCTTGGAACGTTTGCCCGACGTGGCGCAAAGCCTCGTCGACATTACCATCGCCGGCCTCGGGCGCAGCGCCAAGTGCGTGGTGGTGGACCTGGATAATACCCTCTGGGGCGGCGTGGTGGGCGACGATGGCATCGAGGGCCTGGCGTTGGGAGAGCTGGACGAAGGAGGGGTGTTCCGTGGATTCCAGTTGTTCCTGCGCGAACTCGTCCAGCGGGGCATCCTGTTGGCCGTGTGCAGCAAGAATGACGAAGCGCTGGCGCGTCGTGTTTTCCGCGAGCATCCAGGCATGGTGCTGAAAGAAGCGGACGTGGCGGCCTGGGCGGTCAACTGGGACAGCAAAGCGGCCAACATCGTGGCCATTCGAGAAAAGCTTCATATCGGCTACGACGCGATGGTGTTTCTGGATGACCATCCGTTCGAACGTAACCTCGTTCGGCAAATGCTGCCCCAGGTCATTGTTCCGGAACTGCCCGAAGATCCGGCACTCTACGTTCGAACCTTGTCGGAGTTGAATCTATTCGAAGCGGGCTCCCAGTCAGGCCTCGATACGCAGCGCACCCAGCTTTATCACGATCAGGACCGCCGCGAGCAGGAGGCGAAGAATTTTAAAGATGTCCAGGCGTATCTCCAGTCGCTCCAGACCGTCGCGACGGTCGACGCGTTCCACGCCGGCAACCTCGGCCGCGTCGCTCAATTGATCCAACGCAGCAATCAGTTCAACCTCACTACCGCCCGCTATTCCGAGGCACAATGCGACGCGATGGGGCGCGACCTGAAGAACTACTATCCCTTGACGGTTTCGGTGCAGGACCGGTTCGGTGATTTTGGACTCGTTTGTGTGGTCATTCTGCACCGGTTGGAGCGCACGTTGGAGATTGATACGTTTCTGATGAGCTGCCGGGTCCTGCAGCGCGGGGTGGAGCAATTCGTGATGAATAAGATCGTGGACTATGCGCGCCGCGGCGGCTACGAACAAATTCTCGGACGCTATCGGCCGACGGCAAAGAACGTCCGGGTCAAAGACTTCTTTCGGCAGTTTGGCTTCGGACAGTCTGCCATCCTCGGCGATGGGGAAACGCACTGGGTTCTCGACCCCGCCGCCTACACGCCCGTCCCAGTCTGGATCGACGAACGCGCCCCTGCACCAGCTCACGACGCAATTTCAGCATGACCTTCCCTGAGATTCATACCCGGCTCACGACCGTCTTCCGCGATGTCTTTGACAATCCAAAACTCGAGATCACCGAAACAACCAGCGCGCAGGACATCGAGGAATGGGATTCGCTGAGCCACATCAACCTGATCGTCGCTGCTGAGAAGGCCTTTGCTACGTCCTTCACGGTCAAGGAAGTCAAAGCGCTCAATACGGTGGGCGATTTGATGCGGTTGATCGCGTTGCGGTTCAAGTAATGTCCTTTCTTTCCGGCAATTTCGGCCTTTTTCTCGTTCTCTGCCTTTGCCTTTATTACGCGGTGCCGCTGGGTTGGCGGCGCGCTGTGCTGCTGCTTTTCTCGCTTGGCTTTTATGCCAGCTGGAGCGTCTGGCATACAGGAGGCCTGCTTCTGCTCGTCGCCTTGGTCCACTGGACAGCTGGCGGCCTGGCGCCGGGAGTCGTCCAACGCCGCCGGCGCTTCTGTCTGGGAGGCGGCGTGGCCGCCTTGCTCGGTCTGTTAATCTTCTTCAAATGCGCGCAACAAGTGGTGCAGGCATGGCCGGGGGCGGCCGGCTCAGCCGGCTTTGACCTGGCGGCATTGCTCGTCATTCCACTCGGGCTTTCCTATTACATCTTCAAGCTGCTCGGCTACCTGCTGGATGTTTACTGGGAGAAAGTGCCGGTTCAACGGGACTTCCTCTCGCTGGCGCTCTATGCGAGTTTCTTCCCGCAAATCGTCAGCGGTCCAATTCAACGCGCGGGAGACTTCTTCGACCAACTCGCTGGCCTCGGCCAACCGAGCGTGGGCCAGGTGACAACCGGGCTGCAGCGCATGCTCTTCGGCGTTTTTAAGAAGGTGGTGATTGCCGATCAGCTGGCCCTGATCGTCGATCGGCTCTTTGCGAATCCAGCAGGTTATTCGTCGCTCGAACTGTTGATCGGCGCCTACTGCTATGCGATGCAGCTTTACGCGGACTTCTCGGGTTTGACCGACCTTGCCCTTGGCTTGGGCATGCTCTTTGGCATTACCGGGCCGGAGAACTTCAACCAACCGTATCTCGCCCGCAACCTGCAAGAGTTTTGGCGCCGCTGGCACATGTCGCTGACTTCGTGGTTGGGGGACTATCTCTTTCTCCCGTTGCGCATGGGGCTGCGCCATTTGGGCAACACCGGTCTGGCCTTGGCTTTGCTCGGCAACATGCTCGCCGTCGCGCTCTGGCACGGCTTGACCTGGACCTATCTGATCTTCGGCGTTTTGAACGGTGTCTTCATTGTGGTGTCCGCGCTGACGCTGCGCCAGCGCAATGCGTTTTTCAAGCGACATGCCCGCTTGCAACCGGCCCGCAGCATCTGGAGTCCCGTGGCCACTTTTCACCTGTTTGTTTTTGCATTGATCTTCTTCCGGGCCGCTGATCTGGGCGCGGCGCTTGGCTACGTGACCCATCTCATTCCGGGCCTGGATCATTCCATTCCAGCCACCCGGCTGCATTGGGCCATCCCCGGTTTGACCCGGACGCGGTTCTTGCTGGCGCTTGGCAGTCTCGCCCTCTTGGAAGGACTGACCTGGTTCAGACTGAACCGGGCGCGGCTGGATCCTCTTCTTCTTTGGCCGCGCTGGCCGCGCTGGACTCTCTACTATGCGATGATCCTCCTGGTGTTCGTCTCCGCACGCCAGACGCAGTCCTTTATCTATGGTCACTTCTAATCAGGGCCAGACCGAGGCTGCTCCCAGCCCGGCCCCGGCGGGAAGGCGTCTGGCCGTGGATCTCTTGCTCTTTTCCTTGCCGCTCCTGCTGGCCTGGGGCGGCCTGGAATGGTTTGCGTCCCGAATTCCAAACGTCTATTCGGTCAAGCGCAAGCAATTGGAAGGACTCTCCAAGCAGGTTGACACCCTGATTCTGGGCTCATCGAGCGGCTATTACGGCATCGCGCCCGACCAATTGTCGGGAAGCGCCTACAATTTGGCGAACTTCGCCCAAACGCTCTACTATGACGACGCCTTGGCCGAACGCGTCTTGAATCAACTGCCGAAGTTGCGCCGGGTGATTGTTTGTGTCCATTACATCTCTCTCTTCTGCCAATTGGAGGAAGCCGCTCCAGAACGCCAATACTACTATTGGCACGAGTGGAACCTCTGGCCTCGCCGCTGGCGCGACAATTGGGACGTTCGCATGGGCAGCGCCATTGCCTTGCGCAGCCCCGAGATCACTGTCAAAGAACTGCAAACAGCCGCCCACCGAGTGGCCCGGGGCGGCGACTGGCAGCGCCCATATGAAGATCCCGAGATCGATGCCAGAGGGTGGGGCCGTTCCTTGGAACCCGCTCCTCCTTCGCCCGATCTGAGCGAAGCGGCCGCCAAGCACGCCTTGAGAATTCACCATCGCTTGATGCACTGGCGCAACGAAGAACCAAACCTCGCTTGCTTCCGTCGCCTTTTGCAGCGTCTCTCTGACAGAGGCATCGAACCGGTCCTGGTTGTGCCTCCATTCTGGAAAACCTACATTGCCGAAATGGATCCGGCCTACTGGCAAGAAACGGACACCCAGCTCAAATCTCTCGCCAGACAGTATCACGCCCGCTATTTGTGTTACCGCGACGCGCCGGGGTTTTTCCCCACTGACTTTGTCGATCTGCAGCACCTGAGCGCGCCCGGGGCGATTCGCTTTTCGCGGCTCCTGAATGAGGCGTTGGGGTCATGCCCTGACCGCTCTCCTTTCTAAGTCGGACCACGGCCGGTTCCAGGATTCGCCCCGCCAGCCTCGCTTCTGCAATGCCCGACGAAGAGGGAAGGCAACGCCTGCCCAACGTCAAACGCCGCGAGCCGCCCTGCCGAGGCGTTTCTGCCCGCGCCGGGCCTTTCCGCAGCCCAACTCCGCGGTGACCGGATGGCCCCCGTTTGTGTAGCTATTTGAAGCCCGTCACACTAACCTGGGCGCATGACCTACGCTGCTTTCCGGCTGACGGTTCCTCTGCTGCTTCTGCTGGTTGGACGAACAAGCTCCGGTCAGAACATCGCTTCGCCCCAGGCCCTGTCGGGAGCGACAGACGGGAACGCCTGGCGTGCCCTCGGAGTCAAGCACCGCCTCGAAGTTAACTCCACCACCCTGGCCTTTCGGGTTGAAACCGGTTCGGCGGCGTGGCAGACGCGGGATTCAAGCGACGGTGACCTCCGCGTGCGCCACGGCACCAACACGATCTCGCTCCGCCTGGCCGCTGCCGGCAGCAAGAGTGCGGCCGCGTATGAAAACGGCTTTGAGAAGGGTCTAAAGATTGACCTCGGCCAGTACCGCGCCGACGGCGAACTGCTGGACCTAAGCCTTCAATTGTTCCTTTGCTTTGAAGGCGAAGCAGAGGATTTGGTGGCTACCTTGATTGCGTCGGATGGGGCCGACCGGGTGCAGCGTTGCGAATGGCCGGCGGCATTTGTGCCGGACTCATTCGGGCAGACTGTCGTGCCTTTCATGCAAGGCATGTTGCTGCCAAAGAGCTGGCCCGAAAAAACCTGGCTCTACGATACCGCCTGTTTCGGCCGCGGCCTCTACCAACCATGGTGGGGCCACGAACAAGGCAGCGCGGCCATGCTCGTCATCCTGGAGACCCCCGATGATGCCGGTTGCCACTTCGACCATCCCGCCGGCGGACCCACCACGATCGGGCCTCGCTGGGTTCATTCCCTCGGCCGCTTCGCTTACCCGCGGCGGGTCCGGTTCTGCTTCCTTGAGAAAGGCAATTACGTCGACCTAGCCAAGCGCTACCGGCGCTACGCCATCGCCAGCGGACGCTTTGTTTCCTTGCGCGAAAAGATCGCGCGCAATCCGGCAGTTGGACGCCTGCTTGGGGCGCCCGTCATTCACACCAGCATCCTCTATCACATCCAACCGGAATCGAGTTATTATCATAAGGATGACCCGGCCAAGAACCACGACCTGGTGACATTCGAGGCGCGGGCGAACCATCTCCAAGCCGTCCGCAGCAAAGGTATCACCAATGCCTATGTGCACCTCGATGGCTGGGGCCTGCGCGGCTATGACAACCTCCATCCGGATGTCCTTCCGCCATGTCCTGAAGCGGGCGGTTGGGACGGCTTGAAGCACTTTGCCGAGGTTTGCGACCAACTCGGCTTCCTCTTCGCCATCCACGATCAATACCGGGACTATTACCTCGACGCGTCTTCCTACCAGGACCGGCACGCGCTCCTGGAAGAAAGCGGACGCCATCCTTCCGGCAGCACCTGGTATGGCGGACGCCAATCGGTGCTCTGCCCCAGTCTGGCCCCGGGCCATGTGCGCAAGAACCATGGGGCCATTCTCGCTCACGGTGTGAAGCTGCGCGGAGCGTACCTGGACGTCTTCTCGGTTGTGCCTCCGGAGGAGTGTTACAGCCTGGAACACCCCGTGACGCGCAGCCAATGCCTTCGGGACCGCAGTGAATGCTTGAACTCGGTGCGAGCGTGGGGCGGCATTGTCAGTTCGGAAGAACCCAGCGACTGGTCGATCCCTTGCCTCGACCTGGTCCATCATGGTCCATTCGCGCTCAATCCGAATCCGGGCAAGGGTCCGTCGATGGGACTCCCCATTCCCCTCTTCAACCTGGTCTATCATGACGCGTTGTTGATGCCGTGGTCCCTGGGCCGCGGCGAATGGGGCATCCCGGAAAAAGACTGGGGTTTCCTGCACGCCTTGGCCAACGGCGGCATGCCATACCTTGGGCTTGATCCGGACCCGGAGAGCTTGGAGCGCGTCCGCACGCTTTGTTCCCTCCATCGCCGCGTCGCCCTCGCGGAAATGACGCGCCACGAATTCCTCGACTCCAGTTGGCGGCGCCAGCGAACCACCTTCGCCGACGGCACCTCCGTCACCATCGACCTCGAAAAGGACCAATACGAGATTGCGCCGTCGCTCCATCCCTGAACTGAGCCACCCGTTTCGCCCCGCAAGACATGGCTGCGCGGCCGAGAATGAAGGCGGTGAGCGAATGCGAAGCGCCACGGAGCGGCTCACGGAGCGGCCGATGTGAAAAGTGATCGCCTTGGCCGTCTTGATTTTGTAGAAGGACTTGGGTGCACTGATTCGGTTGTCACAGCCGGCGCAGTCCCAAGGGAAATAGAGTAGTCAGGAGATGTTTAGACGTATGAAAACACAAATCAAGAAGGTCAAACCAACTCGGATCAAAGCTCGCACGGGCTTGTTGCTTGCCCTCACCGCGGTCGACCTGATGTATGGGTTCGCCGCCGCCCAAGCTGCAACCGCCAAATTGGACCAGGGCCTCGCTGCCTATGACGCGGCCATCACCGCTGACACAACCGCGACAGCCGTTGCCAAACTGACCACGCCGGCGGTTCTGGATGGCACCGCTGGGAAGGCGTTTAACTTCGGAGCAACCTTTGGAGACGCCACCATGGAGTTCATTCTTCAGGGCGATCCTGCCATCAGCGATGTCCAATATATCGCCGTCGGCGAGAATACCACCAGCAGTTTGCGCTTCGAGCAATGGCAGAACACCCGCCAGGTTGGTTTCACCCAGGCCGGCATTGCTGATTACCTGTTCACGCCGTCGTCTGCCTCGCCCGCTTATCCAACCCATCTGGCTTACGCCTGGAACGCCACCGATTCGACCATGACTCTCTATGTGAATGGTGTGCTCGCTGGCACCACCACCGGAGTCACAGCGGATTTCGCCCTGCCAACGGGCGAAGGATTTCTCGGCTCGGATCAGACCGGCGGCGCGGCGATGGCAGGCACGATTTACCGCGCCACCGTCTATCTAGGGGTGTTGGCCGATACCGCCATCAAGAGCCACGCCAATGCATTCGCCAGTGTGGCTTTGCCAATCATCGGGTCGTTCACGGCCGCGCCGGCTGAGATCCCATCGCAGGGGTCGTCCGTTTTGCGCTGGCAGGTGCAGAATGCCACGAGCGTGTTCTTGAATGGCGCGCTGGTCACCGTCACCAACCAAAGCGTTTCGCCCGCCGTCACGACTGCTTACACGCTGATGGCCTCGAACGAAGTCGCCGTCACGACCGCGCAGGTCAAAGTGATGGTCAATCCGCGTCTGGACGATTACGACGCGGCCATCGCCGCGGACAAGGCCAGCGGATTGACCCCGCTCGCCCTCCTCACGAACACGGTCACCCTAACCGGGACAAACAGTGAAGCCTTTGATTTCGGGGCGAATTCCGGGGATGTGACGATGGAGTTTATTTTGGAAGGGGACGCCGACGCCACGGGCGATTCGGGCTACCTTGCGGTGGGTGAAAACAGCACCAGCAGCCTGCGCTACGAGCAGTGGCAAGACACGCACGTCATTGGATTTACCCAAGCGGGCGTGGCCGATTACACCTTTGTCCCTTCAATAGCCTCCCCGAGCATCGCCACTCATGTCGTTTACGTGTGGAATGCGGCTGCGTTTTCAATGAAGGTCTATGTCAACGGAGTTGCTTCCAACCCGGTCAACGGCGTCAACGACGCCTTCGCCATGCCGACCGGCCCAGGCTTCCTCGGAACCAATCCCGGCGGCGGTGAAGCCATGATCGGCCGCATCTTCCGGGTGGTGGTCTACGACGACATCCTTCCCGAAGCGGCCATCAAACGTCATGCCGAAGCATTCACCAGCGTCCTGCGGCCGCCTCTCGTTACTTCGTTCACGGCTGATCCGGCCGAAATCCTCGGCCAGGGCTCGAGCGTCCTCCGCTGGCAGGTGCAGAATGCGACTGCCGTTTACCTGAACAATGCCAATGTGACAGCGACGACCAATCAGACCGTCGCGCCGAGCGTGTCCACGACTTATACACTGATCGCATCGAACAGCATATCCACTGCCACGGCCAAGGTAACTGTTCTGGTCACCCCAATCCTGGCCCCATACGATGCCGTCATCGCCGCGGACAAGGCATCCGGCCTGGTTCCCATCTCCCAACTGACCAACGCCGTGACTCTGACCGGAACCGGAGCAGTGCCCTTCGACTTCGGGGCAACTTCCGGTGACATCACCATGGAGTTCATCGTCGAGGGCGATCCGGCGGGACGCAGCGATGGATACCTCGCGGTCGGTGAAAACTCGAGCAGCAATCTCCGTTATGCGCAGTGGGAAAACACCGGACAAGTAGGGTTTACCCAGCTCGGGGTGGCTGATTACTTGTTCACCCCCCCGATCTACTCTCCGACCGCGCCGACTCACCTCGTTTACGTCTGGAACGCGGCTGAGTTTTCCATGAACCTCTATACGAACGGCGTCCTGGCTGGAACAGCCACCGGCGTGAGCGATTCCTTCGCCATGCCCACTGGCGCGGGTTTTCTCGGCGCAACCGCGGGCGGCGGTGAAGGTATGGTGGGTCGAATCTTCCGTCTCGTCACCTACCCCGGCCTCTTGCCGGCAGCGACCATCCAAAAACACGCGAATGCCCTTGGCGGCGCGCGCGGGCCTTCTCTGAGCCTGGTCGTCGCCGGTGGCAAAGCCACTCTGACCTTGCAGGGCACCGCCGGGACTCATTACCGCGTTGAGTTCAGCGATTCGCTCGCGGCCACCACCTCGTGGCAATTGCTCCAGGATGTTCCATCCCTCACCGGCAGCACTCTGCAGGTGAACGACACCACCTCGACCGCGGGACGTTCGCAGCGCTTCTATCGCGCCAGCGTCGTCCAGTAAGACTGATCCGCATTCCGTCCGTTCTGGGGCGCGGCGCCGGGTCGTGCTCCAGAACCGGATTTGGTCACGTCCAAGGCCAAAATTCGTCTCCGACCGGGTTGCCCGACCACCGACGAGAGACGCCCCTGCGGCACACTTCGTGCCAAATTTGAGGCCTCTTTCGAAGCATTTCAGCCCATTTTAGCAGGTCGTTGTCTCGTTTTATGCGCCTCCTGTCTCGAATCGAGGCAATTTAGGCGGTTTTCGGCCTGTTTTAGGCGTTTTGGACTTCCACAATTGTGGAACGTTCACTCCGTGGCGCCGTAGAATCGAGCGACGGCTCATCCGGCAAGGCGCGAGCAGCCAGGGGCGAATCGGCAGTTCAAACCATCTATTCCATGAAGGTTCCAGCCAGTGGCCAAGCGACCATCCCAATGCCGACAATTCGAATGGTCGGGCCGCGCGGGCATTCTCTCCTTGTTCCTTTCGCCGTAAACGCGATCAACTCCCGATCGAAACCCGATGCTACCCGATCGCAATCGCCTCTTGATCCGCGGGCATCGGGTTGAGATCGAATGACGAAGCTGTGCAATGCGCTCTACCAGCGGGGATACCAGGCGACGACTTAAACTGGGCTTTGCCGCTGCTGCCGCGTTGCCCCAGAGTTCCCAAGGAACGACTCAACTCGGATTCCGTCCAAAAGGAAGAATGTCGCCATCTTGGATCGCGCGTGAAACCGTTTTCACTCGACCGTGTCTTGAGGTGAGATCGTTTTGACCGTATATCCCGATCAAACAAAAACCTATGAAGACACTCATTACCACCCTGTTGGCCGCCGGGCTTCTTGCCATCACCGCCGCCACGGCTTCCGCGGACGCCACTCCCAAGACCGTTATCCATGTGGTCACGGTAAAGTTTAAGGCCGACGCGACCCCTGCCCAGATTAAAGCGGCGCTGGATGGCGTCGTGGCGTTGCCCACCAAATACAAGGGAATCACCCGGGTTTGGGTTAAATCCATCAAAGTCCAAGGCGACAAGACGCACGCCTTTGTGATGGAGTTCGCGGACGAAGACGCCCTCAAGAATTACGCCGACAGTCCAGCGCAAAAGGAATGGTATAAGACTTATCTGCCCATCCGCGAACAAAGCACCACCTTCGACATTACGAACTGAGAAGATCCTGGGAAGCTCGCGCCCGCCTGAGGGCCAGCTTCCCTATTCCTTCACAACGGGCCGCGGTCCGATGATGAAACTCAAGCCCGCCACGCTGCAAATAAATAGGAGCGCGGGCTTTAGCCAGGCTTTGCCCGCCACGTTCACGTCAGAGAATCCCGGCCCCGCTCACCTCTGGCCCCTGCTTGAACCCGCTTCTGCGATTATGACAGTTGAAGCGGTTCGATTCCGGACGTTGCCTGGCCGAACTAAAGTTAAAGTCGGCGCTCAAAAGCAGAAAAGCAGAAGGCGGCGGGCTGAAGCGAAAAACTGCGCTCAAAAGCAGAAGGCGGACGAAAAGGCTGACGGTCCCACCAGAAGCATGGACGGACTACTAAGGAATGGCCCGAATCCGGTAGATGCCGTAATCAGCCAGAGGTAGCCACAGGCCACTAGCAAACGAGGCGGCGCCCTGGCTTAAATCATAGCCAAGACAACCGAGCGATTCACCTCGGCCAATGGAGACGAGCGCGGCGGGATTGGTGGCGTTGAACAAGCTAATGCCATTGCTCTGCTGCACAGCGAGCAAGTTCCCGAAAAGGGCGAAGCCCTGCACGGTCGACGCCACCTTGGTCGACCCGATCCGTGTAAACTTGCCAACTTGCGAAATGCCCCATGTTTCGATCTGGCTGGTGCTCGTGGCGGCATCCGGCCGGCCGAGGAGGACATTAGGACCGCTCACCAGCAGCGGATGGGGCCAATCCGGCGGAAGGGCCAGGGAAGTGATCAAAGCTGCCGACACGCCGCTGTAGGCGCTGACATCGAGCCACTCGGCCCAATCGGTGGTCCAGTTAGTCCAATGCGGGCCTACCGTGTAAAGGATCGCCCCGTTATAGGAGACACCGGTTAGTTGACCGGGAATATTGACCGGCCGCCGACGGGTTGGCGCTTTGGGATCCGCATAGTCGATCACATCCAGGTAGTAACGGTCGACCCAAAGGCCGGCGGGCGGCTTATTCGTCGGCAGGACTTCGGGGTCCTTGCCAACCACTCGCGACGGAGGCAATTGGCTGTTCGAAGAGGGTCCGGTGACAAACTCGGATGTCTGGTGACTGAGAAGGACAAGGCCATTGGCCGTGAAGGCCGAACTGAAATTCCACCAGGTGTTAGTCGTCAGATTCACTTCCGAAACAAAACGCGGGGCGGAAGGTTTGGTGACATCAAAGGCAAAGAAACGCCCGCTGTTGCCGCCGCCGGAGAACTCGCTGACGTTTCCGGACGTGGCCGCTGTGCCCGCGGACCACACCAGGAGGCCCGGCTTGGTCCATAACGGCTGGAGAATCGACGCAGTATCTAATTTGGCCGCAACCGCTTGGGTTTGACCGAGCCACTGCAACTGAGGCAGCCGCGAGACATCGATCGCAGACAAAACGAGCGCCGCTGTGGAGGGTTTGTCGCTCATCGGCACTTGTGCGAGATAGAGCGTTCCATCGTTAATCGTCGCGCCTGCCACGGGCAGGGCGTTCGATACGACTAACAGGCTCAACGTTCGGCCCGGATCAGCCGTCCGAACAACCCGGACTGCCGGAGGACTGGCAGCTTGCGGGGCAGCGCCACTCCAACTGTCGCCGTTGGCCAACTCCAGCAAGTAATCGCCGGCCAGAAACACCCGGTCAACGTTCCAGGAGAGTTCCACGGTATTGCGAACCGTCGGGCGATTGCGGTCGGACGCATTCACCACGAGCAGTTCCTTCCCCGAGATCGAATAGATGCGGTCCTGGTAGAAGGCAGCGCGGCGCGGCTGGAAAAGATGCTCGATCATGCCGCGGGCGCGCAGGTTGTCGGTGTTCAGATCGATGAGTTGGACACGATTGGCATAGCCGTTGGTCGTGTAACCCTGGTATGGCACCAGAATCAAACCGGCTTCGGGGAAAATTCCGAAAGCGCGATCGTCGTCGTTGGCCTCGCTCCAGGAGCTGTCGACCCCAATTGGCAGTTTCGTTAGGAGCTGGGGCTTGGCAGGGTTTTGGACATCGAAGAGCGAAACGGACACGCGCCAATCGTTGGTATCGGTGATGCCGATGCTAACGAGCCGATTGCCAACCGGCCACAGGTGAGTTGACCATCCTGGGACGCGCAGTTCGGAGGTGATCCTGGGAACACGCGGGTTGGCCAAATCGACAATCCACAATGGACCGGATTTCAGGAAAGTCACGACGTAAACCCGGTTGCCATCGAACCGGGTTGCATGCAGCTGTTCGCCTTCCGCCAACTGGAGTCGGCCCAAGGTTTCGGGCGCGGCGGGTTTGGCCAGTGAATAGGTCTGCAAAACGGTGCTGACAGACGAATTGGTTGTCTTCCACGCTTCTGAAATCAGCGTCAGAACGTCGCCGTTCAGGTTGATCTTGAACTTGTCGACCACCCGGCCGGCCGCCACGATCGCACCAACCTCCTTCATCGACCCGTCTGCAGCGGATACGTCGATATAATGGACCACCGATTGCCACCAGTTGGTCACGCTCTGGGTCACAACGAACAAATATCGGTCCGTCGCGTAAATCACGTTACCCTGGCCTGGATACCTTAAGCTGTCCTTAACAGCTGGCCGGGCCGGATTCGAAAGGTCAAAAGAAGAAACGGTCGTTCCCCATTCCCACGACGCGTCCAGGCTCCCGGGAACTGGTTGGTAACTCTGCGACGCCACATACAACGCAGAGCCGACCAGGCGGCTCTCCTGGATGCGGCCAGGCACAGCCAGGCTCGCGACGGGCGCCGGCACTCCACTGGCTACTTCCAGGGCGATCACCTGACTCTGCTCCGTGCTCAAATCCCAGCCGCAACCAGGCTGCGCCAGTAGAATGACATAGCGCCCGTTCAGGACGTACATCTGCTCCCCGGCGGCAGGCACCAGATGAGTCCCGGTCACGACCGGCTGGTCCGGGGTGCTGAGATCGATAATTTGAAGCCCGCGATACTGATTGAAAAAGTAGAGGGTGCTGCCCTGGATCTCCCAAAGGTCCGATTCGACAACGTCCCGGCCGATCGCATTCGGCTGGTTCAACGCCGCCACTGTCCCCCCTGCCAGTCCAACATTGGCGCCCGACCCGGAAGCCTTCTCCAAACCCGCCGCTCTGACATCGGAGTAGAAAGATGTGGGGCCCTGATAAAAAGTCAGGGGAAGAGGATCATCGTTGTCCGTCCGGACGCGCAGGATCCCTACATTTTCGGAATTGGGCACCTCAAAAGTGACCTCAGTCGTCTGGCCATCCAGCCAGGCGACAGCTAAGGGCGCCCAGGCGCCGGGGCCCAAGCAAGTGCGCGATTCCAACGTAACCTTTTGCACGCCTAGGGGAACGGTGACAAGAATCGTGATCGCGTCCTGCTCGCAGCGGATGGAAGTGATCCGCGCCTGAGACGGGGAAAGAGCCGATTGCGCGAAGGCCTGTGTCGTTAGCAGAAAGAGGCTGGCGATCCAAAAGCGCCAGCCAATGCTCGACACGAGACGCACAATACTCATTCGTAACCAGCCTACTCTAGCAGAACTTGGGCCTGCAAACGCCGCCTTGTCAAGCATGCGGCAGCGGCCCGTATTTGTCACCGACCGCTACTCCGAACGGCCGGTTACAGCGAAATGACAGGAAACCTGGCGAAAATTTTCCCAAACCAACGCTGGGCCGTTGGGAGCATTCCCCCAGAAATTCACGCTACGCCAAACTCGCCCTGCGGACATCTGGCCTTCTTCGCAATGCGCCGACCACGGCATCCAAAAGGAAAAAGGTCTGCCCACCGATTGGCGAGCAGACCTTGGATGGTAGCAGAATGGTTCAGTGGCGTCGAGCGCCGGCTGCGGCCAGAGCCGGCTGTTCGGTGGCGCGGCTGGGAGCCGCTTTGCCAGAGCCGGTTGGTTCTTCTGGTATCCTCATGCCATAGAAAGACCTGTAAACGAAAACAAGGGCGATCAGGAAGAACAGAGTCCCGATGCCGAGTTTGAGGCCGCGGTTCGTCATGGTCACGGCAATCTCAACAGCCAGAAGGCCAAAGAGAGTGGTGAACTTGATCACCGGGTTCAAGGCGACCGACGACGTGTCTTTGAACGGATCACCGACGGTATCGCCGACGACGGTGGCAGCGTGCAGGTCCGTGCCTTTCTGCCTGAGGTCGACCTCGACGATTTTCTTGGCGTTATCCCAGGCGCCGCCGGCGTTCGCCATAAAGATAGCCTGGAAAAGGCCGAAGAAAGCGATGGCGATGAGGTATCCAATGAAGAAGTACGGATTGAAGAATGGCAAGGCGAGGGCGAAACAGAAGATGACGATGAAGATGTTCCACATCCCTTTCTGCGCATACACCGTGCAGATTCGCACCACTTCCTTGCTATCCTTCTCCGACGCGGTCGAAGCGTCCAGCTTCATGTGCTCCTTGATGTAAACCACCGCGCGGTAAGCCCCGGTCACGACCGCTTGGGTCGAAGCGCCCGTGAACCAGTAAATCACACTGCCGCCCATAATCAGACCGAGAATGATCTCAGGCTGCACGATACTGAGAGCTTCGACCACGGGCCGAAACAACCCCGACGTCGGGTTCGCTTCAAAGAGCCGTTGCAGCAGAATAATGATGCCGAACACCATCGTGGTTGCCCCGACGACCGCGGTCCCAATCAGGACTGGCTTGGCCGTCGCTTTGAAGGTGTTGCCCGCCCCGTCGCCTTTCTCCAACTGATACTTCGCATTTTCGAAGTCAGGGTTGAAACCGAAGTTTTTCTGGATGTCTTCCTTGATGCCTTTGCGCGCTTCAATCTGGCTCAATTCATACACCGATTGGGCGTTGTCGGTCACCGGGCCGTAGCTGTCCACCGCGATCGTCACCGGACCCATGCCGAGAAACCCGAATGCCACCAAACCAAACGCAAAAATCGGGGCTGCAAAGAGAAACTCCTTCGGCATGATCGAAAGAAGGGCGGCATGCTGAGAAAAGTAATAGGACGTGAACATCAACAGCATGATGACCAGTCCCATCCAGAACGCCGACATATTCCCTGCCACAAACCCGGACAGGATGTTGAGCGACGCGCCACCGTGTTGCGAACAGTTGGTCACTTCCCGCACGTGCCGCGAATTGGTGCTTGTGAAAACCTTGGTGAATTCAGGGATGAGGGCGCCTGCCACCGTGCCGCAGCTGATAATGACCGACAGGATCCACCATAGATCCGGCTGGGCAACATTATTCGCGTCCTTGAAATCGCCGAGAAGCAGTTTGCTGGCGATGAAGGTGATGGCGATGGAAATGCCCGAAGTGAGCCAAACGAGATGGGTGAGGGGCGCTTCGAAATCGAAGTCTTTCTTCCCGCCAAACATCGATTTGCTGATGACTTCGTTGGTGAAATAGGAGACCAGAGACGTCACGATCATCAGGGCGCGCATGACAAACAGCCAGATGATCAGAGTGGCCACGATGGCTGGACTATGCGCCAGCGCCAACGCCAGGAACGCAATCAGAGCGACGCCGGTAACCCCATAGGTTTCAAAACCATCCGCCGTCGGACCAACCGAATCGCCGGCGTTGTCACCCGTGCAATCGGCGATCACGCCAGGATTTTTCGGATCATCTTCCGGCAGCTTGAAGACGATCTTCATCAGGTCGGAGCCGATGTCGGCGATCTTGGTGAAGATACCGCCGCAGATACGGAGCACGCTCGCACCGAGTGATTCCCCGATGGCGAAGCCGATGAAGCAGGGGCCGACCAGTTCCCGCGGCAGAAAGACCAGGATGCAAATCATGAAAAACAATTCCACCGCCACCAGGAGCAGGCCGACGCTCATGCCGGAACGCAACGGAATACCAAGCGTCGCCAGCGGATTACCCTTCAACGCGGAAAACGCGGCCCGCGAGTTGGAGACGGTATTGATCCGGATGCCGAACCAGGCGACGCCGTAAGAGCCGAGGATGCCGAGGATGGAGGCGAGGAGGATGACCAGGACGTGGCCAAGGGTGTTGCCTTGGAGCACCATGAAGTAGTAGATCATGCAGGCCGCGATTAAGGCCCACAAAATCGCGAGGAATTTGCCTTGGGTGAACAAGTAGGTCTTGCAGGTCTCCCAAATCGTGTGCGACACCTTACCCATGCTGTCGTGCACCGGAAGCGATTTGGTCTGCTGGTACTGGACCAGGCCGAAGACAGCTCCGATCACGCAGATGAGGATGCCGAAATACATCAGGGTCACACCGCCCACCCCACCCAACCCGTCGAACCGCACCTGGTTTAGATCCGGAAGTTTGATGTCCGCTTCCCCAGCCAGGGACGACAGATTAACAGCGAACACCGCAGCGAGAAGAGCGCTGCGAGCCCAGAATTTTCGATGTGACATAGTCATGATGATTAGGCGTCTTAAACACGATCATAGCGCAACCGCTATCGATGTCCACGTTGCTTTCCAGCTTCGCGACGCACTGGGCCTATGGAAACCGCCTGGGAGTGTCAAGTGGATTCCCCCCCAAACGCGGGAGAAGACAATTTCGGCACAAACAATCGCAATTTTTGAACAAAACGGCCCTTCCCACAGGCTTTTCCTGCACTCAACCAGCCGTCGCTTCCCAGTGACACTTCAACCGCGCCCCAGTCCCCGCCGTGTGCGAAAAAAGTATTTTCAAATAGGACAGACCCCAGTATCGTCAGGTATCTCCGGAACGGCGCAGACCCGAATAAAATGGTTGCATGCAAGTTCTGAAAGATGTCCGCCAGTATTAGAAAGTTGTTTCGTGGGGTTCACCGCCCGCTGAGATTGCCTCAACTGCGATTGGGACAGGACTTGGAAATGGAAGTGCGCCCGTTGTCTCTCTCGCTCCGGTCAGCGAAAGCCGTCCAGATCAAAATCAAATACCGAACTGCTCCATCTGCTTATGGCACTAGAAAACCGCTTGCCCCTGGCGACGTCGCGTCGCCAATTTCTTAAAACCTCCACCGCTGCCGCTGTCGGAACCGTCCTGACAGCCAAGGTAGGTTCCTCGCTTCGAACCTTCGCGGCCAACGCGGACACCATCCGTATCGGATTGGTCGGTTGCGGGGGGCGCGGTTCCGGCGCGGCCCGGCAGGCGCTGGAGGCGGACCCGAATGTGGTTTTGACCGCGGTTGGCGATGTGTTCTCCGAGCGAATTGAGGGGAGCCTGGCGGAACTGAAACGGCAAGTCCCCGACCGCGTGCAAGTAGACGCGGACCATCATTTTGTCGGTCTGGACGCTTACCAGAAGGTGATCCAGAGCGGCGTCGACGTCGTCCTGCTCGCGACTCCGCCCGGTTTTCGACCGCAGCATTTCAAAGCTGCGATCGAGGCCAATAAGCATGTGTTTTGCGAAAAGCCCATGGCCACGGACTCGCCGGGAGTGCGTTCTGTTCTGGCGACGGTGGAGGAAGCCAAGAAGAAAAAGCTGGCGGTGGTCGCGGGCTTTTGCTGGCGATATGACTATGCCCGGCGCGAATTTTACAAGCGCATTCACGACGGCGCGATCGGGGATATCCGGGCGATCTACGCGACCTACCTGACCGGCCCGGTCAAGCCGATGCCGCCGGCCGAGCGGCGTCCGCCAGGAATGAGCGACGTCGAGTGGCAGATCCGGAACTGGTACAACTTCGTCTGGCTTTGCGGGGATGGCCTGGTGGAGCAGGCCGTTCACAGCATCGACAAGATCGCCTGGGCGATGAAGGACGATGTCCCGGTCCGGGCGGTGGCCACGGGCGGGCGCCAAATCCCCAATAACGAGGGCAACATCTACGATCACATCGATGTGTTCTATGAATTCGAGAATGGCGTCCGAGGTTTTATGGCGCAAAGGCAGATCAGCAATTGTTACAGCGACAACTCCGACTACTTGATGGGCGCGACCGGCTTGGCCAATATCAAGAGCGGCAACCCGATCATTCTGGGCAAAGATCGCTGGCGCTACAGCGGCCCCAAAAAAGACATGTACCAGGTCGAGCACGACGAGCTGTTTGCGTCCATCCGCAAGGGCGAACCGATTAACGACGGCGTCCGTATGTGTCACAGCACCCTCATGGCGATCATGGGCCGGACCGCGGCCTATACCGGCCAGGAGATCACCTGGGAACAAGCCTTGAATTCCGAGGAGAAACTCGTCCCCGATAACCTCACCTGGGACATGAAGCTCGAACCCGCGCCCATGGCCATGCCCGGCCGGACCAAACTCGCTTAACGCCGCTGATGTATGAGCCTTAATCTCTCTCGCCGCTCCTTCGTTCAACTTGCCGGCAGCGCCGCCATGCTCGCGACCGCCCCGACTCTCGCCCTGGGCGCAACCGACTCGCCCCGGAAGCGTTCGATCAAGAAGGGCATCATGTTTGGCACCGTCGGGATGAAAGGCTCGACCTTGGAGAAGTTCCAGGCTGTCAAGGAAGCCGGCTTTGAAGGGGTGCAGCCCAACAGCCATATGAATCAGGACGAGGTCTTGAAGGCGCGAGATGCCACTGGCCTCCAGATTGCCAGCGTCTGCTGCGCGACCCATTGGGACCAGACCTTGTCTCACCAGGATCCAGCCGTCCGTGAAAAAGGCCTTGAAGGCTTAAAGACCGCCTTGCGGGATGCCCACCGCTACGGCGCGGCCAACGTGCTGCTCGTGCCAGCGGTAGTCACGAAGGAAGTCTCCTACCGCGACGCTTACGACCGTTCCCAAGCGCAGATCCGGAAGGCCCTTCCCCTGGCCGAAGAACTCAAGGTGAAGATAGCGATTGAAAACGTCTGGAACCGCTTTTTGCTCAGCCCGCTCGAAGCGGCTCGCTACGTCGATGAATTCAATAGTCCCTGGGTCGGTTGGTACTTCGACGTGGGCAATATCATCAACTTCGGCTGGCCGGAACAATGGATCCGCACCTTGGGCCCTCGAATTGTTCAGGTGCACATCAAAGAGTTCAGCCGGGAGAAGGCAGGCAAAGAGGGAGCTGGCAAAGGGTTCCAGGTGGAATTCCTACGGGGCGACAACGATTGGCCCACGGTCATGAAAGCCTTTGACGAAATCGGCTTCGACGGCTGGGGATTAGCTGAGCAGGGCGGGGCTGATAGTCGCGAAGGTTTGGTAAAATTGTCGCGCGAGATGGATCGCATTTTCGCGAGTTAGCCCGCTGCATCCCCCCATCCGCCACCGGCCGCGAGACTGGAGTCGCGCGGCCGGTCATTGATTAGCCCTGAAAGTCGACAGGGCGCCTCGATGGTCAGGAGTTATCGCCATCGAGAATGCGACCGAGACCGCCGAGAATCGAACCTTCTTCGCGTCCGCCACGGCCGGTTTGCGGGGCAGCGGCGTAGATTCGGCCGGCCAGGCGGCTCAGCGGCAGCGACTGCAGCCAGACTCTTCCTGGACCGCGCAATGTGGCGAAGAAAAGGCCCTCTCCCCCAAATAAAGCCGTCTTGATTCCGCCGACGAATTGGATGTCATACTGGACTGACGGTTGGAACGCGACGATGCAGCCCGTGTCGACCCGCAACGACTCGCCTGGTCCAAGGTCCCGCTGCAGAATTGTTCCGCCGGCGTGAACGAAAGCCAATCCGTCGCCTTGAAGGCGCTGCAGAATAAACCCTTCGCCACCGAATAATCCGGCGCCGAACCTTTTGGTGAAGGCGATGCCTAGGCTCACACCTTTGGCAGCGCAGAGGAAGCTGTCTTTCTGGGCGAGCAATTCTCCGCCGATTTCATTCAGGTGAATCGGGATGATTTTGCCGGGATAAGGGGCGCCGAAAGCGACGTGGCGTTTGCCCGCGCCTCGGTTCCAGAAGACGGTCATGAACATGGATTCACCAGTGAGGAGGCGTTTGCCTGCTCCCATCAAAGCGCCGAGAAAGCCGGATTGCTGGCGGGAGCCGTCGCCAAAGACGGTTTCCATTTCAATCCCGTCTTCCATGTACATCATGCCCCCCGCTTCTGCGACCGAAGCTTCCTGCGGGTCCAGTTCGATTTCAACGAACTGCATGTCGTCACCGAAGATTTTGTAGTCGATCTCGTGCATGGCGTTCATAGTGGTGGCGATTCTAATCCTCGGAGGAACATCTCGCCAGCACGAAGGAAGCGACGGAACGACGTTGCCGCACCCGCAGCGGCCCGGAAGCCGCCGACTTCGGCGGCTCAGCGGGTGATCCCGCGGCGTGGCAGCTTGGCTTGTGGCGAGGATGCGCCTGCGGCCTGGACAATGCGGCCTTGAACCACCTTCGCACTTGCCAATCGGAGCGTGAAATATCAACTTTTCTCCATGGAATCCCACGAGGTCCTCCGAGAAGTGCTGGAGAAATGCAACGCCAAACAGATCGCCGCCGACATGGGGTTGTCGCTTTCGTTAATCTACAAATGGGCGGAGCCGGCGGAGCTGCACGGCAGCGGAACGGCCAACCCGTTGGACCGAATCGAGGCCCTCGTCCGTTGCTCCAGCGACACCCGGATTGTGCAGTGGATCTGCGAGCGCGCGGGAGGTTTTTTCATTAAAAATCCGCGCGGCCAGTGGCCTCATCCCCATTATTTGATTCCCGCCACCAATCAGATCGTCCAGGAGTTTGCCGATCTTTTGGCCGTGATCGCCTCCGCAGCCGCGGACAACTCCATTACCAAGCAAGAGGCCAAATCCATTCGCGCCCGATGGGAAGAGCTGAAATCGGTCACAGAGGGTTTCGTGCGATGTTGCGAGGAAGGTAACTTCGTTCCGTTGAAGAAAGAGGTCGCTCCGCCGGAGAAGCCGGGCCTGGCCGGCAACTGATCCTCCCACGGGGTCCGAGAGTGGCCGGCTTGGCTGCTGCCCGAGCCGCTTCGATCCTGGAAATGACTTAGCCCGCCGGCTGAGCGGCCGCGGTAAAGCCCGAAGCCATAACTACGCAGTGGCCGACTGCGCATGGTTGGGCTTTGCGGCTCTGGCTGTATCGCGCCGTCTCTATGCGCCGAACGCTTCACGGAGAACCTGCAAACTCTTTGGAACGCCGCTGGCAGGGTTCTCCTTCCCTTCGAACTCGAGCGAGACGTAGCCCTGGTAATCCACGTCGGCCAGGATCCGGGCAACGCGGGCATAGTCGAGATCGAGCGAGTACCACTCGCCTCCCCCGAAATAAGTTTTCGCCTGGACGAAGACGGTCTTGGGCGCAATCTGCTGGAGCTTGGGATAAGGGTCTTCCAGGAAGTTGCCGGTATCCATCAGCACTCCCAACCACGGGGAGGGGATGGCATCGATGATCCGAAGGAGGCCTTCCGGAGTCCGCGCCAGACCCCAGTGATTTTCCAGGGCAAGAATGACACCACACTCCTCCGCCTTGGCCAGGCAACGTTCAATCCCGTCGATGCACCATTTGAATCCTTCTTCTTCGGTATGCCCGGGCAGGACAGGTTCAATGCCCCGGTTTTTCATCAACTCATCGAAGTCTTTGGATGTGCCCCATCGCCCGGTGTTGATGCGAATGCAGGGGGCGCCCAGCTCGTAGGCAATCTCGATGCATTTCTGGGTATGCGCCACGTTGCTCGCGACTTCTTCCGCTTTCGGACTAACAAAGGTTTGGTGGGTCGAAAGACAGATGATGTCGATACCGCGGGTGAAGGCATGTCGCTTCAGCTTTCGCAGATACGCTCGGCCGGCTGCGTCCAACGGCTCCTTCTCGCCCAGATCCATCTGGCGATGGAGAATGTCAATCCCCTGGACCCCTAGCTGGCTGCAGTGGTCGATGACTTGTTCGATCGCCACCTTGGGCGGCCGAAAGTGCCAGTAGGAGTAGGTCGAAAGGCCCAGACGCACCCGTGGCTTGCGTAAGCTGCCAGTGCCGCCGGCCAGATCGGCGCCCAAAGCCAAAGAGGCCATCGCCAAACCGCCTCCCGCCACAAAGCCGCGTCGTGTTAGGTTCATATATAGCGTCCTCGTTCGTTGCTGCCTCGAGTGTAATGATTGGGCGCGGCAGATCAAGGGTTGCCGTCAGCGGAGCGCGTGGAGTGGGCGCGCTCCACTGTGGGCCAGCCGCCGAGCTATCGACTGACTGCGCGTTGCGGAGCTGCCGGACCGCGTTTACTCTGTGGCAAACGCCAGGCTGCGTAAGCTGGCCCGATCGCAACGGTAGCACCGCGTTGGTGTTTGTTTGTCTAAACAACTGAATGAACAGCGTCTCCGTTCTTTCCAGTGGCTCGTTGCATCCGAGCACACGGTCTGCCCCGGATCCCTTGCCGCCGGAGCAGATTTATCAGACTCTTTTGACGAACATCGAGCGGGTCATCCGCGGGCAGCGGCCCGCTTTGCGTCGTCTGCTGGCGGCTTTGGCCAGCGGAGGCCATGTTCTCCTGGAAGACTTTCCAGGAACAGGCAAAACAACGCTGGCAAAAGCCCTGGCCCGGTCGATCGATGCCACCTTTCGACGAGTCCAATTCACGCCGGACCTGTTGCCGTCCGATATTCTCGGCGTATCCATCTACAATCAACGCGACCAGTCCTTCGAGTATCACGAAGGTCCGGTTTTCACCAATATCCTGCTGGCGGACGAGATCAATCGCGCTTCGCCCCGCACACAGTCAGCGCTGTTGGAGGCGATGGCCGAGGGGCAGGTGACGGTCGACGGCAGGCGGCGTGAGCTGCCGCAGCTGTTCTTTGTCATCGCCACCCAGAATCCGGTCGAGTTTCGAGGGACGTACCCTCTGCCCGAGGCGCAGATGGACCGGTTCGCGATGCAGTTTGCGCTCGGGTATGTGCAGCCGGAAGAAGAAGTAGCCATCCTGACGTCTCACGCCAACCTGCCACCGCTCGAGTCCATCGGAAGCGTCATTTCCACCGCCGAGGTCATGGCTCTCCGAGACGCGGTCAAGGTCGTGGAGGTCAGCGACGAGTTGAAACACTATATGGTCGACCTGACCGGGGCAACCCGCGGGGCCAGCGGGGTGCAGTTGGGCGCGAGTCCCAGGGCCTCGCTCGCGTTGATGAAGGCCGCCCAGGCGCTCGCCCTTTTCGACGGCTTCGATTTTGTCACGCCCGAACACATCCAGGAAGTTGCCGTCCCGGTCATCGCTCACCGGCTCGGTCTTGAGCCCCAAGCGAAGTTTTCCGGGATGACGGCGCCGGAAATCGTCCATGCGGTCTTGAAAAAGATCCCGGTCCCGGTTTAGGCATGATGCGTTTCAGTTACCGCTGTTATTTGTGGGCGACCGCCCTTAATTACCATTTGCCGAGGCGGCTGACCAAGGGGGGGCTGTTGGCGGGCGCCGCCATGATTCTGCTCGGCGCCATTGGCAGCGATATGGATCAATCGGTGGCCTTTCAAGGCTTTGCCTTGCTCCTGGGGTTGTTCACCGTTTCGGCGGTGACCTTGCCTTTCTTTCGCGGGCGCTTTGGAGCCGTGCGCCATCTCCCCCGCCTGGCGAGCGTGGACCAAGCGTTTCGTTACCGTGTCGAACTCAGCAACATGACCTCTCGCCCGGTCGGTCCTTTGGAATGGATGGAAGACCTGCTCGACGCTCGACCGACCTACCAGGAATTTGTTCAACTGGTGCACCCCCCAAAAACGATGCGCACGTTTCGCCTCGCCGCCCGCAACCGGCCGCGGATGGAGCATCGAGCCGCCCTGACTCCACCCGCGCCGCTGCCGCCGCTCGCCGCCAGCTCCACCGTCGATGCCCAAATGGAAGTGGTTCCCCTGCGGCGCGGCCCTCTCCGCTTCCGAGGCGTGTCCGTCGCGCGGCGGGACCCGCTCGGGCTGATGAGGGCCTTTGTGCGCGTCGACGTTGCCCAGACCGTCTTGGTGCTGCCCAAGAGGTATCCTTTGCCCAGTCTGCTCGCTGCGGGAGCACGCAATTATCAGCCCGGCGGCGTTTCACTGGCCTCCTCCATCGGTGAATCCGAGGAATTCGTCGCGCTGCGAGACTACCGGGCAGGCGATCCTTTTCGGCGGATTCATTGGCGCAGCTGGGCGCGCGCCGGGCGGCCGATCGTCAAAGAGTGCCAGGACGAGTATTTCGTCCGCCACGCGTTAGTGCTGGACACTTTCGCTGGCTTCGCTCAGTTGGAAGCCTTCGAAGCCGCGATCTCGGTGGCGGCTTCCTTCGCCTGCACCCTGGAAACGCAGGAATCGTTGCTCGATCTGCTTTTCGTCGGGAGCAAAGCTTTCACCTTTACGGCCGGTCGTTCCCTGGGCAACGCGCAACAGATCCTTGAGATGCTGGCCTCGATCGAACCGAGTCGTCAGAAGGATTTCACGGCCTTGAGCCAGCTGGTTTTGCGGCACGCGTCGATGTTGTCAACCTGCATCTGTGTCTTCATTCAATGGGACGATGCCCGGCGCGATCTGGTTCGGCGACTGCGCGCCTGCGGCTTGCCGCTGACGGTCCTCGTTATCGTTGATGAACAGGGCGAAAGACAAATGCGCCCGGCGGCGGAAGAGCCGGCTTTGGGCCGGATCCACGTTCTCAAGCCGGCGGCATTGGCGGAAGGGTTGCGATCCTTGGAAGGGAGCTTGGCGTGAAGCCGCCGCCTCTTCTGCTCGGCGTGGGGCTGCTTTTCTGGGGTTGGCAAGTAGGCTTGCTTTGGATGGCGGTTCCGCTTGCTCTGTTATTAGAAGGGGCGTCCTGGCTCAAAAGGAGGTGGTCCTTCACGCAGTCTGACTTGGACCGGCTGTGGAATCTATGTGTGGCATTATTCCTGGGCGGAACCATCTACGCGTTCTTCTCAACTGAAAACCTCAACGCCGTCGGCGAATTGGTGAAGGACGGCTCTGCTTCCGGGCGGTTGGCGACGCTCAATCAAAGCAAGCGCAGCCTGTTTCAATTGCTGCAATGGCTGCCACTCATGTTTCTACCCATCGCACTGGCCCAAGCCTATGCCGCTCAACGTCGATTTGACCTGAGCACGTTTTCCTGGTGGCTCCGCCGCAAACGCGGCGAACCGGGTTACGCCCAACGCTATCCGACCGGCCTGAACGTCAGCTATCCCTTCTTTGCCTGCTGTGTTTTCTCCGCCAGCACGTCCAATCAACGCACTTTGTGGTTCTCCGCCGCTCTTGTCGCCATCGTCGCCTGGCCGCTTTGTTGGCACCGGCCGCGCAACGTCGGCCCATTCGCCTGGACCAGCAGTTTCATTCTGGCTCTGGGATTGGGCGTCGCGGCGCAGTTTGGCATGCTCGAGCTCCAACGGATGCTGCAACGCCTGGACGAGGCGCTCCTATCTCGGTGGACGGGCAGTCGCAGCTTGGACGCCAAGGAAAACCAAACGCGCCTCGGAGCCATCGGCCACATGAAATTATCCGGCCGCATTCTCTTCCGGGTCACCCCCGGACAGGAACGATCTCCGGAGCTCTTGCGCGAAGGTTCCTACAATATCTATCATGCCCCGTTTTGGAGCGTCACCAAACGCGATTTCGAACGGCTGACGCCCGAAGCCAGCCAAGCCAGCTGGACCCTCCGCCCCGCCACCGCTCGAACCGAGACAGCGACGGTGGCCGGTTTCCTGCCTGGGGGCACCGGACTCTTGCCGGTGCCTCAGGGGGTCACGCATATTGATCAATTGCCGGCTTTGGGTATGTCGACGAACCTCTTCGGCAGCGTGCGGGCGGAAGACGGTCCTGGCTTCGTCGAGTTCGAGGCGGCTTATCAGGCGTCCGGAAGCATCGACGCGCCACCAACCGAGGCCGATCGCGAAATTCCGCTGGCGGAGCGCGCGGCCGTCCTGCAGATGGCAGAGCAATTGAACCTCGCCAGCCTTCCGCCGGGCGCCGCCGTCAGCAGCGTGGAGCGGTTGTTCAACCAGCGCTTCAAATACTCCACCTGGCAGGGCTGGGATCATCGCCCCAATCAGCGCCGCACCGCTCTGGCCAGGTTTCTCCTCGAACATCGCTCGGGACACTGCGAATACTTCGCCACCGCCACCGTCCTTCTCTTGCGGGCGGCCCATGTGCCGACCCGCTATGCCATCGGCTATAGCGTCCAGGAAAAGAGCGGGCATTCCTATATCGTCCGCGAACGGCACGCCCATGCCTGGTGCCTCGCCTGGATCGACGGCCAATGGCGCGACGTCGATACCACGCCGCCCGACTGGGGAGAAACGGAAGCGACCCGCGCTTCCATTTGGGAGCCAGTCCGCGATTTGTTCTCCCGGTTCTGGTTCGAGTTTTCCCGATGGCGCTGGGGCCACGCCGAGTGGAAGCGCTATCTACTTTGGCTGGTCGTTCCTGTCCTCGTCCTGGCGTTGGCCCGAGTGCTTGTCCAGCGGCAGTGGGGCCGTGCGATGGACTCGGCGGGAGAGGGTCTTCCGCGCTCTCGGCCAGGCTTGGATTCTGAGTTCTACGCCATCGCAAAATGGCTGACCGCAGCCGGCCTGCCTCGCTTGCCGGGAGAGACCGGAACGGCTTGGCTCGAGCGCCTGCAGAAAGCTGGGGCCGTCCCCATTGACGGGTTGCGGGAGGTCTTGACGGCGCATTACCGTCTGCGTTTTCACCCTGAAGGGTTGGCTGCTCGCCAACGGGCCCAGCTTCGCCACGATGCGGAATGGTGGCTTCGCTCCTCCAGACCCGTATCGGGCCGGTTCGTCAAAGAAAGCGCCGCGCTCGCGGAGCGCGCGTAGGACAAGTCCTGGTTCGGGTCAGTCGGTAGGGACGCCTTCCATCACGGGCGTCCGACGAAGCCTTTAAGGCGGCCTATTCCTGAGCAACCTGGCTGAGTCCTGGGCGAGCTTGTTAATTCATCCGCGCTGCTTACGATCCTGCTCATGATAACGACTGCTCTCTCGCGCGGCCTGGTCCTGCTGCTCCTAACCGTCTCGCTGGGGGCGGCGCCGGCCAGCGGCGCGGTTGACGTCTGCGTTTATGGCGGAACAGCCGGAGGAGTCGCGGCGGCTGTTCAGGTCAGGCGTATGGGCAAAACCGCCCTCTTGATCGAACCAAGCCAACACCTCGGTGGCTTAACCTCCGGTGGATTAGGCGCGACGGATATTGGCAACAAAGCGGCGATTGGTGGTATTGCGCGGGAGTTCTACCAAAAGGTCGCCCAGCACTATGCCCAGGACTCGGCCTGGTCCCAGGAAACGCGCGCGGAATACTTCCAACGGCGCAGCAGCAGCCAGACACAGGCTACTGACCTGGGCGCGGCTGGCGCCACGATGTGGACCTTTGAGCCGCATGTCGCCGAGGAGATTCTCGGCCGAATGGCGCACACGGCCGATGTCCCGATTGTCTTCGGACAACGCTTAGCAGCAGTTCGGATGGAGGGCGGACATATCGAGGCGCTTGTGCTCGAAAATGGTCAGACCCTCCGAGCTCGGATGTTTGTCGACGCGAGTTACGAAGGTGATCTGCTTGCTCAAGCCAAGGTCAAGTTCACAATCGGTCGTGAAGCCAACTCAACCTATGACGAGACCTTGAACGGCGTCCGGCCGGAAACGCCGAAGCATCAGTTCGTCGTTTCGGTAGATCCTTACCGTCGACCTGGGGATCGCCAAAGTGGTTTGTTGCCCTTTGTCCAAGCGGAACCGCTCGGAACACCTGGCGCCGGCGATCGGTCGGTTCAGGCGTACAACTTTCGGCTTTGCTTCACAACCAATGCGGCCAACCGGCTGCCCATACCCGCGCCGGCCAACTACAACCCAGCCGACTATGAGCTACTGGCCCGGTATCTCGAAGCCTTGGTGGCGGCCGGCAAACACCCCGTCCTGAGCGAATTCTGGAATCCGATCTGGATGCCCAATCAAAAGACGGACATCAACAACAACGGCGGGTTCTCGACCGACTTCATCGGTGCGAACGGCGCTTACCCCGAAGCGGACTGGCCAACGCGGACAAAGATCTGGCAGCAGCACAAAGACTATACCCTCGGCTTTCTCACCTTCCTGGCGACGAGCCCCCGCGTCCCCGCCAATATCCGCGGCGAAATGGCCCACTGGGGGCCGGCGAAGGACGAATTCACCGATACGGGCGGTTGGCCCAGGCAGCTTTATGTGCGAGAGGCGCGTCGAATGGTTTCTGACTATGTGATGACCGAGCAAAATTGCCGTGGAACCAGGCGGGCCGAGGACGCCGTCGGGCTGGGCGCCTACAATATGGATTCGCACAATTGCCGCCGCCTGGCTCGAGAGGGGCACGCTGAGAACGAAGGGGACGTTCAGGTCAGCGTCAGACCTTACCCGATCTCCTATCGCTCCATCGTTCCGAAAGCGGGCGAATGCGACAACCTCCTTGTCCCGATTTGCCTCTCAGCTACTCACATTGCCTACGGCTCGATCCGGATGGAGCCCGTCTTCATGATCCTCGGCCAGTCTGCCGCCACCGCCGCCTGCCTCGCCCTCGAGGCAAGCTCTTCTGTGCAGCAGGTCACCTATGTAAAACTGAAAGAGCGCCTTGCTCGGGACCGTCAGGTGTTGGAGTGGCTTCCCTGACATGAATTTCATCGCCAATGAGTCCGCCCAAAAACTGCGGGGCGGATTCTATACCGACCGCGACATTGCTGATTTTTTGGCGACGTGGGCGCTCGAAGGTAGACCTCGCTCTATCCTCGAGCCGAGTTGCGGAGACGGCGCCTTCCTCGAGTCTCTCGCCGGCCGCGGCGACGGAGACAAACGCACGATTGTCGGATGGGAATTGGATCCGGCTGAGGCCGCGAAAGCCGTCGATCGCACCAGGAACAGCGGAGCCCAAGTCGACATCCGGAACGGCGACTTTCTCAAATGGTTCTTGTTCGAAGGGGCGGGCGCACCGGTGTTCGATGCGGTCGTGGGCAATCCGCCATTCATTCGATACCAATACTTGAACCCGCAGCAACAGGAGATGGCGGAACGCATTTTCGCCCGCGCGCGACTGCCCTTCACGCGGCATACCAATGCCTGGGTGCCCTTTGTTTTGGCATCACTGGCTCTGCTCGCCCCGGGAGGTCGATTGGGCATGGTCATCCCGTCGGAAATCCTGCATATCCGGCACGCACAGCCGCTTCGCGATTATCTGGTCGGTCAGTGCAGTCGCATCATCATCCTTGATCCGGAGGAATTGTGGTTTCAGGAAGCTCTCCAAGGCATCGTCCTGTTGTTGGCGGAAAAGAAAACCGATCCCGCTGCAGCTGGAAGCGGCGTCTCCGTTCAATCGGTTCCGCATCGCCGTTCGCTCGAGAGCGGCGTCGCCAGGTTCCGGTCCGCAGCACAGTTCATCCCTCCCGAGGAGCTTGACGGTAAATGGATGCCGGCCCTGTTGTCCGCGCCCGAGCGCGCCCTCGTCAGGGCTTTGACTGTCGACGGACGCTTTGCCCGTTTCCAACAGTTGGCTGAGGTTGACGTTGGCATTGTCACCGGGGCGAATGATTTCTTTGTTGTCTCCGACGAGGTCGTGAAGGCTTTTGAACTCGAGCCTTGGGCGCATCCTATGTTCGGCCGCAGCGAGCACGTCGCCGGTCTCATTTACCGGCCGGACGATCATGCCCGGAATCGCCAAGCCGGTTTACCAGCAAACTTTCTCTGGTTCGACGCGGCCGAGATGAGCGCCTTTCCCGCCGTCGTGCAGAAATACCTGCAAGCCGGCGTCGAACAGCAACTTCCCGGACGCTACAAATGCCGCGTCCGAGACCCTTGGTTCCGCGTACCCTCGGTTTACAAGACGGAGGTGGCGATGCTGAAGCGGGCCCATCATTGTCCTCGCTTGATTCTGAATGCCAGCGGAGCTTACACCACCGACACCGCTTACCGGATCAAAGCCAATGGCACAGATGCCGTCACCCTGGTCTACTCCTTTTTCAACAGCCTCACTTGCCTGACCGCCGAGTTGGAAGGACGCCACTATGGCGGGGGCGTTCTCGAATTGGTCCCGTCCGAGATCGAACGACTCCTCGTGCCGCTTCGGTCGGCGTCCGAGCGCGAACTGCAGGAGGTTGACCGTCAGTTCCGCGCTTCTACCGATGTTGGACAATTGCTCCGCAGCCAGGATCGCATCATTCTTCGCGCGGCTGGCTTGACCTTGGCGGATACTGCCGTTGTGCACCAAGCGTGGGAAAGGCTTCGTCGCCGTCGCCAACGTCACAGTAGCGCCAACGGGATGGCGGAATAGTCAATCGGCTCCTCGATTGGTTGATCGGGCTCTCGCGGCCTCCATCCGTGCTGCGGGTGGCGAAGCTTCGGCCAGGACGCGAACCCGCGCGTCGGAACTTCTGCTCGCATCCGAGGCGTCTCGTTGCTACCCTCGCGCCCCCATGCAACAAGTCCGTATTTTGGGTTGGTGTTGGCTGGCAATACTCGCGGCCGTGCTCGTTCCGGCAATCGGGGCGGACAAAACCAAAGCTCGGGTGGTCGTCCCAATCCAAGCCACCAATTACCTAGGCGGCGAACCAGCCTATATCCTCACCGGGAGCGCGTTGCGGGCCCTGATCGTGCCGGCCTGGGGCGGCCGCTTGGTGGAGTACAGCCTCAATAGCGAGAACGTTCTGGCCGAATCGACCTCGTTGCCTAATTCCGCCAGCAACGGCGGGCTTAGGTTTGGCTACGAATGCAGCCTGGAACCATGGACGATCGCCAGCGGCAGTCAACCGGAAGAACCTGGCCACTGCGACGCGGCTCCGTTCGCCAACCTGGGTCTGAGAGTCAAAGAGAAAACTCCAAACGGCCGGGGTTGCTTTTGGAGCAGGAATTCATTGTTGAACCTGAATCCGGCGACCTCGGCATTGCGCAGCGAGTGCGGAATAGGACCAAAACCGAAACGCCGGTGAGCATCTCTGACCGGACCTGGTGCAAAGGGGGCGGCTTTGCTTTCTTTCCACTCAAGAAGAAAAGCCGGTTTCCTGCTGGTTGGGCCCTGCAGAAAAAGACTGATAATCAGGTTGTCTACGACGGCGCCCACCCGCAGGCGCCGACAGTTCGAATTATCGACGGGATGCTCGTGGCCAAATGCGAGGGCGAATCTACCGTCCTTGGCGCCGATAGCGCTGCTGGATGGATCGCCTATGTCCGAGGCAAATGGCTCCTGACTAAGTATTTCCCGGCGCAGTCAAGAGGTCGGTCCGCCAGTTCGACTCCCTTCGTCGAGTTAGCTTTTGACGAGCAAATTGCCGGGCTCCAGCTTCGCAGCCCCGAGATCAAGCTGAAGCCTGGCGACAGTTACGTCTTTCCAGAGAAATGGACTCTGGTCGAATTGGACGATCGGGTTACGTCGTTTGATGAAGTCCGCGCCCTGGCCAAAAAAGTGTCTGAATCGCCCTTTGATTGAAGGGCGGGTTACCAGGGGCAAACCGGTTAGCGCCCGCGATTCCGCAAGCTCGAAAGGCATTGGTTCGCCGCTTTTGGAAAAAAATCAAAAAAGAGACTTGCTGCGGACGGCCACTGGCCTATATTGACGCCCCTTGATCGCGGGGTGGAGCAGCCCGGTAGCTCGTCAGGCTCATAACCTGAAGGTCACAGGTTCAAATCCTGTCCCCGCAACCAATTTACGGGCCTAAAACAAACGTTTTAGGCCCTTTTTTATTAGGTAATTGCCTTTCCGGAGCTAAGTTCCGGGCCGCGCTGAAACAGCAGGAAACCACCTGTATTCCGTTGAACAAACCAACACAAGCCAACACTCCGTGAGAGTTCTCGGGTTCAGGCCCCCGGAGAGGCATTGGCGACGAATTGCTTGGCATCGTGATCCAAATACAGTCGGCTAAATTGCGGACCGATTGGCTTTTTATACTTGTGCCCCTCATCGTGTGGTCGGTTCACAGGTGGGTCAACTAATCGGAGGATAAGCTGGGCCACCCGTACGCCAGGATGAAGCTCGAGTGGGATCGTTCCGACGTTTGACAACTCGAGCGTAACGACTCCGTAAAAGCCCGGTTCAATGCATGTCGCGGTTGCGATCCACCGCCGCCGGCTCGAAGACCTTCGAGCGATTGATCCCCACGGCTTCCAGCCCGGTTTTGAGATAGGTCTGGATTTCCTCCAGACTCCAGGGGGTGAGCAAATGTTGGGCGCCCAGGCGGGAACAGAGCGCCCGGTGATTGCGCAATTGGAGTTGACCCAGTAGATATTCATCCCCGATCAACACCAGGGCGAAAGTTGGCTGACTGGGCAACTCAAAAGGGCCTGAGTATCGGCCGCCCGTGCGTATTGGGCCTGCGGAATCAATCGGGAATGGTCATCGCTAGTGGGACCCGGGATGTTCTGGCGCAAAAGATAGCGGCGACCTTGAGCATCCAGGTCGTTCTGCTCCAGCCAACGATAGATCAAGGTGCGGCCTGGTTGCATGAACAGCCCCCTGATCATCCTGCTGGCCCGTCGGTGGTGGTAAATCAGTTTACTTTTAGCCAGACGCAGCGGTGCCGTAGCCTGAAGCAGCAGCAAAACGTGTCAGACTTTAATTCGATGACACTTACTTCGCCCCATTTCAATGAGCCTTCAGCAGTCCGACTTACACGATTCCTGTGGACTCCTGAGAAAATCCTGTCGACTTCTGAAACCCACAGGGAATCGAACCCTCGTCTCAATAACTGACGATCAACCAGCCTTGATGCCCAATGGTTTGCACATCAGCGAACGGCTGTAACGTCGGCGATTGTTGTTACTTTTGTTGTTACTTGGCAGGTTTGAAACGACGCGGAGGAAACCAAATACGGCGAAATGCCACCGAGGAGATCAAATTGCCTATTCGAGCATCAAGCAAGTCGGCGACGGGTCATTTGAAGGCCTCGAATATTACCCTTTGAAAATGGCCGGACTGGACAAGCGCGACGATTCGATTGCGAGAAGCTGCTCAGGAGACCCGCGATCCACAGGCCCGATCCCAACGTTCCCGATCTGGTAGGAGACATCGCCTACCGAACAAATTGCATTCGCATGGACCTAATCTTTGGAACGGCAATCGAGAGAAAGCTAAGTTCCGTCTCGATTCGATGGAGGAGGCCGTAAAGGACAATCCGAGGCTCCAGAACTCCTGACATAAACTTCACGGGTTTACCTGATTTGATTGAGCGTTCGTACGGGGCGACTCGACATGCGGAAGCGGCGAAATAGGCTTTCCCGATGAAATCAGTCCTTCCGGCTGGGAATCACTTTGAATGCGGTCGGAACTCGCGGACACAGCGGGGCATTGATGTTGTCCGATTGCTCATACGCACAGGGAAGCGAAGTCCCGGAGCACGCTCACGAAAATTCGGCAGGCCTAGGTGGCAGGAAAAGCGATGCCGCTTCGAATCACCTCCAGTGCGGCCGGGGTTGAGGGTTTTGTTGTTATAGAACGATAAACGGTGATGTTGTGCGGTAGTGCTGCACTGGCTAGGTGGGATTGCCCATTCGCAGCAGCGGGAAGGGGCCTGTGTGTGGATGGGCCGCTTTTCTGCTGGGGCGGAGGGAGGGTGTCGAAGGGCTGAGGACGGCGCCGGTTTAAACCATGACAGCGGCGAGGGTGTCAAAGGGGCGGTGCCCTCCGCTTGCCTAAAGCCTGTGTTGTGGCTACACCCATCCCATGACGAAGCAAAGCTTGCCCGTGATTTTGGCCTCGCAACTACTGATCTTTGCGGCCAGCTGTGAAAGCTCTCATGTTTCCAACCGGCATTCGACGACGAAAACGAATTGCGGAAATCCTTCAAACACGATCAAACCGGCACAATACCTCGGCGATTACCCGATCACCGACTGTTTGGGAACAAACACGACTACGCCGGTAAACCAACGGATCTTCATCGTAAAGGACTGGGCAGCCGGCAAAGACGACAACGGCAGAAACATTCATACCTACTCGTTCGACAAGTTGAAGCCGTGCGACCCATGCTACGGAACAGCCGGCGGTGTCGTAGACGATTTGTATATAATCGAGTGCGAAAGCCACGAGCCGTGCTTCCCTAACACTCCCCTGCAAGAGGATCAAATCAAGATCACCCTTCAAAAGACTCATTAGGAATGGCTGCTGCGCCGCGAGCGGCTCCGAAGTGAAGAATTCAAATGCCTGAACCCTGAGTTGCTTGCCGGGGAGAAGCTGATGAGCTACCCTGTCTGATGAAGCCGAAAGGCGCTGTTGATAAGAAGTATCTGCGGAAGCAGATCTACAAGCTGAACTACGCGCAGTGGGCATTCGACAACGCGCGCATAGCAGCCCGTTTCCTGCACGAGGAAGTAAAAGTGATGCACGGCCCGCTGTTCTATCCGCTCATCTCATCAGTGTGCGTGATGTATTCGAAGCCATTCACAAACAATAAAACCGTTGGAATGCTGGGCGGCGACTTTCTAAAGTTCCCTGACGAGACACTGAAAAAGACTCACGACAGCCTGCGGCACTCGCGCGATTTCTTCTATGCGCACCAAAACCCGGAACCGAAATCCCTCGGCTTGCCTGGCGAACCAGACGAGCCGCTGTTTCGAGTTGTCCTCAACGTCTCATATCAGCAGACGCCGCAAGGCCTAGCCAGACTCACGCACGCCGGGTTCAGCCTGTTAAACTTACGGATCGAGATGATGCCCCATGTGATTCGGCTGTGTGAACTGCAAATCGACCGAGCAAAAAACGAAATGGAAAAAGCGGTTAATCTGTATTTCGATGGCGAAACGCCCGCTGCTGGGCCGCACTGGATTGATGCCGGGATCTTATTGGAGTAGCCCAAGATGCGCGTCTTTATCTCTTCAACCTGCTATGACCTCATCGATCTTCGGGCTGATGTGGAGCAGTTCTTAAAGCAGGCAGGCGTCAATCCACTCCTTAGCGACAGTGCCACATCGGATTTCGAAATGGTTCCGGGCAAGAATTCAATCGAAACCTGCCTTGCGAACGTTCGAAACTGCGATGTATTCATCATCATTTTGTCCCAACGTTACGGCCCGAGCCTCAAATCAGCTGGGTATCCGGACGTTTCTGCAACCCACTTAGAGTATATTGAGGCCCAGAAAGCCAACAAGCCGATCCACATGTATGTTCGAGATCGGCTTGAAGCCGACTATGGCACATGGAAGAGCACCGCGGCCAAAGATACGCTGCGCTTGGCATGGTGTCACGAGCCAAAGGATTGGCGGATCTTTGAACTTCTCAGAGAGCACCGACGCCTTGCGAAGGATAGAGCCCAGAGCAATTGGCTGTGGCTATTTCGCAACTCCCTTGCACTCAAGGAAATTCTCGCGATACATTTCAAAGACGCGTTCGCTCGTGCAGTGGCGAACCGGCTGTTCGAAGCCGGGCGTTTGCCCTTTGTTGAAGTCTCGGGAAATATCGAAGGCCACGATCCGGGCAGCGTAAGAATTACGCTGAACTTTACCAATTTTGGAAGCGGCCCTGCTATAAAGCCGGTGTTCGAGCTGAGTCCCCCAGCCCAGGCGCATAACCTCGTGAGCCTCCATGAGGGAGGGCTCACGTCGTTACGAATCGGTTGGCGACGCTGGGAAAAGGCTGACCTCGAACTCAAGACTTCGCTTCGTTATGCAGTGGTAGAAGGTCACGAGTTTGTCGACCACGGAACTCTCTTACTGCACCTCGATCTAGAAGCTCTCGACCAAGCCCAGGTTTCCTATTCATTGACGCGTCGTGAATACCTAGGGGCTGCTGCGCAACTGCGAATATCTTAAGCGCGCAGGCAATAATCCCGTTCCCGCGCATTTATTGATCTTTGATAAGCCGTTTCTGATCGTCCTGATGCGGAAAGACGCAACGATGCCCTACTTCGCGCTCTGGCTGGACAATCCCGAACTGCTGGTTCCTTGGTAGGAATGCTTACTCGCATGACAAATACACGTGAGCATGAATTACAGGCTCAGATTGGTTGCCACGGTCGGCGCCTCCTTGTTTCTGAATGGTCTACCGCTTTTCAGCTTCCGGCACTCCGAAGCCAGGTAAGACGCGAAGGCCTTCACTTGAACACGCGCTATCTTTTTTTTTGCGGTAATCGCCGCCTGCCTTTGGCCGCTGACGGCCCACGCTGATGTGGGCACGCCCCTAGTTTGGGCAAGCGCCTTCCACCTCTTCATTGGCAACGCTTTGATCGGCCTTTTCGAAGGCTATCTCCTTGCCAGATTCTTCGAGCTACGGCGGCGCCGGGCCTGCGGCTGTCTCATCGCGGCTAACTACCTATCGATGTGGGCGGGATCCATCATTCTTCCGCGACTCTTTTACTCGATGACGACGGACATTTACAATGCGCTCCGGGTCACCTGGGGCCTTGTCGGAATCAGCTACCTCCTGACGCTCGTCATGGAGTGGCCATTCGTCGCACTGGCATTCCGCAATAAGCCCAATTGGCTTAAAGCAAGCATCAAGGGATCGCTTCTCATCCAGACAGCGTCATACCTCATCATCTTCGGCGGCTACTGGAGCCTTAGTGGGACGTCTCTCTACAGCAAGTTCTCCGTAGTCAATCAGGCCGAGATGGCCAAGCCGGACGGAATAACCATGTTCTTCATCTCGGCGAAGGATGGCGGCGTTTATCGGTGCACCTTGGCAGGTAGCTTCGACGAGAAGGTATTCGATCTCAAATCGACAAACGACTGGGACTTCCTTCGGTTCGAAGAGGCTCCCGGAGATACGAACGTCTGGGATCTTGCGGCCGTGAAGGACCGCCACTGGGACAATCCAACGGTGATCCTACCGGCGTTGACGACAGCTGAACGCGTTGCCCACCGCGACGCGTGGGGCACCCAGCAGTATGGCGGGTGGGGTCAAGCTGTTCGGCTTGGGTCTGCCACGAACAGCAATTGGCATTTCACCTACTGCAACTGGCCAGATATTGGATTCTGGGGCAGGTGCGAGGCCAAAGAGGTTTCCCCCGTCCAAATCGCCTTCGGAACACTCTTCGGGGGCTGGGCGCCAAGGCGGATCATCCAACTCGCCGACGAGCAACTCCTGGTGCAATTAGGAGAAGACCAGATCTGCTTCTTCGATTTTCGCACCAGGAAAGTGTCACTACTTCGAAGGGGCTATCGCATTGGCCAACCCGTGCTCGTCAGCCTCACGAAAACCACGTCTTGCCCAATCCAAAAAGGTCGCCGGTAGGGTCCAATGACGATTCAGGGAGCAGGTATGGGCGTGATTCGCGGGTAAGCAACGATACAGCCTGAGGCAGCTTTCAGCGCCCTCTAGAGCAGAGTGAAGAGCCGGTTCCTCCTTGACGCCTAAGATGCGACAAATGGAAGATTGCGAAAATGATTTTCTGGGCCAATCGCCTGAGCACTTCACAAGCGGCCAAGCTAACGACTCCGTTCCTATCCAGTGATAATCCAAACTCAAAGGAGGCAGGTCATTTTGCAGAGCTGCGAGCTGAACAAATGCGCGATCAAAGGAGGGGTTGTGACAAACAGGAGTCCCCTCCCGAGCAACTAGCTCGAGCTGGTCCCAAACCTTCGTAAGGGTATGCGCGTTTGCCCATTCCGCTGTTGCAAAGCCAGTCAGCCGCTGAGCGAACCTGTTACCCGTTCCAGGTGGCGTGGCGCTATTCGGAACGAGCATTGGGACAAACGTCTCTCCGCGTTCGGTGAGTACGGATGAACGCAATGTCGATGATTTCGTGAAAGCCGATCACCGGCCCTGTCGTCTCGATGTCGATGAAACAAAGGTCTTTGTCAAAAGTAAAAATGTTCTGTTGCTTCATCGAAACCGTGGCTTCGGCCTTGTTTCTCTTCTGTCCCCGCACGTGGCCCGAGCGCGGCGGGAAGACAGTATTGCATGAGGCGGGCGACGTACAGTTTGTTCCCGCACCCTAAACGGTTGCTCAAGAGATTTTTCAAGAGTCGCCGCCGACCTTTCGAGCACAGATCTCAGGCCGGGCGTTCAGAAGAGGAGAAGACCGGAGGAATCCCCGAGGTGTTCAGTTCGACACCTCAATCCTTTTCCCAACTGGACCCCGGCCGCACTTCCTCGTCGACAACCGTTCGGCGGAGATATTCGGCGACTATCCGCTCATCAGGCGAGATTTTGGAGATCATTATGCAAGCATCTTGGGCCGAACTCCGCTACCCCTCGCTTCGAGGTGCACGCATACCGGGTGCCTCCACCACGAGCCATGCTGAGGAATCTTCGATGAAGTAAATCATGGGGCAGTGCTCAGTTCCAAACAGCCCGGAGTAACTCGATGGCACTGTGAAGCGGTTCTTTGGTCTTTTTGCGGAATAGCTCCTCTAAGATCTCAGCCCTCTCGCGAGTGTTGCGCCCACAGGATCTCAGTCACCGCGAAGCCGTCGGAATCTTGAGCCCCACCCAGCGGTCGGGCAGCCCGAGGGATCATTTTGCTCTCGGGTTCGGAAGCGGAAGTTGGAGAATTGCGGCTCGCGTTCGAAGCTCAGGCGCGGGTGACTATCTGTTGGAGACGGGTTCGGAATCCATTTATCCAATTTGGAGGGTCACTGCCCGGAATGCATCTTGGCGCAGGCTGAAACAACTCGCGATAACAGAAATCACGTCGGCGAATAACCCTCACGAAAATGAAGTCGTTGTTACTTTTGTTGTTACTTTGTGGGCTGCGGTCGACATAACTTGTTGAGCTGGAAGGGCTGGAGCGGGTGAAGGGAATCGAACCCTCGTGACAATGCAAAAGCGAGTTTACGCCACAAACCACTGGAGTAGAGTGCCTTCCGCTGATTTTCATGCTCCTTGCTTTTGAACACGTTAATGGCACGAGCAGAATGTCGAAACATTCAATTCAGGGGCCGGTTAAATTCCCCTGTTGATTCCGCACGAATCACGAGAATTTATCAGTTCGAACTGCCAAAGTCCATTCGCTCGGTCCCGCCTCATTCGACGAAGAAGAACTTCTTAACGCTTGAAGGAAGATTGTCGTGGATCGTTAGAAAACGCGCGACTGAGAGTTGCTCGCAGTCGCGCGCCAAGGACGCTTACACTTTACGGGACGACGGTGAAGGTGCCGTTGCGGCTAGCTCCCTGAAATTCCCATTCAGCCCGAAAAGCCGCAGTGAAGATCACGGACCGCGGGCGCTTTAGATTGTTCGCATTAACTGGCACGTTAGCTTTTGCCCAGCCCCCTTCGTCGGTTGTCGCCGATTTGAGCAAGAGGTTCCCTTGATAAAAGTAGACCGTCTTGCCAGCCAACGGCCGATTTTTGAGTTTGACTGGATCCCAAAACAGGAGCTGCGCTTCCAGTTCGATAACTGTGTGATTCTTGACCACCGACGGAACTGCCAAGACTGCTTGAAATCCCGTTTTCTTGTGGGGCACAGTCGCCTGGGAGCTGAAACAGGCGAGAACCAGTACAGTTAATGTTAACAAGGTTTTGAGTAAGTTCGATGTTCGCATATTGCTTATTTCCTTTCGTGCTGACGGCTTTTCTATTTCGCCAGCTCTCGCCATTACGGTGATTCTCCAGAAAGGTTACAGGCGGTCGCGGAGCAGACGCTGACGGAAGGGGCTAATCGAGCTCGAAGCAAGAACCCCAAGAGCAAGCACAACACCAGGAGTTTTCAAAACCGCTTCCGCTCAGCTCACGGCGGCCGCGAGCGGCTCCGAGCTGTAATTTTCGCCAAATGCCCCAACGTCCAGGATCTACGAAAGAGAAAAGACGCGTCCTGTGGAAATGATTTTGTGTAGAGATTTAGATCGACGCTGATTTCAGCATACCAAACCATTGATTAGCTTAGCTAGCCACGGCGTCAACGCCGGGGTTTCTCGCGTACGACACATCACTTTTGAATAGTACATACAGCCCAAGTCGCCCCTAGCCGCACAAAGCGATTTGTCTAGCGTTCGACTCTCTATCTGTTTCGTTGGATCAAATCCTCAAGCCGGTGGCAAAATAACCAAGTGTAACTTTTCCGGCGAATTCTCGTTTTGGCCCTGTGGCGATCGCTTGCGCTTGGAGCGCAGAAATCGCCCCAAAAAACTCAATCAGGGATTTTATGAAATTGATCAGTGCCGCACATATCGCAATCGGAATAATTATCACCGCTGTCTTTCAGACGGCTGCAGAAAAGCCACACGCACCCACCGTTGCAGAAAGCCTTCGAACGAACGCCCCTGCCAAAGCACACGGCGAACAGGATTGCGTTGCCGCAGTCCGTGCTGCCATCGACGAGATCAAGCGCGGTCAGACTAACCAGGCGGCAAAAGCTTTGAAGGGCCTTGCGGAAAATGGCTGTGCCGATGCTGAATTGGAATATGGAGTCGCATGTTGGAGCGGGATTGGGCGCTCGGTGGATAAAGCGGAGGCCGCGCGCTGGTTCGGCATGGCCGCAACGAACGGCAATCTCATTGCCATGCAGCGCCTCGGGTACGCGTACCGGGAAGGCGAGGGCGTGTCGCGCGATCTTACGAAAGCAGATTTTTGGACCCGCAAGGCGGCGTCGGGCGGTCTCGCGATGGCTCAGAGGGCGATGGGCCAGCGCTGCTACGATACTGGGGAGCTTGAAGAATCCCGCAAATGGAATGAACTCGCCGCAGCTCAGAACGATTCGAAGCGCAGTTTAATTTGGCGTTACTGTTGGAAGACGGCCTCGGCGGCCCGCGCGATTTACGACGGGCAGCCAACCTCTACTACACAGCAGCCATGGCCGGTCACGACCGGGCACCGACCAATCTGGGCGCTATGCCGTTGAGGGCCGTGGAGTCACCCAGGATCCGCTCGAAGGAGTGAAGTGGTATCTCATTGCTTTCTGGGGCTACGATAGCAAAGTCGCGAAGGCTAATCTGGAGATGGTGCTTCCTCGTTTGCCAGCCTCAGCCAGAGAAATCGCGGCAGAACGCGCGAAAGAGACTCTCGAACGCATCCGAGGGACCAAATAGCGCGACACCATTCTGTTCCAAAAGAAGGCTAGGAGCCTGTTGAAAAACGAACATGAGCGCTGTTTTCGAGGAAAAGGTTGGATGGCAAGGCGCGAGCACGGGAGCATCCCCGCAGCGGGCTGCGACCGTGCGAGCAAACAGCCAGACGGCCTTTTCCTCGAAAACCCTTGAGCGGCGGGTCTTTTGTCCGCATCCGGCGTTGGCTCGGCCCTTACAGCCCGCGGCGGGGATGCTCGGGCCTCGCCGCCTAGGCTGCAGCCAAAATCCCTCGCCGCAGCGCCCATGGTCGCTTTTCAACAGGCTCCAAGGCGCAGATCCGCCAGCCAAGATCAAACAATCCTTATGAACACCACGAAGCAGATCCGCGTTTTTCGACTTTGGCGATGCAAATGCGGATACAAATTTGCGGCGACACTGCCACGCGACCGCGAGTACAAGTCTTTGGCGGTGATTTACGATTGCGATTACCGATCTCTTCTTCGCTGGAGGGAAAAGCGCGAAACGCTTCAACCGAAGCCAAAAGGGTCCGTTACCTCCTCAAAGCGTCTCGCTTTGTCGGCTCGCTTGACGAGTGTCCCAACTGCTCTCGGTTGCTCCTCTCACCGCCCACAAGCGGCGGCGGATCGAGTGTCTCGTATTACAAAAGCGAACCTCCCGCTAGCCGATGAGCTATTCTGTTGAAATTCCGAAATTCCGGCCTTCCGCCTTCTTCGCCTAACCTTCCGTAGTTGAGTCCCTTCTGAAATTCCTCGTCACTTTCACCGGAGAGTTCCGTTTAGGAATGTGGAAGCCGTTGGCCGAGTCGGCCGGCTTCCCGGAAAAAAGCCTGGGGAGCAAAATGAAATCTATGTCTTCAAAACAGTCGGTTTAGCAGCAATGATGATCACCATCCAAAACGCCCCCGCGGGAGACGGTTTGGATACGTGGCACGTTCGAAATCGATCCGTCGCCAATACGTTGAACAGCATCGCCTGCGGTCCCGACAAATTCCTCGCGGTGGGCGACCAGAGTGTTCCCTTCACCTCGTCAAACGGATCGACCTGGACCTTCGGAAACCGTCTAAAAAATGCAAATCAGTATCATGCGCTCTACGCGGGCGTCTCTTTGTCGTTGTTGGCGATTACACCACTGCGGCCGCGAGCCCAATCACAACGTCGAAGGACGGCGTAATTGGAGTCTGTTCGCCTGGACCAGACAGAACCCCGGTACCGATCAGCCACTCTACGGGGCAGCCTACGGGGAAGGTCGTTACATCGTCGTGGGGGCCGGCGGCGGTTCCGGCAGAATTTTTTTCTCAGATGGCTTCAGTTGGAGTTCAACGCCAAGCGCCACTGTTCAACCGCTGGTCGATGCCGCTTGGGGCGGCGGGATGTTCGTTGCCGTTGGCTTGCACGGGACGATAGTTTCATCGGCCGACGGAAAGGCTTGGTCGCTTGGTCAGCCGGGCGGGGGGGTGACGACCGAGAGCCTTCTGGCGGTTGCCTACGGCCGCGGCCAATTCGCCGCGATCGGCAATGGAGTCGCGACCACTTCGAAAGATGGCGTTCGCTGGTCTTCTCCGATCATTCTTCCCGGAACTTTCGTTGGACTGGCTTATGGCTGCGGAACTTTTGTCGCCACAGGCGACAACGGACGAATCATCACCTCAGATGACGGGCTGCACTGGGCTGCACGAACATCTGGAACGACAGGCAGCCTCGGGCGGATCACCTATAGCGGTCGGAGCTTCTTCAACGAGGGCGTGAACGGCTCAATCCTCCAATCTGATCCGGTGGTCGGTTTGAAAGTTCAGAACTGCAAAATGACGGCACGATGGTGTTGAACCTCAAAACCGAGGTCGGATCAAAATACCTCGTTCAATACACGAACACTTTTGCCAGCTGGTCCCCGCTTTCAACCATCCCGGCAGTGGGGAACTGATATCGATCGCAGAGCCAACGAGCGTATCGAGCCGCGCCCCGCTTTTACCGCGTCCGCCTAAACTGATTCTCGCCAGAACCACTCTCGCAATAAAAACAGCCCAACGCAGAAGTTAGCGCCCAAAGCCCCACAAAGCGCCTGAAGCGAGTTAAACCAGAGCCGAAGAAAGCTATTTTGCGTTCATCCGCCCAATAGCTTCGCCGGCTTCTTCAAAAAGCATCCGACAAATCATCTCGTCGATTCGGTCCAACATCTCTATTGAGCCGCGCGTCGGCAGGGCCGACGCGATCTTCGCGGCCGACCGGTGCAGCCGCTTCGCCGTCTCGATGTCGTTCTCCCGCGCGGAAACGATCGCCGAGAGGCTGAGCAGAGACGCGTGCGTAAAATTGTCGGCACCATCGTGACCCCTGCTGACCCAAGAATCGACCGTAACATATTCGCCTTTACGAATTTTTGCCATGGCCTCCGCCATAGCGACGTACGGAGAGGCAATCGCGCGTGCGCTCGCTTTTGCGAACTCAGCAGAGCTGTCAGCGCCGAGCAACTCCACTGCGCGTTGGGCGAGGTTTGCAGATTCTGCGAGTAGCGCAGCGTCCTGAGGAAGCAGGAGGCATGTTTTGGCGATTTGTTCGGCCGCAGTATAGTTTGTTGTTCCTGCAAATTTCTCCAGTATGATCCGCCGCCATCGATCGTAAAGTTCAACTTCCCCCAACCAGGCAAGCTTAACGCCAAAATAGAAGCCGACCGCTGGTTTCTCCGGATTGGCGCCGAGCAGCGCCTCCTGAAGTGGAAAAGCCGCAGACGCATTTCGCTTTCGCAACTCGGATGAAACTACCCGTTCATACAGTGCGAAGTTATCGCGTGGCTCAAGGCCGACCGCCTTCAAGACCTTGGCGTCAAGAAAACTGTCAAGACCGATCCTTTCCCATACTCTAGGCTGTAGGCTAAGGAGCGCAAGGTCATTGGTCGTGGTCCGGGCGAGCACGTCATTCAGCGTCTGTTTCGCCTCCTGTGTCTTGCCATTTCGAGCCAGCATCTCGCCGACGAATAAACCACATTCGACGCAAGTCGGCGCGAGCTGGAAAGATCTCTGCGCTGCAGCCAATGCTTGATCATCCTGATTCAAACTCTGAAGGGCTTTCGCGGAAAGCAGCCAATCGTCGCCATTGTCGGGACTCGTCCTGACAAGCTGCCGCGTCCAATAGTAAGCCTTGGCCCTGCTTTCCGCGTCAACATCGAACCGCTGATCCTCAGCGCGTCTGGGCGCGTAGCCTAGCGCCATCGACGCCTGCGCTCGCCAGCCCTCCGGCGAACCAGGCCGAAAAAACGCTGCCATCGAAGCGCTCACAGCGTTTGTCTCCATTGCCAGGCGCTCTGCGTAAGTAGTCGAGGTGAACCTCGAATTAGGTGTTACGGTTCGGGTGCTGCTATCGCTGAAAATCCACTTCGCGAGACGCAGACACTCACTTTTCGGGTCGAGAACCTGCAGCTGCTTCCGATACTCGAACAGACGCTCTGGCTGCAGCTGCGGTGTCACAATCAACCCTTTTACGTGCTCTCCGCCAAAGCCTCGACCAAGTCGGGCATAAGACTCGGGATGGGTTCATGGGTTGAAAACACATCCTCATGGACAAGCGACCGAGCGCCAAAACATGCCCACGAAAGCCGACTGACTTCTAGATTGGCATGGTAAAACTCGGTAATAACGTCGGGCAACCAACTGCCTTCAAATTGTCGTCCTCGGTAGAGCAGTTCACCGGTCGACGGGTCCCAGAGGCGGGAACCGTCACTCGAAATTGTGAGCACAGCGCCGTTCGCGGGCTTTACCGCAACTTCAGCGATGGGGTGCCGCAGCATACGCAATCCGGAAAGTGCGGAACTCGGATTCCAAAGGATCACTGTTCCATCATTGGCTGCGGCGAATGCCAAGTCCCCGTTTGGCGAGAAGCCGACAGAAGTTATTGGGGCACCGCTGTCAAACGGCGCCTTTATGCGAGTTTGCCTCGCGAGATCAACTACTTCCACGGTCCTCTCCGTAGTCAGGAGAACCCACTTTGCATCATGAGAGAAGTTAGGCGGAACGGTCAATTTATCGAAAACCGACCCATCTACGGTGTATTCTCGGACAAGCGCGCCATCGCCCGTACGAACAACAACGAGTTTATTCCGTATCACGCCAGAGATCTGATTGCCACCCTCGTGAAATCTTCCATATCGCAAACCTTGTGGAAGAAAACTCGCCAAAGCGCCGGCCCTGACGTCAAAACAGGCTGAGCGTCCACCAACTTCCGTGAGGAGAAATTGACCGTTCAGACCGAGGTCACCGGTCATCAGAGCCTCGGCATCCAAGGCGAATCCCTCACCCTGAATCGTGCCCAGCAAATCACCATTTATTGCGCTACGAATGAATATCCCATTGGTAATTGCGACGCCCGAGAGGGGCCAATCCCTAGCGTGAAAAAAATACCTGGAATCTCTGAAGAAGAATCCGACGTTTGACTTGGGAAGCTTCAAAATCGGTTTCCGGTCAGGAAGACTCACGAGGTTATAATAAAAGCCCCAATCATCAGTACTCTCGAAAAGAAGCGCGCGCGTTCCGTCCGGCGATGCTAACCCAAACCCTTCCTCACCAACCGTGAAAGTGTAATCTTCGCATGGAATATACGGCGGAACGTCCCACTCCCAGAGATCTCCGGTTCTAAGCAGAACCGCTAAGTGGCGGCTGTCAGCGTTAAAGGCCAGCGACTGAATCGGATCCCGAAGTCGGATTGGCTGAATTGCGCTCCAATCCTTCCTCACGCCTGCCGGCGCGTGAAGCACGAACACAATTCCATTGGCTCCGCCAACCGCAAGCGCCTGACCGGTTAGGCTTGCTTCCCACGCGCTTAAATGGTCTACACGCTTCTCGGTCGCAACGCGCTTGGGGGCCTCCCCCCGGACAAAGCCGTAAACGTAAAACTCGGAGCTCTGCTCGTTGTAGCCCACCGAAAATTCGGGGTTCGAAGTCGAGAGATAGGTCGCCGGAAAGTCGGAAGCCAAGTTTTCAGCCAGTATCAGTTTGCCTCCGAGGGCATCGCACCGCGCGTAAACACCTGCCTTGCCTCGAGCGATGATGTCCACTGCCGCGCCCGATGCGGAAGCGGTAATCACTACATTCGACATCTGAAAAATATTTGAGGCGACTCCCGCCACGCCTGTACTGGAAGGCCAAGACAGCAGTTCACCTGTTGCTTTGTCCCAAATTAGGGCGCTTACTTGTGGATAGACACTATTTGTATAATAGACTAGCCCGGTGCACACGCTACGACCGACGTCGCTGAAGGCAGGCATCAGCGCCCTCAATACTCGCGCTTCCTTTCCGAAGCGCTTTCTGACCTCCTCTGCACCGCCAACGTCCCAAGCTAGTGCGCCACCTTTCCTAACCTCCTTCCGAGCGACTATATCCCAAACCACCTCGACACCATCGGCTGATCGAGAGATAAGCTCACCCTCTAAGCCAAAGGCGACGGAGAAAACCTCCGGGTGAACGACTGGCGGAAGGATCTTCCCAGTGCGTAGTTGCATGACCTGAATCGTGTTATTCGGGCCGATTCCAGCCAATAACTCGCCGTCGGGGCTCACGTCCGCGTTCGTTATGCTCGAGCTATACGGAAACGGCCCCGCGACGACTTGCCCATTTTGCGGCGAGAGCAGACGAACCGCGCCATCGTGCGCGATCGTTACCAGGTACTTCCCGTTAAGCGGAAAGCGCATCCACGTAAATCCACCACCTTGGTGAACCGGACCAAACATCGGAATCGGGAAAGCGGATTCATTTAGCGCGTTCAAAAGGCGGCTGCTAACGACGTGATTAGTAGGAAATTGCCGAGCCAGGTCCGCGAGATACGCCAAACCGCCCCCAACGTCCTTCTGTTCGAGTAAGCTATTGGCGGTCTGAAGTTCTGACCGGACAAGGGCTCCCGCCAGTTCCCGGTTGGCTGCAGCCGTTTTCGCTTGTTGCCGGAGAATACCCCAAATTCCGCCGTTCAGAACCAAAGCCAGGATCAACAGTAACGAAGCGATCACCGGCTGCCGTTTGCACCAGCGCCAGCCTCGTTCCATCGGAGTAATGGGACGACGACGAATGGGCTGGTTCGAAAGATAGCGCTCCAATTCCAGCCCGAGTTCGAAGGCTGTCCTGTAGCGTTGTCCCGGATTCTTCTCAAGGCAGGCCAGGCAGATCGTCTCAAGGTCTCGAGGAACGCTGCTATTGAGCAAACGGGGTGAAACTGGTGGACTTTCATTCACGGCCCTAAAGCTTTCATGAAGAGAACTGGCAACAAAAGGCGGCCTTCCTGTGATAAGATAATAAAGCACCGCGCCCAAACCGTAGACGTCGCTCTCGGGCCCGATCTTGCTGTTCTCGCCGTTCAACTGTTCCGGTGGAGAGTAACCCGGGCTTCCCATGGCCTCTCCACTCGCTGTCAGGTCATGTATCGTCTGGTCTTTTGCCAATCCGAAATCGGTAATGCGGACGTTGCCAGCCTTGTCCACCAGTACATTGGAGGGTTTGAGGTCCCGGTGGAGGATTCCCTGTTCATGCGCGTAACCAATTGCTTCAGCGATCCGCTTCACCAGGGCCGCCGCGTGCAACGGTTCCAGCGGCTGGACCGCAGCTAATCGTGTTAAGGTCTCACCCTCGACGTACTCCATGGAAAAGTACGGTTGTCCATTATCTTCACCCCAATCGAAGATTTTGACGATGCAGGGATGTTGGAGCCGCGCAGCCGCCTTTGCTTCTTGAACGAAGCGTTTCTTAAAGCTGTCAGCCGCGTGGATTCCACCAAGTAGCATTTTAACGGCGACCACTCGCCCGAGATTTTCCTGCCAGGCCTTGTAAACGACTCCCATCCCACCGCGGGCGATCGTCTCAACGACTCGATATCGGTCGGCAATCAGGAGACTATCCCCAGTTAACGGTAAGTCGTCGAGGAACCCTGGACCGCTGGCCGAAAGAGCCTCAGTATCTAAGCTCTCCGCGAGCGTACAGCGTGGGCAAAGAACGTCATGTTCCCTTAAGACCGTGTCGCAACGTGGGCAACGCTGCTCTCTGCTCATCGTTATACCTGAACGAAAATTCTTTCTACAGGTTACAAAATTATTTAGCCAGGAGCCCGATCAAATACCGAAGTTCATCCTGCCAATCCTCCTGAGTTCCAACTGTTTGCTTTATTTCCTCGCGGATCAGTTGCCCGAGACGCTGCTTGAGCCTGTGATAAGCAGTCTTGATTGCACCTTCACTAGTCCCCAGTCTGGCTGCAATTTCCGCATGTTGCACCGCCGAGGAATCACCCCCAAGTGTCGGCTTAAGCGCCAGAAAAAGCCCGCCGCGTCGAGCGGCGATGCATTCGCGCTCGAGGTTTAACACCGCAACATTTACGACCTCGTGCGCCCACTCCACGTCCATTGACTCATCCGGAGTCAAACCGCCCGCCTTCACCTGTAACAGCGGAGCCCCTTCATCGGTGACCTCGTCAAGTGACTGCAATGGCTTCTCAGGCTTACGTCTCCCGGCGTCTTCAAACCGGCGCAGGTCCTCAAGGCGATTTTCGACGCACGTTTTTATGAAAGTTCGGAATCGCCCTTTTTCTCGTGTAACGCTTTTCAATAGATCCGTCTTCAGCCAGTGCGCAATAAATTCGTGAGCCAGTTCTTCCGCTTTCGCTTCATCACAGCGGCGGCTGTACTGAATGTGCCGAATGATCGGACGCCGATAACGCTGAAGAAGTCGGCTCAATGCTTCGAAGCGAGTACTCTCAGCCCCTTCTTTCGCTTTGAGCACTGTGCTCCATTGTGTGTGACCGAAAAGACCGTCAGGAGGTGCAGCGGCTGCTTCCATCGAGGAGGGAGGATAACTGTCCCTTTTGCGGGGGAAAGACTTTTTCATGCGCGTCTTACGGACGGACTCGGGCCCACCATCCCCATCCCATTTATACCGAGGACCCTTCATTCGTATCCGTCAGACGAATAGGCGGTAGCTGGATGTCAGGGCGGTCGGTTACGATTGCTGGGTGATCCGGCGAATTTTCAACCAGCGAAGGGGCTTGGGGATTGCCGTTCTATTTGGGAAGGCGAGTCCGCGCTTCCGGGTGGGCCTTGGCCCAGGCTTTGCGAGTGAGAGTCGGGACCTCGCTCTGCTTGAGATCAGGCAGGCGGCTGAGCACGTCGGTCAGGTAGTTAGCCGGGTCAATCTGGTAACGGTGGCAGCTTCCCATAATCGAGTAGATCACAGCACTGCGCCAACCGGCTTCCGGGTGCCCGACGAACAAATAATTCTTCTTTTTATGCAGAGCTCAGCATAACGAATTATGCCGAGATCCAGATTATGCGGAGTTCGCCGTCCCGCTCGGCACTGGGACTACGTCGTATTGGACCCCAGTGCCTGAGAGCGGGCGTCCCTCAGCTCAGCATAATCTCCGTGCTTCGAGGAACTGGATCAGCGGGTCTTTCTTTGGAACCGAGGATCTCCGGCTGCGGGGTGGATGGAGGGCTGCCAAGGTCCGTCGCTTCATCTCAAGATCAGCCTCGATGTAGCCATGAGTTGTCTCCGGGCTTCCATGCCCCAGCCACAGGGAGATCAGTTCATGCGCCACTCCGGACTGGAGAAGATGCATCGCCGTTGTATGGCGGATAATATGGGGAGAGATTTTTGTTCGTGATAGAGCTGGATCCACCTTGCGCGCCTGGCTCCGAATGATTTGGAGCTGCCATGCGACATGTCCGAGTGAGGTGCCGACCAAATCGATTCGATAGCAACGGCGCATCATCCGTCAGTCGATTTTCCATGATCCACCGCCGCAAAGCGCGGCGAGTTTCCATCCAAAGGGGAACCGCGCGTTCCTTTCTTCCTTTGCCGTGGAGTAGGATCTGACGGCAATCACCGGCACGAACATCGCGGACTCTCACGTGGATGATCTCTGAGACCCGTGCACCGGTGTTGTACAGGAGGAGAAGAAGCAAGTGATTTCGCCTTCCTGTCCATGAACTTTCACCTGCCCGAAGCAGCGCTGCAATTTCCGGGCGGGTGATGAAGCCAACCATCAGGCGGGCGTGTCGCTTGCAAAGGATGGTGAGGATTCGGCGCGTCGACTCCGGTAGGGTCGGTCCCAGCAAATCACTCAAATAGCTAACGAAGGAGCGGATAGCCGTAAGTCTTGCATTGCGGCTACGAGGGGATCCTGAGGCGGGTGGCGGCGATGAGGCCCACCAGCGTTACGAAGGTTTGGGGACGCAACTCACCAGAAAGGCGACCCGCGCCACCCAGCAGAGTCTCGATTTGTTCCGCAGTGTAGATGTGAGGTGGGTTTCGACGGTGCCCCCGACCCAGGATGTGTCGAGGAGGAACCTCAGTCGACGGCTCCATCTGGTTGGAATGAATTGAGGGTCTGCGAGTTCGGGAGTTCTTATGCTGTCTTTGTCAGGGTTGGCCCACGTATCCTCCATGATCGAATCATCCTCTGATCTCGTCCACTGGAATTCCTATGCGAGCGCCTTGGGGCCCGACAACGAAGATCCGATCAACTAGACGCAAGGCGTAAGATCCGGTGGTGTCACCTGCCACCCTGCTCGATGGACGTCCCTGTCGGCAGCAGACGGATTTCGAAATGTTGCTACAAAGTGGCTACGTCACAAGCAGTCGACTCCACCAAAATCTCTGTAGTACGTTGCTGTAGAACCAGCAGCAGCAAATTCAGCAGCACACCTTCGTCAGGCTCATAACCTGAAGGTCACAGGTTCAAATCCTGTCCCCGCAACCAATTTGCCCGCTGTAACTTATAAAGTCGCAGCGGGTTTTGTTTTTCGATCCCGACTTGGTCTCTTTTTCATGGAAAGCCATTGAACATCAGCCCCTGCTGGGACTATTAAAGTCTCGAAGAGCGTGGGCGAGCTTGATGAAGGTGGACCGGGACTCAGAAAAACCTATGCACGAATCCGAGCCAAAACCTGAGTCTCGACCATTGTTTTTGACGACTCATTGGTCCGTGGTGCTGAATGCGGCGCGGCCGGATTCAGCGGAAGCCCAGGAGGCTCTGGAAGAGCTATGCCGCAACTATTGGTTTCCGCTTTACGCCTATGCCCGGAAGCAAGGCTGCGACCTCCACAACGCGCAGGATCTAACTCAGGAGTTTTTCGGCCGATTGATCGAGAAGAACTATCTCGGCCTGGCCGATCGGCGGCGGGGGAGATTTCGTTGGTTTCTCCTGACCGCGTTCAAATGCTTCCTCGCAAACGAGTGGGACCGGTCGCACGCTCAAAAAAGAGGCGGGGGTAAGTCAATTCTCTCGTTTGACGCCATGACTGCGGAGGAGAGATATCGCAGCGAGCCGCAGGACGATTCGAGCGCAGACCAGGTATACGACAGCCGGTGGGCCAGCGACCTCCTGGAACGCGCGCGGTCCCAGCTGCGCAAAGAGTTTGTGAATGCCGGACGGCTCGATCGCTTGAACCATTTCGAAGCTTACTTGCCTGGCGGACAGCCGACGCTCAGCCAGGCCGAAGTAGGGGCAGCGCTGGGCTTGACCGAAGGCACTGTAAAACAGGAAGTTTTTCGAATCCGTCGGCGTTTTGGAGAATTGGTGCGTGCAGCCGTCGCACAAACCGTGGCCCATCCGGATGAGGTTGAGGACGAAATCAATTACCTCATCGACGTCATGAGCCGCCGCTAATCGGTTTGGAAATGTTCTAACCTCTTCCCGCTTATTCTTAATTCCTTCAGGAGGTGAGCGCTCCAGAGCAAGGCCGAATTTGTCCGGAATGCAAGCTTCCCCTGCGGGAGCAGGCCGGAAAGCTCACGTGCCCCAGTTGCTCGCTACGCCTGGCGCTATTCGGAGATGAACCAACGCCAAGGCCGTTTCGCCCTGGAGCGGACGGAAGCAAATCTCCACCCCGCGCAGAGAAGTCCCGATACTTCGCTGAATACGAGCTGCTCGAGGAAATTGCCCGAGGCGGAATGGGTGTGGTCTATCGGGCGCGGCAGCTTGGGATCAACCGGACGGTCGCGTTGAAGATGGTGCAGTCGCACCATTTGTTATCGGAAGAAGCGCTGCTCCGATTTCGCGTCGAGATCGAAGCGGTGGCGCAATTGCATCACCCGAACATCGTTCCGCTTTACGAAAGCGGGGAGCATGAGGGAGCCTACTATTTCACGATGAAGCTGTTGAGCGGAGGCGATCTGGCCAACGCTCTGAAGCGGGACGTTCCGCTGCGCCAACGCGTTCAACTCCTGATCGTGGTGTGCCACGCCGTCCACTACGCACATCAACGCGGCATTTTGCACCGCGACCTCAAACCCTCCAATATCCTTCTTGATGAAGAAGGCCGTCCGCACGTGGCGGATTTCGGGCTAGCCAAATCTCTCGACTACGACACCGGTTTCACTTTCACCTCGACTGTGTTGGGTTCGCCCAACTATATGGCCCCGGAACAGGCCCGGAACGCTCGTCAGCTCACAACCGCCGTCGATGTCTATGGGCTCGGCGCGATCCTTTATCACTTCTTGGCGGGCCGCCCTCCCTTCCAGGCGGATACACCTTTGGAAACTCTTCGACAGGTCATCGATCGCGATCCGGTTCCACCCCGCGCCTTCCAAACACACATCGACCGCGATCTGGAGACGATCGCCCTCAAATGCCTGCGCAAAGAACCTTCCGCTCGTTACGGCACAGCGCTGGATCTGGCCCACGATCTGGAGCGTTGGCTTGGAGGACGCCCCATCCACGCGCGCCCAATAAGCTGGGGCGCGGTGGCATGGCGCTGGAGCCGGCGTCATCCTGGAGCTGCCCTATTGGGTGCGAGCCTGGTTTTGGCGATCGCTGCCATGATTGTCAGCACCGCCGCGGCCAGGTTGCGCATTCAGGACGCAGAGCGAAAAGCCACGCGCCAACTGGCACGCGCGCTGGTCAGTGAGACCAGAGCTCTCCGCATTCGGGGAGAATGGGACCAGCGCGAACGTGCGCTCAGTCTGCTCCGCGAAGCGGCGCCCTTGGATGATTCGCCGAAGTTTCGCCGGGACGCGAGAAACGAGTTTCTGGCGCTGCTCACTATTCCCGATCTGCCATTGGTCCCGATCCTTCAATCCGCCGGTATCACAAATGTCCGACAGTTCCAGGTCGATCCGCGCCTCGACCTTGGCGCAACCGTTTCGAACGAGACGAATATCTTGCTGAGATTCCTCATCGATTCATCCCGAACAAACCGAACCTATCGATTCTCTTCAACCGCTGGCCCAGTCACATCGATCGATTCGATCAGTCCGGATCGGTTGTTCATTGCGCTCCGGCACCCGGACGCCTTGACCATTTGGGAACTAAGCAGCAGCCGCCTTTGTTGGAGTCAACCCGGAACAAACGTCGTCTTCAGTTTCAGCGGGCGCGGGAATGTCATTTTTCAGGAATCACCGAACGAGGCGGTCATTCGCGGGTTGCCCGGCGGAGAGGAACGATTTCGGTGGCATTTACCTGAAACGCGGCCCGGGGGACGAAGCAACGGCTGGCACACCCTCGTGCTCTCTCCGAACGGCCGAATGCTCGCCGGTGCTTCCGCGGTGAGTCAAATCGTTGAATTGTTGGATGCACAAACGGGCCAAACGCTCCGATTGCTCACGAACAGCCCTCGTGCCACCGCGATGAGTTGGAGCCCGGACGGCACTCGATTTGCCGTCGCGACAGGTCCGGGGCGCCTTTATGTTTGGAATCCAACGTCCGGCGAGCTTCTTTGGACATCCCAGAGCCTCCCAGGTCGCGCTCACAGTCTCGCTTTTCATCCGAAGAACACCTTTCTGGCCGCTGCCTGCGAAGATCAACACATTCGCGTGTTCGACCTCATCGATTTTCGAGCCGTTTTTGAATCCGCAGCCGAAAGCCGGTCCCTCTACTTTTCTCCGGACGGTCGCTTTCTTGGCCCGATCACAACGCCCCAGACTTCGGGCCTCTACGAGATAAATCCGGCTGCGGAATACACCGACTTCGATGCGCGAGTCCCCTCAGGACGCTATAGCGAATGCCGCTTCGGTTGGGATGGGTCCTTTTTCGTCGTGGGCCGCCCTGAATCCTCGGCCCTGTGCGACGCGACTGCCCCGAACTATCGACAGGCGTTGCGGTCCTGGTCGATATCGACCGTCATTCTGGATCCGCTTGGTGAGTTCGTCCTCACAGCGAACCCCCGCGGAATCCTGCACTTTCCGAAACGAACCTCCCTCGCCGAAACGTTCGCAGGCACCAATTCTTCCGTGCTGCTTGCGGGTGCCTCCTGGCGCGCGCTCGACGTGAGCGCCAATGGACAACGCCTCGCGGCCTTCAATGGCTCCAGTAATCTCGTCTACGTTTTCGACCGCCGCTTGACCAATGTGACCGCTAGCTTTGGGCCTCACACCGAGGCTGAAGATATCGCCATCAACCACGACGGTCGCTGGGTCGCGACAGGCAGCTACGCCGATCAATCCGTCCGCATTTGGGATGTGGCGGAGCAGAAACTCGCCCTGGCAGTTGCGGTTGGGCCCCGTCCTCAGGCGGCGTTCGCCGCGGACGGTAAATGGGTCGCGACCTTTGGAGACAAGTTCGAACTACGGCACCAGGGCTCGTGGAAATTAGCAAACCCTCTGATCCTTCCGGAGCCCCAGCCGGTCCTCGGGGCCGCGGCCTTCTCTCCAGACAGCCGATTCTTGGCGGTGGTAGGAAATCTGAATTCGGTTCATCTTTTCGATCTCGAAACCTTCGAGTCCGTGGCAACTCTTCGTGCCTCAAGCGCAATTCGGTTACGGGCGCTCGCCTTTTCCCCCGATCAAAAGCAACTGGCCGCGGTTGGGAGCGAAGGTCGGGTGGCCGTTTGGAATCTGAAAGAAATCCGCAACCGACTCGCCCAGTTAGGGCTGGACTGGAGATAGGCTTACCTCGAGTCGGACTTCTACGCTAAGGGAGCACGGAGATTCAATCATTTCTGCCCCAAGCTCCGAAGGGGCGGCTGAAACTGCTCTCATTAACCTCGGTTCGAAAATTCTTAATTATCTCGTTGAGCCGTTTCAGCCAGCACGATGCCTGAATGTGGCTCGAAAATATAAGAGAAGCAATTGACTGACCGAGAACGATGAAAACCAACTACTCAAACCACCCTCTAAACCCCTTACGCCAACTTGGCGGACTGCTCATGGTCGTGTTCGGACTCACGGCCGCTTCCATTTCAGTGGACGGAGATCAAACACCTCCGACAGCGGGGGCAGACAAATCAGCAAAGGCGCGAATAGCCGTGATCGAATTCACCCCCGGAACGAACGCGGCGGGAATGACCTACGAAGCCAAGCGGCACCTTCAAGCCAGCATCGCGTTCTCACTTCAGTCCAGCGGCAGGTTCAGTGTCGTCGATGTCAGGAACACCAGGGACGTGACGCAACGGGATCTGTCAGAACTGAACGGTTCGTCAAGCGCTCCCGCAGCCAGGATTGGCAAGCAGCTCAATGTCAGTTACATCCTCACCGGGAACGTCATCGAATACGACACCAAAAGCGGACGCGCGACCCTGAACACTCGGCTCATCGAGGTCGCCACCGGCGAGGTCAAATACTCCGGCGAGACGACCGAGCAGAGCACAAGCCCAATGACTGCCCGCGCCGGCGAACCCGAAATGATGGCCAAGGTGTTGAAGCCTGCGATCGCAAAACTAACTACGGCTTTGACGGGCAGTCTTTAGCTCGACTGGCGCTTTGCCTGGCTCCATTCCCTTTGCGGCATAACACAGCTCGATATTTGGACTCGTTCCAAAGGTCGAGCTGGTGTTCGTCCTTTCCATTTCGGGTGCAGGCTGCGAGCCTGAGCGCGGTCGGGCTTCAGTCGCGCGCGGGCCGTTTTGGCGGCAATGGCAATGGGTTGAAAAACTCGGGCGATTAGAGCTAATCTCGATCGATCTCTCGCCGGCGCGGGAATCGAGGCCCTGGCCGAAACGCCCGCCGGCTTGGGCAGGCAATGTCATTCGCCCGGCTTGAAAGCCGGCGCAGCCGGTTGTGAACTCATTTCGATCCTTGCGACATGCTCCCGGGCTGAGGTTGCTGAACTTGGTCGCGTGCCTCGCGTGGTGGACGCTTTGCGGGCTTGGCCGCGGCGGCGCGGCCGAGACGCTGAGCCTGAAAAGCTTATTAGGGGAAATGACCAACCGCGAAGCGGTGGCACGGCTGCCCAGGCCTCCGTATCAGTGCCTGCAGGCTTCCAGCTACAACCGCGCCTCGACCAACCGGAATCAACCCAACCAGGACGCCAGCGGCTGGTTTGGGGACAGCGACGGCCTTGGGTTCATTCGGACTGAACAGATCAACGGCCAAACCGAATGGGTGATCATGGAGCACAGTGGCCCGGGTTGCCTGACCAAGCTCTGGACGCCCTTTTTTTACTATGGATTCGACGATAAAAAGGGACCTAACGTCCGAATCTACCTCGACGGCCAAACCAGCCCTGTCCTGGATGAGAGTCTGATCGCCCTCGTCACCGGTCGCGGCTCCTTCAAACCGCCCTTCAGCGCGCAGACTGCGCGGGCTGGAGATTGCTACTTCCCGATCCCGTTTGCGCGGAGCTGCAAGATCACGGTCGCAGCGAAGCCGTTCTATTATCTGATCAACTACCGCGCCTATCCGGAAGGAACGGCAGTCCAAACGTTCACAGGCGCCGGCTATCACAGTGCGGCGCTGGAGATCGAGAACGCCGGCAACGCTCTACTGGCCGCTTCCCAGGTTGCGCCACTTCCTGACTCGGAAGCGTCCATCGTCAAACCGGGCGCCAAGCTCGAAGTGACGCTGCCGTCAGGACCGGGCGCCATTCGAAAGTTAGCCGTCCGCGCGCCGGGAGCCACCACCTATCCGGCCCTCCTGCGCTCGACGATTCTGACGATGACATTCGATGGCGAAGAGACGGTGTGGTGCCCTCTCGGAGACTTTTTCTGCAGTGCCGACTCGCTGCACCCGATTGAGACGTGGGAACGGAGTGTCCGGGCGGATGGCACATTCGTATGCCGCTGGGCGATGCCATATCAGAAGTCCGCCGTCGTCCGCATCCTCAATCTCGGGACGCAACCGGTCGATCTTCGAATTGACACAGAGGCAGCGGGCTGGGAATGGGATGATCGATCCCTCCACTTCCATGCGCATTGGCGCCCTGACGATGTGGTCGCGGGCATGCCGTTTCGCGATTGGAACTTCGTTGATATCCGTGGCCAGGGCATCTTCGTCGGCGACGCTTGGACCGTGCTCAACCCTCAGGGCAGCTGGTGGGGCGAGGGAGATGAGAAGATCTATGTCGACGGGGAGTGGGCCAAAGGATTTCCAAGCCATTTCGGGACTGGCAGCGAAGATTACTACGGATGGGCCGGCGGTGAGATCCCCACCCGCCAGGACGAATTCACCATGCCCTTTCTGGCCAACGCCCGGGTGGGGGGCCTGGATGGCCATACAGCTGGCTTCAACATTTGCACCCGCACCCGGAGTCTCGATGCCATTCCTTTCCGCCAACGGCTGGTCTTCGATATGGAATCCTCCTTCGGGACGGATATTCGAAACCCTTGGAACCTGTTAGGCTACTCGGCGGTGACCTTCTGGTACGCCAGACCAGGCGCGTCCCACAACCGTCCATATGCTCCCGGCGAGGCGGCTCGTCCGATTTTATCGCTAGTCGATCTTAAGGCCAAAGCGGATCTCACCAAGCAGCTCATCGATCGGCATCGCGATGAGGTTGCGCTCGTGTTTGCGCGAGCGCGCGAGTTCCCGATTCGTCCTGCGCAAGGATTGGCAGCGGCCCTGCCGTCGCCGCCTTCCCGAGCTGATCAGGAGTTCACAGGTTTGGCCCATCCTGGGGAATTCTTTGTCTTCCAGCTGGGCGTGTATGCGTTGAAGGAAGCAGGGCCGCTTTCGCTTGTGTTTGAGGATCTGGCGGGGCCATCGGGCAACATTCCCGCTGGCAACCTGCGCTGCCTCAACCTCGGTGGGACCAATTACCTGGGACAGCCGTTCACGAAGACCCTCTGGCTCCATCCCGATCAGCTGCAAGTGCTCTGGATTGGAGTGGAAGTGCCAAATGCGGCGCACGGCCTTTACTCTGGAGTCGCTCAAGTGCAAATCGCTCCAGGCCGGAGCCTGCCGGTCCACTTGACTCTGCGTGTGGAGGGTGTGCAAGTCGAAGACCATGGCGATGCTGTGGCGCAGAACCTCTCACGACTGCGCTGGCTTGATTCGACCGTCGGCAGTGAAGCGACGGTCACGAGTCCTTTCCGAGAGGTGCGGGCCAAGGGGCGGGTGATCCAGCTGCTGGGCCGGGAACTTGAATTGGGAGAAAGTGGCCTGCCGGCGCGACTGAGCAGCTTTTTCTCGCCGGCAAATACACATCTCGTCAGCACTGCGCGCGACGTATTGGCGCAGCCGATGAGGTTCATGGCGGAGACTCGTTCGGGGCCGGTGCGCTGGGAGTCGCATTTCGATTCGATCGCGCGCACAGATTTGGAGGCAAGGTGGACGGCTCACAGCACCGCTGATGGCTTACGGGCCGACGTGTCGGGACGGCTTGACCACACCGGATGCGGCGAGGTGCATGTTCAGTTGCGAGCCGAACAGGACCTGCAACTGATCGACGCACGGCTCGAAGTGCCATTCCGCGAAGACGTGGCTCGCTACTTTATGGGCTTGCACCAGCGAGGAGCCAGACGCCCGCCCGAGGTCAACTGGAAGTGGGATGTAACCAGGCGTCAGGACTGCTTTTGGCTTGGGGATGTGAACGCCGGCCTGATGCTCCGATTCAAAGATGCGGAATACCTTCGGCCGCCCGTGAACATCTACTACTCCTTTCGCCCGCTCCGTCTGCCCACATCGTGGGGCAACGACGGCCGGGGCGGCGTCAACGTTGGCGCCGCTTCGACCAAAGCGTGCTGGCTCGCGCCTACAGTGGTCCGCGCCTTCTGAGAAGAGCACAGGCGCTGGACTTCGTCTTTGAGCTGCACGTTACGCCGTTCCGGACGATCGACACGGAAAAGCAGTGGATGACCCGCTTTATCCACCTGGGCGGCCTGGCTCGCGCCATCGATGATTCGCTGGCCAGTGCCAACGCCCAGCACGGCCCCAACGTGGTCAACGTCCACCATGCCAGCTATTATGCTCCTTATATCAACTACCCTTTTAGCGACGATTCCTTCGACCGGTTTCGCGGTCTTGTGAGACGAGCCCACGATAAAGGGGTTAAGCTCCGAGTCTATTATACTACCCGCGAAATCACTCAGAACATGCCGGAACTGCTCCCCTTACACTCTTTGAACGGGGAGGTCATTCTGCCCGGACCTGGCAGGGAAGCGCGCACGCTCCTTCATCCGCACGGACCGCATGCCTGGTTGACCGAGACGATGGGAGGCGCATTTGTTCCCGCTTGGGAAGCGCAGGTTGGCGCCCCCTATGCCGACCTGGACCTCTCGGTTATCACTACACCCGATTCGCGTTGGAACAATTTCTACCTGCAGGGGCTTCAGTGGCTGGTGGACAAGTCGGACTTTGATGGTGTCTACATTGACGATACTGCGCTGGATGCCACCAGCCTGCGACGGGCTCGGCGGATCCTGGACACGCGACCAGGTCGGCTGATCGATTTGCATTCCTGGAACCATTTCAATGAATGGGCCGGCTTCGCTAATAACCTCACTATCTACATGGAAATCCTTCCTTTCCTCGACCGCCTCTGGCTCGGAGAAGGGTTCGACGCCAACGCCGTGTCTCCCGATTTCTGGCTGGTGGAGATGTCCGGTCTGCCCTTCGGCCTGATGAGCGAAATGCTGGATGGGACCAATCCGTGGCGAGGCATGCTCTTCGGAGAAACCGGACGCCTTCCCTGGTCCGGTGACCCTCGCGGCCTCTGGAAAGTGTGGGATGATTTCGGCATTAGCGGGACAGAAATGCTGCCGTTCTTTATGAGCGAGTGCCCGGTCCAAACCGGCGATGCTGCTGTGCTGGCGACGGTCTATCGCAAACCAGGCCGCAGCTTTGTTGCCCTCGGCAGTTGGGCCGCCAACGATGTCCAGCTCACGCTGACAGTCGACTGGCAAGAGCTCGGACTCAATCCCGCCCGCGCGCGAATCTACAGTCCGTCCATTCCCGGCATGCAGGCCGAAAAGGTCTGGCGCCCAGGCGAAGCCATCCTGGTTCCGGCCGGGCGTGGCTTCTTTCTGGTCCTCGATGAGGTGGGGGCACCCGGGAGATAACTTCCGATTGGCTCACCGTCCACGTCCTTGCCCTCGGTCAGTCCGGCCGATTTGACACGGTCCCCCTCTGTCTTGATTGCAGCGGCAACGCCCGAAGGACCGTTTTGTTTCGACAGCTCCATGGTCTCCGTTTGCCGCTTCGGTTCCGCCCGAGGCAGCCCCGTTCAACCAGCGGCAGGGTCCGAGGTAAGCTGCAGGACGACCTCATGTAACGCGAAGAGCGTTGCAGCCATCGCGAGGATGGCGGGGGCAACGAAACTCACACCGGCGTATTGCGCAACGATAGCGCAGAGGCTCGGGAGAGCAGCGGCTCCCAACATGGCAGCACTGACCTGGAAACCGATTGCATGGGCGGCGATTCCCTTTCCAAGCCGTTGTGGAGTGCGAGTCATGAGGCAAGGAAAAATGACCGCGAGCCCGAGCCCCGCGAGTCCCAAGCCCAGCGGAGACATGAGGGGGGTCGGATTCCAGGCGAACAAGGCCGTTCCAGCCATGGCGGCAACGATGCTGATACGAATCAGACTGTCGAGGCGGATGCGATCGACCACAAAACCAAACACAATCCGTCCGGCGAGGATGGCGCCCCCAATAGATCGCCACCCACAACCCGGCCACCTCAGGATCGGATGGCTCGAGACTCGGTCAGGACGGTGAAACTCCACTGACCGGATGGCGACCAAGCCCGGTGTAGACAAAGAAAAGAGCGATGTGCAGGCAGACCAGCCGGTTATGAAGAGCCGCCCAGGTCGAGACCCCTTGGCTGTTCCGTCGCTGCCCAGCCGGGCGAAGCCGATGGCCCCGCGTCATTCCACTTTGACCGAGTGGCAAGGAAAAGGAGGGAGAGCGCCAGCAACGTCCCAGCCACCACGGCGTAACCCAGGCGCCAGGAATGAGCCCGGGCGATCGTCGTTGACATGATCAAAGGACCGAGCATGGCGCCGAAGCTGTAACACGCATGCAGCCAATTCATCTGACGAGCGGAAAAGTGGCTGGCGACGTAGTGATCTATCCTGCGTCGATCGCGCCGAGCCGAACCCGTGCAGCAACGATCCGAACACAAAAAGCGGCCACACCCGGGTGAACGAGTAGTCAAAGCCACTCAATGCAACCAGGACGCTGCTGAATGCCAGAAGCGCACCCAGATTAACGAGCTTCAACAGGCGGCCGGCGAAGAAGCTGGAGACAAAGTAACTGCATCCGCTGCCGAAGAAAATCCAGGCCACAGTGCCCTGGTCGAGCGCGAAGGTCCTTCGGATGGAGGGCCAAGCTACGCCAATCAAAGGATCGGGAAGCCCGAGGCTGACAAAGCCGAGGTAACAAATGAGAAGAACCAATCCGCGTTTTTGCGCGGGCGGCGATGTAGGCGCTTCTCTCTCGTTCAGCAAGGCGATCTTCGATGTGTCCCGGCTTCAACATCATGCCTGGTCCAGGGACCCGCAAGCCCGTTGAGTCACCAACCCGATCGATGCAGATTCCGCACGTTCGGCAAGGAGACCCTAAACCCACAGGCCAAATTCGGCCCCGTTTCGATCCACCTTGCCAAGCTCATTTTAAGGTCCGTTGCAAGCGGTAGAACTTCTGACTTTCCTTCAACTCAATTCCTTCGATTTCACCTGGATCTTGCCCGGGAAAGCGCCTGGCCTCAATCCAACCGCCTCGATGCCAGTTCGTCTCTCTCCTCCAGCACATCGACGTAATCAGAGTCTCCTTTCCACTGCAACGAAAGCGGGTGTGATCCGGCGCCCTGACCCATGCTGATGGTCAAGGTTGGGGCAACGATGGGAGGGATATATTCCAACACTTGGGTGAGACCTTTCTCTTCCGAGGTTGCTGCACCGCCGATCGTGTAAACGCGCCCGCCAGCCTCTTCTACACCGAAGCCAAAGAGAGGCGCTGACGTCCGTGGATTGACCGTCCAAAGGTTTGTCCGTCTGGTCCATGAATTCGACGCCGGGTCATATTCATGAATGGCCGAAAACACCAATCGGGGCTTCTCCTGCCCAGGACGTAGACCCGTCCATGCACGGCCAGCGCAGCCGACGCCCCGGGCGCTGGGCATCGACGCTTTGCGTCCAGGTGTCCGTGGCCGGACGTACATCTCCGTGGTCGACAGCAACGGAAACCCAGGACCGGCGCCCCCCATGGCGTAGATCTGCCCATTCAGCACCGCGGCGCAAAGCATGCCTCGCGCCGTCGGCATGGGGGCCTTGCGCTCCCAGGAATCGTTTTGCGGATCATAAAACTCCACCAGGGCCAATGGAGGTCCGGAACGAGTCGTGAGTCCCCCAAGGATATAGATCTTCCCTCCGACGACCGCGGTGGCGAACCCTTCGCGCGCAGTGAGCATGTCTGCCTTGCGCGTCCATCGATCCACGACAGGATCATATTCTTCCACGGTCTTGAGTGGTGAAGTCAAAAAGGCGACACCATCTCCGCCGATGGCATAAATCTTCCCATTGACCGCTTTCGCGCCGAACCAACCTCGCGGCGTCGGCAAAGGGGCCCGCACCGTCCAGGAGTCCGCTTCAATGGAGTAAGACTCGACCGCAGACAGTCCCGAACCGCCCCCGACCGCCGTGCCGCCAATCGCGTAAATTGCGCCTTCAAGAAGAGCGGTTGCGAGGAGGAATCTGGGCGTGGGCATGGCCGCGCGTTTGGACCACGTTTCGCCGGTGGCACGACTCAAGGGCCGCGGCATCGAGGCCAGTCGGCCCGAAGCGAGTTCCGCCAGGATCAATCGATCGGTCCCCCGGTCAATCAGCATGCTGGAGGGCGATTCCAGGCAAATCGAGTTCGTTTCGAAAGTCACCCCGGGCAAAGCGACCGTTCGCAGCTGCCCCAGACCGGGCTGCGGAAAACCCAGATTGTGTTCCAACGTGAGCAAGCCTCCGCTGACGGTGTTTTCGGAAAGAGGAGCCGCGTCCACCGCCGTCGTCAGTCCTTGGACCAACGGGGCGAGCGCACCCGATTCCGGGTTGATTTGCACGACTTGCGAATAACCAGGTAAGAACGGAGCGCCGCCGAAGGTCGTAACCAATAATTGTCGGCCAACCCAATGGATACTGGTCGGAACGTTTTCGATCACGCGCGGCCCGTTCGGTAGCGGGCTCGGCGTCGGCAAGAAGTTCACCAGGTTGGTCTCGTGTCCGGAGGCGATCTCGATCTTGCGAATGCTGTTCATGCCCGCATCGATGACGTAAGCGAAGGTTTCATCCGCGACAATTCCGTAACCGCTCGAATGCCGAACGTTGTCGGCGAAATCGGGCCGGGGTTCGGGGATATGATCCGCGAAATCAGCCACGAGCCGGACGGTGGTTTGCTCCCCCGCTGAGTTGGTCAGTGTCAGGACGGACCCCTGCTTGAGCGTGAAGTGATCGGCCAAGGTGAGCTTAAAGCCGAATGTATTTGTCTCTAACGCTTCCGGGAAATCGAGCGCCAGGACGGCACTGAAGAGCGGCGAGGCGGGAGCGGCATTTGCTTTCTCCGTTCCTTGAACTGGACCGGCCAGCGTTGAATCGCCAAAAGCCGTCACGACCAACAACGTCCGGTTCTGGAGCGCGAGTCCGGAAGGGCCCGAGATATTGCCGAGAAACTCACGGGCTGATGGCAGCCCGTCCAGCACCGTCCGACGCTGGCCGTCTCGAGTCACGATGGAGATCCGACCATTGTTCGGACTTGAAGTTCCGATCTCAGAGACAAGGTAATTGCCAAGGGGCGTCTGAATGATCTTATTTGGGCCCAGAAGGCCCGTCGTCACAACGGCAAGATCCGGGCATGGGTTTTGGGCAAGGAGGTTTCCAGACAAATAGAGGCAGCTGACAAGCGTGGTTGATTTCATGTCGTTTCTTCTTTTCCGCCTTTCCAAAGGAGAAACGGCGCCAACATTACAGAGAACCATGCCGTCGCGTGAGAGTTGTCTGTTTGGACGGAGGCAAACGAAGCGTCGATTTTCTCCTCCGTGGCAACACGGCAAGATCAGGAGGTGGGGCCGTCGCCAGAGTGAAGCCGGCTGGCGATCCCGCCGCGGGCTGCCAGGAGGACAGCTTGGCCGCGGCCGGGCCGTTTCCAGGCAGACCCCATCCGCGGCGTGGCGGCGTCATTCAGCAGCAGCAACCTTAGCGTCTCCAGTTCTCGACCTGGGCGGGCGAGGCAGACTCCCAGACTTGAACGGTGTGATCGTCGCTCGCCGTTGCCATGCGACGTCCGTCCGGGGAGAACGCTACTCCGATGATCCGCCCCTGATGGCCGCTCAACGTCAGCAGTTCCTTCCCGTTGCGAGCGTCCCAAAGCTTGGCCGTTCGATCGAAGCTGCCAGTCAGAATGCGGCCGCCGTCGGGTGAAAAGCAGACCGAAAGAATTTGGTCCGCGTGGCCTTTGAGCGTCAACAGGCTTTTGCCTGTGGCCACGTCCCAGACAACGGCCGTCCTATCATGACTACCGGTGACGATCTGCTGGCTGTCGGGGGAAAATGCGACCGAGGCCACCCAGTCTTTGATCGGACCGAGGCTGGATACTTTCTCGCGAGTTGACGCATCCCAAATGGTGACCGTTGGATGATCACCCTCGTTCGCGGTCGCTATCCAACGGCCGTTCGGGGAAAAGGCCACACTCCAAACCCATCCATTGATCGCACCCCATCCACTCCCTTCGTTCAAGCTGAACAAAAGCCCCCCGGTGGTTGAGTCCCAGACTTTGGCGGATTGGTCTCGCGCGCCGGTGGCAATCCGCTTCCCATCCGGAGAGAAGGCGACCGTCATCAGGCCATTCTCATGGCCGCTCAAAGCAAAAAGTTTACGGCCGTTGGCTGCTTCCCAAACGATGGCAGTTCCATCAAAACTGCCCGTCACGATCTTCCGGCCGTCTGGAGAAAAGCAGGCCGAGCGGACCCCGTCATCATGTCCGGTTAATTGGAATACTTCCTGGCCGGTGAGCACGTCCCAAACCTTGGCCTTATGATCGAGGCTGCCGGTGATGATTCGGGCACTGTCCGGGGAGAATGCGACCGAGAAGACCCAATTACTGTGTCCCTGCAAAGGCACAAAGCCAGGTTCATCCGCCACGTTCCAAATCCGGGCGGTTCCATCGCCCGTCCCAATGTTCAGAAGGTCTCCCGCGACTCCAGAGTTCATGGAACCTCCCGCGGTGATCAATCGCTGACTGTCTGGGGAAAAGGCGACGCTGCTGATGCGAGAACCATGCCGTTTGACGGAGAGCAACGCTTGCCCGTCAGCCGCATCCCAGACGCGCGCCGATTGGTCGTTCCCGGCCGAAACGATGCGGGAGCCGTCAGGGGAATAGGCGACCGCGGCCACCGGAGCGCTGTGGCCCTTGAGCGAACGCAACGAGTTGCCAGTTTGTATCTCCCAAATCTTGAGCTCGTGATCGTCGCCGCCGGTCACCAGCCTTTGGCTGTCCGGAGAAAACGCCACCGACAAAACCGGGCCCTCATGATTGAAAACCTGGCTTTGGGTCGCGGAAAGGGAATCCCACAATTTGGCAGTTCGATCCCATCCCCCGCTGCCGATCCAGCGGCCATTGGGAGAATAAGCCACCGACCAGACCCCCTGCCGGTGCGCCTCAAAATGAGCCAACTCGTGCCCGGTATGAGCATCCCACAAACAAATCGTTCCATCTCGACTGCCGGACGCAATCTGATTGCCATCCGGGGCATAAGCGACGCTGAGGACTTTCTCCTTCTGTCCGGCCAGCGTCAGCAACCTGGCTCCGTTCGTTGCATTCCAGACCATGGCTGAGTTGTCCCAGCTTCCCGTCACAATCCGATCGCCCTCGGGCGAGAAGGCAACCGCCCGAACCGGCCCGGCATGCCCGGCCAGGGTGAGCCAGAGTCGATCGGTCTTCGCATCCCAGACCTTGGCGGTTGCATCCGCGCTGCCAGTGACGATCTGAGATCCTTTTGGAGACCAGGCAACGGCCAGGACGGGCTCGATATGTCCGTGAAGCGTGGCAAGCTCGGGGTGAACTTTGCGCTGCCAGTAAAACCACTCAAACCCTTTGTGAGGGAAGGCAGCTGTTTCATCGAGAAGCTGGCGGACCGTCTCAACGTTGTTTGGATCCCAAGCTTGCCTGATCAGATGCATGTTCGATACGTAGAGAAGAGCTTCCGCCTTTTCCCGTTCTCGTTGAGCAACGGAGCGAGCTTCCCAAGCTACCCTTGCCTGCCATAAACTCATCGCGATTCCAACCAGCAGAGCCAGCGCGACCGCCCCGGCGGCTGAGCAGAAGAGGCGATGGCGTTGAAACGCTTTCCGGAACCGATACGCCGCTGAGGGTGGCCTCGCCTCGACCGGTTCGTGGTGGAGATGGCGAATCAGGTCTGCGGCCAGGCTGTTAGCCGTATCGTAACGCCGGTTCCGGTCTTTCTCGAGGCACTTCATCACGATCCAGTCCAGGTCGCCCCGCAGGAGTTCGATCAGTTCTTTAATCGCATCCAGCCGTTGGGGCGGTTGATCGGAAATGAGCGTTTGGCCTTTACCCGTCGCCTCCACGGGAGTTCTGAGCGTCAACTCATGCGTCAGGCGTGATGACGGACGCGCCGGTTCGTGCTCGCGGATCGTTCGGCGCATCGCGTCCAGCCCCGATGCGAGTAATTCTCTGGCATCAAACGGCGTCGCGCCGGTCAGAAGTTCGTAGAGCAGCACTCCGAGCGAATAAATGTCGCTGCGCGTATCAATATCCAAGGCGCTCAAGTCCGCTTGCTCTGGACTCATATAAGCTGGGGTTCCGACGAACTGCTCAAACGCGGTGAACAAGGTCTTATCCGTCAGGCGTTGATTCGCCGTTGCTTTGGCGATGCCGAAGTCGATCACCTTTGGGACCGGGACCCCGTCGTGTTCTTCCACGAGCACATTGGACGGTTTCAGATCACGATGGATAATGCCTTTTTGATGGGCGTGCTGCACCGCATGACAGACTTGGACGAAGAGGCTGAGGCGCGCGGCGGGAGGGAGTTGATCCCGGCTGCAGTAATCGGTGATTTTGATGCCTCGAACCAGTTCCATGACGAAATAGGGGCGGCCGGCTTCGGTCACGCCTCCGTCAAAGACTTTGGCGATGCCCGGGTGGTCCATGAGCGCCAGGGCCTGGCGCTCCGCTTCGAACCGGGCCACCACCTCGACCGTATCCATGCCTAGCTTGATCACCTTGAGGGCCACCCGCCGCCGGACAGGTTCAACCTGCTCGGCCATATAAACGGTGCCACAGCCGCCTTCGCCGATCTTTTGCCGCAACTGATACCGGCCGATCGTGTCTCCAGGCTGGTCGGCGGCTGTCACCCTGGTCCTCACCTCTTGGAGCACCTGGACCATGCAGGAAGGACACAATCCGTCAAATGCGTCTTCCGACAGGGCCGTCCCACACTGGGGGCATTGGGTGGGTTGATTCATCCTCGAACCGCAGCGGAGTTCGCTAACCGCAGTCTCGGCCTCCTTCGCGAGGAGTGGTTCACTTCAGAAAGCATTTCTCCTTACAAAGGAGCTTGCAGCCGAGGATTACAGCTGGCGGCGCCGGAGCTTAGACAGACACTCAACGCCCCATAGCGGCGAACAGGTGCCGCAACTCTTCCTCGACCTCCTCCGGATTGGCCACGGTCTGGATGATCTCGCCACGGATGAGTTCACCGTAACGGTGCCGTAACCGATGCACTTTGACGGCGACCGTCTCGGCTGACGCTCTGAGATGCGCGGCAACTTCTCCGTAAGCTCCGTCGCTGGTCGGCATCGACAGGAACCTCTTGAGTTGATGATACTCGCTCGCCTTTCCAGCCAGGTCATACTCCTGCCGGAGTTGCTCCATGGCCCGAGCCAGCAAAGTCAACGCCCAGCGCTTGTCAAAAACCACTTCCGCTGACGCCCGCGGATCCGGTTCGCGCAAATAGAGTTCCTCCGCATTTTGATCGCTGAGTGAAATGAGCATTTGGCCACCACCCCGTTTCCCCGCCTTGATCTTGTCCCATTCATCGCAGAGAAAATGCTTGAGCGACGCCAATAAGAAGGACCGGAACTTTCCCCGATGAGGGTCGACATTATCGAGAAAAGCTCTTTGGAGAAGGTGAGCGAAAAACGCTTGAGTCAAATCCTGCGCATCGTGGGGCGATCGGCCTTGCCTGCGAAGAAAGGCATAAAGCGGGGACCAGTAAATGCGGCACAGGTTCTCCAGCGCAGCCAGGGCGGTGGACGAGTTGCCTGCTTTGGCCGCGAGGACGATGCTCCATTGGGTGGTATGGAAAACGTGGGCGCTGCCCGCCGTCAGATCTGATCCCGTCAGGAACACGCCCCCAACGTAATCACCGGATGCGTCCTGCGCAAAACCAAAAGCGTCCCCTGGAGACAGTTTGACGGCGAGAGGTCTCTTGGAACTCTCCAGCGATCGGCAACAAGCCTCAAGGTAAAATCGCGGCCCTGGGAGCCGGTTTAACCTTCTCTCGTTGCCGGTTGCGAAGGGTCAACCCGACGCTCGGGCCAGACGCATCTCGGCCCTGAGCAAATCATGCAGCGTGACGATCCCTAAGACCCGCTTGTCTTCTGGATCGACGACGACCACAAATAACGTGCTGGACTCCACCAGCAGTCGTTGCAGTTCGCTGATCGGCTGCGTAGGGCCGCAAGTGACCGCAGGCTCCAGCGCAGGCGTCCCACCATCCCGCAACCCTCTTTCGGCTGATGGTCGAGTCAAGACCCCGGCAAGCAAGCCCTCTCTGACGACGGGAAAACGCTGGAAGGGGCTGTCGCGGACGTGAGGACGGACGCTGTCCGGGCTTAGATCCGTCACGATCGCCGGCCGGAAGTTGGTGATGGCCGACACCGGGAGTTGCTGCCAGCTCTGCAGATCCCGCGGTGGCATGACGTGCTCGAGATAATGGCCGTCCTGGCGCAAAACTGCCTCGTAAAAGTTCGTCTGGCTCAGCCGCCGCGCCACTGCCTGGCTCACCAGCGCTCCCAGCATCAAGGCGGGCAGCAATGGAAACTCGTGAGTCATTTCAAAGACAATCAGGATCCCGGTAACCGGGGCTCGGACGACCGCGCCCAGGCAGGCGCTCATCCCGACAACAGCGAGTGTCATGTGATCGGCGACCCGCAAGTCAAGCGCTCCGCCAGCAAGACCGGCCAGAAAAACGCCGGTCATTCCTCCGAAGCACAAGGTTGGTGAGAAAATGCCGCCGGCTCCTCCAAAGCCATAGCAAAGGATCGTTGCCGCCAGTTTCGCGATGAGCACAACCCCAGCCACCTGCCATGGGAGCCGGTCATTGAGGGCGTCCGACAAATCCTCGTAGCCCAAGCCGAACACGCCCAATCGGCCGGACCAGAGAAAGACCCCCACCCCCAAGCACCACGTCAATCCGCCGCCGATGCTGGGACAAAGCCAGGCGGGCAAGCGGGTGAATCCCTTCTGAGAACGGCGCAAACCGAGGGTCGTTTTCTGAAAGAGGACACCAACCAGCGCCGACGCACCTGCGACGAAAGGCGTCAGCAGGTAAGAGCGCCATGTCGGGGCATCGATTGCTCCCAACGTAAATGCCGGTTGGCGTCCGATGATTCCATGCACCAACAATGCCCCAATCACGCCGGCAAACAGGACGCTTCCCAGCAGCCGGCTGTTGAGGTCTTCGACAATTTCCTCCAGCACGAACGTGACCGCTGCCAGCGGGGTATTGAACGCTGCGGCTAGCCCGGCGGCCGCCCCGGCCGCAGCTGCCCGCCGTCGGTTCTGTTTGGGTTGACCCAACAGCCCGGCCAGGTTGAGGCTAAACCGCTGGAAATATGAACGCTCGGGCCCTCGCGGCCAAGGCTGCTGCCACCTCCCACCGTGAGCGCCCCGGCGATGAATTTCACCCAGACCGGCCGCCACCGGATCGTCCCGAAATCCTTCCAGAACGCCAGTTTGGCCTGAGGGATGCCGCTACCGGCCGCTTCCCGGCAAAAGCGGGTCAACAGCCAGCCGGAGACGAGCGACGTGCCAATGATGATGGAGAAACTGCCCACCAGAAAGACCCAAGTCCGCCCTTGCGAAAGCTGGCCGAAGGTGAGGTGGAAGAGCGCGTTCATGCAAACCTGGAAAGCAATCGCCCCCAGCCCGCCGCAGATCCCAAACAGGGCTGTGGAAGCGATTGTCCTTGTCTGCGTGGGCAGCGCTTGGAAATGATAGGGCCACTTCATCCTTTTAACGAAGCCTCTCCAAGATGAACATACAACGAGTGGGTTCACAACCTTCCAGTAAAGGCCCGGTCGACTGGTTTACGGGCGCCGTCCGCATCGATTCAGCCTTCAAAGGGACTGATCCCGCCCGCGTCACCGGCGCTATCGTCTCTTTCGAACCCGGCGCCCGCACCGCCTGGCACACTCATCCCCTCGGCCAGACGCTGATCGTTACCGCCGGCTGTGGTCGGGCGCAGCGCTGGGGCGGCCCAGTGGAAGAGATTCGGCCTGGTGACGTCGTTTGGTTCGCTCCGGGCGAAAAGCATTGGCACGGGGCCGCGCCGACGACCGCTATGACTCACGTCGCGATCCAGGAACAACTCGATAGCAAAGCCGTCGATTGGATGGAGAAGGTCAGCGATGAACAATATCGCCAACCGGTCATATCCTAGGACTAGCTTTAGTCCACCAAGGCTGCGATCGGACCAAAACTCCTCAACTTTCCATGCCCCGCACACGCGGGCCCACGCAGATGCCAGAGTTGCGCGAGGCCGGAATTCCTTATTGCCGCGACCAGGAGCCGGGGCGGGCTCGTGGCCGGAGCCTCAGAGCGAGTGGGTTAACTTCAGATAGGCAACCTGTGCGGCCGAGTAGGCCGATTTTCCTTCCAGGATCTGCGCGATCTTCGATTCCTGGCGGGCGTTCTGGCGTGCTTCCAGCAGGGAAAGCCCTCTGAGGTTGTGAAAAAAGCCGAAGGCCATGTCGAATAGCATTTTGGCGCTTTGCTGAGCGGTCTGCCGCCCCGTGACCAAGCCGGCGCCCTTCAAATCATAAACGTTGATCGAGTTCTCGCCCATGGCGGAAGGCGCCTTCCCATCGGAACTGGCCGTAACGTTCCCGAATTCATCGAAGACGAGATGTTGGTCTGGCTGATCCCGGTAGGGGTGAAGCAACAGCGGTTCCTCAAGAGCGTCCAGATCGTCGGGTTCCAGATAATATCTGTCCGGCTTGGTGCTGGCGTAGGGCGGTTGGCGGAGATTTTGGTGTTGCATGGCGTCCAGTTGCCGGACGAGCAACTGGGCCTGGCGGGTGGGAAATTGGTTCTTTTTGCCATCAATCGCGTTACAGAATTTGCAGGCGGGGAGAAGGTTTTTCCAATGGTAAGCCAGCCAGAAGTATCCCGGGTGATTGATATCTTGTCCGAGTTCGTTTTGAACTTTCGGTGTGACGTAAGATTTGTTATCGGCAGCCTTGAAGTTGACTTTCAGTTTGGGCCGATAATGTTCGGCGTCGCCCGTTTGCCGAGCCGCCTCCAGGTTCGTTTCGCAATAGGCGCATTTGCCATGGAAAACATGGTCTTTGAGCCAGTCGTTCATTCGCCGCCAAATGCCATCGTCCAGATCCTCCTGGCTCAGCTTGTGCGTGCTCTCCCATTTGGCAATCAAGTCGGCCGTGGCGGTTTGAATATCCGCCTGAAGTTGATCCCACTCCCCCTTCAACAGCGGGTCCAATTTGTCCGGATCAAAGTCAATGTGGATCATGCCGCTCGCTCTTCTGTCGCTGGACCTCATCCAGCAGTTGACCAGCCTTCTTCAACAAGAGCTCCTGCATTTCAGGGTAGCTGTCGCCCACATTCTGCCGCAGGAGTAATTTGACCAACTCCATCGCCCGTCGATCCGGCGGCGTTTCCATCGGGACCGGAATGCGGACGCCGAGTTCATGTCGCAGGGTTTCGAACCGGTTGCGCTGTCCCTGTCCTCCTGGCCTCAGGAATAACCAGCAACTCGTGATACTCCTGCAGCTGCGGGTTCTCGTCCATGGTGGTTGGCAATCCAAAGAGGCCGCTCGTCAAAAGCTGATCGGCCCGGCCCATGGTCATGTCCGCTTCCACAGCCCGGATCACGACTTTGCCTTCGGGGCTTCGCTCCAGACGGGTGATCTCTTCCACCGACATGCCCGCCACGATCAAAGGCGAATGTGTTGAAGCGATCACCTGCAGATTGGGAAAGACGGCTTTGAGCCGAGGGACGAGGACCTGCTGCCAGGCCGGATGCATATGGGCGTCGATTTCATCCATCAACACCAAAGCGTGGCTTTGAGTGGCGTTCTGCTCATCGCGCACTTCGTAAAGCCGTTGGAGCAAAATGCCGACCCAACTATAGAGCGAGGTGAGCCCCTGACTCAACGTTTCTATCGGTATTTGGCCGTCCGGCGTGGTGACGAGCACGCGGAAATCGGGCGTGACTTCGCCCCGACTCACTTCGAACCCCTCGGTTATCCCTCCAACCACTTTGAAGAAATCGGCCAAAGTCCGCGCGGCCGCATTGTGCTCTTGACCCTCCGCCCGGAGCTTTTTGTCTTCGCTGTCCAAATTGACAATCCATTGTTTCAGCTTGTCGAGCCGAGGATCAGCTTCTCCGCGGATGAGCGGCAAAACGTCCTCCGGGGAAGGACGTCCTTTGCCTTTGGGCAGCGGGCCTTGCGAAGTGGCCCAGCTCATCGTTCGGAGCGGGGGGAAACCCAACGCCACCCAATTCTCCGGTTCAAGCGGACGCGAGGGGCGGCTGACCACCTCGGCGTCCACATCCCGTTTGAGGATTTCAGTGAGATAGCCGGACGGGTTTCGGTCCGTAATCAAGGTAACGCTGGCCGATGATTGTCCAAACCGGATGATGCGGCTCGCATACTCGCGTGCCTCCGACCCGACGACCGCAACGCCGATTGCCTTTAAGATGCTGGATTTGCCCACTCCATTGTCGCCAAGGAGCATCATCCAGTTCGCTTTGAGGTCGATTTCCAGCGACTCGAATGGGCCGATGTTCCGGAGTTGCACCTTCAAGAGTCGTCCTGGCGTGCCCGCTTGCGGAGAAGTCCGGGCAGACCGGCGGACTTCGACCGCGCCGGCCAGACTTTCGAGGAACGTGTCAACTTCCGGATAGTCTGGGGAGGCCGGGAAACCGATGACGTTGATGTTATAGCGGCGAGCCAAGACTTCCGCCTTTGCCTTCCAAGCCGTCCCGTTCACCGCCACCAGCGCGTAGTGCTGTCGGGTCACAGGTCCGCTGAATCGGAACCCGCGCAGATAATCAATGATCCCTTCAAGGCTGGCCCCAACGAAGAAAAGCGTGCGCGAGAAAAACAGTGCTTCCATGAACTTCAGAAACAGCACGTTGGAACCGAGCATGGCCTCGTATTCCGCGGGCGCGACAATCACCGTCTCCGGACGGTCCAGGGTCCCATAAAGCTTCAAGAGAAAAGCGCGGCTCTTCGACAAGCATTCGTGGAGCTTCTCTGAATCAATCGGCGTCAACACCTCGCTCAAGCCGTTCTCCCCGTACGTGCGCCAAAGCAGATCATCGAAGTTCGTCGTCAGCATCCCACTGAAGGGAATGCGGCGGAGTGTGTTATAGGCATTCGGCAACGGACCGCTCGACACGGACATGGAGCGGCAGAATTCCAGCAAAAGACCTTTCTGTTGGCGCCGTTCATAGAGGTCGACCAGATTGTCCGCGACCGCGTTGACCTCACCTTCTGCCAACGCGCGCCGCTGGATGTCGGCATTCTGAGGATCCATCGCCTGGTGCGCCACGGACCAATCGACCAGTTCGCCCACAAACCGTTGCCAGGTTGGAAGCCCCGCCCGAGCACTCAACCCGGATCCAACGAAGACAACACATTCCCCGGTAGCGCACGCGTCGGCGAGGGGCTCGGGAAGACTCAAGGAAGAGCCCGCCGCTGAGTTTGGCGACGTCGCGGACGGCCCAGACTCTGTCACCAAGGTCGACTCCGGCTCAGCCATGGCCCCAGGCGAGGCGGCCGATTCCAGTGGCGCGCGAAAGTCGGGGTTGGTGCGCCTTGCCAGGTAAGCCAGAAGCGGGCCGATGAGCCGGTATTCGTTCCGCGGAAAACAAATCGGGCGAATATTAAGTTCGGCCAAGACTCGCCGAAACTGCGGCTTTGCCGCATCCGATGAGATGATCGCATAGTGGATCTGCCGCGCGCCTCCGCTGATTTTTTGCTGGATGATCTGACACAGCGGATCTTGCGGAGTCAGGAAGCACCCTACGAATAACAACGAACGGAAGCCAGCCACCCCGCTGGTCATTTGGTCCAGGCCGGTAAAGCTCGGCGGCCAACCCCAGAATTGGTCTCGATCCGGTATGGTCAGAATCAGGCTTTCGGGATGATCGGCATCCCCACTCGGCTTGACGAGTTCAAAGCTGCCGGAGGCTCCTGCTTCAACAAAGTTTTTGCCGCCCCGCACCGTCCTGAAGGGCAGACCGGCTTTTTCGAAAACGACCTCCAACAGCTTGTCAATCGCGCTCGTGATGACAAGGTTGCGCGTCAAAAAGGGGAGAAACGCGGCGGCGCCGAAAGCCTCGATTTTGCTGAACCGATGCCGCCCGTACTCGCTCGCCACGGCATCCATGAAGAGCAAGGGAGTCGAGCGCGCGAGCACGACGCCACTCGCTTCCCATAAGCCGCTCGACATCAACGCCGCCGAGTCCTCATCGGATAGTCCAGCAAGGGCCGCTTGCTCTGACAGGAAATGACTCCACGGCGTTAGACCGACGGCAAGTGAAAGGCCACGGCCTACCACCGGCACAACCCCCTCGGCGCTCGTCAACTGTTTGATCAGGTATTCAACGACGGTGCGATTCCCCCGCAGATCCAGCAACTCATCCAGATCGAGAGATTCCGTGGGCATGATCAGGCGTGTTCGTTCAACTCTGCCAAAGTCGAGCAGCTGTTGCAAACCATTAAGTCAGTTGATTCGAGCCGCAAAGGAGCATTGGACCGCAGGCCCGGACGACGGGGCTTTAGGCGAACTTTCGCTTCAGTCCGCCAAGGCCGCGCTCGGACCATAACGACTCATGTGCCTATACCCAGCACCGGCGGACTCAAGCAGATGCCGGAGTCACGCGAGGCCGGGGTTCTTCGTGCAACCGGGGCAGACTGAAGTCTGCGGTCCGATCTCTTATGCGGACCGCGGAGCTGTCTCTGGCCCACAGTCCTTGGCCAAACCGCTTCAAGGCCCGCTGTCTGCACGGGCTTCATTCGGAGCAAACCCGATCGAGACCCGATCAAGAGCCGATGAAGGGCGAGCGCCAATCGGGTTTGTGTGGGGGTTCGATCGGCGATGCCACGAAGGGACCGCCGAAGGAGCCAGCGTTCGTTGAAATGGCCGCTTTCGAGGTCGTTAGCCCGCAGCCAGCCCGTTGCCAGCCCGTATCCGCCTCACTGGTAGAGATTGACAGAAGGCGCAGATCTGATCATGATCACACTGTTAGGTTCCGTAGCTAGGACCACAGCGTTTTTTTATTTTGCCTGAGCAAGGGTGTGGACGCGAATGGCAGTAGACAATCCTACTTTTTGGTTGGCCGTCGAGGATCAAGAGGACGACTTTTTCCTTCTGGAACGGGCTTGCCTGAGGATCCAACCCAGACCCAAGCTGCACTGGGCGCAGGACGGCCTCCAAGCCAAGTCCTACCTCGCTGGCGAAGGCCAATTTGGCGACCGCCAGATGTTCCCCTTGCCCGGCCTGATTCTCTGTGATGTCAAAATGCCGTATTGCAACGGATTCGAACTACTCGCGTGGGTCAAACAGACGCCTCACCTGGCCGAAATCGCCTTTGTCATTCTAACCAATTCCAACAGCCCCGCCGACCGTGAGCAGGCGAACCGGCTGGGAGCCGACGAGTTTGTGGTCAAACCGGGAGCGGTCGCTGACTTGCGCAACGTGATTCAAGAAGTCTCGGAACGCCACGTTGGCTGAGACAGCCGTTGGGCAGTCAACTGGAGCAGCGTCAAAGAGGTTTACAGCCGGCTGCGAGCGCAAGAGGCGGCCGGGTGAAGGGACCAGCCGGCCGGGGTGATTTCGAAGGCGGATTCTCCGCAGAACCAAGGGTCAAAGCATTACAGGCAAACCACTTACACGAACGTCTACAATTGTATCACCATTGTAGACACTCGATTTAGGGTTTCCTGGCGCGCTTCGACAGCAACAGCATGACCGCAGCAAACAGGACGAAAATCAGGCCACACCAGAGGTTGATATTGATGCCCAACGACCGCTTGTAAAGAGCAGGGTCGGATATCAAGCCGTAGACGGCGAGAATGATGCCGAGCAGGCCAAACATGAGACCAATCGGAACGCGGATATCGAGGTGCATAGCGCTTACCAGAAGACGAGGTTCAGGACGAAAGTAGCCACCAAAACGATCGCACCCAAGAATGCCGGCTGTTTGTGCCAAGGCACACCGGCCTCTTTGATCCGCGGCGTCAGGGAATAAACGAGACCCCGCAAATCGTCGTCGGATTTGCGTTGAGCGGTTGCGAGGGAGACAAAGATGGTGACGAGGAAACAGGCGGTCCAGGCGTAGATGGCCGCCCAGAAGTTTTGAGCCATCTCCACGGGATAAAGATGCAGCGGGCTGCCGCCGGCCAGCCAGCCTCCTTTGATACCCGGGCCGGCGCCGGCGGGCAAGGTCAGGCCGTGGTGCAACATGGCGGCGAGAGTTCCGGCAATGAGTCCCCAGAAAGCGCCATGGCCAGTGGCACGGCGCCAGAACATGCCCAGGAGAAAGGTGGCGAAGAGCGGGGCATTCACGAAGCCGAAGACCAGCTGCAGCATATCCATGATGTTATTGAAGGAACGGGCGACGTAAGCACAGGCCACGCTGATCAGAATGCCGACGACGGTGATCACCTGGCCCATGCGGAGGTAATGCTGGTCCGGCTGGCCTGGGCGGAGGTAGCTCTGATAAATGTCGTAGGTCCAAACGGTGTTGAACGCGGTGACATTGCCCGCCATCCCGCTCATGAACGAAGCCATCAGCGCGGTGATGCCCACGCCCAGGATCCCGGACGGGAAGAAATGAGCGAGCATCACCGGCACGGTCATGTTGTAATCGATGGCGCCTTTGGCGTCTTTAGGCAGAAAAGTCTGAATGTCCTGTTGCAGGGCGATGGCAATCATACCCGGCAGGATGACCAGGGCCGGGAAGAGCATCTTGGGAAATGCGGCGATGAGCGGGGTGCGGCGGGCCGCGGACATGGAATCCGCCGCCATGGCGCGTTGCACCACGAGGAAATCAGTGCACCAGTAGCCGAACGAAAGGACGAAGCCTAATCCGAAGACCATGCCGAACCACTCCACGCCCATCGGGTTGGCTGTCGCTGAATTCATATGGGCCCACGATTCGGTCCAGGCGCCGGAGGCAAACGCTTTGCCGGCCGGATTGGTAGGGCTGGTCGCCACTTGGGTGAGCTTGTGGACGAGGCCGTCCCAGCCGCCGACGCTTTTGAGGCCGAGAAAGACGAGGGGGGCAAACCCGAAAACGATCATGAAGAATTGCAGGACCTCGTTATAAATGGCGGAGGTGAGGCCCCCCAGGAAGATGTAGGCCAGAACGATGGCAGCGGAGACGACGATGCAGAGGTCGTAATTGAAGCCGAGGATCTGCTCAAGTAACCGAGCCAACGCGTGCATGGAAATGCCGGACGAGAAGACGGTCATGACCGCGAAGGAGAGGGCATTGAAGGCGCGCGTCTTTTCGTCAAAACGGAGTTTCAAGTATTCGGGAACTGACCGGGCTTTGGAACCGTAATAGAAAGGCATCATGAAAATGCCGATAAAGACCATGGCTGGGATAGCTCCGACCCAGTAGAAGTGGCTCGTCATGATGCCGTACTTAGCGCCGGAAGCAGCCATGCCGATGACTTCCTGCGCGCCGAGATTGGCGGAGATGAAAGCGAGGCCGGTAATCCAGGCGGGAATCGAACGACCGGACATGAGGAAGTCCAGGCTCGTTTTCATGTAGCGTTTGAGAGCCCAGCCAATGCCCAGGACGAAGAGGAAGTAAACGGCGAGGATCAGGTAATCCACCGGACCGAGTTGGATACTATGCATGCGTCGCTCTTTTGTTGGAGTGTCGCTTCGACACCGCCGCCCGGGCGGGTCTCCGCCTGCCGATCGCGGAGGCGATTCCTTCTAATGCAGGAGCAGCCTCAGCTTTAGCCTCTGAAATACAAATACGCCAGCACAATCATGAAGAGGACAAAGCCGGAACCGGCCACGTCGCGCCAATCCCAGCTGGCCTGACTGCGGCTCCGTTGCTCGTGCGTGACCGTCGCGTAGGTGAGGCCCTTGATTTTCGCCTCGTCGGGCGGAGGGGTCATATAGCTGACGACCACCATGACGATGGCGGAGATGAGGGTGATGAGAATACTGAAGTATTGGAAGTTGATATTGTTGACGATCCAGAAAAGCGATCCTTCCGGATAATGAAACTGGGCGTTGAGGGTCGGCCTGGTATCGACCAGCATCCGAAAGACCCCCACGATGAACCCCACGATCATTGCCCAGAGGCAGCCTTGCGCGTTGAGCCGCTTCCAAAACACCCCACAGAAGAAAACCACGAAGATGGGCGGCGCGAGGTAACCTTGGACCGCTTGCAGGTAGTCGTAAAGGCCGGAGGCGCCTTTGACGACTGGAATCCAAGCGAGGGCGATCAGGACCATGACCGCGGTGGCGATTCGGCCGGTGCGGACGAGTTCATGCTGACTGGCATTAGGCCGCCACTTGCCGTAGAGGTCCACGGTGAACAACGTCGAGCACGCGTTGAAGACGCCGGCGAGCGAACCCATCAGCGCCGAGAGCAACCCCGCCACGACCAACCCGGGCGCAAACCGGGCGGAGCAAAACTGGACGAGATTCGGGAAAGCTTGCTGGCCATAGCCGGGACAACGGCGCCGTTCGCGGCGATCATCGGGGTCAGCGTTCGGGCACTTTGCCGCTTTGGCGAGAGCGCCGAAGTGCAGATCAGACCGGGAATGATAAAGAGATAAACGGAAACAGCTTGGAGGAATGCGGGTAAAAATGTTGCCACGCCGGGCGATGGTTTCGTTAGGAGCGCCGAGCGCGCGCTGGACGATGTACTGATCGGTGCACCAGCACAGAGGCCGATTACCGGGGCACAAATGGCCATGCCGAGCCAGGGATAATTGTACGCCATCAGGCGATGCGGTTGGGTTCCTGACCGGGGCCCAGGTGCCTTCCATCCTGTGCCGGAATGAGCGGCTTCATTAAATTGAACATGTCGGACCCGCACACCCGCCGCAGCTCCTCCCAGCCGCCCAGCTTCATCAGCCCGTAAACGGTCAGTGAGGCCGAGCCTAAGATAAGAATGACGACTTGGACGGCGTCGTTGTAAGCCACGGCGCGCATGCCCCCCAGCATGGTGTAAAGCCCGGTCAAGACGATGACCAGACCGAGCTGATCCAGAAGCCGTCGATGTGAACGCCTCCCAAGTCCAGTTGCAGCCTGGCAGCAACGCTCCAAAGACGACGCCACCGGCGAAGATGCCAACCGCGACCTGGAAATGAAGTGAACGCCAGGGAGAGACGATCGACAAGACGTAGCGGACGCCGCTGGCGAGAAGCGCTTTTCGAGGAACTCCGGCATGGTGGAACAAGCGAATGGGCATAGAAAGGCACAAAGACCCACGCGAGCACCAGCAGACACCAGGCGTGCAGCTCATAGTGAGCCATCGCGACTCCGTCCTTCGCGCCCGATCCAGCCAGGCCGACAACATGTTCAGACCCGATGTTGGAAGCAAATAGAGGCGCCGATGATCCACCAGCCGAGGTTCCGCCCGGCCAGGAAGTAGTCAGCGGCAGTGTCTTTGCTCCGTTTGACGACCCACGCCGCCACACATCCTAGAATGCCAAAGCAGAGGATGATCATCAGCCAATCCAGCCCGGTAAGGCGGGAATGGGCAATGCGCCGCCGCCAGCAAGGGTGTCAGAGTTTTCATGATTTGAGCTAGTTCAACGCACCGACGATCTCGCACGATGCCACGGACGCTTGGCCCCCGTGGGAAGGGGGCCAACTGCTATGACCGCCTTCGGCCGCCAGCCGGCCTTACTTCACTGCGAACCGGTAGATGATGGTGTTCTTGTAAACCTGCCCAGGCTTGAGGACGACCGAAGGAAAATTGCATTGGTTGGGCGAATCAGGAAAGTGCTGCGGCTCCATGCAGAAGGCGTTGCGGAAGTTGTAGACTTTGGCCGCCTTTGCCCCCGGAGGGTGCTGTCGAGAAAATTGCCGGTGTAGAACTGCAGGCCCGGTTCGGTGGAAAGGACTTTCGAGCACACGGCCAGAGGTCGGTTCGGAGACGCGGGGCGAGGAGGGTGTCTGCCGATGCGTTTGGCGAACACCCAACTGTGATCGTAGCCTTTGCCGAACTTCCAGTTGCTCATGGTCGTTGTTGATGCGAGCGCCGATGGCGGTCGATCTGCGGAAATCGAACGGCGTGCTCGACTTGGCGCCAGCTGGCCGGTCGGAATGAGGGTGCTGTCCACCGGGGTATATCGGTCAGCGCCATCATCACCTCGGTTCAGAATCCCGTCGGTGCCCTGGCCGGCGAGATTAAAATAAGAATGCTGCGTCAAGTTCAGGACCGTGTCCTTGTCCGTCGTGGCGGTATAGTCGAGACGGAGGGCGTTGTCGTGGGTGAGAGTATAGACGGCTTTGACCGTGAGCGTCCCGGGATACCCTTCCTCGCCGTCACGGCTGACATATTCGAGGGAGAGGCTTGGCCTTGGGAGGTGACTTGGTCGTCGCCTTTCCAAACCTGCTTGTCGAAGCCTTCAGGCCGCCATGGAGCGCGTTCGGATAGTTGTTGGTCGCGATGGTGTAAGTCACGCCGTTGAGAGAAGCGCCTTGGCGATGCGATTACCGTAGCGGCCGACCAGACAACCGAAGTAAGGGCTCTCTTTCAGGTATTCAGGAAGGGTGTCGTAGCCCAGCACGACGTCATCCAGCTTGCCATTGCGATCGGGAACCTTCAGCGAGACGACGATGCCGCCGTAGGTGCAAATGCGCGCTTCGACGCCATGCGCGTTGCGCAAGGTGTAGATATCGACTGGAACGCCGTCGGCGGTGCCGAACGGCTGCTTGTCGCATTGCTCGGCCATTTTGCCGCCGCCGCCTTTGAAGCTGACGCACAGCCGAGGAGGCTTCTGGCGGCGGTCACCATCGTGCCGAGAAGGAGGATCCAGTTAGAGAGATGTTGCATAGGTTCGGTTTAAGAATAATCGGTTCGTCAAGCGCCTGTAAAAAGGTCAGGGTTGGCCGGCGCTCTGGCCGTAGTACGCGCCCGGGCCGTGTTTCCGCAAAAAGTGTTTATCGAGCAGCGCCGCTTGCATAGGCGGCAAGCCCGGATTGATCCGCAACGTCTCACTGGCCAGCCGGGCGACGAACTCCAGCACGACTGCATTGCGAACCGCGCCAGCGACGTCGCCGCCCCAGGTGAACGGACCATGGCTGGCGACAAGAACGGCAGGATGCTGAGCGGATCCAGTCCTTGAACTGCCCATAATGACATCGCCGGTGTGGGCTTCATACCGGATTGGATTTCCTGGGGCGTGAGCAAGCGAGTGCAGGGACTTCGCCGCAATTAACAATCCGCCTGGGTGGTTCCATAGGACGGCAGATCCCGCCCGGCCTGGCCCAAGCCGTCGCATACAAGCTGTAAAGTGCGTATGGACAACGCCGCCGAGTCCGGCAAAAGCCCGGTAGAGCGCTGGGCGTGAGTGGGCGTGTCGGAGCTGGGCTCTTGAGATTTCCTTCCACGACTTTGCCGTAATCGAGCGCAACCACCACCATCTGGGCCGGGGCCATGCCCACGTAGGGGATCTCGGAAGGCTTGATCACCACCAGTCCCTGCGCGCGGTCAATCCCGCTGGCATTGCCCCAGGTGTCGACTACCAAGCCCTCGGATACCAAGTCGAGGTTGGCTTGGTAGACGCGCGCTTTCAGTTCTTCCAGGCATAGTGGGATGGTCATCAGAGGCGAAGGCGCGTGTTTCATCGCCGGACCCGGTTGCGGATATCGAGCAGCGTCTTCATGATCGAGCGCAGGATGCCCTTCCTTCCGTGGTGCCAAAAGCGTCGTGCATCAAGTGGTAGAGCGGATAGATCTCTCCATAGATGGCGCTGTGCTTCGGGTTGGGCTTAAACACGCGCGGTTTCAAGCCGGTCATCTTCTTCTTGAGCGGCGGCATAATCCGGATAGACGCCACCAAGTAACGGCGCCGGCCAGCGCAGCGCCCAAGGCGCAGGTTTGAGCTGAGCGCGAGATCTTCATGCGCCGTGGCCGGTGACGTCGGCATAGATCTGCATGACCAGAGGGCTTTTTCGGCAAATGCCGCCGCAGTTGACGATTTGCTCTACCTTCACGCCGTATTCCTGGCTGATTAATGATGGTCAGCGCGCTGAAAGCGGTTGCTTCGATGAGGGCGCGGTAGATTTCGCCGGCGTCGTAAAGCGTTTGGCCGAGGAGCAGGCCGGTCAATCGCTGGTCGACCAGAATGGTTCCTTGATTGCCGTTGTTCCAATCGAGCGAGCAGGCCGGATTCGCCCGGAGACAAAGGCGGGCGCTCGCGCTGAGCGCTTGTGCGAACTGGCCTGGCGCCCGGCTGGACGTGTAATTGACGAACTAATTGAAGATGTCGCCCACGGCGGATTGGCCGGCTTCCAAGCCATAAAAGCCCGGCAAGATGCCCCTCCACAATCCCGCAGAGCCCAGGCACATCCGCCAGCTTTTGGTCCACCGGCACCACCATCATGTCGCAAGTGCTTGTCCCAATAATCTTGACCAGCGTTCCAGGCGCGATACCGCTGCCGACACCGCCAAGATGCGCATCAAAAGCGCCGACGGCCACTGGAGTGCCAGCGGGCAAGCCCGTGCGACCGGCCCACTCCGTGGTCAATCCGCCCACCGCGCGATCGATGCTCTGCGCTGTCGGCCGGAGCCGGGCCCGCAATTCGCCGAGCTTGGGATCGAGTTTAGCGAGAAATTCCGCGTCAGGATAACCGCCCCAGGAGCGGTTAAACATCGCTTTGTGACCGGCCGCGCAAATGCCAACGGTGAGTTGGTCCGGGGCTTCGGTGCCCGTGAGCATGGCCGGAATCCAATCGGCGCATTCCACCCAGCTGTGGGCTGCTTCGAAGACCCGCGGCGCCGTCCGCAAGCAATGGAGGATCTTGCTGAAAAACCATTCGCTCGAGTAAGTGCCGCCGCACTTGGCCAGGTACTGCGGGCGCAACTGGCGGGCCTGTTCGGAGATTTCGGCCGCCTCGGCCACGCCGGTGTGGTCCTTCCAAAGCCAAGCCATCGCGGCGGGATTGTTCTCAAATCGCTTCTGGAAGGCCAACGGCCGTCCGGCGCTATCGACCGGGATGGGGGTGCTGCCGGTGGTATCCACCCCAATCCCAACGACCTGATCAGGAGTGAAGCCACGCACGGCGCGCTTGGCTTGCGCGAGAGCTTTCTTGATCGTGACGGCGGCGCCCTTCACATAATCGGCGGGATGTTGACGGGCCAGGTTCGGATCGCGGGCCAGGATGACGCCCGCATCGCCCTGCTCGTATCCCCATACCGCGGTGGCGACTTCCTCCCCCGTGGCGGCGTTGACAATCAGGGTCCGCACCGAATTAGTGCCGTAATCGAGTCCGATGGTGTATTGGGCGCTCATAAGTCTGCTGGATTACTGGAGCATTTCACAAAGGAGCGGATCAGGAAACCGCAAATCGTGACCGGTCGGTCCGAAGCGGTCCACGCCCGCGGGCCTTGGCTCAATCGGCGTCGAGGGCCAGGAGAGTGATGCTGCACGGCGCCACGGAGATTTTGCCGGCGGGGTGGGAGAGGCTTTGTTCCTCGATGACGACGCGCGGCGACTGTTCCGGATCATTGTAGGCCATCGGGTCGGAGCCGGCGATTTGCCAGCGGGTGCCGGTGCCCTTGAGCGCGGCGCCGTCCACTTGCAGCGGAATTTCAAGAGCGTTCCTGGTCGGATTGACGATGCCGACGGTCAAGGTCTTGCGATCCCGCCTCCAGGCGGCCTGGGCGTCGATCAACCCCTTCGTTTCGGTGGTGACGGGCAACTCGCCGAAATGATGACGGTAGAGTTTCAGGACCAGGCCGGTCGTTTCGAAGGCGGCGGAGCGTTTGCTGGTTTTGATGCAGCCGATGACGTTGACGGTCTGAGCGTAGAAGGCCGAGTCGATCAAGTCGCTTTGGCGGGCATATTCATGAAGGCCGGAAGCGATGCCCAGAGCATCTTTCAGAAAATAGCGGGTGCCCAGTTCACCGAAGAGGTGAGGGCCATACCAATAGTTCCACTCGGTCATGGCGATGCGAATATTTCGCCCCTGCAATGGCGCCAGATCCTTCCGCGCGTGGCGGTGGAAGTCGGCTTTGCGGCGGATCTGCTCAGCGATCTGGCGCGTATGCCCCCGTAGCGAGGGCAGTTCCTGACAATAAAAATGCTCGGCGATGAAGTCCATGTGATCGGCCGAGCCGCGCAACAAGCCCGTGCTCCAAGGACCGGCATTTCCGGACGAAATGCAAAGAATGTTGGGGTCGACTTCGCGCATCTTATCGACCACCCAATTCTGTTTTAGAACATAGTGGTCGAGCTTCATGAAACCCAGCTGCCACTCGCCCCACATTTCGTTGCCAACGCCCCAATACCGCACGCCAAACGGCTTGGGTGAACCGTTCTCGGCGCGGCGCCGGCCCCAGAGGGTGTCGGCCGATCCGTTGCAGTATTCGAGCTGAGCAGCGGCGGAATAAGCGTCGCCAAAACCGGTGTTGACCGTGATCCAGGGTTTGGCATTGACCGACTGGCAGAAGCGAATGAACTCGTGCATGCCGAAATCGTTATGCTCGACGCCCGTCCAGGCTGGATTGGTCCGCGGGGGTCGACGGTCCCGGTCGCCGATGCCGTCGCGCCAGTCATAACCACTGACGAAGTTGCCCCCAGGCCAGCGATAGATCGGCGCGTCCAGCTCCTTCAGGAGCGCGAGCGTATCCCGGCGCATGCCTTCGACGTTATCCGCCGGCATCAGCGAAAGAGTTCCCACCAGAAGGGCGCCGTCTTCGGCCCGCACTTCCAGGTCGGCGTGATCGGTGGTGCCGCCGGCGGCAAACTCAAACCAGTACTTCTGGTATTCGCTTCCGATCCCTTGGATAGAAACCGTCTGCCGCTCTGGCAGTGCTTCGCCCCAGGCCAGGGTGACGGTTGCGCGCGGCTTGCCCTCGGCCGCCTTCAGCCACGCGTAACCGACATAACGCCGGCCACTGGTAACCCCAAGGTCCCGCTGTCTCATTCCGGCGCCAGCCTCCAGCCTGGGTGTATGCCGCCCGACAAAGGGACGATTGGTCGTCATGCTCACGCCATGGCTCGCGCCAAGGATCTGCCATGGGGACGCCCCCACCACCGGGAAGGCCGTGTTGCGCAGGGACCGGTAAGGGGCATATTCCGCTTGGATCGGAAAATAGAATTTGCGGTCTTCGAGCATTTCGGCCCAGATGCCGCCATAAATGCAGCGGCCCAAGTGTTCGATAAACTGGCTGTAGATGTTCTCCGACATCGGCTCGCCCACTTTGGAGGCGTGGATCGTCAACTCGGGCCGCGGCACTTCCCTCTGCCCGATTTGTTCGAGGCGGACATCATCAAACCAGGCCTTTCCGGTCGCTGAGCCGAAGCCGCCGAAAAGACAATTGATCTGGAGGGAGTCCTGGTCCTCAACGTCAAACTCGACTTGGAGCTGCTGCCAGTCAGCCGTGCCGGTGACGGCCGTGGTCGCCGCCGCCGCCATGGTGTGCACGTTGAGGAGCGCTCCCCGGCCGCTCGTGGGGGCGACGTTCTCGGTCTTCACCCAGCCGGATAGGCGGTAACGGGCAAAGGGTTCGATCGAGACGGTCGTGCTCCAACTGGCATCGGTGCCCTGCTCCGAGGAGACGAGCGCGCCGCGCTCGCCGGTATGACCCGGAGTGCCGATGCTCAGCGTCGCTTGGCCGGAAATAACGCCCGGCCGCCAACCGCGCGGCCGAGCGGCTTCTCCGCCTTCGAAGGAAGCATTGCGAATGAGGTTAGCGCCGGTTGCGGCGGTCGCCGCGTCGGGATCGGCGGCGCGCGCCTGCCGGCCACGATGGCAACGAACACCAGGCCGGCACGAGCGATCGCCCGCCGGACGAGAGAGGGAATCATGTTGGGGCCAGGAAAATCCAGGGACGGCCAACTGTCGCCCGCGGAGCAGGATCATATCAGCGGAACGACAATCACTCATGGCAATGCGACCTTCATCCGCAGCACAGTCATTGAAGTCGGCTCGAACGTGTAATCGAACGGCACCGCCGACGCCGCGAACGCCTCCAGACGGGGCGCGACTCGCCGTGGTTCGTCCAGGCTGTTTTCGAGATCGATCCTGGAACCCGTGAGGACGAATGCCTGGCCGCGCGGCTTGACCTTGCGCGCCCCGGCCAGGTCAAGCCGCGCGACCAGGGCATTGGGCGTGGCGTTGACCACTTTGAGGATAACCTCGCTGGAGGCGATGTCCCGGGTGGCACTGGCGTAAAGGCGCGGCTGATCGTTGGTCATGCGGGAGGCGCGCTGCTCATTCGCACCGGCAGGAGGATGTCGCCCTGATTGCGGGCGAAGAGCTGCTGCACGTAGTAATTGGGGGTGCTGGCGGCGCGGAGGTTGTCGAACCAGATCAGGTTCGAGTCCATTGCCACGCGTCGACATGGCCAAAGAGCGGCGCATAGGACGACATCACGACCACATCCGCGTTCCGCTCCAAGCCGATCATGTAAGCAGCCTCACCCAGCGCATTCCCAGTTGCTGTGATTGTCCGGGCTGACCGTCTTGACGCTCTGGGCCGCATACTCGCCCATGAATACCTTGAAGGCCGTGCCGATCGTAGCGATCGTAACGAGTGGAATTATCCAAAAACCAATCGGGCCGAGCGTAGCAATGTTCGTCCACAATGTCGGCCTGGAGTTCACGGAGTTTGGGCCAGGCAAACTCGAATTTGTCGTCCGCCGGGCCGGGGCCCGCGCTGGAGATCAGCTGGATCTCGGGATGGGCGGCTTTGAGGGCCTGGCGAAGCGGGTGTATCGTTCGATGTATTGGGGTCCCCATTGTTCATTGCCGACGCCGAGCAGCTTCATGCCGAATGGGCGTCGGTGGCCCATCTGAGCCCGGACCCGCCCCCATGGGGTATCCGGCGCGCCGTTGGCAAACTCGATCAAATCCAAGGCGTCCTGGATATAAGGCTGCAGCGCGTCCAGCGGCGCGAGCTGGCCGGAATTGAACTGGCAGGCCATGCCGCAGTTCAGGATGGCAGCGGCCATGCCAATGTCCTCGCACATCTGGAAAAACTCGAAGAAGCCGAGCCCGAAGCTTTGGAAATAGTCCGGCGCCGGTCGGTGTTTGAACTCATCGTTCCAGCGGTTGGATGACTTGAACGGCGGTCTTCGGGCTTGCCAACGGTGGTTTTCCATTGGTATCGCGTTTCGAGGACGCGCCCTTCCATCGATGCAGCCGCTGAAACCGCATGAACCCGCTTTAGGTCGGCCAGCATCTGCACCAAATCCGCGCGCAGTCCATTCGGGCGGTTTCAAGTCCGTTCCGGAAAGAGAGAGACCACGTCCAGATCGAGGTTGCTTTGTTCAGCGATTTTGAGCGCTCCGAGGCTCGGTCGCTTTCGACCGCAAGCTGATCGTCCGCCGCTTCCAGTCCGCCCCAATGCCCTTGATCTGCTCCTCCGCCAGAATAGCGTCATTGGCCCCGACCAGCAGGACACGCAGGCTCATGCGTCCAGTGCCGCGGACGAACGTGGAAAACTGATACTTCTCTCCGGCGCGCAGTCCGATTCCCCGGAATCCGCGATTGACCACGCCGGTGGGAGTGCCGGTGGAGGATCGGAGATGAAGGTAATGCCGGTTGGTGGCGCTGAGGGAATGCTGCTCAGCGATGGAGAGGGATTGGTCGGCTCCGTTGCTGGCCGCGGTCCAGCCGAGAAGCGGATCGGGGAATTCAAAGGATCGGTTCTTGATCAGCTCGGCATATAGGCCGCCGTCGGCCCCGAAGTTGATGTCTTCGAAAAAGATGCCCCACATGGTGGAGCTGATCTTCGCCCCAGCCTGATCGACGGCAATGGTCACACTCAACGCCGGTTCGCCACCGAAGGCGGCCGGCCAGCCCAACGCCCAACACAATAACCCGCACCAGAGTGTTCGTTTCATGTCGCAACTCCGCGCCGTTGTCGCGCCGCCGGAACATCCCAGCGGACGCGCTTTACTGATGGTGATAAACATCCCAGCCGAGATACTTGACCAGCGCTTCCTTGACGCCGGCGGCCACCTGCGTTGGGTTGATCGCCACGTGATGTTCAAAGCCTTGTTCGCAAATATGCCGGAGCAGTTTTTGGAACTGAGGGATTTGGACGACGCCGTAGCCGCCAAAGGTTTTGAGCGGGTCGTTGGTCAATTGGCCTTGCCCGATGTAGGCGCGGATCCTGCCGGTAAAATCATCCGTTGTGGCGCGGAGATAAGTGAACGAAGCTGCCTTGACCCGTCCAACGACCGTGCCGTAGGTATTTTCCCGTCCGACCGTGCCGGCGATGATTTCCTGATAGTCCATGACCGGCTCTCCTTCGCCTTTCTCAACGAAAAGATCCTTGGGCAGGTTGCTGCAATGGAAAACGACGCCCTTGTCGGGATCCTCACCATAATTGTTGTTCCAATCAACCAGGGCGCTCGGCTTGCCGCTGGCCTGGGCCATGACATACATCGCGACCGTGCCCATGATATCGACTTCGCAGGCACTCGACATGCCCAGGTTGCTCATCATGCTCATGAGCGTGCAGGGCACGACCCCGAAAAACTCCTCCATCGCCGTCCAACATTGGATCGCGGTCGCGTTCAGCCGCGTCTGCCGCATCCATTGATCCACTGCCACGCCGAACTTGGCCATCTTCATCAAGGCGGGCGCCGGAATGCCTTTGGCCACGACGTACTGTTGAATCTCGTTGAGCTTGGCCTGCACCGGAGCGCTGTCGTCCTTCATCTTGCCGATCCATCCGAATAGTTCGAACAAATCCAACGTCTCGATGCTGATCCCCGACTTTTCCAGCAGCTTTTCGCTGTAGCGAACGGTGTTAAACGCGGTCGGCCGGGCCCCGAGCGCACCGATGCGAAGGTGCCTTACCGCGCGGGTCACGCGGCAGGTGACGGCAAAGTCCTGCAAATCCTGAATGAAGGTGGCGCTCTCCGGATTGTCCGTATGACGAGTTGTCAGGGTGAACGGGATGCCGTATTGCCGCAGATTGTTGCAGACCGACATCTTGCCACAAAAGCTGTCGCGCCGATCGCGAATCGTCATGATCCTGGGATCGTCGTTGAAGCCGTGGACCAGAACCGGCACGCGCAAGCCCGACCAGCGAATCGTATTGGCAACCGCCCGTTCATCGCCGAAGTTGGGCAAGGTCACGAGAAGACCGTCGATCTTGCCGGCCTGTTCCTTGAAGAGCTCGGCGCATTTCTGCGCGTCAGCCAAACTCTCGACCGCGCCGAATTTGGTCGCATCGACCGGAAGAGCAACCGCCTCGATACCTTGGGCGGCGAGCACCTTCAAGATGTCGCGGCGGCCCGCTTCGCAAAGATGCGCGGGAAAGAAGCCCCGGTTGCCGACAATGAGACCGAGCGTTGCTTTAGACATAAGGGCAAAAGTGTTGGCTCGAATTCTACTTGACGTCAACGACAGCCCAACGCCATTTTGCGTCGAACTTAGGCCAGTTTGCGAATGTGACCGCTCAGCCTCGCCTCCGGACCCGCCGCAAAGTGCCCCGGGTCGTTCTCTTGATCGAGTCCTCCCGTTCCTCGGGTCGCAGCCTGCTCCGCGGCATTGCCAACTATGCGCGGCACCGGGGGCCTTGGGCCTTTTACTGGGAGCCCGGCGGACTGGAGAAGGCCTGGCCCCAACTAAAGACGCTGGGGGCGGACGGCATCATTCTGCGCGACGTCGAGAAGCTGGATGATCTGATCGCGTATGGATTGCCCGCCGTCGTCGTCGGCCATAGCAAACAGGAAATCCCCGGCCTCGCCAACGTCATTACTGACTCGGAAGCGATCGGGGTGATGGGGGCTGAACACCTGCTCACGTGCGGGTTTCGCAACTTCGCCTACTGCGGTTACGAGGAGATGCCCTGGTCGGGACTGCGCGGCGAGAGCTTCTGCCGCCGCCTCGCCAAAGCCGGTTACCAAGCCCACTTTTGCCCAACCGGCGCTGATCGTGAACTCCCCGGTTGGAAAGGCGAACGCTTCCTGCCCAACTGGCTCAAATCCCTCCCCAAACCGCTTGGCATCATGGCGTGCAATGACGATCGCGGCGAACAGGTGATCGAAGCCTGCAAAATAGCCGGGCTGCAGGTCCCCGACGAGGTCGCGATCATCGGCGCTGACAATGACGAATTGGTCTGCGACCTTTCCGATCCGCCCATGTCCAGCATCGCCATCAACTTCGAACGCGCCGGCTATGAAAGCGCCGAAGTCCTTGACCGACTGATGCGCGGCCGTCGTGTCGTCCCGAAAAAAATTGTCGTTCCCGCCACCCATGTGGTCCCACGTCGCTCGACGGACATCGTCGCGGTGGATGACGGCCAGGTCGCCAACGCGCTCCGCTTCATCCGCGATCACGCCCGGGAGGTGATTTCCGTGCCGGATGTGGCTCGCGCCGCTGGTCTCTCGCGACGCGTCCTCGAGAAACGATTCCAGCAATTACTCCGGCGGTCAGTCCTCCGCGAGATCCGGCGCGTGCGGGTGGCGCAAATCTGCCGGCTGCTCGCCGAGACGAACGAATCGATCTCCGAGATCGGATTGACCCTTGGCTACTCCGGAACGGAACACCTGGCGCGTTACTTCCGGCAAGAGAAGCACATGACTCCTCTGGCCTACCGCCGCCAATTCGGCCGGAAATGAATTGACCGCGGGCGCAACCGCGCCCCGCGCGCCGATCGAGCCCGGATGCCGGCGGGCACAGCTTCTGCCCGGAGACCCTCCCGGCAGGGGAGAGCAGCCGCATTCGCAAAATGGCCTTTTTTTTGCGCAAGGTGGCGTTGCTTCCCGCGAATGATTGCGGCCAAATTAGCCTCGAACTCCTAACCCTACGACAACACGAATGAAGACTTACTTCGGCCGGTTCTCGTTAGCTCCGCTGATTCTTACTTGCGCCGCCCTTACTCTGCGGGCGGACTTGACTCATCGGTACAGCTTCACCTCCAATTCGGATGATTCGGTCGGCACAGCCCACGGAACATTGGAAGGCGCCGCCCAAGTCAGCGGTGGCGCTCTGGTTCTTGACGGCTCGGCCGGCACGTTCCTCAACCTTCCGGGCGGACTCGTGACGAACTACAGTGCGGTCACGATTGAAACCTGGGTGACGTTTGGGACCAACGCCGCCTGGCCGCGCGTATTTGATTTTGGAGGCACCAATCCTGATGGCAACGGCCGCCGATATCTTTTTGTCACTCAGCATTCTGGTGATCTGGATACGCGCCTGGTCATTTCCGATGCGGATCCCGGTTACAACCACGAAGAAGGCGTCTTCAAACCCGGCACGCAGGACAATCTCGGCAAGGTGCATATCGCCGCAGTCGTCGACCCGGCCCAGAGATTTGAAGGCCTGTTTATCAACGGCACGCTTGTCGCCTCCCGCAGCAATCTCAGCATTCCGTTGTCTCAGGTTTCGGGCGAGTTCAGCTATGTCGGCAAGTCTCTCTACAACGCAGACGCCTACCTGAACGCGCAAATCGACGAATTCCGGATTTATGACCGGGCGCTCACCCGACCGGAAGTCGGGGCCAGCTACGCCGCGGGACCCGAGACGCCGCAGACGGATGCCGGGGCGCTGCAATCGATTGCCTTGCAATTGGATTCCAGTGTATCGCTGGACGGATTTGCCTCTTCCACCGTGGTGGGTGCTTATGCGAAGGCCACCAATGTGAATCTCTCCGGGCTTTCGGGTCTTACCTATGAGACGAGCAACGACAAAGTCATTACCGTCGATACGAATGGCACCATCAAAGGGGTATCAGCTGGCTCGGCAACCATTACGGCCAGTTACCAGGGCAAGCAAGCGAGCAAGACCGTGCAGGTCGTCCAGCCACAGGCGCAACTCAAACACCGCTACAGTTTCACCGGAGCCGCTGGCACCACCGCGGTGGACGACTTGGTCGGAACAGCGGACGGCACATTGATGGGCGCGGCGGCGCTAACCGGAGATGGCAAAGTCACTCTCGATGGCAACGACGCCTATGTTGATCTGCCGAACGGCATCATTTCAGAGCTGACCAATGCCACGTTCGAGGCCTGGGTAACGGTGAATGAACTCGGCACTTGGGCCCGAATCTTCGACTTCGGCAACAACAGCGCCGGAGAAGATGCCCAAGGGACCGGCAGCACCTATCTCTTTCTCACACCCATCGCCAACAACGGTTTCGTTCGGTTCGCCTCGACCATCAGTTCGGGCGGCGGGGAGACGCCTGTGCTGAACGGAACGGCGCCTCTTCCAGTTGGCACGGAAGCGCACGTTGCCGTCGCTTACAACGCCAGCGGCCGGGTTGCGAAGCTCTATGTCAACGGGGCACTCGTCGCGACCGGCACGGCCAGCATCGCTCTCCGTGCCATCCAGGACATCAACAACTGGCTCGGCCGCTCCAATTGGCCCGACCCGTTCTTCAACGGACTGATCAACGAATTCCGCATCTACGAAGGGGCATTGACCGACTTTCAAGTGGCCCTGAGCGCGGCCGCCGGCCCGGATAAGCTCGGCGGCGAAACGGGGACGCTCAGCGGTGTTAGAATCCTCTCGGCGACCAACTCCCTGGTGGTGGGGGCATTGACCAGGCTCAACCTCGTCGCTGATTTCTCCATCCTGACCAACATCGATGTGACGGCGAGTCCGGACACGACTTTCCAGTCGAGCGATCCGAGTGTTTTGTCCATCAGCAACACCGGTCTGCTGGACGCGCGAGCCGTTGGAAACGCGACGATCACTGCGACCTACCAAGGCAAACAGAACACCAGCCAGATCACGGTCGTGGCGGCGGCGGGCGCGCCCGCCAAGGCGACGTTGGCCCACCGCTACAGTTTTGGCGAAACCAATGGCCCCACCGTTAAGGATTCGGTCGGGTCAGCCGATGGCACTCTGGTCGGAAACGGGACCTTTGGAAGCGGGCAGTTGACGGTTCCCGGCGGCGGCGCTGGCTCGGACGCCGGCTATGTGGACTTGCCCAACAACATCATCTCGCCGCTGACGAACGCCACCTTTGAAGCTTGGGTCACCTGGACCGGCAACGCTTTCTGGGAACGGATCTTTGATTTCGGGAACAGCACAGCGGGCGAGGATGAGGTTGGGAGTGGCGATACCTACGTCTTTCTGACGCCGCTCGGCGGTCCCAGCACCCTTCGGTTCGCCATCACTCACACGGGCGGCGGCGCGGGCGAACAATCGCTCGATGGGCCTGCCGCGCTGACGGCCAATCAGGAGACGCACATCGCGGTGACCTACAATTACCTGGCGAACACGGCCCGTCTTTTTGTGAATGGGCAGCGGGTGGGTTGGCGGCCCATTACCCTGGCTTTGTCCGGCTTGAACGATGTCAACGTCTGGCTGGGACGGTCCCAGTGGTCAGCCGATCCGTTTTTTACGGGAAAGTATAACGAGTTCCGCATTTATAGCAGCGCCCTGACCGAAGCTGAAGTGGCCGCCTCCTTCGCCGCTGGCCCGGATGCTTTGCCTTCGGGTGAACCGACGGGAGTCACCCTGGCCATTACGAACGACGGCAACGCCTTGAGCATCCGCTGGCCCGCCAGTGCGACCGGTTACGTGCTGCAATCGAGCTCGAGTCTCGGCGGGCAGGCGTCATGGACCACCGCGACCGAAACCGTGACGGTCGATGGCAGCCAAAACAAAGTCAGTATTCAACCGAGTGGAAGTGCCAAGTTTTATCGCCTGAGCAAGTAGATGAGTTTGGCAAAAGGGGAAGCCGGTGGCATATTTCGACTGCTACCCGGCTCTCCTCTAGTGACAGGGCGCTTTAGCATCGAACCAACAACAAGATTCACGTATGAGACCGCAACTCCGAAATCGATCCGGGTTCACCCTGATCGAACTGCTCGTTGTCATTGCCATTATTGCCATCCTCGCTGGGATGCTGCTGCCAGCGCTCGCCAAGGCTAAAAGCAAGGCGATCAAGATCAAGTGCGTCAGCAACCTGAAGCAACTCGGCGTTGCCTCCATGATGTACGCCCACGACAACAAGGATTCGTTTCCCCTGATTCAGGACCCGGTCACGAAGTTTCAAGGTTACTGGCCCTGGGACCTGCCCGCTTACGCCGCCAATATCCTGACCGCAAATGGCGGCCAACGGCATATCCTCTACTGCCCCGGCTTCGCCAAGCAGGACAATGACGAATTATGGAAATGGCAGACGGATTCCGCCACCGAAACGACCCGGACCGATTCCGGCTATCGGGTCGTCGGTTATCAGTTCGCCTGGAAATACGCCGGGCGGGTAAAGGACACGAATATTACGGAGAGCCTCAATCCGAAGCCATGGAAGCTCAGTGCCACGCAGGAATATGACGCCGGGCTCTCCGAGCGAGTCATCGTGGCAGATGCCAATCTTTCCACCGGCAGCAACGAAAAGGATCGGACCAAGAATCGTTATGTCAAGATCGACGGCGGCTGGAAAGGCCACCAATGCCCCCACCTCGGCGCCCGCAATATTCCAGAAGGAGGCAATCTCCTGTTTGCCGACGCACACGTCAGTTGGCGCAAGTTCGACAAAATGGTTGTTCGGACTACGGGCGGTGATCCGAGCTTCTGGTGGTGAAGATCCGGCGGACGAGGCCCTTCTGGATGGCTAGTCCCGGCGTGAAAAGTATTCCGAGAAGACTGTGGCCAGGTCGGAGCCGTATTGCCGCCAGTGGCGAGCCGAAGGGTAATCGTTCAGGCCGGCGATCCAGTTGCAGTTGAACTCGTGGACAGCCGCGTCAATCCCATACCGCTCGAGCCAACCCTCGCCAAGCGTGCCTGAGTTATGAAAGGCCGCCTTGGTGGAACCCTCCGTGAACCAGGTGTGGCCCCGCAACAGGTTCTCGAGCAGTTCCATTCGCTGCAAATATCTCGTCAGATCAGCCGCCGGCGGTCGACTCACGTGCAACAGACCGCCCCCGTCGTTGTGCAATTCCAACGCCAGGTCCGGCCGCTCTCCATTCTGAATCATCTTTTCCAACCACTTCTCCAGGGCGGCATTCTCCGGCATTAGTTCGGCATCCGCTGGCTTGTCCCAGTGACGGTTTAAATCCTTTCCCGAAGCGTTGAATCGCGTCATCCCGCGGACGACCCCGTCCTTATTCGCCATCGGCATGACATAGACACAATAGGTTTCCAGGAATCTCCGCGCGTCCGCACTGCCGTCCAGCAGACGGTCGGTCAGCCCTTCCACGACCCAATTGCCGACCGGTTCCCAAGGATGCGCGCGCGCGCGCAGAAAGACGCGATGAGGGGCGCCGGGCTTGCCAATTCGCACGATTTCCAATGCGCGGCCTTGGACCGTCTGCCCGATGGGGGTAATCTGCACCAAATCGCGGCCGCGGATTTTGGCGAGCCAACGGTCGAGGTCAGAGAGGCGGTAGGGTTCGACGCGCGCGACGTATAGCTTGGGGCCGGGCATTTCCAGGGCGAGCCGAACACGTTCCCCAGACAAAACCTCCGTTGGGACTGGCCGCCAGTTGACGCCATTTTCCGATACCACCACTGTTCTGAGTTCCTTGGCAACCGAGCCGGGGGTCCCGTTCCAAACATTGCTGAGGTTGGTGAATTCGAGTTGCAGATGCGCGCCCGGAGCCGCGTCGATGCAGAAATGGATATGGCCCGCGGCTCGATTCGGCGAGAATCGTTCCTGGTCGTAGAGGAGATGGATGAGGACGGTGCCGTCCGGGAGCGACTCAGACCACAGCGGCGAAGCATTCTCGAAGCTGGTATCGATGAATACTGGCGCGCCACGCGCCGGCGCGGGTTGTGACGGGGGGGTTGTTGATGACGCTGGCTCTGGCGCGGCCAGCCGAGCGAGCCGCTCTCCCGCCACACGGTCAATCCAGGTCTGACGGAATTCACGGCGCAGTTCCTGGAAAGCAGCCACCGCCCGGTTTGTCTCCCCCGCTCGCAGGAGCGCGTCCGCTTCCTTGAATCGCTGGTCGCCCCGGGTCAAGGTCTTACCGCTGATCTGAACGGCTTCGGCAATGGACATGCTCTCAGGCACGTTCTGGAGCACGGGAGGATTCGAGTCGGTCAAAAGGCTGAATGCGGCCGGCGAGCGCTCCCGAAAGAGACGGGCTCGCATATCTGCCTGTGTATTCATGGCGTCGCCACCCTCCCGGCCCGCGAAGGGGTTGATATCGGCCATGACGATTTCTCCTTTGCCTTCGGCAAGGATCTGCCCCTGCGGGGAGATGATCATCGCCCCAGCCCCGCGTTGGGCGACCACAAGGTAAACAAAATTCTCCACCGCCCGGGTGCGAAAGGCCGCGCGGCTGAGTTCGTCGTCGCCGATCGCAGCGCCGCCAAGCGTGGGATGGAAGATGATGTCTGCGCCGGCCAAGGCGAGGCAGCGGGCGGCTTCGGGGAAGACCATATCGTAGCAAATCAACATCCCTACAACTCCCAGGTCCGACGTCGCGAAGACAGGGAAGTTCGTGCCGCGCTCTTTGTTCAGCTCGTGGATGGGCATGTTCACTTTGTCGTAATGGCCCAAGAGATGTCCGTCCCGGCCGAGGAAGAAGGCGGTATTGCGCAAAGCGCCTGCGGCCGAGAGGGTGTCATTACAGCAGACCACGTAGAGATGATGCCGCGCTGCGGCTCGGCCCAACCGGTCGACCATGCGGTCAACCGCCGCGGGCAAGACGACGCTCCAAAGATTCGGCTGCCCCGCTTCCCAACGGCCCAACCCGAGAGTGTCCTCAGGCAGAGCGACTGCGTCACAACCGGCCGCAGCCGCCCGGCCGACCAACTCGACCAGGGCGGCCAAGGACTGGTCAACCGCGGCGAGCACCTCGGCCGTATTGGTGAGCTGCCCATCAATCAATCTCGTTCGCGGCTGTGTCGCGCCTATTCGAACGGTCGCCTTGGATCGATTGGCCGAAGGGAGAGGCTGCTGGGCGACCGCGACGAAACCGGCAAAGAAAGCGGCCGCGACGAGAAAGCCCGCCCCGCCATTAGAACGGCGGATGACGAAGCTCATGGCTGCATCCTCAGCACGACGCGGAACCGGGCTTTGCCGCTTATCATCCGATCGTAGGCTTCGGCAACTTGCGACAGAGGGTAGACTTCATTCATCGACCGGACACCGCTCAGGACGCTGTAAGCGAGGGTATCCTGGGAATCAATCGCGGTTCCGGAGTACCAACCTTGGACCGACCGACGGCCCGAAAGCAGGAAGAGCGGCGATACGGTCATGGACTCGGCCGCGCCTATGACCACCAGGGTTCCGTTAAGGCCCAGCCCGCCATGGACTGCGGTCATCGCCGCCCCGGCAGTGACCGTGGCGAGGATCACTTTGGCGCCACCGAGTTTCTGCAGGGCAGCGGCTGGGTCTTCGGCCTGGCTATCAATATAGTGATGCGCGCCCAGGCGTCGCGCCAGCGGCTCCTTATCCTGGCCCCGTGCAATCCCAACCGTTTTGAAGCCCATTTTAGCGGCGTATTGGACGGCGAGGTGGCCGAGGCCGCCCAGGCCAAGCACCGCCACGAGATCGCCGGGGCGGGCCGAGGTGTGACGCAAGGCATTGTAAGTGGTGATCCCAGCGCACATCAGCGGGGCAGCTTCGACCGGCGCCAGCTGCTCCGGGACTGCCGCCATCGCAATTGCCGGCGCCACCATATAATCTGCATACCCGCCATCAAAGGAGATGCCGGTGATTTGCAGGGCGACTTGGCATCCGAAAAAGTCGCCGCGGCGGCAAGCATCGCAATGCCCGCAATGACCACCGTGCCAGCCAACCCCTACCGGCTGGCCCAGCTTCCATTCCGTCACCCCTGCTCCGAGGGCATCGACGACGCCGACCACTTCGTGGCCAGGCACGCGCGGAAATTGGAGTCCTGGCCAGTGGCCTTCCTTGACCAGCGCATCGCTGTGGCATATGCCGCAGGCTTCGACTTGGACGCGGACCTGGCCCGGCCCGGGCGCAGGGATTTCGCGTTCGACCAACTCAAACGGCCCGTTCGGACGCGTCACCTGGGCAGCACGCATTTTGGGCATAGTCAACTCCTGGTTCGGTTTTTCCGCAACGCATTCTGACACAGTCTTAGGGAATGACAACGCCTGGCTTCAGCTTAGGAGTCTCGCTCGAACTGAAATGTTAACCGCGTCTTTACCCGGCCGCCATCGGTCTGCCATCTGCCGACAATAGGCTCTCGCTGTGAAGAAGATTCTGATCCTCACGGCGCGCTTCGGCGACGGACATAACACCGCCGCCTGCAACTTGCGCGAGGCGATCACGCTGTTGCGGGAAGACGCGCGGGTAGAGGTTGTCGACCTTTTGGCGGCCGCCTATGGGTCCATTTATTCCCTGGCGCGGAACACGCACCTGAAAATGGTGCAGTATGCGCCTCGCCTTTGGAGCAGCATTTATTCGTTCATCGATAACTCCAGCGTCCTCGATCGCAATGTGGGCGGGTTGAACAAGCTGCGCGACCACTTAATGGCCACGCTGAAATCAACCGAACCCGATTGCGTGGTCTCGACCTACCCTCTCTATGGGCACGTCCTCGCCCAACTCTTCACGGACCATTGCGAGCCGCCGTTTCGGTTTGTGACTGTCATCACCGACTCGATCTCAGTGAACGCTGCCTGGTTCCGCGCCGAATCGGATTACTACTGCGTGACGAACGAACGAACGGCGGACGTTCTACGGCAGGCGGGCGTGGAGGCACGGCGCATCAAAGCGCTCGGTTTTCCGGTGCATCCAATGTTCGCTCTGGAACCAGCGGCTGACTTGCCCTTTCCGGGAAACAAAGAACCGAAGCGCGTCTTGTACATGATTAACTCCGGCCAGAAGAAAGCTGGGAAATCGATCGACGAACTCCTCGAGATACCCGACGTGCGCCTGACCATCACCGCGGGACGCGATGCCTGGCTGAAGGCCAAATTGTTGGACCGAACGCGTGCCTTTCGCGAACGGGTCCAGGTTCTCGGTTGGACGAATCAAATGCCAACCCTCCTGCGGTCTCATCATCTGGTCATTGGCAAGGCCGGCGGCGCCACCGTTCAGGAAGCCATCGCGGCTTGTTGTCCAATGATCATCAATCAGGTCATTCCAGGCCAGGAGGAAGGCAACGCCCAACTGGTGGCTGACCTCGGCCTGGGCGAGGTCGTGGCCACTGTCTCCGACATGCGCCGCTCAGTCGAACGTGCCTTCACGCAGCAGGCCCGGCGTTGGTGCGAATGGCGCGAGAACCTGACCAAAGTCAGCCAACCGGAAGCGGCGTTGCGAATCGCTGAATTGATCCTGGACGATGAGACGCCTCCAGGGCGGCAGCCAGCCGAATGGCACACGGTCACCGAGCGGCGGCCGATGACCTCGCGCGCCCAACAACCAGGCGCACGATCGGAAAAGCGGATGCTCCTTTGCGACTTCCACATTCATACCAACTACTCCGATGGCAAACTGACTCTCCCGGAAGTGGTGGACTTCTACGGGGAACTAGGATTTGACTGCATCTGCATCACCGATCATATCGCCGACCCGAACCGCTTGATCGGCAAGATGACCCGCTTGTGCAACTTCACAATGGGCCTCGATCAGCTGGACGAGTATTTCGAAGTGATCGCGAGAGAGCGAGCCCGCGCGTGGAAGAAGTATGGAATGATCGTCCTGGCAGGGTTGGAATTCAACAAGGACGGTTACACCAAGAACTCATCGGCCCATCTGCTCGCCATCGATCTGCATTTGCCGATCGATCCGTCCCTCGACCTGATAAATCTCATCGCCAGGATTCAAGAGCAGCAAGGCCTGGCGGTCGCCTCCCACCCGCATCTCATGCACAGCGAGTGGGGCAAGAATACCCTCTACCTATGGAATCATCAGGACGAGTTCGCACCGCTGCTGGACGCTTGGGAGATTGCCAATCGCGACAACATTTTCAATCCAATCGGTTTAAAGCGTCTTCCCTTCCTGGCCAACAGCGATTTTCACAAGCCAAAGCACGTCTACTCTTGGAAGACGCTCCTTTACTGCGCCAAAGAGCCCGAGGCGATCAAGGAATGCATCCGAACGAATCGTGACGTGGCCATCACCCTCTTTCGCAAGTCGGACGTGCGCGAATGCGGGCGCGCCTTTGGCCCGCAATGGTCGCCGGAGACGCTCGACGAAGCGAGCGCCACGGACGCAGTGCCCGTGGTGACAGCGGCGTTTCGTTGACCGCGGATCAGCCAGCGTGCTCTGAGTTTGCCTGCAGGCCGTCCCGTCACGCAAACGTTGCCGAGACGTCACTGGCGCATCAGCCAGAGATACGAGAGGATACGCTCGTCCGATGGGGTGAGTGCGGGATCGGCACCAAAAATGGGTTGGGAACGGCGGCTTCTCACAAGGAGGCCGCCTTCTTCGTTTGCCGCCAAGCGTCTTGGCTGGTTAGAACCGCCAGGCCAAGTCGAGCTGGACCAGGTTGTAGGACTTCACTGGATTAACCTGCGGGATATCCTGGTTGCTGCCGCCGGTCCCAAGATGCTGGTTGATCCGCTGGCCATAGCCATATCGAACCGTCGCAATAATGTTGTCGCTCAGGCTGTAAGCCAAGGCCGCGAAGATGCCTTCAAGATTGGCTCGACCCTCCAGGAAATCGGAATCGATCAGATTCACATCCACGGCATACTGTTCGGTGTGCTGCCAGTAAGCGCGCGCTTCCCAGCTGTTCTTCTTTGAGGTCTGCCCGTAGACCAGGCCCAGGTTGCCGACACCAAACCCAATTTGATATGCCATGTTTTCGTTCGGATAAGCGTGTGCCAGGCGCGACCCCGGAGCTCCCGCGGCTGCGCGCGCGCGTGCGTCCCCTTCCAGGTTCAGCGCGAGATCACCGAAAAGGCGGGCGCGATACGGCCCAAGCTTGAAATTGAATTCCGCCGGGACTTCTAAGACAAGCAGGTTATTGATTCCACTCTGATTGGAGTAAAATGGGTTCGACGAATTGACGCCATAGCGACCCGTCGCGGGGTCAAGGGCGTAGTTCGAGCCGTTCCCCAAACCCTCACCAACAAACGGGCCAGGAAAACCGCCATTTTGCCCCTGGCCGGTGTAATTGTAGAGCACCGGCGCAATCTTAAACGCCAGATCTTGATTGAACTTAATCTGCGCGCCCAGCTGCCAGGCAAGCAGAAAGGCATCACTCCGATTCCCGGAGGAGGCCCCGAAAAAGGGGTCAATAGGATTGTCCGGATTAGCGTCCGTATAGAGAAACTGTCCGAACGTGGCGAAGAAATCGACCCGACCCCAGCTGTATTTCAGTTTCTCAGCCGCCCCTTCGGGATTGATGTCGGAGTCCCAGAGCATCGGCGTCGTATAAAGCGGATTGGGCATTTTGCCGACGGTTAACTCCAGCCACTCGGCTGCGCGCCAGCCCAAGAAGGCTTGCCCAATCTGAATGCTGTCATTCGATTTGGCTGACGGCCCGGGAAAGGGGAAGCTATTCTCGTCTCCAAAGGTCACCCAAGGCGATCGCGGATTCTGCGAGGTCTCCAGCCGGATACCGTAATAAAAGTCGTCGAACAGGTCCCCGCGCAGGCCGAGTCGGACGGCGTAGCGGAAGCGTTCCCGCGCGCCCTCTTGCCCGCCGACGGTCCCCACGCCGCGCGATTCATACCGGAAGCGGAGGTCGCCAAACAGAGTGATGTCCTTAATCGCGCTGTTGAGTTTCCATTTGGACGCGTTGGCCGCGTTGGTTTGGGCAGCCTCAGCCTTGAGATCGGCAGCTTCTTTGTCCGACAGGATTCCTTTTTTTTGCAGGAGATCAAGGAGGCGGTCGGAACCTTGGCCGCGGCACGGAAGAGAAAGGAGCAGCAGCAAGGACAGAACAAGGAACCGAGCGTAGGCGCGGAATAGCTTGGCCGCAAATGATTTGACATGAACAGCGAGCGTCATGTCACCGGACCGTAACAATGGTCTGTGACGATTGGGTGACGATTATTTAACGAGCAGGTGACAAATGTGTGGGGAACGTGTGGTGCCAATTGAAGTGTCCAGATCGACGGCGGGCCAAAAGGCTGATCGTCTCCCTTGATAACAGAGAAGGGCAGAGCCCGTGGCAGGCCCTGCCCTTTCGATCCTCTCCTGGGAAGTTGGTTACTGCACGACCACGCGGAAGAATTTGCCCGAACCGCTGATGGCGATGGTCTGCGTCAAGGGCGAACCGGTGCCAGCAATGGCCGCGCCTTCATCGGTCCACGCTACAGCGCCCACGTCCGACTTGGACTGGATTTGGTAACTGCGGCCAGCTTCGCTCCCAAAGGTAATCACGAGAGCCCCACTGGCTAGCTGCGCGGTGAGTGTCGGTTCTTTCGGAAGAGGATTCCCTTCTGCTGGCGCTCCGGGAGTGCCAGCCCCGACTGCCGTCATCAAGCCCATCTCGCCGGCAGCTGTCCAGTCAGAAGCCCAATTGACCGTGTTGAAAGCGCCTTTGTAGGCAACCGGCGTGTAGAAGCCGTCGTTCGGAGCGGTGCGCGAGCTGGTCAAGGCTGGGCTGCCGGGCTGCGGGCGCGGGTCCAACCCGAAAGCCGGCGCGTTCGTCCGACTGATCCCGCGGAGCATTGGGTCCGCTACCACGTTGTCCAACGACGCATCGCTGAACAGGACCTGGCCATAGTCCGAGGTGTCTGCGGTGCCGGATTCAGCCAATGGCACAGCGACTCCGTTGGTGGCAAAGTTCCACCACAGGTTATCCTTGATCTGCGCCACCCCGTTGGTGAAGTGCGCCGCCGCCCGCACGTCGATCCGCACCGCCGGCCCGGCATACTCGGTAATGATGCTGTTAAAGACCTTCGGCGCCGCATACTCCCGGATCTGCAACGCCCGGTTGCCAGTCGTATTGGTGCCCGCGCCGATCCAGGTCGCATTGTAGATCTCGTAATTGCCGATCGGAGCTGCGCCGGTGGCCAGGCCGTTCGGTTCCCCGTTCCATTCGCCGCCGCTGTCTTTCTTGTCGGGCGATTGTATCGCAAACCAGAACTGATTCTTGCCCCGATAACCTTGATCGATATCGAAGTTATCATCGTCGCTCCAGACGCTGACCATATACTTGGTGTTAACCGTGCCGCCGAAGAATTCGACGGAGTCATCCGCCGCCCCGTACACTTCCACATTCTCGATCGTGGTGCCACGCCCGACGGCGCAGAGCGACAGGCCATTGATCTCCTTGTTCGGCAAAATCACCGTGCCCGGATAGCGAATGGAGACGTAGCGGAAGACGCCTGAGTTATCGTCATCGTCATTGCCGCCGAAGCGATTGACGAACTGGCCCTCGACCTGGCTGTCGGGCAAACCCTCGAACACATCATATTTGGGCGCAGCGGCATTGCCGGTCACGTCGCTGGACGTGTTCAGGACGGATTTGCCGAAGATGACCACGCCCCCCCACAGTCCCCGCGTGTTAAGAGGAATATCGTTGGGATCGGTCAAATCATCTTCTTCGGCCGTAAAGATGATGGGCTTGGAGCGCGTCCCGTTGGCGTAAATCTTCGCGCCTTGGGTGATGAACAGCGCGGCCGAGGTGAGCCCGGTGCCAGCCTTGCCGCGAATGACTGTGCCCGGCTCGATGTTCAAAACAGCGTTGCTCAGCACGTAGGTGAAGCCGTTCAAAACGTATTCGTTGGTGCTGGACCAGATGACCGTTCCCGTCAGGTTCGTCGAGACCTGCACTGTCTCGGCGGCGGAACGCGGCGTCATGGCCACGACCGCCCCGAGGCCGCAGATGCTTATCCAGTTTCGGATGCTGAATTTCATAGGGTACTGATGGTGTTTTCGTTGTTCCCAATAGAAGGACCGGTTCGAGTGAATCAACCAGGTGTGTCAGCCCAATGAAGCCCCCGTGACAAATCTGTGACGTTTCCGCCCGTTGGCAGGAAAGCGAACCGGCCGAGCCGTTGCTCTCAAAAATCGTAATTGAGCGACAAACCGAAGACCCGCCCCTTAGTGTAAGACGAGTAGAGAGGGCCTCCCTTTTCGCCGTAGGTCCTTTCGATTAGCGGATCGAGGAGATTCCTGGCCGCGAACTTCACTTTCAAGTTTTGGCGGATTCGTTGGGAGAAGACGAAGTCGACGGAGGGCGCGGGTTGTTCATAGACATCGTCCGAGTTGAGGCTGGCAATACTGACGCGCGGCCCAGCGAGATTAAAAATGATGGAAGCGGTCGTGCCGGAGCGAGTGTTGTTATAGCTCAAATCCAGATTGAGGATATAAGGCGACTGATCGTAAAGAGGCCGGGTTGATTTAGTCCCAGGCAGGTAATTACGCTTGTTGAACAACTCCTCGGGGGTCAATTCAACTTCCGATTGGACCAGCGACAAGTTGCCACCCAGGCTGAAATCCTTCATGGGCGGACCTAGGAAGTCCAAGTTCTTTCGCGCCTCGAATTCCAAGCCAACCAGATTGGCACTGGGCCGGTTGATAAAAGAGATTTGTTCCGCGTCCACTTTCAAATAGCGGCGCTCGATCGCGTTCTTCAAGTCTTTGTAGAAAAAGCTGAAACTGAGAAGCTCGCCCGGCTTTGGAAACCATTCCCACCGCACATCGTAATTGTCGATCGAGCTCATGGTCAGGCGGGGATTACCATCGAGCATGTCATCGAGCACCGGATCGTAACTGAAATACCCAGCCAGTTCCCGGAAGGTGGGACGCGCGATCGTCTGGCTGTAGCTCAACCGCAGATTCATGTTCGGCGTCAGGTTGTAAATCAAACCGGCGCTGGGCAGAACATCGGTCTGCGGGAGCGAGACGCTGTTGGTCGCGCGGCCTGTGACGCTGTTGGCCCGGTAACTGCGGGAACTGACCTGCAAATCGGTCGTCTCTAATCGAACGCCGCCCACCAGCCGGACACGCTCGACGATGGGCAACTCGAGCATGAGGTAAGCCGCCTGGACCTCGAGGTGGCCATCGTAGGCGCTCTCGCGCGCTTGAATGTACCGGTTCCAATCATAGCTGATGCTATTGACGTTGGTCCGGACGCCATAAAGCTGGTCGAGCAACTCCGGCGTGATAAAAGCGTTTGGATCGCCGTTGTAGGGCGCATCGCCCTGATAGTAAATTTCTCGATCCAGAAAGGTCCGGTCTGACAGGCTGTCGAACAAGCCGAACTTGACGTTGGCTTCGGCGTCGGTCCAGTGGTGGAAAGGAAGGGTCCAATCCAGTTTCACGTTTCGATTGTTCTCTTCCAGATTGCGAAAATAGCGGGTGGGGTTTTGTGGATCAGGGAGGCTGTTGACGCCGGTCTCGAAGGGGCCTCCATGGCTCACATCGTTGAAGAAGCGGACGTCGGGCTCGTCCTGAGTCGTCTGGGTCAGAGCCACCAGCCAGTCGAATTTCAGATTGGCGACATCCGGCAAAAGATGGCTGCCTTTGATCTGATAGGTGTTGAGGTTACGCTCGGTATAATAGAGCCGGAATTGACGAAAGGACGCTCCGGTATCTTCGCTGCGGATGCCTTCGTCCTGGACCCGAGCTTCATCCGACCCGTTCTGATTGTAGAGAAACGTGAAGTCCAGCTCGTGATTCTCCAACGGCTTGTAAGCCAGGTTCACCATCCCGTCCCAATTCACCAGGCTGAGCGACCGGGCATCGCGGAAAAAGCTGCGCTCAATAATGGTTCCAGATGGCAAGTTCGCCTGGCGCCTGGACACGCCACGGTCATAGGAGGAAAAGTCGTGTTTATACGTGAGCCCGGCGAAGTAGCCAAAAGGCCGGCCGAACAAGTTGGTGGCGCCCCCGACCGCAACAGAGAAGTTGTGATCCAAGCCAGGGGCTTCGCGATCCGGGGCGAATTGCGGCACTCCCATGGCCCGGGTGAGTCCGTCCAAGCGAAGAACCTGGTCGGCGATATTGGGGTCATAGTTGGGCCGCCCTGGTCGGCCGTTCCTCGCTGGGGGCGTTGGCACCGTCCCGGACACTTCGCCAGGCAGCGCGCGCGTCCCGTCATCGATCGCCGCCCAATCAAACGCGCCTCCTTTGTAAGTCAGGAAGTTGTCGTTCAAACTGGCCTGCGTGTTGAAAGCGGTGCCGACAGAAACGGAAGCGAAGGGCTTGTCCGGGAATGACCGCGTCACAATGTCGATGCCACCGCCTGTAAATGTCCCGGGCTGATCGGGCGTGAATGTTTTCGACACCACAACGCGATCGATCACCTGCGACGGAAACATATCCAGCGAGGCGGACTGACGGTAAGGATCCGCCGAAGGTATACTGGCCCCGTTCAACGTCGTCGTCACGTAGCGATCATTCAGCCCTCGGATAACAGCGAATTTCCCTTCCACCAACGACGCTCCCGAGACCTTCGAAATTGATTCGGCGGCATTTCCCGCTCCGACTCGGGCCAGAAAGTCGGACCCGAGCGCTTCCATCATCGAGCTCGATTTCTGGCGCTCGATCAGGATTTTCTCAGTTTGTTCCGTGAATTCCTCGGCGGTGACCTCGTATTCCTCCAGTTCGTAAAATTCTGGACGCAGGTTGCCGTTGACGGTGGTGGCTTGTCCGGTCAAGACATGCACATCGCTGACCACGGCGGTGGCGTAGCCGGGTTTGAAGAAGCGGACGACCTGGTCACCAGCGGGCACGTTCATCACCTGATAGCGGCCCTGGGCATCGGTTTGCACGGCGAGGGTCGTGCCGCGCACGGTCACGACCACGGACGGCAATGGATTGCCATCCCACGTGCCGACCACCACGCCGGAGATGATTCCGCCTTCCTGCCCATGCGCTGCCAGGCCCGTGAAGACCAGGAGAAGAACGATCCGCCATCCGCAGCAGCACGCCAACCCGGCCAGGCGGGTCCAGGCGCCCCAAAAATGGGCGGCATCCACACGCCGCGAAGCCGGGGCCGGACGATTGTGATTCATGGAGCGGAACAAAGGGTGTCGAGTCGTCTACGCCTCAAGAGCGTCCGGCTCGGGCCAATTGTTCCACCTTCTCCAGGTAGCGCTGCACATTATCGCGGGGCTTGGCTTTTTGGGCCTTGCGCAACAATTCAACGGCCTGCGCGTACTTCTGCGACTGCAACAAGAGTTGGGCGTGTTTGACGTAGGCGTCCGCTTCAAAGCCCTGGACTTTGGTCGCGGTGTCAAGAAGGAACTCCGCCTTTTCGCGATGATTGTTCTTGGCGTAGTAATCGCCAGCCAACAAGAGCGCCTCTCCATCGAGCGGGTCGCGCTCGATGATGCGTTCCAGCACCTTGATGCCGTCCTCGCCAGCGCCGGTCGCAATCGCCACTTTGGATTCGAGCTTCAGCAGTTTCAGATCGTCGGCTGCGGCCAGGGCGACTCCGTTCTGCCGCACCTTCGCGAAAAGCTGGCGGGCTTCTTCGTAAGCACCCCGCCCCACCAGGATTTGGGCCGCGCGCACCGTCTTGGCGGCGTTCTGGCCGCCGTCCTTGTCAATCGCCTCGAGGTAAGCGGAAAGGGCCAGGTCTCGGACTTCTTCGGACATATATAGATCCCCTAAGAGATAAAGATTGAGCGGGGTTGCTTTGCCCAACCGTCGCAGCATCTCCAGGCTGATGGCCGCTTGATTCGGCTGTTCCTTCTGGATGAACAGATTTGCCTGCAAGGTCCAAAGACTGTCACGCTCCGGGTATTGGCGAAGAAGCTCATCCAGCAACGCGAGCGCGTGATCGTAGTTGGCGGTGGCAATCGCACATTTCACCAAACCGAGGCGGAAATCGGCATTCTCGGGTTCGAATACCAGCGCCTGACCATAAGCCGCTTCGGCCGAAGCCGCCCGTCCCTGATTCATAAAGGCAAAGCCAAGCAAGCCGAAGACTTTGCCATCCCCGCCCCCCAAAGCGACGGTCCGGGTCAGCGGCTTGATCGCGCTGGCATAATCACCGCTCCGGACGAGAGCGAAAGCCAGGTTCTTCTGAGCCCGCCGGTAATCGGGAAACTTGCTGAGCGCCGCTTCAAAGTGCTTGATCGCATTGGTCAGGTCGTCGTTCTGGAAATAGACATTGCCGAGCGTGAAATCAAAGACAGCGCTGGCGCTCGGTTTCGCCAGACCTTGCAGGGTCGAAAGCGCTTTCTTTGGATCATCGCGCAAAAGGGGAACCACCTTTTCGCGATAAGCGACTTGCTCCTCCGGGTTCATCCTCGGCTCGGCGTCGGAGGCAAAGCCGTAACTCCCGACGAGGCGCTGCGCAAAGTCCGGGTCATTCCAAATGGAGGCGAGTTCGTGTCCAGCCGGAACGGGAGCAAAGGTGGTCGGAGCCGACGCCTCAGCCATCTTCTCTTTCCTGCTTCCAAGTGAGGCGCCCGAGATGGGGGCGACGAGGAAGAACCAGACCAAGAGGACGGAAAGAATAGGGCGACAATTCACAGGGTTTGATGGGCGAGATGATGGTCAACTGGAGGTGACACGAAAGCGCATGGGAATTCGGACGTAAGTGGAGACCGCTTTGCCCTCCTTCATCCCGGGGCGGAAGCGCCATTTCCGGATGGCATCCAAGGCTGGTTTCTCAAACTCCGGCCGCGAAGAATTCTCGACGCGCGGTTCGGCTACCCGGCCGTTTTCATCCAGAACAAAGACGATGGTGACGACTCCTTCGATCTTCGCTTTGCGAAGATCGGGGGGATAGACAGGAGCAGCTTGTGAGACAGGCTCCGGCTTCTTTTCCAGTTCGGAGACATCAAACGTTTCCTCCTGAATTGGCTGGGCCGCGGCGAGCGCGCGGGCCTCGCCAAATCCGGCCAGAGCGCCGCCAGACCCGACCGCCACATCGAGATCGGCCGAAAGGGCAATCGTCTGAGGTGTTTCGGCCAATTGGGGCTCCTGGGGCGCTTCCTCGGGCGGCTTCTGCGGCGGGGGCGGCGCTGGCCATTGCTCCTCGACCGGTGGCGGGAGTTCCGCCGCACTGGCCTTTCGCAGCTCCAGTGTGCGGCCCGGCTTGGCAATGATATGGGTGAATGGAATGATGGTGAAGATGGTCGCGGTCACGCCCAGGGAGATGAGCAGGGAGACGGTGAACCCAAGCGAACTCTTCTCAACCTGATAGACTTTGCGCATGCCGCCGGCCGGTCGGTCAAATCTTCTGCGTTGCCAGGCTCACATCCTTCGCCCCGCCCAGTTTGGCTTCATCGATCACGCGGATGAGCATCCCGGAGCGGGCATTCTCATCCGCTTGAATAACGACCGGCAGCGGTTCTTTGCCGCAGAGCCGCTTGACGGTCGGGCGCACTCCACCGAGGCCGATCTCCTTTCCGCCGTAAGCGATCTTGCCCTCGGGAGTGACGGCAAAGATGATGCTGTTCTTTTCCAGCTGATGAGCACTGGCAGCTTGAGGTTTGTCCACCTGGACCCCGGGCTCCTCGATGAAGCTGGTGGTCGAAACGAAGAAGATGAGCAGAAACATAATCACGTCGATCAGCGGGATAAGGTTCAGCTCGATCGGCTCGTCTGGTTCAGCCAACGTGCGGCGAAATCTCATGCGGGCATCGGCTCAGGGAGTGAATGGATCTCTGTGGCGTCGGCGGTTTGAGCCAAAGCCTTCGAAGCAGATTGGCGCGACGGCGGCAAAGTGCGTCGGAACGAGCGGAGCGTGATGCCCTCGAGCCGGGCCAGGAAGGCGACATATTCGTTGCGCCAGCGCTTCACGACAAAGGCGGCAATCAGCCCTGGTATGGCAACCATCATGCCTGTTTGGGTGGCGACAAGGGCTTCGCTGATGCCTCTGGCGATAATCTCCGATGTCGAACTGCCGCCGCCCAGGCCAATCGCGCGGAAGGTCAACAACATGCCCAGCACGGTCCCGAGCAGGCCGAAGAGCGGCGAAGCCACGACCAGGACGTTGAGAAAGGCCAGCCGCCGGTCCACTTCCGGCACTTGCGCGGCCTCAATCTCGCGGAAGCGGCCGTGCACATCGCGCATGCTTCGCACTTCATCCTGGGTATAGCGAATCAGCTCGCGGATCTGGCCGGGGGCCTTTTGCGGCTCGGCCACCCAAGCACGCAGGTCGCCGTCGCTCACCTTGGTCAAGCCGCGGTGATGCAAGTGGAGGAGGAGGCGGGCCGCGGTGGCATACATGACCGCGGCCAGGGCGGCCAAGGCTGGCATGACCCAGCCTCCGTTCGTCCAGGTGTGGATCATTTGCTGGAGGGCTTCGTTCATAGTCGAGTAGGTTGGAGATCGATTCAGGCAAAGGTGGGGTTCTGCTCTTCCGGCACGCCGTTGACGAAACCGACCGCGGTTTGTTCCATACTCCCAATGATCCCTTTCGCCCGTCGACTCAGGAAGGCGTGGAACAGAAGAGCGGGTATCGCCACGCCCATCCCCGTCGCCGTGCAGATCAAAGCCTCCGAAATGCCAGCGGCGAGTTGCTTTGGATCGCCACTTCCGAATCCGGAGATCATCTTGAAGGTGGCAATCATGCCCATGACAGTGCCGAGCAGCCCCATCAACGGCCCAGTGGTCGCGGTCAATGCCAGGAAAGGAATCCCGCGCTCCAGCCGCGTTCGCGTGCCGAGCATTTTCTCGTAAATCACTTCCTCGATGAGCTCTCGCTTCTCTTCAAAATGCTCCACCGCGGTGGCGAGCAGATCGCCAGCGGGACCGGTAATCCCACGGGCATGGCTCAACGCTGCTGGCTTTTCTCCGCGTTCCAAAAGACCCAAGACCCGCTGCAAGTCCGCTTCGGTCGCCAATCGAATGCGCGCAAGTTGAATCCACTTGACCAGGGCCACGACAATTGCCGCCACGCCCAGGCCGAGCAAAGGAATCATAATCGGCCCGCCCTGCGCAAAGCGGTGAAACAAGGACTCCTTCAGAGCGGCGAGCTTGAACGCATTGCCGAGGGTCGCATCCAACGCCAACTGGCCCGCGCCGGTGGTGACGAGCGCCCGGCTTGATGCGGCCATGCCTTTATCCATCGGGATGACCGTCGGATCTGGCTTGTTCAATTCTTGCTGCAACAGGCCGGCGACTGCGCCAGAGGCGCTCGCAAAGGTGGCCACCGGCCCTATCAGCCCGACCTTGCCGGCCTGCAACCGCCCTTCCTTATCCAAAGCCTTTCCTTCAAAGACCTCACCACCCAAAGCCGATTGGCAACGGCCCAGAGCCGTCGTCAGCAAGGCAGCTCGTTCGACAAATTTCCGGCTCGGAGACAAATCGGATCCGGCCGCAGCCTGCTCCGCCTTGTCGATGGCGGTCTGATAGCGGGGCTCTTCCACGAAGGCCAGGCGTGAACGGAAGGCGCGGGTATACTCGCTCAGGAGAGAATCGATGAACTTGACTTCGTCCACTCGCTGTTTGGCCTGCGTCTTGAGTGCGTTGAGCTCGACCAGTTGGTTTTCCTGGAAACGCTGCGCTTTCGCGAACTCCGCCTTGCGGTCGGCCAGTTTCTGCTCCAACTGGGTGAGCCGTTGTGCCAACGGAACCCTCTCCGCTTCCACTTGCTGGCGGGCCGCGGTCAATTGATCCATGGCGGCGCGCAAGTCTCGGGATGCGCCGGAACTCAACGCGTCCAGGTCTTGGGCGCGCGCCGCGATGCTCACGGATAGCAGTCCAAGACCAAGCAAAGTTCGGATGCGACTCATAGGCAACGGACAAGGCATGGTTCAATGGATCACAGCGGGCAGCGCGACGAAACGCGCCGGGCGCTCATTGCGGTAAATGCGAATCACTTCCCGGACGGACGAAGCGATCTCTTGCTTTGGGTTCCACTCCCATCCGGTGGGTCCCGGCCTGCCGACACCTGCAAAATCGCTGAGGTCATTCACGAAATAAGCCGCCCCAAGCCCGACGTAAACTGTCTCGACGGCCACCTCTTCCCCTTTCCCGTTCTGGCGCTTTTCGCTGAAGACCGAGACGGCGCTATTGAACTTGTCGAGTTCGTTCAGAATGCCGATGACCACTTGGATCCGTTCCGTCGCCATCATCTTGGTCTGTGCGGGTTCCGCCGGCAGCCGGTTGAGCAGCGGCTTGAGCAACTCCTGCAGAGGCAGGGGCAGTTGGGGCACCAACTCCCGAATCCTGGGCTCAAACCCAGCTGTGAAGGCCTTCGCCTGCTCCAAGGCCTCGTTCGATGTGTTCAGCAGCGCCTCCGCCTGCAACCGCTCCTTCTCGACCTGCGTGCTGTTGGTGCCGAGTTTGGAAAACTGCTCTTCGATCCCTTTGAGTTCCCGCTCGAGCAGGTCAGCTGTCTGCTGCAGCATTTCCTTGTCAGATTGCCAGTCGCTCCTCGTCCGCGAAACGAGCTGGCGTGTCTCCACCCACTTCTCCAGAGTCGAGCGGGTTTCGTTCAAAGGCAGGTCGGCCCAGGCCGTCAGCCCGGGCAGCAGCGTCACTGCTGCCAGCCATCGCGTGCAACCGAGTCTCATCGTTTCGAATGTAGAAGGGACAAATGGCAGGCGTGAGGCGGTCGTGTTACGACTCGGTTACAAACCCGCCCCTTCGAGTCCACCTCTCGGCAACAAAGCCCAGGGCTTGCTGGCCGCGAGCAAATCCCCTGGTCAAAAGCAGGGTTTCCCGGACATTGACAACTGAAAGCACGCACCGGAGCTTGCCCTCATGAGTGGAGGTTCGATCACACAACGCAGCCTGTTTGTTTTGCTCGGCGCCGTCATCCTTCCAGGATTGGTCGTGATTCGGGGGCAAAACGAGGCGGCTGATGGAAGCGCTCGGGCCACCGCGGCGTCAGGCGCTCCATCGGCGTCGACGGCGGCCGGCGTCTCGACTCAACCGGCCGGGCCGGCCGGGGGGGTGACCATTAACGCAGCCACGGGAGAAGTCATCGGCGAGGCCGCGACTGCCACTTCGACTCCGGTGGTTTCGCGCCCGGCCACCAATGCGGCCTTAACCCGGTCCAACATAACCCCCATTCAGATGCAGAACATCAACCGATTGGTGATCGATTTGAATGCGTTGTCGAGCCCGGTTCGAGATACGAGCGAACACGAGCGTGGGTTGGCCGAGACGCTCCGAGCGGCGCCCGTTGGCGCGACGCGTCCGTCGCAAGATTCGATCGCGAAGCTCGGCGCTAATCTGGCGGCGATTTTGCCCTCCCTGAACCTGACGGCGCCTCAGCGGCGACAACTGGCCATCGATCTGAATCTGGCGTTGAACAGCGGCCAGTTGGGGCCGAATGAAGCCGAGCGAGTGATGGCCGATGCCCGGAGTCTGTTGCAGGGCAGCGCCATTAAGAACCCCACCGGAGTGGAGCAACTGCTCGCCGACCTGAGCGCGATTGTTTCATCAACTCAAAAAGCTGCCGGCCTCCAACCGACCTCAAACAACGCCGAGGGGCAGAGTGCTCCCAGCCAAACCGGGCAAGGCACGGAGCGTTCATCCGCTCCGCGCGAAGAGCCCCGCTAAGAGGCCGGCGGAGAATTCGAACGCCTTTGGGCGACTTCGCCGCCGGTGTGACCAACAAGACGGATTCGCCTCTCCGTCCCGACGGTCCCGGTCCCTGCTGCTGCCTCACTGCGACCGGAGGTGCCGGGGGCGTCTTTGGAGGTGCCTGGCTGGTTCCTGGCTGCTGCCTGGCTTCTTCCTGGCGAGATGTTCGCCATTGCCAGCGGAGCGGCGGCGGAAGAGTGGCGGGGAATTCCAGCCGGTGGCCGCTCGCACTCCGAACCGAGACAGGTCGGAAGCAAGGCGATTGGCCAGAGACCGCCCGCCGAACGCAAGGCGGGCCAGTCTGACGGGCGATGGGATCATGCCGCCAGCCTCAGTCGGCCGCCGACCCCGGACGCTTTTCCGCTTTTCAGCACTCTTCTGAGGCCGCTAACCTCGTGGAATGCGTCATATCTTGGTTACGGGTGGAGCGGGATTCATCGGTTCGAATCTCACCCTGGCCCTGCAGCATAAGTTTCCCGAAGCGCACCTGGTCGTGGTGGACGACTTCCGCAGCGGCGATTTCAAGAATCTGGCGGGCTTTCGGGGAGATTTCGTCGCAGCGGACGTCTCGCGGCTTGATTGGCGGGCTCAATTCCGCGACCGGAGCTTCGACGCCATTTTCCACGAAGCCTCGATCACCGATACGACGATCCACGATCAGTTGCTGCAATGCCACGACAACATCGAAGGTTTCCGCCGGGTGCTCGAATTTGCCGAAACCACTCAGACTCCAGTGGTCTACGCGTCATCGGCCGCCACCTATGGCATCGGCTCGGCCCGGATGCGGGAGGATCAGACGCCAGCGCCGGCGAATATTTATGCATTCTCCAAGGTCCAACTGGACAATCTGGCGCAAGCGTGTCTCCGGCGAAATCCGAGCTGCCGAATTGTGGGCGTACGCTACTTTAATGTCTACGGGCCGAATGAAGGGCACAAGAAAGCCGCCGCGAGCATGATTTATCAGCTCTACCTGCAAATGAAGGCCGGACGCCGTCCTCGCGTTTTCACGGCGGGCGAGCAGAAGCGTGATTTTGTTTACGTCAAAGATGTGGTGGCGATGACGATCAGCGCTTTAAACGCCCCCAGTTGCGGCGTCTACAATTGCGGGTCCGGCCAGGCTTTTTCGTTCAACGAGGTGATCGCGGAGTTGAACAAGAACCTGGGGACGGAGCTGGCCCCGGATTACTTCGAAAATCCGTATAGTTTTTACCAGCCGCATACCGAAGCAGATCTCACTTTAAGTCGAAGTGCCCTGAAGTACGCGCCGGAGTTTCCGCCGACGGCCGGGATTGCCGATTACGTGGCGATTCTGGAAGGGCGCAAGCCATCAACCCCCCACTAACTTATGGCCAACGATCTTCCGCCGGCGGCACGTGCCGGTTCCAGCCTGACGCGCAAGTTGAGCATGATTGGCATCGCTGTCATCGTGCTCGCGATCGTCCTTTATTTTGTGGTGACCAGTTCAGGCTTTCTCAAGGCGGTGGTTTTGCCGCGAGTCTCTCAATCGCTCCATGCGCAAGTCACAGCTGACCAAGTCTCACTGCGGCCCTTTTCTCAGCTGACTCTGACCAAGCTGGTCGTCCAGACGCCTGGGGCGCCCCCGATCGTCACCGCCGACCAGGTCCAAGTCCGATTCAGCCTCTGGTCCTTTTTGACCGGCAACTATGTCATCGACGAACTCGCGTTGACCGCGCCGACCGTGCAGCGCGTGCAGGAAGCGAACGGGACCAGCAACACCGATCCCCTCACCCAACCGCGCCCCACGACGGAAGCGCGCGACGACAAAGCCGCCAAACCCATCCGCCTCACGCTGCAGAACGTGGTGCTGACTAACGCGACGCTGCGCAGCGTCACCAAAACCAAGGCCGGCTCGACGCAAACGGCGGAGTTGAGGGGCTTTAATCTTGGACTGACGCGCATTCAGAACGGCCAGCCTGGCCGCCTGCAGGTGGCGTCGGTCGTTCGCCTCGAAAACGAGGCCGGACCGACTGGAGCGGCCACGAACGACCTTCTCTCGGCAACACTGAATACGACTTTAGACTACAAGCTTGGTGGGGATCTGCTGCCCGAGACCTTAACGGGGAATGGCGCGCTGGTAGTTTCCCAAACCGCCGGCGCCTACAAAGATCTGCAGGGCCTCGCCAGCCGACTCCAGGCCGAACTGACTCCGACCGACCTGCGGCAACTCGCTCTACGCTTTGAGCGAGCTGGCACCAACCTAGGCCGGGTCCAGGCGAGCGGGCCCTTGAACCTGGCCAAGGTGGAAGGGCGTTTAAAGGTCGAGGTTCAGTCGATCGACCGGCAGGTGTTGAACCTGTTCGGCGCGACCCGGGGTCTGGATTTCGGGGATTCGACGATCAACGCCACCAACTACGTGGACCTGGCGCAGGCGGGCCGAGCCCTCGGCGGCAAAGGCCATCTGTCCGCGCAACGCTTTAGTCTTCGCCAAGGAACCCAGGCAACCCCGCCGTTGAATCTCGAAGCCGACTACGAAGTCAGCTTGGATCTGGAAAACCAGACGGCCATCTTGCGCCAGTTGGCCTTGGACGGGCAGCAGCAAAACACGAAGCTCATCCATGCTTCCCTTGATCGGCCGATGACTTTCACCTGGGCGCCCAACGCGCGCGGCTTTGGCGAGTCAACGCTGCAGTTGACGCTGGCGCAGCTCGCGCTGCAGGATTGGCAGGCGTTGCTTGGCTCGAACACTCCCGCTGGCATGGTTGATCTGCAAATCACCTTGACCGCCCGCCAGGATGGCAAGGAGTTAGCCACAAAAGCCAACGGTTCCATCCGCGATTGCACGATCGCTTTCTCGACCAATCGAATCGAAAAAGCGACCGTCGCCGTTTCACTCGAAGCGCTCTTATCGGATTTCAAGGACTTGCGCGTGGATCGCTACAGTTTGGAGCTGCAAAAGGGCGACCAGATGCTGCTGAAAACTTCCGGCTCGGCGCACTCGGATTTGGCGAAAAAGGACTTGAACGTTCAGGCCAACGCAGCCGTGGATTTGCCCAGTCTCTTGCGGCAGGTTCCTTTGGAAGGGTGGACTTCCACCAATGGCAGCATTCGCCTGAGCTGCTCCATTACCAGCCGTGACAACAAGCACACTTGCACTGGCAATCTGACGCTGGGTGATTTCACCGGCCATATTGGGGCGTACGCCTTTGACGACTTCCAAGGGGCGTTCGATTACAACTTTGACCTGGAACCGCCCGCCCTGCAGATCCACAGCGCCTCCCTGGCGTTGCGCCATGGCTACAAGGGGGGAGGCACCATCGGGCTGCGCGGCGACTATGACATGGCAAAGCAGTCCTCTCACTTGAGCTTCACGATTGTGGGTTTGAATGAGGAAGCGCTCCAACCCATCCTCGGCCCGTCGCTCGGCGCTGATCAACGCCTGGTTTCGATCATGCTCGGGGGGAGCGGCACGGCCGCCTACGATCCGAAAGGAAGCAGCTCGTTCCAGACGGATCTTAGCATCACCAATTGGGTCGTCGCGAGCGCCGAGACGAAGAAGACCACGCCTGCGTTGAACGCCCGGCTGAAACTCGACGGCACGTTGCGCCAGAATGTGCTGGAGCTGCAGCCTCTCCTGGTCACGTTATCTCCGACGGAGAAGGCGAAAAACCAGCTCGAATTGAAAGCACGCTTGGACCTGGCGCGAACCAATGGCTCGCCCAGCCAGCTGACCTTGCGCGCGGAATCGCTCGACCTGACTCCGTATCAGCAAATGTTCGCCGGCACCTCGAACCCGAAGGCGGCGGCGCCTGCGCCGCCGGCCAAACGGGGGACCACGGTGCCGCCATCGGGGCCAACCAGCGAACCGCAACCGGCCCAACTTCCGGTGCAGCAACTCACGGCGGATGTAAAGATCGATCGGCTCTACTACGGGGAGCTGGCGGTAACCAACCTGCAGGCGGGCGCGCGGATCGCTGGCGGAGAGGTCACCATGCGGCCATTCGCGCTGACGGTGAACGGGGCGCCGTTGAGTTTGGAGGCGATGCTGAACCTGGGCGTCCCGGGATACACCTACGATCTGTCCTTTCAGACCGATCGTTTGCCCTTAGGACCGCTCGCAGCGACGTTCATGACCAACGCCGCGGGGTTGCAGCAGGGCCAAATCCGCGCCCAGGGCCAGCTGAAGGGCGCCGGGGTCACCGGAGCCAATCTGCAAAAGAATCTGACGGGCAATCTGACTTTGGCGTTGACCAACATGAACTACGCGATCGTTTCTCCCAAAATCAATCGCTTGCTCGAACCGATTGCCCTGGTCCTGCGTGTCCCGGAACTTACCCAGACGCCCATCAATTGGATCGCAGCTCAGACCGATATTGGCCAGGGACAAATTGCGGTCCGACAGTTCGCGTTGCAGAGCCAGGCTTTTGTCGCTGAATCGCAGGGGGCGATCCCAATCGGCGAGACCCTGGGCGATTCGCGGTTGAAACTGCCGGTGAATCTCTCTTTGAGGCGCGCGCTGGCGGAAAAGGCGAGCTTGCTGCCGGCCAACACGCCGACAAACGCGGCTTACGTCGCGCTGCCGCCATTCGTTACCTTGGTTGGAACGCTGGCTGAACCGCAAAGCGAGATCAACAAGCTGGCGCTGGTCGGACTTGCCACCAAGACGATCGGCGGCATCGTACCCGTCGGGGACAAAGCCGGCGCGATCCTGCAGAATCTCGGCGGCGTCCTTTCCGGACAGCCCGCGGGGAACGCCGCCACCAATGCCCCGGCAGCCACCAACGCTAAGTCACCGGCCAGCTTGATCCAGGATCTCAGCGGCCTGTTGAATCGTGGAGGCAGCAAAGGGCGTTCGAACACGAATCCACCTGCCGCCTCGACCAATAAGCCTGCACGTCGTTAGTTGGCTGGCAGAAGCTGCCCCCAAATGCTCCGGTCCGCCGATTTGGCGAGATCTCTTTCCCAAGTTGGTCGAAATCGCGATTCTCGACGACTCGAGATGAAGGGGATGAAGGCGACCCAGCAGCCTGATAATCGGCTGCTGAGATGAATTTAACTGGAGCGGGCTTAGAGCAGTTCCAGCACGCGGACGAGTTCGGCGTCGGTGTTGTAAAAGTGAGGCGAAAGCCGCAAGTATTGTTGACCGCTGCGGTCCGCCCGGAGCGAAACGATCACGCCTGCCTCAGCAAGCTTTTGATGGAGTGCGGGCAGATCCGCTCCCGGTTTAAAGCACGTCACAATTCCGCTGCCATTGAGGTCGGTCGCGCCCGACTCCAATACCTGAAAGCCTTTGCTTTCAAGCGCAGGAATCAGCCACCGCCGCTTTCGAAGAAGCTCGGCGGCGATTTGCTCCACGCCAACCTCTTCGATGAGTTCGAGCGCGGCCCCGAGACCAGCCAGGCCGAGCAGGTTGTGAGTGCCGACTTCATATCGCTGAGCGCCGGAACGGAAGACGAGTTCCTCCTGCGCGACGAACTGCGGGCAGCGGACGTTATTCCAACCGAAGACGATTGGCTGGAGTTGATCCTGCAACTGCTTGCGCACGTAAAGGATCCCGGCGCCGCACGGACCGAGCATCCATTTATGGGCGTCAGCGGCCAGGAAATCTACGTGCTGCACCGAGGTCGGAAAAGCGCCGACGGTTTGAATGCCGTCGACGCAGAACCAGATGCCTCGAGATCGGAGCGCCGCGCCGATCTCGTTCAAGTCAAGGCGATACCCGCTCAGAAAGTGACACGAGGCCAGAGCGACCAGCCGGGTTGCCTCATCCACCTGCCCGAGAACGTCAATCGGTCGGACTCGGCCGAGCGTGCGGATATTGAGCAAGCGCACTTCGACACCGCGATCGGCCAGCGCCATCCACGGATAGACGTTGGAGGGATAGTCATCGAAATAAACGAGCACATTGTCGTTCCTGCGGAAGGATAATCCGCCGGCCACGTAGCTGAGCCCCAAGGAGGTGGGGCCGACGAAGGCGATCTCTTCCGGCTGCGCCTGGATCAACCGGGCGGCTCGCTCACGAAACCTAGTCAACTGCGCGCTGGGCCAGACCGCCTCCTGGTCCCCGAGGGTGCAACCGGAGGCGTAGTTGCGAACCGCCTGCTCCACTCGAGCTGGCAGCGGACAGACGCCGGCATGGGCGAGGAAAATCTTGTGCGAGGCGACGGGAAACTCCTGGCGGCGGAACGCCTCATTCGAATGTAACTCCTGCAAGGTCATCAGAGGGCGGTCGGATCAGAGAGTGAGCTGGCTGATGTTGTTGAAATAGCCAGTCCAGAAAGAGAGGATTTGATAGGCGATCAGCAGGACGATCAGGAAATAGACCAATCGGGGAGTCCATTGGGCCACGGCGTGCAGTTTGCGGACGGCTTCTTCCTGATAATGCCGGTGCAGCCGCTTTAAGGTTTCATCGAGCTGTCCAGTAATCTCGCCGGTGCTATAAAGATTCGTGAACAGATCCGGGAAAGCGCGACTTTCACGCACCGCTTCGGCAGGGGTTTGACCAGCCTCGACGCTGGGCCGCCAGCTTAGGACGGTGCGCCGAAGCGACGGCGAGCCGCTTGCGGCCGCGGCCAATTCCCATGCCTGGACGATCGAGACGCCGGCATTGAGCAGGCTCTCCAGGGCGAGCGTCAACCGGGCCAGGGAGAGGTTGGCGCGAGCCACGCCCAAGACGGGAACGCGCGCCAGGATGAGCTCGAGAGCCGCCCGCCAGCGCTCGCCGCGGCCCGACTGTCCAAAATATAAGGCCAAGAGGACGACTGCGTAGAGGGGGAGAAGAATAGCAGCCTTCTGGGTGACAAACCCGGCGACATCCCCATTCCAGACGAGGCGCGTCAGCCGGTCCGCCGGCAGGATCAAGACGGCGAAATGAAGGATGAAAGCGGGATAGGCCAAGTCAGCCAGAATCTGGCGCGCCAGCCGGGCGCGTTCGTTGTAATACTCAGCTAAGAATCGAAAGCAGACGTCGAGACGACCGCTCTGCTCACCGGCCTCGATCAGCGCCAGATCGAACTGAGGAAGCCACTGATTGGCCGTGCGCAGACTCTCGGTCAGAGTCGATCCGTCGTTAAGGTGATCCACGAGCCGGCGGAAATGCCGGGTTTGGGCACGGTGACTGGCCGAGTCCCGGACCATCTCCAAGGCTTGGATGAGCGGGATGCCAGCGGCTGTTAAGGAAGCCAACTGATGGTAGAGTTCTGACCGCCGAGAAAGTTGCCGCGGAGTGATCACAAGCGGCATGGCCGTGACTCGAACCTGAGATCAGTTCATGACGCGGTCGAGGTTGGCCTTCAAATCGCGCTTACTGCGCAAGCCAACGATCTGATCTGCCACTTGGCCGTTCTTAAAAACGAGCAGAGTGGGAATGGCCCGGATGCCATGCTGGCTGGCCAGGTTCTGCTGCTCGTCAATGTTGACCTTGCCGATCTTCAAGCGGCCATCATATTCCTGGGCAATCTCATCGAGAATGGGAGCGATCATTTTGCAGGGGCCACACCATTCCGCCCAAAAATCGACCAGGACTGGCACCGAGGACTTGAGAACTTCGTCGGAAAAATTGGTTTCGTTTAAAGTAAGCATGTTTCGAAGGAAGCGCTCTGCCGTTGTTAGAACCTGCAAGTAAACAGGAACGCCAACCCACTCACGAAGTCAGCAGAAACACACGCACCAGAGCAAGCAATCCCACAACCGCCGCGACAATGGCCAAAACCTTATCCGCCAAACTGAGGGTCGGAAAAGACGGCATCGGACGAGGAGCCGCCGCGGGCCGTGGCGCTGCCGCCGGCGCGGCGACTGCGGGACGCGCGGCTGGGGCGGGGGCGGCTGGAGCAGAAGCGGCCGACCCCGTTGCCGGAGAAGCAGCCACTGGGGCCGCGGGAGCCGGAGTCGCAGCGGCCACTGCTGCGGGAGACGGAATCTTGATGGTCGGTGCAGCAGTTGGTTTAGGCGGCAAATTGATCCGGACCGTTTCCTTCTTTGGCTGCACCTTGGCAGACTCAGAAGGCTTGGGCGGAGTGGCCCCGGGAGGGACATTGGGAGTGTTCTCGGCCATAACGTCGTTTAGTGTTGGCTCAAACTAGGTTTCACGTTGCGCCATGTCAAATGGATATTCCCTCAGGATAACCCTGCAAAAACTCCGCAAGGGTGGAGGAACGAAGCCGCACCCGACCGCCCAGCGCCCAACGAATGAACCGACCTTGGGCCGAAGCGCCTGGCGGCCTCTCCGCATTGCTCAGGAACCCCACTCGACTCCGCCTCGCCGAGCTGCCGGCTAATAGCGCTCGCGTCGACCACCGTCCCGATCTCCACCATCGCGCCCGCCGCGGTAGCCGCCGCCACTGCGAGGAGGACGATCTTCGCGCGGACGAGCGATATTGACGGTCAGAGCGCGGCCTTGGAGTTCCTTGCCATGGAACATTTCCACGGCGCGGTTGGCTTCTTCCGCCGTCGAAAACTCAACGAAGGCAAAACCTCGCGATTTCCCGGTGAACTTATCGAGCATGAGCGTCACCGAGGTTACCACCCCTGCCTGCGAGAAGAAATCCTGGAGATCACGGTCCATGGTTTGGTAAGAGAGATTGCCGACGAAGAGTCTGTTTTGATTCATTGGATTGTGGGTATTGAAGACAAAAAACCAGTGGGAAGATTCAGCACTCGCACGAATCACTGCATGTCACCGACGTTGGGCACCGGACGATCGATCATACTGACACCAGCACGGCTGGTTCTTTGCTAGCCCGAAGGTTAGCAAACCGACCTTAGGAGTCAACGAGAGAATCAGCTTCTACAGCCGCTGGGTGGACCTGGCCTGCCGGAGCCTTGCCGGGCGATGGGCGCGGGCTGGGAGGAGGCTTCTCAGCCCTTTCTAAGTCGCGACCGCGGGAGCCGCCAGCACGGCCGACTTCTTGAGCAGGACCGAGGAGACGACCGCCTCGACGGCGTCCAGGCGGAAGGGCTTGGAAAGGTGCGGGGTGGCGGTGGCTTGCAGGAATGCCCGGGTCTCATTGCCCATGACGTCGCCGGTCACGAAGATAACGCGGTTAGCCAACTCGGACTTCCTAGCCACCAGTCGCTCGTAAAATTCGCGGCCGTTCATGAGCGGCATTCGGAAATCAGAGAGAATGAGATCGAACGGCTGCTCATCCAACAAATCGAGAGCTTGGATGGGAGAACAGCAGATGGAAGTCGAATGGCCCAGGGTTGAAAGCAGCTCGGCCAGCAACTCAGCAAGCGGCTGTTCATCATCGACCACCAAGATTCGCGCCTGGACGGCGGCGTGTGAGAGCGTCAGGGCTGGGGCGCTGGCCCCGTCGTCCGCGGATGGGCGAGCATGGCTGGCTTGAAGAACCGGCAGTTCGATCAAGAAACTGGCGCCGCCTTCCTTCGATGTTTCGCAAGTGATGCGACCTTGGTGGTCCGTAATGATGCTGTGGGCGATCGACAGGCCAAGGCCCGTGCCTGTGCCCACCGGCTTCGTGGTAAAGAAGGGCTCGAAGATGTGGGGCAGGACGTCCGACGGCACACCTGGGCCACTATCCTGGACCCGAAGTATGATCAGGTCGTCTCTCAGGCCCGTTGTTATTCTAAGCTTGCGGCTATTGGGCCATTCGGCCAAGGCATGGAGCGCGTTGGTCAAGAGATTGACGATGACTTGCTCGATCTGGGCGGCATCAGCCTCCGTTTGCGGCAACGACTGATCCAAGTCGATGTGCAGCTGCACTCCGAGCAACCTCAAGTCCATCTCTCGAAGTTCGAGCACCCGGCGCACGACCTCGTTGATGTCGATCATCTCCCGCTGGGCGGGCCGTTCCCGGGCGAAGGAGAGGAAGTTACTGACCAGGCGGGCCGCCCGGTTACTTTCGTGAGCGACCTTCTCCAGGTCGGCGCGGGTTTGCTTTCCGAGATCGTGCCGCAACAAGACCAGATCGAGGTAACCCTTGATGACAGCCAGTGGATTGTTGAGTTCGTGGGCGATGCCCGAAATCATTTGACCCAAAGCCGAGAGCTTTTCCGCCTGACGAAGCTGTTGTTCCAACTGCCGCCGTTCGGTGACTTCGCGGAAGAAGAACTGGTAAGCCGTCACGCCGTCGACCACGACCGGAGCTCCCGCAACCTCGGCAGGAATAACGGTGCCGTTGGCCCAAACGACCTCGACACGTTGCTGCTCCGTGAGCGCGGCAAACCACTCCACCCCGGTTTGAGGAGCCGCGTCGTTGGCCCCTTGCAAGCGAAGGAAGGAACTGAGGAAATGTGGCTTGGTATCTTCGGCGGCTAAGCTCAAGAGCCGTCGAGCAGCGACGTTCAATTCCAGAATCCGGAGATTGTCGGCCGCCGTGATGACGATTGCCTCACTTGCCTGCGTAAAGAGGGAGCGGAACCGTTCTTCCGAGGAGAGAACCTTCGTGCGCAAGCCTTCCGCTTCGCTCTTCTGCCGCTCGATTTGCAGGAGTGTCAATTGATTGGTCGCGCGCACCTCCTCCAAAACCAGAACGATCATGCTGACGGCGATAAATAATTGCAGCACCGCGGAGATGAGGAAACCGGAAGCGATCAATTGATCCGAAGCCTGCCAGGAGGGGAAACAGGCCAGGTAAGCGCCCCAAAGGAGAAAGCCTAAAGCCAGGAGGGTCGCGCCCATGTAACTCGACTCGCGCCGAAATTGCAGGAAGCCATAGGCCGTCAGTCCGCTTCCCAGGCCCAAGGTGGCGAAGACGGCAAACTCCGGCCAGCGGACGTTGGGACATTGATACGCCCCGAGATAGCTCCAGAGGAAAAGGAAAGCCAGGAAGAGTCCAAAAACGCGTTCGGGCGTTCCCTGCTTTAGGAACACAGCCGCGCCCCAAATCATAAACACGGCCGCTATCCCGACGCACCACTGGTTGACCATGAGCAAAAACGCACTCGGCCCGGCGTCTTGCAGGCTGAGAGAAAGCGTCAGCCAGAGACTGTAGAACAGCCAGGCAGCGCTCCAAATCGTAAAGTAACGCCTGCGCGTAAAGGCGTTCAGATAGAAGAACAACCCGACCAGAACCCAAACACTCAGTAGCGAGACCACCAGCGCCGGTTTGAGATACTCACGCGGAAAATCAAAAAGATACCCACTCGTCCTGACCATAGGTTCGTAACCGCTGGCTTAACCCAGCACCGACACGGGAACAGCGTCTGCCGGTCCTGTGCTTTCGTCAGCTTTGGGTAGCAACAGCGATGCCGAAGCTCTTCCGGTCGATCCCCCCGGGAGACGGCGGCCAATTTCGAGACTGGTGTCTCAAACCGCGACAACTCAGCGCGGGCAGTGGAATGGAAATCGACCCGGCGATTGCCCGAGGCTACTTTCGGACTTTTACCTAGTGTCAGACCTGACCGATTCAGCTAACATCCTGATATATGGCCGGTTCGGTATTAACATCTAGTCTCGCTTGGACGGCTCTATTTTTACTCGCCTTGGCCGGGCTAACCCTCCTCGGTTTAGCCATCTTCCGCGCCTTCCAGAGGAAAATGCAACCGCCCCCTTCGGTCGTCGAACATCGTTTTTGGGCCTTCTATCGCATCAACGATCGGGTTTACAAAGGCGCCAATAAGAAGAGCCTCGCGTGGTCCCAAGAGCGGTTTCGAGCTCACCGCTTCCGCTGGCAGTCGACTCCTTAGGCTTCATCCCAGGCCCCCGCCCCGCTCTGGCATGGCGATCTTCTCTCTTTAGGGTCGCCCAGCAGCTCCCTCAAAATCCACCCGCGCGCTCAGCTCCGGCGTCAGGAAACGATCCGGATTAAGAATCTGAACCTTGACCTGGAGGGTGCCCTTCTGTCGGTTGGCTTCGGGCGCCATCTCCGCGACAAATCCAGGATAGCTGCGGTCCGGGTAGGCCTCCGGTATGATCCGGCAGGTCTGCTTGAGACGCACCTTTGCCAAATCCGCCTCGTTCAGTTCGATTTCAACTTGGAGATCAGATGGGTCCGCAAGGGCCAGCAATGAAGCGCTCGGTCCGCGAGTCCCACCGAAGGTCTGGGGCGTGACCAGCTCATTGGCATCGACCAGTTTCTCCAAAATGACACCGTTGATTGGAGATCGAATGACGGTCCATTCCAGGTAGACACGGTCCTCGGCAATCTTGGCTTCGATTTCACGCACGGCAGCTTCAGCCGCCTCCACCGCGAGGCGAGCATCGTCCTGGGCCTGCTTGCTTTCGATATCAACAGCCCCCAGCCTCTGCACGCGGTCGAAGATGATCCGGGCCTTCTCGGTCGCAATCCGTGCCGTGGAAAGCCGCGCCAAATCCTGGGCGAGGCGCACCTGATATTCGGCATCGTCAAGCAGCGCGACCGTCTGGCCATTGGTGACTGCGTCGCCCTTTTTGACCCCGATCCATCGGACGACACCCATGAAGCGAGGGCTAAGCTCGATGCGCTCACGGTTGACGATATAGCCGCTGACGGTCAACACCACGTTGCTGGATTCGGCGACACCCCTGGCAGGAAACGGCGATGACGACGCCGGCGCGGAAGACGATGCGACTGCCGGAGCCGGGTGGTTCGAATTGGCTCCAGGCGCTCCCCGAAAGACGCGCTGACCTTCTCGCGACCAGGGGCGGGCATAGAAAAGCGCGATCGCCGTCACAAGGACAACGCCGACCAGGATCACGTTCACAACGGTCGAACTCCGCCGCTTCTGCCCAGGATCAATCTTCAGACCCGCCAATTTGTCGAGATTCATATGGCTTTGAGCGCGGTAATGACCGGCAGCCGCGACGCCCGAATCGCCGGCAAGAGTGTGCCCACCAATCCCACCAGTAGGGCAAAAATCAGGCCCTGCCCGACCAACTGCGGTGTGATCGTGAATTGAAACACAATCTCGCTGAACGTTTCAAAACCCATCGTCGCGGTGGAATAGCCGTTCCAAAACATACCGACGGCGCAGCCGAGGAGCCCGCCCGACAAGGCGAGCAGGCCACCTTCGAGGAGCAACGCCAGAACAACAGCGCGACGCCTGAAACCCAGCACGCGCAAGGTTCCGATTTCCCGGGTGCGGGCGCCGACGCTCGCGTACATGGTGTTCATGGCAGCAAACACAGCCCCGATCGACATCATCACGGCCAGGAAGCGGCCGAGCCATTTAATCGGAGCGGCGGTCATGGTCTGCTTGCGATAGTATTCCGTTTCCGGTTCAACTTTCAGTTTAAAGCGGCGGTCTTCCTCAAGCCGGGTGGTCAACCGCCGGCTCGCGGCCGCATCCACCGGACGAACCAGGATACTCGAGTACATGTCTCGCTCAAACAGTGACCGGCATTCATCCGCATCAAGCCAGCATTCGGAATCGAAGGCGCTATTGCTTCCGTCCAGCCATCCGACCACCGTCAACGTGGCGTTGCCGGTCCTGAACGACTGGCCCAATTCGAAGTTGGCAAACCGCCGCGCCAAACGCGCGCTGACCACGACCTCGCGCTTCCCGGGGGTGAACCAACGCCCCGCCAGCAAGCGCACCTGCGGGCGCAGCAGCATTCCTCTGGGCGTGATCCCCCTCAGCAGGACGTTCGCTTCCCCGCTGCCATCTCGTCGTGGGAGGCTGACCAACACGTGGACGTCGGCGGAAATCAGCGGCTCGTCCCGTTCGGTTCTGGCGATCTCTTCCAGGTATTGAACCGCGCGGACGGCCTCGCGCGAGATCAGGCTGGCTGATTCCGCGCTCGCGCCCTTGCGCACGACCAGGAGATTACGGGGGTCTCCGGTGTTGCCGCTGCTCTTCTCGATGCCGATCGCCAGCGCTTGAAGGAGGACGAAGACGAAAACGACCAAAGCGATGCCGCCGACGGTGGCGATGGTAGATCTCCATCGAATCAGCGCATTGCGCCAGCTGTAGCGAATTGGCAGCGCCATAGTCAATCGAGTGTCTTCAACCCCTCCACCACGCTGGTGCGGGCGACGGTCGCCATGGGCGCGGCGGCGGCGAGCATGCCGATACCCGCCGCGATGCTGAAAGCCAGGCCGAGCATTTGAGGCGTCACTTCAAAGACCAAGAACAAGCCATTGGTCATCTTTTGCACGTTGATATGATTGAAGAGAGCCCACGCGCCCCCGGCCCCGAGCAGACCGCCTAACATGGCCAAGCCAAAGCTTTCGGCGAGAATGAAGGCAAACAATTCGCGGCGCCGGAAGCCCAAGGCTTTGAGCACGGCCAATTCGCGAAAGCGTTCGCGGATGGCCATGCTCATCGTGCTGACCGTCACCAGCACAAGAGCGAACACCACCACCATACTGATGCCGCCGATCAGGATCTTGATGTTGGCCCACATCGAGACGAAACCCAACTGAAAGGCCCGCTCCGTCTCGGCCCTGACTTCGGCGCTGCTGTTGGCAAAGGCCTTGTTGATCCGCTCGGTGACTGCTTGCGCGTCCGCAATCGAGGCAGCCCTGACCCACCAGGTCGATACGGTGCCAGGGTTGCCCAAAGCCTCATCCAGATACTTATGGTGAAAGAAGACATTTCGGTCATCGGCTGTTCCCTGGTAAATGCCCGCGATTTTCAGCTCCAGGTCGCATGGATAAAACTGTCCCGCAAATTGCATGCGGTCGCCGATTTTAAGACCATAGCGATCCACCGTCATTTTGCCGACAATGGCAGTGGTGCGATCGGACAGCCAAGCTTCGAGCTGCTCCGGCGGGATCTTGGCGTCGGTCATCAGGGCCACGGCGCGCGGCGGATCGACCGCCAACTGGGCGAAGCTGGTGAATTTCTCGTCACCCTTATAGAGACCGCCAAAGAACGAGAACGGCGTCACCGCCGCAACACCGGGAATTCGCTCAATCGTCTGCAATTGGCGGGCGGGCAGCGGTTGCCCGAGAGAAACCTTGTTCCGCACGATAATCCGCAAGCTCGACCCTTCGTCGTTGATCGGATTGGTCAACTCACGCAGGGCGACCTGCAACGTCACGAGCAAGAACAAGCTGGCGGCCACGCTCGAGATGGAAAGAAACAAGCGGCGCTTGTTGCGCAGGGCGTTTTTGACCACGAAGGTGTGCAGGGTCATTGAACCACGCGGAGTTAGTCGACCAACTCCCCTTTCTCCAAGTGAATGGTGCGCGTGCCGAAAGCGGCGGCTTTAGGATCGTGTGTGACCATAATTACCGTCTTCCCGGCAGCCTGGCGGAGCGACTGGAGGATCCCAAGAACCTCCTGGGCGGAATGCGAGTCCAAGTTCCCGGTCGGTTCGTCCGCGACGATCAAGCTGGGGTCAGTCACCAGCGCCCGCGCGATGGCCACCCGCTGCTCCTGTCCACCGGAGAGTTGCCGCGGCAAATGGCGCATTCGGTCGGCGAGGCCCACCAACTCCAGCGCAGCCGTGACTTGTGCCCGCCGCTGCCGGTGGCTAAGGCGGGTGAGCAGCAACGGCAATTCCACGTTTTCCGCCGCCGTCAGAACCGGGATCAGGTTGAACGTCTGGAAGACAAAGCCCACATTTTGATTGCGCCAGTCCGCCAGGGCGGACTCGCTCAGGCCCGAAACTTCAATTCCTTGCACCTGGCATTCACCCGAAGTTGGCCGATCAATCCCGGCGAGAATGTGGAGGAGTGTCGACTTACCCGATCCGGACGGGCCCATCAACGTCAGAAACTCACCCCGGGCGATATCGAGCGAGATTTGGTTTAACGCGGTGACCTCAATATCTCCTTGGCGGTAAATCTTCGACAATTGCCGGACCTGAACAATGGGGCTGGTGACCGTCACCCGTAAAAAATAGATCCACGAATCCCCACATGGCAAACACGTTTGTCGCGGAAGCCAAAGGCAAAGGTCCCTTTTTTCGATGACATCCGATTCTTCGCCGTGAGTAGAGAAACTCGGAATCCCCTTCTATAATAGAGTGGCCAAGGTGACGTTAGGAACGAGGCGACGTCAGGTGGCCTAGTTCTCGAAAACTGTCAAAAGAAAGGTGGACCGAATGAGCACGGCGGGTGGACTCTCAACGAGACTGAGGAAATGCAATATGTTACGCGTGGCGCTAGGTGTGGCAGGGGCCTGTGCGATGCTGCCTGGCACAACGGGGCGGGCGGCGACGGCGAGCCCGGACCGTCCTGAGGCCAGACCGGTGCTGACGGGCGAAGCAGCCAAAGGCGACTGGACCACGGACGCTCCCGGGGTTCGCCGCAAATTGACACTGTCCGACCTGCCGCCGCCAAACCCGGCTGAATCGGCCAAGAACCATCCCAAAATGGTGGCGCAACCCGCTGGCGCCGCTCCGCAGGCGCCAGCGGGGTTTCAGGTGGGCAAGTTCGCGGAGAAGCTGACGAATCCTCGCATGATCCGGACGGCACCAAATGGGGATTTATTTGTCGCAGAATCAAAAGCAAACCGAATCCGCGTGTTACGCGACGCCGATGGGGATGGGCGGGCGGAGATGAATGCGGTCTTCGCATCCGAGCTGCAGCAGCCGTTTGGAATTGCGTTCTATCCACCGGGGGAGAATCCCGAGTATGTTTATGTTGCCAATACCGATTCGGTGGTTCGCTATCCCTACCGGAAGGATGCCACGGAAGCTCCCGGCCCCGCGGAACGAATCATCACTAATATTTCGGGCGGAGGCCAACTTGAAGGCGGAGGACACTGGACGCGTGATGTTGTTTTTTCCAAAGACGGTTCAAAGCTATTCCTGTCGATCGGTTCCAAGTCCAACGTCGGCGACGAACCGGTCGAGAACCGGCGGGCCCGGATTTACGAATTCACGCCAGAGGGTAAGGGCGAGCGTGTTTATGCTACTGGCATTCGGAACCCGGTTGGGTTGGCTATTCACCCAATCACCGGTGATCTATGGACCTCCGTCAATGAGCGGGACGAAATCGGTGATCACCTTGTCCCTGACTACATAACACGGGTGGAACAAGGCGGTTTCTATGGCTGGCCCTGGTTTTACCTGGGCGGACATGAGGATCCGCGTCTGGCCGGTAAACGCCCGGATCTCAAGGACAAAGTCATCGTTCCGGATGTTCTCATCCAATCCCACAGCGCCTCACTTGGCCTCACGTTCTATTCCGGGAACCAGTTTCCGGCGGAGTACCGCACGGGCGCTTTCGCGGCTGAGCACGGATCGTGGAATCGCACCCGACGCACGGGCTACAAGGTGATTTATGTGCCGATGGAGAAGGGCCGAGCTAGTGGCGAATATATTGACTTCATAACCGGGTTTGTCACGGCTGAGGGGAACGTTTGGGGGCGCCCAGTCGCTGTCGCGGTCGGCAAAGACGGCGCTTTGTTTGTCTCAGACGACGGAGGCAATGTGATTTGGCGCGTTTCGTACGGTCCGGAGAAACGCGTGAAACTCACTCCAAACGCGTGGAAGCCACGCCTGGAAATGCCCGGCGTTTCGTCCTGAGTCTGGCTGGAGCAAAGACGGGAGGCGTGGAAAGGTCCTTACCACGAAAGCTGTCGCCGCCTGATCCCAAGACACTGCAGCAGGATAAGGCGGCTAAGCCATCCAATGTTCCTGGGCGTCTGCGACCCAGCTTTAAGCAACTCGCAGGCCAATTGCTGGTGCTAAGTCGATGGAGCCGTGCAGTGTTTCTGAAGATGCCGCTAATCAGCGAGCAGCGGCCATAGGAGCCTGTTGAA